>JBILGU010000015.1:0-70244 GCA_044350805.1 Methylococcaceae bacterium
TGGGGCATTATGATACCCATAATGGGCATGTCAAGTAATGAGTTGATCGTTAGCCGATTAAGGTATCAGTGTAACCATCATGCGTCGAGTCCACACACCATAGCTATTGGCTGCTTTTGGCCGAAAGCGGATTTTGGAGAAATCGGTAAGACTTTTACTTGGCCTTTTTCGACTTTAGAAAAGGAAGGCTCTCTAGCCATTTAGATATTAATGACACCTTTGAGCTACCAACAGTAATGAGAAGTGCTTTTATTTCAGTTCGAAAACCATCAGGATCCTGAATAACGTTTTCTTTTGCGCTATAAGGGCCAAGCTTAAGGAACTCCAATAACTGGGCAGAGAGAGTTCCACCTTCTACTTGCGATCGAACCCACGTAATCCAGTCCTGTCCGGACAGGCCCGCCACATCCTCTCGAGGATAGGTTGTCACCGCCAGCTTCTTAAGTATCAGTGAGATCTCTTGATTGCGCTGTACATTGGAAATTTCAGATGTTCCCAATAAGCGCTCCACCTCAGTGAGAGCTTGCTTTAAAGCTGTGGGTCTGCGGTGTCGCTGAATCAGAACAAGGATGATCGCTATCGCAGCAATGAGCGCGGCAATCAGGCACCACCAACCGGGTGCCAGAGGCCAGATACCCACCGGCAAGGGGAGGTGAATATCCCGAAGGGGAAGTGACTCCATCGGCATTAGAAAGTCGGGTTTGTTAACGAGAGATAATCTGAGAGGAGAGGGCTCTGGATCCAATCAAGTGAATCCAGAGCTCTTCCGTGTTGGCTTAGCCGACGTTCTGAGCGGCAACCATGAAGTACAGCATGGGGATTGAGAACATCGTGTTGAAACGGCTGGTCAGCATGGCCACGCGGGCTGCTGCCTTCTTTTCGTCAGCAGTCCCATCAACGATACCCAGCGCAATCTTCTGATTGGGCCAAATGATGTTCCAGACGTTGAAAGCCATAATCAAGCCAAGCCACATACCTACCCCGATATAGATGTCGCGGGCAGGACCTTCGCCAACGAGGCCAAGCGACATTGCGTGTCCGATATAGCCTTGCATGCCAGCAACAACAATGCCGGTGACAACGGTTGAAAGCGCGGCCCAACGGAACCAGAAGAGAGCGGTCGGGGCAATGACTTTACCGATCGCAGGCTTTTGTTCATCCGGGATCTTCGGCATTGAGGGAATCTGGACAAAATTGAAGTACCAGAGGAGACCGATCCACATGACACCTGAGATGACGTGGAACCAACGGAATACGAAGCTAAACCAGCTGTGTGTGAATGAGAAGGAGCCGGTAACGAAGGCCAGGGCGACAACCAGAACAGCGCCAAAGGATAGTGCCCGTGGTAGCTTGTCTAGGCCCACTTTGGCTAGGGCTTCAATCAGCAGCAACATGATTTTCTTCATAAGTCTTTTCCTCCGAAGTACCAATTTATTGATATTTTGGGGTATGCCCCCCTGTGTGAGGGTAAGCGTTCCAAGCCTTGGACGCAAATCGCAACGACACCCAGTTTAATGAATTTAGTGATATTTCCTCTTGAACTCAGTAAAACCAACGACCGTTTGCAACCGTACTCGTCTCTTTGTAGTGATGATGGGCAGGTCGACGCATCCCAAGATAGTGCTTTGACCAGTAGGGTGTATCCAGTTCAGAGACCAAGACTTCCCCTTGCGCGCTACTGGCATGGACGAAGCGATTTCGGCCAATGTAGATGCCGACATGGGAATAAGGCCTTCCCGTGGTATTAAAAAAAACAAGATCCCCCGGCTCACGGAGCGTTTCATCAAGAGCTGGCAGCGAAGTCGCCATTTCATAAGCCGTTCGGGGGAGATGAACCCCATGGCGCCCATAAACGTATTGCACGAAGCCTGAGCAGTCAAAACCCTGTTCCGGTGTTTCTTCCCCGTATTGATAGGAAATGCCCTTAAGACTCAAGGCATCTCGAACGATTTGAAGATTGATATTGGCTTTTGGGGATGGCGTTTGAGGTGTGGGTTTGGGTGTGCTGGCGCAGCCGAAGAGGATGCTTGCTGACAAAAGCAGCATGACAAAGCGAATGATTTGGAAGAGATGGCGATGTCGTTCGGGCTTCATCGGCAAAGTGCCTGTGTGTTTTCCCTCGAAGGTAAAGAGTTCCCATCAAGCGGACTTCATCACAATGCGCTGCAGCATGGGGATTCAGATCGATGATGAAAATCCCCACTGCCTCAGGTAGTCGGAATAGCCGAAGGTTTTCAGCAATTCTATTGTGCCCGAGGGCTCCCGAATCGCAAGTGCGGGTAGATCATGACCATTGAAGCGGCTGGCTTTGACCAATGAATACGCCCCCACATTTTCAAGGGTGAGGGTATCGCCGAGCAATAGGGGTTGCTTGAAGTTGTAGGAGCCAAAAAGATCCCCTGCAAGACAGGTGCACCCGGCGAGAAGGACACGAAACCGTCCTTCTGGATCTGATTCCTTAATGATGGGGGCCTTTTGGTATTCAAAGACTTCAGGAAGATGGTGGACGCCGGTATCCAGGATCGCAATGGCTTGGCCATCCCGTTCAAAAAGGTCAATCACCTGGGTTTGAAGCGATCCTGCCCTTCCGATGATGGCATTACCGGGTTCAAGAATGATCTTTCCCTTGAATCGCTTCTGAAATTCCCTGAGCACATCCTGAAATGCGAGAACATCGGCCTCATTCCGAGGTGCGTACCCTCCCCCAAGATTAATCCACTCCAGATCCCCAAGAAAATCGCCGAGCGCTTCTTCAATCGACTGGAGTGCATTCCCCAGTGGCCTCGCATCGGCCTCAAGGAAGTGCGTGTGAAAATGGAGCCCCTTGAGTCTTTTGGACAGATCCGGCTGGGCCAATATGAATTCTTTAAGTTCCTTGATAGGAACCCCGAGTTTGGATGCTTCTCGGCACGGGTTGTAGCGATCATCCCTAATGCTGGAAATCCCATGGTTGATCCGAAGACCGAGTTGGGCGGAGCCACGGATTTTTGCCCCTAGCCGTTCAAATTGGCCGAGGCTGTTGAAATTGATGTGGGAACAGAGGGCGGCCAGCTCATCGATTTCCTCTCCCCGAATCCCGGGGCTCGTGAGATGGGTTTCCGTTGGTGTTTTCGTTGACGCTTTGACGAGCCGTGCCTCAAAGAGGGAGCTGACAGCGAAGCCGTTCACCCAGGGGTTGATCCGCGTCAGAAGCCTCGAGAAAGGTTGAGCCTTGATTGAATACAGGAGCGCTCCATCGACGGCATCGACGATGTCTCTAAAAAGGCGAAGAGGCTGTTCAATGAGAGGCCAATCGTAGATCAGAAGGGGGCTCGGCAAAATGCCTGAGCTTTTAGAGGCCTCAGATGCCCCACTAGGACTCATCAGACTTCCCGAAATCTCTCTGATCCTTCACGCGAGCGACTCCGTCCCCGGGAGAAACCGTTAAGGACGCGACCAGGTCCGGACCAATTCATTGGCAGCCATGGCATACAAGGGGCTATGGTTGTAGCGCATGATCACGTTGAAGTTGTGGAAGGTGATCCAGTATTCAGGCCCCTTTTCGCCCTGAAGCTCGAGAAGTCCGGCCTTAAGATTAGAGGGAACGCGTCCTTCAGGGGTCACGCCCATGGCTTCCAGTTGCTGGATCGAAAGGTTCGCCTTCGGTGATTTGGTGCTGACCGCCTGTCGGTAGGCATCACCTCGAACGCGTGCCGGAACCGCGATGGGTTCTCCTGAATGCCAGCCGTTTTTGGCAAAGTAATTGCCAACACTCGCAATCGCATCGGCCGGATTTTTCCAAATGTCTCGCCGTCCATCGCCATCCCCATCAGCTGCAAGCTTTCTGTAGCTGGAGGGCATGAATTGAGGCATACCCATTGCACCTGCGTAGGAACCTTGAGGGCTCAGAAAGTCTTCATGCTCATCCCGGCAGAGAAGAAGGAACTGTTCGAGCTCTCCCCGGAAAAAGGACGCACGACGGGGATAATCAAAAGCGAGAGTGGAGAGGGAATCAATGACCCGATACTTACCGGGCTTGACCCCATAGGCACTTTCGACGCCGATGATGGCGGTGATCATTTCAGGTGCAACCCCATAATGGGATTTCGCCCGCTGGAAGGCCGCCTCATTCTCCGCCATGAACTTTTGTCCACCATTAATGCGCTTTTCGGTCAGGAAGAGCTTTCGGTAGGCGAACCAGGGTTTGGCTTCATAGGGCTTGGCCATGGCATCCAGGATCTGCGGGACGATTCCGGCCTCATCAAAGGCCCTTCGAAGAACATTTCGGTCAAAACCATGTTTACCCACCATCTCATCGATAAAGCCGCGAACCTGAGGGCGATCTGAAATACCGGGATTCGGAGGCAGGATGACCGAAGGTTCGCCGGTTTCTGTCACCGTCTTTTCAGGAGCTGTCGCCTTCTGCGTTTCGCTTGGGGCTGGCGTTGACGTGGGGGTACTGCATCCCGAGAGAACCAGGAACGTCACGAGAAAGGCTGGGGCAAAGCGCATAGAAATCATGGGGCTTGGATCAGGCTGCTGAAGGGGACTTGAGGGAAGGATACCGCAGATTTTTGGGATTAATCGAACTGTCGATTCTGATGGGTCTGGATCGACATCAGGATGCCAAAACCTGCGAGCAGGGTGACCGTGGACGTACCTCCATAGCTCACGAGTGGTAAAGGAACGCCAACTACGGGGAGGATCCCGATGACCATCCCGATGTTGACGAAAATATAAACAAAGAAGGTCAGGGTCAGGGCGCCGGCAAGGTATCGGCTAAAGCGATCCTTAGCTTGCACCACGATATAGAGACAGCGGGCCAAGATGATGAAGTAGGCGGCGAGAAGGCCAAGGCAGCCGACCAGGCCAAATTCCTCGGCAAGCACAGCAAAGATGAAATCCGTCGAACTCTCAGGCAGGAACTCGAGATGAACCTGGGTGCCATGCAGCCATCCTTTGCCACTCACTCCGCCGGATCCTATCGCGATCTTCGACTGGATGATGTGATAGCCCCGTCCCAGAGGATCGGCCTCAGGGTTCAGGAGCATCAGGATTCGGTCCTTTTGGTATCCGTGCAGGAATTGCCAGAGGATTGGGAGGGAAGCGCCGCCGACAAGCGCAAGACCTCCTAGGGTCCACCAGGAAAGACCTGAAAGAAAAATGACGGCTGCGCCTGAGCTTCCAACCAGAATGGCGGTACCCAGATCGGGTTGCTTCGCGATGAGGAGCGCTGGAATCAGGATGAGAAGCCCAGCGAGAGCAAACTGACGGAAAGCCGGCGGCGGTGGAATCATGGCGAGATACCAGGCGACCATCATCGGTGTGGCGATCTTCATGAGCTCTGAGGGCTGGAACCGGATAAAGCCCAAATCCAGCCATCGTTGGGCCCCCATGCTGATTTTGCCCATCAGAAGGACCAAGACCAGCATCAAACTCCCGACCAGATAGAGGATGGGGCTGATATTGGCGAGCTGGCGTGGATGGACCATTCCGATGCCGACCATGACCCCGAGCGCAAGCATCAGACGCAGCCCCTGTCGGATGAGAACATCCACCGATTGGCCGGATGCAGAATAGAGCACCACCATCGCGATCGATGAGAGCAGCAGTAGCCCCCCGAGAAGGGGAAGATCAATGGGGAGATTACTCAAGAATCCGAGGCGCGGGGGCTTCTCGAGATGGAGGTCACTTAGGGCAGGATCGTTCTTCATGGATTGGAATGAAGGTAATGGTCCATGACCGCGCGGGCGATCGGGGCCGCGATGGTGCCGCCGTGGCCGGCATTTTCGGCAATCACAGCAATGGCGATTTTAGGGGCATCGGCCGGTGCAAAGGCGACAAACCAGGCATGGTCCCGCATCGATTGCGTCAGTCGCATGCTCTTGTAGCTCTGGTTTTGGGCTACGGTAAAGACCTGGGCGGTTCCGGTCTTTCCGGCAATTTTGTAGTCCAGTCCATAAGAAATGCGATGCGCGGTTCCCTTCTGGATCACATCGACCATGGCGGAGACCACCGTATCCCAATGGCCGGGATCAATCGCCCTTCCAGTGGGGGAGCTCGCCCGAGGGTAGGGATCCTCAAGGTCGATGTCGGATCGAATCCTACTGACGAGGCGGGGTTCGACGTCCATGCCATGGTTTGCAAGGATCGCCATTGATTTGGCCATCTGAAGGGGGGTCGCTGTGACAAAACCCTGGCCGATGCCGGCAATGACGGTATCTCCAAGACTCCATTCCTGCTTGCGCTTCGATTTCTTCCAGTCTTCTGAAGGATAAAGCCCCGATTTTTCGCCGGGGAGATCGATGCCGGTGATTTTTCCGAGGCCAAATCGGCCTTGCATGAAGTCATGCAACCGGCGGATTCCAAGGCGAACCGCAAGTTCATAAAAGTAGACATCGCAGGACTGCATGATCGCAAGATGCATGTCGGTGGCCCCGTGCCCGGAGTGGGCCCAGTCGCGATATTTGTGAGCCGATCCAGGGAGCCGGTAGTAGCCGGGGCAGGCGATGCGGGCACCCGGTGCGATGTTCAAAAGTTCAAGTCCCGCCAAGGCCTCCAATGGCTTGACCGTTGAGCCTGGAGGATAAGCTCCTCGTGTGGCCCTGTCATAGAGGGGTTTAGCCTCATCCTTCTGTAGGGCGTCGTAGCTTTTTCGGTCAATCCCTTGAATGAAAGGATTTGGATCATAGCTAGGCTTGCTCGCGAGAGCCAAAACCTGGCCGTTGGTGGGATCGATGGCCACCACGGCACCGCGGAATTCCCCAAGGGCGTCCATCGCCACTTTCTGAAGGCCGATGTCGAGAGACAGGGTGAGTTTGGCCCCATCGGTTGCAGGGACGGTCCCGAGCTGGCGCACCACCCGGCCTCTGACATTGGCCTCGAACTCCTGGTGTCCGGTCCGACCATGGAGAATCGTCTCGTAGCTTTTTTCAAGCCCATTTTTGCCGATAAAAAAGGTGCCCTGATATTGGGAGGGATCTAGATCCTGCAATTCCTTTTCATTGATCCTTGCGATGTAGCCCACCACATGGGCCGCAAGATCCTTGTAGGGATAATTCCGCATCATGCGCGTTCGAATGCCCGCCCCGGGGAGCCACGGCAATTTGACCGCGATATGGGCAACGTCCTCTTCTGAGAGTCCCAGGCGAATGGGGACGCTCTCGTAATCCTTGCGCTTGGCCTTGAGAGCCTTGAAATCCGCGATCTCGGCTTCGGAGAGATGAATGATGGCCTCAAGATCCTTTAAGAGGCCATCGAGATCCGACACGAGTTCCGGAACGACCTCGAGACTAAAGGTGACGTAATTGTCCGCAAGAGGTTCTCCGTTACGGTCAAGAATCACGCCCCGGGTGGGGGTGATCGGTGCGATCTTGACCTGGTTTTCCCTCGAGAGGGAGGCATATTGCTGGTGCCCTGCAACCTGAAGGTAAACGAGGCGAAGGATGAGGAGTGTGACGCCCAGCATCATCGCAATAATGCTGCCGATGATGCGGTTGAGGAAAAGCCGGTTTTCGCGGACGGCGTCCTCGACGGTCAGATGCCCGCTCAAGGGTGACCCCGCACATCATTTCGGCCAAGGATCCAGACCAGAAGGGGCCAGACCAGGGCACCGGTGAGGCTGGGATACCAGTAGGCGAGTTCCATTCCGGGGGGGAGCTCCTGTTGTTCGGTCCATCGAATGACGAGTTGCCCGATCATCAGAAGCCCCAGGATCCAGATGCCCTGGACGGGCTTTCTTAGAACCGAGAGACTGGCTTTCCCCCGAATGCAGAGGTAAACCATGACCGCATAGGCCAAAGCGTGCTGTCCCAAGAGCCGCCCTGTCAGGGCATCGGCGATCAGCCCCAGCAGCCAGGCGCGCAGCACACCCACCCGCTGAGGCATCGCAAGGGTCCAGAAAATGAGAATCAGAGCGACCCAGTCAGGGTTGAGAAGCGCCCAGGCCGGTTTCAGGGGAACGATTCTAAGGATGAGGGCAATGGCAAAGCTCAGAAGGACCCGAAGGGATCCTGGGGCCTCCGTATTATCGGTCATGGGGTGCGGCGGATTCAGCCCCCGGGCTTTCCGACTTATCCGGAATCCGAAGGAGCGGGGTGGTGTCGCTGCGAACGATCAGGACCTCGCGGTTGTGGTCCAGTCGGGCCACAGGAACAGCGACCGTGCGTGTGGCCGAAGGATCCCCCTCGGGGCGGGGAATGATCTGGGCCACGGGGTAACCCGCTGGAAAGATCCCATCGAGGCCGGAGGTCACCAGGAGATCCCCAGGTTCAATATCCGCATTTCCGGGAAGATAGGGAAGGTCGAGCCGATCCGTTCGGCCATTCCCGACGGCAATCGTTCGAAGACCCGTCCGATTGATTTGGACGGGAGTTGCGTGAGTGGGGTCGGTGATCATGACGATGTCGGAGGTCCGACCGGTCACCCGGAGCACCTGCCCTACCAGGCCTTTACCATCAACCACGGCCTGCCCTGCCTTAACGCCGTGGCGCTCTCCCTTATTGACGACGAGGAGATTTTCGTAAGGAACGATATTGATGAGAAGCGGCTCCGCAATCAGGACCTGATCTCCGACCTTGAAGGTGCTGTCGAGCAAGCCCCGAAGTCGGTTGTTTTCCTGTTCGAGGGCTTCAAAGCGAAGCTGTTTGCCCTGAAGTAAAAGTGCTTCTTCGCGGAGCCTTCGATTTTCGGCCACCAGATCCCGCTGGCTGGTCGACCAGTCCGAAAGTTTCTGGAAAATGCTAGCAGGGCCGCTGACCAGTTGGCGAACCGGTTCAACCAGGGCGGCAAAGGGCACCCGCTGCGCGGTCGAGGCTTCCCGGTTTTCAAACGCAAGGAAACCGATCGAGGCGATCAGGCAAAAGATCAGTTTGAAGTGGAGTGTGGATCCACTTCCAAAAAGAGACTTGCTGTCAGGGGTATAGCGCATAGCCTGTGGGCTGGACATCGATCAAAACGATGCGGCCGGGGTTTATTCCAGCGAAAAGAGGGCGAGTCCCTTGGTATCCAGAAGCTCCAGAACGCGACCACCACCGCGAGCGACGCAGGTCAGAGGATCGTCGGCGATATGGACCGGAAGTCCCGTTTCCTCGGCGATCAGGCGATCGATGTCGCGCAGCAGCGCACCGCCCCCGGTCAGGTAAATACCGCGCTCGGCCACATCCGAGCTCAGTTCCGGTGGGGTTTGTTCAAGGGCCGTCTTCACGGCTTCGACGATGCTCTGGAGCGGCTCCTGAAGGGCTTCGAGGATTTCGTTACTGGAAAGGATGAAACTCCGCGGCACCCCTTCGGAGAGGTTTCGGCCCGTGACTTCGACTTCGCGAAGCTCCGCCCCAGGATATGCGGATCCGATTTCGTGCTTGATGCGTTCTGCGGTGGCTTCACCGATCAGGGTGCCATAGTTCCTTCGCACATAGCTCATGATCGCGTCATCGAAGCGATCGCCGCCAATGCGGACAGAAGAGGAGTAGACCACCCCGTTGAGAGATACGATGCCGACTTCGGAGGTGCCCCCCCCAATATCAAGGACCATGGAGCCTCGGGCTTCATCGACAGGAAGACCCGCACCGACGGCGGCCGCCATGGGTTCTTCAATCAGGTAGACCTCGCGGGCCCCAGCGCCGAGGGCCGATTCGCGGATCGCACGGCGTTCGACCTGAGTGGAGCTGCTGGGGACACAGATCAGAACACGGGGGCTCGGACGGAACAGCCGGCTCTCATGCACCTTGTGAATAAAGTACTGGAGCATCTTTTCTGTGACGGTGAAGTCGGCAATGACACCATCCTTCATGGGCCGAATCGCGGTAATGTTGGCAGGGGTGCGGCCGAGCATGGTTTTGGCTTCGGATCCCACGGCGGCGACGCTTTTTTGGCCCCGCACTCGGTCTTCGCGAATGGCGACGACCGAGGGTTCGTTAAGGACAATGCCCTTGCCTCGGCAATAGATGAGCGTATTGGCCGTGCCAAGATCGATGGAGAGGTCGGTCGAATAGAATCCCCGGAGCTGCTTCAGGAACATAGGGTCTTAGCCGTAGAGTATGGGTTTGAATGCAAATGGCGGGTCAGCGCATCAATGGTCCGGGATCCTCACTTTGGAGAAATTCACCGAAACGCCCCAGCGACTTAGGCTTTGAGGGGCCACTTCCTTTTGACGCGGCTTTCCGCTTCCAGAATAATGGGGGCTATTGTAACGCCTCTTGACTGTCACTTTTCCCCAAGATTCCACACCATGTCTCTGAGCCCTGAAGAAGTCAACCGAATCGCCTTTCTGGCGCGGCTTTCCATCGATGCCGAGAAGACCGAGGCGTATGCTCGGGATCTCTCCGGGATCCTCGATTTCATCGAACAAATGAGCGCTGTCGATACCGACGCCGTGAGCCCGATGGCGCACCCTCTCGATCAGGTGCAAAGGCTCCGTCCCGATGTCGTCTCCGAGGAAAACCAGCGAGAACTCTTTCAGTCGATTGCCCCCAAAGTGGAAGCAGGTCTCTACCTGGTTCCCAAGGTCATCGAGTAAGCCAGAACTTTAAGAGCCCTACATTTGGGCTCAAACCCTGTCCCGAAGTCAAACCCCCACCGGGGGAAACGGAACCTCGATCATGCATGAAAAGACCATTGCCGAACTGAGCCAGGGTCTCAGAAACAAGGACTATTCCAGCCTCGAACTGACCCAGGCTTATTTAGGCCGGATCCAGTCGATAGACCCTTCCCTGAATGCCTTTATTACGGTCACCGAAGATCAGGCGCTAAAGGCCGCGGAAGCTGCCGATGCTCGGATTGCCCAAGGCAACGCAGGTCCCCTGACCGGGGTTCCGATTGGTCAGAAGGATATCTTCTGTACCAAAGGTGTCCGTTCCAGTTGCGGCTCTCGGATGCTGGACAACTTCATTGCGCCCTACAGTGCAACGGTCGTTGAGCGCCTGGATGCCGCCGGCACCGTGATGCTGGGGAAGCTCAACATGGACGAATTCGCCATGGGCTCCTCGAATGAAACCAGCTTCTATGGGCCGGTGAAGAACCCTTGGGATTTGGGAACCGTGCCTGGCGGGTCTTCGGGGGGCTCAGCAGCAGCTGTTGCAGCGCGTCTGGTTCCAGGAGCTACCGGCACTGATACCGGTGGCTCCATCCGCCAGCCTGCGGCTTTTTGTGGCATCACGGGGCTCAAGCCGACCTATGGTCTAGTCTCCCGCTGGGGCATGATCGCCTTTGCCTCAAGTCTCGACCAAGCGGGTCCCATGGCCCGGACGGCCGAGGACTGCGCTTTGCTTCTTGAAGGCATGGCGGGTTTTGACCCCAAGGATTCGACCAGTGTCGAGCGTCCGGTCGAAGCCTACAGCGCGAATATTGAGGGAAGCCTTGAAGGGCTTCGGATCGGTCTCCCTAAGGAGTTCTTCGGGGAGGGTCTGGATCCCGAAATCGGGGCTCTCATCCAGAGCGCCGTTGCGGAATACGAAAAGCTCGGAGCCAAGGTCGTTGAAGTTTCGCTTCCGAACATGAAGCTAGCCGGTCCCGCCTACTATGTCGTAGCGCCTGCGGAGTGTTCTTCGAACCTTGCGCGCCTCGATGGTGTTCGGTACGGCTATCGCTGTGAGAATCCCAAGGATCTTAAGGACCTCTACATGCGCTCTCGCGGTGAAGGCTTTGGCGCCGAGGTCAAGCGCCGCATCCTGATTGGCACCTATGCCCTCTCGGCCGGTTACTATGACGCCTATTACCTTAAGGCCCAGAAGATCCGCCGCCTGATCAGCGAAGATTTCAGAACCGCCTTTGAATCGGTCGATGTCATCATGGGGCCAACCTCTCCCTCGGTCGCTTTCCGTTTCGGGGAGAAGAGTCAGGATCCGATTGCGATGTACCTTTCGGACATCTACACGATCGCGGTGAATCTTGCAGGCCTTCCCGGCATGTCGGTGCCGGTCGGATTCTCTAAGAATCTGCCGGTGGGCATGCAGATCATCGGCAATTATTTCTCGGAACAGAAGCTTTTGAACGTCGCGCACCGGTACCAGCAGGTCACCGATTGGCACACCCGTTCACCGGGGCTCTGAGAGAGCCTTTCCCCAATTGAAGCTTAAATGCCGTAACAGAATCGAAGGTTGATGCATATGCAATGGGAAACCGTCATCGGGCTTGAAATCCACGCCCAGCTTGCGACCAAGTCGAAGATATTTTCTGGAGCCGCCACCGCCTATGGCGCCGAACCCAACACCCAGGCCTGCGCGATTGATCTGGGGCTTCCCGGGGTCCTTCCCGTCCTGAACCAGGAAGCCGTCCGGATGGCCGTGAAATTGGGTCTCGCCATCGGGGCCTCTATCACGCCGCGCTCGGTTTTTGCCCGGAAGAACTATTTCTATCCGGATCTTCCCAAGGGCTACCAGATCAGCCAGTACGACCTTCCCGTCGTCGGCCATGGGAAGCTCACGATCGAAGTCGATGGGGTTGAGAAAGTGATCGGGGTGACCCGCGCGCATCTTGAGGAAGATGCGGGAAAATCGCTCCATGAGGATTTTGAAGGCTTCTCGGGGATTGACTTGAACCGCGCCGGAACGCCACTCCTTGAGATCGTCTCAGAACCGGATCTTCGCTCCGCCAAGGAAGCGGTGGCCTACATGAAGAAACTGCACTCGCTGGTGCGGTATCTTGAGATTTGTGACGGCAACATGCAGGAAGGATCCTTCCGCTGCGATGCCAATGTGTCCGTCCGGCCGGTGGGGCAGGAAAAGTTTGGAACCCGCGCCGAGATCAAGAACCTCAATTCCTTCCGCTTCGTTGAGCGCGCCATCAATTTTGAGATTGAACGCCAGATCGATCTCATTGAAAGTGGTGGCAGCGTCGTCCAGGAAACCCGTCTCTACGATGCCAATAAGGATGAAACCCGCTCCATGCGGAGCAAGGAAGAAGCGAACGACTATCGGTATTTCCCCGACCCCGATCTTCTGCCGCTTGAAATCACATCGGCAGCCATTGAAGAGATCCGAACCCAGCTTCCGGAACTTCCTGATGAGAAGAAGGCGCGCTTTGCGAAGGACTATGGCCTGAGTGAGTATGACGCCGGGGTTCTGACGGCAACGCGGGAACTTGCGAGTTATTTTGAGACCGTGGTGGCCATTTCCGCTTGTGATGCGAAGCTCTGTGCCAACTGGGTCATGGGCGATCTTTCGGCGGCTTTGAACAAGGCGGGTCTCGAGATTGATGCCTCTCCGGTTGAAGCCGAAAGGCTCGCGGGGCTGCTCCAGAGGATTGCCGACGAGACGATTTCCGGCAAGATCGCAAAGCAGGTGTTTGAAGCCCTTTGGGAGAGTGATGCCTCCGCAGATGCCATCATTGATCAGCAGGGGCTGCGTCAGATCACCGACACCGGGGCGATTGAAGGCATCATCGATGAGATCCTGGCCGCTAACCCTGAACAGGTTGAAGGGTATCGGGGGGGTAAGGATAAGCTCTTTGGCTTCTTCGTCGGCCAAGCCATGAAGGCGACCGGCGGCAAGGCCAACCCGGCCCAGCTCAATGATCTTTTGAAGAAGAAACTGAACGGCTGATTGAAAGGCTAAACCTGGAGGGACATCCGATGTCGACGACCGATACGATCGAGAATCAGGATCCGCGCCGTCAAAAGGTGGTGGATCATGTCCTTCGCTTTGCCGAGGTCCTGCAGGGTCTTTCGCGAAGATTCAAAGGCGTGGCGCGCAACCTGACCTTGAGTGGTCTGGCCGCAGCCCTAATCCTCGATCTTGTGATGCGCCATGCCTGGGCCTGGTCACCGACGGTTAGCGTTATCGTGGGAGTCTTTCTAGCTCTCCCTGCTTTGGTGGTGGGTTGGGGTTGGTATGTCCTTGAAGAGGCCACGGGACTTCCAGAGCGACTTGTGAATTGGTTTGGCGGGGCCAAGTCCTATGCCGGAACCGTCGTCCAAAGGGTTCAGGGCGAGCCCACGGGCGAAGCCCCGAGCCGATTGTCCGATCTTAAGGCGCTTGGGGGGCTGGCTTTCGAGATCACCTCGCTGGGTCTTGATACCACGGGTCTTCTCTCGATTCTGGGGGGAGCCCTCAGTGTGACCAATCCGATTTATCTTTTGGTCCTCGGTATCGCGGTGGGATTGATCGTCTTACTGGATCTCAGTGCCGTCATTGCAGGGCTTGCAGCCCTCCTCTAATCGCGGGGTGGCTTGGGTTTGAGTCGGTTTGGAACCCAGCCGAGGAAAAGTCCTAGGGCGATACCCGCCAGTGACCATTGGCGACGTTTCAATCGGTTCAGGAACACCAAAAACTGGGTCAGGTGGACTAGAGGGTAACGGCCCGGATACCAGCGCCGCGCAAAGCGAAGGCGGTTGCGTTGGTAGTAGTAGTCCGCCAGCAGGGTTGTCCTCTTGCCTTCCGATTCATTGGCACCGGTGCTGGCCCCTTCCTGATGCAGGACCACGCTCTCAAGGCAATAATCGATGCGCCATTGCGGGGCTTTATTTCGAACCGAAAAGGCCCAGTCCATGTCCTCAAAATAGAGGAAATAATCTTCAGGAAAAAGCCCGGCCTCCAGAAGAACGTCTCTTCGTATACACACCGCAGCTCCCACGGCATAGTCGATGGGAGGACGAGTGGTACCGCCCAAAACCTTTTGATATCGCTGCCCCCCCAGAACATGTTGGGTGGTGCCCAGCCAAGGCCTGTAAAGTCCACCGACCCCCTGAATCATCTCAGGGTGATTCTGATAGCAGAGGCAGGAGCCGAGGACCCCGAGAGAAGCATCCCGTCTGAAGGCGCTTTTTAAAGCTTCAAGAGCCCCAGAGGTAATCTCAGTGTCATTGTTGAGGATCCAGAAGAGTTGAATTGTGGGGTCCAACAGTGCTGCGCGGAGCCCAAGGTTCACTCCCCCCCCGAAACCTCGGTTCTGATCCGAAGAGATCAGGCAGATGGTTGCCCTCTCGCCTGCCGAGTCGGGTCGCTGAATACTCGGTGGATCGGCATCTTGGGACCGTAGCCGGTAAGTTTTGGGCTTTGCTTCAACGAGAGCATCCAGACTTTCTTGAATCCTGAACAACGAATCATCACCGGAATGGTTGTCTACCACATAGATATCGGGAGGCGGCCCCTTCATTTCGGCCAGTGAACTGAGGCACGCAAGGGTGAGATCCGGTTGCTTAAAGTTCAGAATGATGACGGCCGTGTGTTCTTCGGGACGCTTCCTGGACATCATGGGTTCAGGGCCCCCGCCCTCATCAGTGCAAGGAGTTCATCCGAATCCATACGACCACTGATATCACCGCCTTCAAGAAGGCTCTCAGCCAGCTCCCGTTTGCTTTTGTGCAGTCTGACGATTTGTTCTTCGATGGTCCCTTGGGTGATCAGGCGATAGACCGTCACGGGACGTTCCTGGCCCATGCGATGGGCTCTGGATGAGGCCTGATCCTCCACGGCGGGATTCCACCAGGGATCGAGATGGATGACATAATCGGCGGCCGTCAGGTTGAGGCCTGTTCCCCCGGCCTTGAGACTGATCAGGAAGACATCGCCCTCCCCCCTCTGAAATGCCTCGACACGTCGTTTGCGCTCGGCAGTCGGCGTGCGGCCGTCCAGGTACTGATAGTGGACACCCCGTTGATCAAGGGACTTTCGAATCAGTTCCAGATGGTCAACGAACTGGCTGAAAATCAGAGCCTTGTGTCGATTTTCCAGCAATTCGTCCACAACGGTCCCGAGGAGCTCGAGTTTACTGCTCGCAAGTTCAAGATCGGGAGCGATGAGGTTGGGATTGCAGCACGCCCGCCGCAGTTGAGTGAGCGCAACCAGAACCTTGAACCTTCGATCCTCTGCCAGGGGATCTGAGTCCTCGATCTCCTGGACCAGTTTTTTTCGTAGCGCTTCGTAAAATGCAGCCTCCTTTCCCGTCAGGACCACCTTGAGCTCAATCTCGGTCCGTTCGGGCAGTTCATCGAGGACCTCTGATTTGGTTCTCCGAAGAAAAAAAGGCTGAATCAGTTGCCGAAGTCGATGCTTGGCATCACGCGAGCCATTTCGCTCGATGGGAAAGGCGTATTTTTTATTGAAACTGGCTTCAGAGCCCAGAAGTCCGGGGTTGAGAAAGCGAAACAGGTTCCAGAGTTCGCCGAGGTGATTCTCAATCGGTGTCCCGGTCAGGGCAATCCGGAAGTCGCTTTGTAGGGCCATGACGGCTTTTGAGCGTTGTGTCGCGGTATTTTTGATGGCTTGAGCTTCATCAAGAACCAGGCTTCGATACCGCATGGCCAGAAGAGGTTCGAGGACACTCTCCTGCTGAAGCAGTCCATAACTGATCACCAGAACATCAAAGGGCCCGAGACCTTCGATTTGCGCTTTTCGATCGCCAACGAGGCTTTGAACATGAAGCGTTGGCGCGAAACGCCGGATCTCGTTGTGCCAGTTAAACACAACGGAGGTTGGGGCAATGATCAGGGTGGGACCCTTGGCCGCGCGTGAAAGGATGAGGGCGATCGTTTGAACTGTTTTTCCAAGCCCCATGTCGTCAGCCAAGCAGGCTCCGACACCCCATGCCGCAAGACGGGAGAGCCAGACATAGCCTTCGAGTTGATAATCCCTGAGTGTCGCCGTGAGAGTTGAAGGCAGCGCAGGATGGGCCGTGAGAGCCTCTTTGAGCTGAAGAATTCGAGTTTTGAATGCCTCATCGGTTTCAAAGTTTTGGAACTCAGGAGCCATCCCCTCAAGGAGTGAAAGTGCCAAGGGATGAACTTTACGGGAGGCTCCCTGGCCTTCGGTCAGGCTGCGAAGGTCATCCAACCTTTTTTTCAATGAGGCGGTCAGTGCCAGAAAACGGTCCCCATCCAGCCGAATAAAGCGATGCTGCGCGTTGTCGGTGAGCTTGAGGAGCGTTTGCAGGAGGATGACTTCACCATGATCGGTTTCAAGTTCCCCGGAAACGGCAAACCAGTCGCGTTGCTGGCCAATTCGGATGTTAAATTTTGCCGGAGAGGCTTCGCCCAGTACCTCGATTTTCTTGCCCTTCGGCCATTCGATATCCAGAGATTCCGAAGGCAATGACTGGAGCTCAAGAAGAAATTCGAGACTGGCATCGGCAGAGTCCAGAAACCAAGTCCAGCCGGCACCTTCGGCAAGGGTTGCCGAGAGGCTTGGACAGGTGCCCTGAATGTTCATCGCGACCAACAGCTCTGCCTGAAGATCTCTTTGGGTCTGGAGCCTTTGCCCTTGTGACTCGGTAATCAGGCTTTTGGGGCCGGATCCTGGAGGAAAATAGGGGCCGAGAGTGTCAAAAGGCCGCATTTGCAGGCAGACATTCAGTCCTTCTCCCTCTTGGCTAAGTTGTAGGCGGGGTTTTGTGGAGGCCGAAACGGCTTCGATGCCGCCAATGTCGACGGTCCCGAGATCTGAATGAATCGTGACGAGAGCTGCGATCCCCTTGAGGCTCTCGATGAGTCGAGTGTGTTGGGATTCGGGGACCACGAATCCGTTGCCGATGGATTCAAGGAGACGGCGATGATCGTTGCGGATGGGGGTGACTCGAAGTGTCGTGGCGCTGAGGCGATGAAAGACCAGTGATTCCTCCCCCTGGGGAATGGGCCAAAGCGAAATCCTGACCTGATGATTCGTCTCGCGCTGGATGCGGAGTTCCGGGGGAACGACCTCAATCTCCAGAGTCTGACCCGTTGCGTGATCGAAAACGGCGGGGTGTCCGACAAGCGCTTTCCAGCCCCCTTCCTCCAGATGGAAGGATCGGTAATAGTGACCCTGCCGGATATGGCGAATGATTTCACGATCCTGCGCCGAGGGTTCGCTTTCAAATCCTCGTTCTTCGATCAGGTTCTGAACACTCAGAAGGCGACCTTTGGTCCAGCCCTTGGAATTCAGCTTCTGTTCACGGGGTTCCACCAAGTAACGCTGGCCATATTGATGCTCGACGAACCAGGCCAGCCGGCAGGGTTTGGCCGGTTTGGTCTCGCACTTTTCTTCGATATTTGCTTTAGGGGGAAAGCGCTGTTCAATGGCCCGCAGAGTCTTTTCCCAGGGGGCCTCATACTGGACGCGATCGGTCAGGAGGGTCCATTCCCCCTCAAGATCCTTGAGACGCGAGTCCTTAGCGGCGGACCCCTGGCCTTGAAGGCGAGCATGGAGGATCTCAAACTCGAGTGCGGGCCACAAAAGCCCTTGCCCCCGGAGGTGTTCAGCCATTTGCTGCGTCAGACCCGACAGGGCGCCCAGAACGGAAGGGTTCTCTTCGTATTTGAGAATCAGTAAAAGACCCAGCCAGAACGTCAGAATGTCGGGGGCTTTGGGGTTGTGCTCGTACTTTATAAGGAGAAGTTCACTGAGAAAACGGGGGCTTGGTGCCTGCGCGGTTGCCAGTTCGAGGCCTTCCTCCAGAGACGAATACGAAGGGTAGGATTCCCGCCATTCGTCGGCCTGCTTGATAAGGATTCGAAGTCGACTGAGCTGGGTGCCTTGAAGCAGGAGGGCGAAGCAATGAAAGATTCCAAAAATTCCCGGAAGGACTGCTTTCTTTTCCCCGGTCGCTTTTCGGTGGCATTTTAGGGCCTTTTCAAACGCACTCAGCCCGAAAAAGCGATCCCCGTTGAGGAGACCGAAAATGCCCTCGATGGCCCATCGTTCGGGGTCCGATTCCGGGATCTCGCGACTCAGTGCCATAGCCTCCGGCAAATGCCCGATTTCGAGTAGCGCGAAAACCAGGCTTCCTGAGGGTATTCCCAGATGCAAAGCCCATGCCTTGAGATCTTTTAGGGTCTCCGGGGTCCAGCCGAAACGGGCGCTGAGGTGAATCAGGATGCCGGGAAGGAATCGACGCTTGAGGTGATCAGGAATCGAGGCGAACCATGCGGCATCGTAGGGATTGAGGAGTGCGCGGATTCCGATGATGTTTGCGGAGGGTATTCCGCTCCATCCCTCTCGCCAATAGCGGGTCGCATGTTTTCGGAAAGAGGTGATGATCTTGTCGATGTAGCCTTCGTCACCCTCATAAAGAGCGATTCGAATCTCCCGGATGAACTGTTCCCCGGATTCAAAACGAAGGTCGCCCAGTCGGGATCTTGGCATCCCGGGCCAATGGCTTTCCAGAGGCCAGGCAACGTGGGCCAGTTCAACAAAGCGGGCGAGTTCTCCGGCTTGGGTCAGGTGGCGCAAGATCAGATCCAGCCATTCGGGGGGACACGCCACCTTTTCTGCGCCGGATTTAAAACGCTGCAGGAGGCCCGCCGCAACGGCTGGATCGAGATTCAATTTCTGAGAGGAAGAAAAACCAAGCGTCGATTTGATCTCACGAAGCCCGAGCGGGGCGAAGTTAACTGCAACCAGCGCAACGACCTCCCGCAGGGGGGGATCAAGGTTCAGATAGAGGGACAGGCGCGCGTTGGAATGAGAAGTAGTTTCGGAGGTCATGGGATTTTTGTTCTGGGGCGCGAGAGACGGACTGTCAGGACAATGATCATCGACAACGACGCGACTCTAAAGTCGGCTGATGCATATTGAACAAGTGCGAGGCAATCAATGGAGGGTTTCAATCGCCGTTCATTGAGAATCCATGGTGAGTCAGGCAGGCCTTGATCGATTGTGCCACCCGATTCCAGGAGAAATCCCGAGCCCGAATCAGACCGCTTTGTCGAAGTCGGTCACGAAGATCATCCTGATGAAGGGCTCTCAGGCCCTCAACCAGACTCTCGGGGCGGCCTGGATCGAAGTAAGCAACGGCATCCTGCCCGATTTCGGGAAGCGCGCTACGTTGGCTTGCCAGAACGGGTGTTCCTGAGGCCATGGCTTCCAGAAGCGGGAGTCCGAAGCCTTCGACCCAAGAGGGAATCACCAAGGCATGGGCCCTTCGGTAGAGGGCAGCCAGCTTCTCATCCCCAAGTAATCCGGTGAAGTGAATACGCTCTGATAGATGGCAATCGAGATTCTGGCGCGTGAACTCGGATGTGGGGTTGCCTGTCAGGACGAGATCAAACTCGCGGGACAGCCCGCTGGCTTCGAAAGCCCTCAGTAATCCTCCGACGTTTTTATGGGGCTTGTGATTTCCGACATAAAGAAAGAACGGTTTGGGCGTGGGTCCCCAACGAGGACCTTCGGGGTGAAACCAGGGGCTCACGCCATTACCGACCACGTGGACTTTTTCGGAGGGTATCCCACCCCAACCTACGATTCTCTGTTTCGAGTGCATTGAAACCGTCAAAATGCCGACGGCCCGGTGAAGGGCTGGCCGGATGACAGTGCTGTAGTAAGCTTTTTTAAAGAGGCTGGATTCTTCCGGCACCTCCAGATGGATCAGGTCATGCAGGGTGAAAAAGAACGGGCGGGGATTTCCCAAGGGGGGGTTGAAGCCAGGGCTCAGGTGGAATGAAGAGGAGGGCGTTTGATTCAGGGTGAACTGAAGCTTCAGGGGGTCCAGCAGGCTGAGCGGTTTCCCCTTGAGGGGGAGAGCCAGATGAGGAAGGCGATGGGCGATTTCGGTGGCAAAACGACCGATACCGTGGGGACCCTCCCAGCGGCGATCCAGGATGAGGGGTCCCTGTCTCATGGCGTTTGCGTGTGTTCTGGTGATGAAACAACTTAAGGGTTCTGAATGCAAAGGGGCCGCGATGCGGCCCCCAGATCCCGGACAGTGACCGGACTTAGAAGCGACGACCGCCGCCGAAGCCACCGCGATCTCCACGGTCGCCACCGAAACCGCCGCGACGCGGAGCACCGCCGGCCGGACGGCTGTCGTCACGCGGACGCGCTTCATTGACGGTGATGGTGCGGCCACCAAGATCGGTGCCATTCAACTTTTCGATCGCCGAAGCGGCGCCGGCATCTTCCATTTCAACAAAACCAAAGCCCTTGGACTGGCCGGTCATGCGGTCGGTGATGACATTGACAGAAGATACGTCGCCAAACTGTGCGAAGGCATCACGCAGTTCATCCTGGGTGGTCTTGAACGAAAGGTTGCCGACATAAATATTTTTCATAAAGCTAGAACTCCAAACCCGACACGTCGCCGGAACGTACTTGAAAACAAATGTCCCCCAAAGGGACGATAAAACCTAGGCGAGTTACTTCGTGTGGGAGCGGACTTCAAGAAAAAGCGTTGTGATGCGCCGGATTCGCGAAGATCCTGTGCTTGACGCCAGGAAGAACTTTAAAGGCCCTATAACGGTAACACGCTAATTTGAATTTGCCCATTGTTTTTTATAGGGGATTTTCCCCTTGAATGGCCTATTCTGAGGGTATTTGATGGAAAGGATGTTTCAAGTTGATGAAAATACCTAAGGAATATCCGAAAGAGGCTTTGGGTCTTTTGGATATGGGGCTGGCCTCTCTCCTATTTGCCGCGATGGCAGGCTGCGTGTTTGCGGTTTCGAAAGGACCCCATCCCCTGGAAGCCCCGGTGGTGAGCTTCATTCGCGTCGGGGTGAACCTCGGGGTGGTCTTCATTCCGGCACTCCTTGCCGGCAAGGTAAGGACACTCTTCGGCGACCTTCGGCCCTCACTGTGGCTCCGGGGTCTTTTTGGTGGGTCGTCCCTGATGCTCTCATTTCTCTCCATCCAGCGCATCGGTCCCGGGGAGAGTGCCTTTCTGACGGCGACCAGCGGGATCTTTGTCGCCGCTATGGGGCCTTGGGTTCTGGGTCAGCGAAACCGTTGGGGAGATTGGATTGCGATCCTGGGCGCCTTTGTGGGGCTCTATCTTTTGATGGCCCCTCAGGAAGCAGATCGAGATCTTCTTGGGCGTCTGATGGGGGTGGGGTCAGGATTTCTAGCGGCCCTGGCCTATCTCATGGTCTCTCGGGCCGGTCGAAGCAATCACCCGGTCACCATCGTCTTCTATTTCAGCCTGATCGGATTTTTGATCCACGGCGTCTGGTTCTCATTCGTGGGTCTGAAACTCCCGATGGATGAGAGGGCTTGGGGGCTGGCCCTAGGGGCCGGCCTTTTGGGAACGATCGCCCAGTTCTTCCTGACCCGGGCCTACCAGAGGGCACCGGCCGCCAAGGTCAGCGCGATGGCGTTTTTGTCCCCGGTCTTGAGCCTTTGGGTGAGCGTGGCTTTTTTTGCGGTTCAGCCTTCGGAGCGGGCCCTTTGGGGGTGTTTCCTGATCCTCCTCGCGGGGGTGTTCCTGCCTTTCGTGCGGATCCTGAGCCCCTCGGCGGGTTCCTTAGGAAACGACCTGAAGCCGGTTTCGAAACGAAGGCGGAGGTCTGAAAGGCGTAACTCAGGATCGCGGCGGTCTGGGCGACATTGAGCGACTGAAGATCGCCCGTTCCTGGAATCATCAAAAGATCGTCGCAGGATTTGAGCCTTTCAGAGGACAGTCCCTCCTCTTCGTTCCCGAGAAGGATCAGCCGGGGGGTAGGTTTTCCCTCCGCCAGAGACCTCAGGGATTGCGCCTGTCGTGAGAGCGTGGTCGCGGTGACCTTGAAGCCTTTTCGGGCCTCTTCCAAGAGATTCTGGAGACCCTCTGCTCTGAAGATGGTGAGGGCTTCAAGACCTCCTTCAGCCACCCGGTAAGCGGCATCAGAGAGTCCTGCTTGGCGGGGGTCATCGGAAAGAATCAGCGACTTGAACCCAAAAAAGGCGAGAGACCTTGCAATGGCGCCGATGTTGTGGGGATTGCCGATCCCATCCAGGACAAAATGCACGGGGCCTAGGTCTTTTAACTGCGAAAGACTGTGCCTGGTGAGGGCATGCTCAGTCTTGGGGGTCGCGATAGCGACCAGCCCCCCGTGGTGGGGAGAGCCATAGATTTTCTCGAGTTCGCCATCCGGCACCATGCGATAGGGCAATCGCCGCTGGGCGAGTTCCCGACAATAATCCCCCACGTTCCGCGATTTTGATTCGGCATAGAAAAAGCGCAAGACCCGGTCCGGGTCATGCAGAAACAGTGCCCCAACGGCGGGGCCCCCTGCGATTCGGATTTCGGAAACGCGGCGGGTTTCAGAGCGCTCAGGAATCTCTGAATACCAGGAATCTGAGGAGGGTTCAGCGCGATCCCGGAATGTGGATCGAGGGGTGCGGGGGGGACGGTTGGTCATGATTCAATCTGTCTTGGGGCTCAAAGAAGTAAGGTGCTCGGGCGCATCAGGCCATGTGGCAGGGACAATCCACGACCGATACGGCAGAATGCCTAATGTTGCAGATAGAGCAAATCGGTGTGGCCCGCATTATCCTTTTTAATAAACCCTTTGGGGTCTTGTCGCAGTTCACAGATCCCGAGGGCGACCGTGAGACGCTGGCACATTATCTCGACCTTCCAGGATTCAGACCGGCGGGAAGGCTCGATTATGACAGCGAAGGGCTACTGATCTTGACGGACTCAGGGGTGCTCCAGTCGAAAATCGCCGATCCTCGTCACAAGATGGCCAAGAACTACTGGGTTCAGGTCGAAGGGGAGCCCGAGGAAACCGATCTCGATCGTCTTCGCGCCGGGGTCCTTTTGAAGGATGGATCGACGTTGCCGGCCCAAGTCGAGCGAATGATTGAGCCTTTGGGCTTATGGGACCGGAATCCCCCCATCCGCTACCGGGCGTCCATTCCAACGGCCTGGTTGAGCCTGACCATTCGGGAGGGCCGAAATCGCCAGGTGCGGCGAATGACGGCCGCGATCGGCTATCCGACGCTCCGTCTGGTGCGAGCCCAAATTGGCGATTGGGCCCTTGAGGCTCTTAGGCCCGGAGGATTCAGGGAATCCAAGATTCCTGAACACATAACAGGCTCACCACACCGGCGGAACGCACCACCCCCCTCTTCAAGGACTCGTTCACGCTCAAGAAGACCGGCATAACTTTGGATGGATGATTTTGGCTCTTCTTCTAGCTGAGGCTGGAACCAAAATTCTCCCGGTATCGGTCTTTGAATTCCTTGAGCGTAAAGCCATGATTTTGGGTGCCGGGGGACTCTACCTTGATGGCGCCCATGAGGGAGGCAATGCGGCCGGTAGTTTCAAGGTCAAAACCTTCAAGAATTCCATGTACGAGACCCGCGCGGAAGGCATCCCCACAGCCAGTCGGATCACGGGTTGCGACCGGTTTCGCTGGAGGGATTTCAATGACACGTCCATCAGTGTAAATGTGCGACCCTTGGCTACCTTTAGTGATGATCAGGGCTTTGACCTTTGAAGCGATTTCCTCGGCCTTCATGCCAGTTCGATCCTGCATCAATTGCGCTTCATAGTCGTTGAGGGTGACCCAGGTCGCCTGTTCGACCAGCGAGAGCAGCTCTGTGCCATCGAACATGGGCATGCCCTGACCGGGATCAAAAATAAAGGGAATCCCCTTTTCCACAAATTCTTTTGCGTGCTGAATCATCCCCTCCTTGCCATCCGGGGAAATCAGCCCCAGACGAATGGAACGGTCTTCTGGAATCGGGTTCTCATGGGCAAAGCTCATCGCCCCGGGATGAAAGGCCGTGATCTGATTGTCATCCAGGTCCGTCGTGATATAGGCCTGTGCGGTATAGCTCTCTGGAATGACCTTGATCAGGTCCTTGGAAATGCCAAGAGTCGAGAGCCAGTCCTGATAAGGCCCAAAATCCTTGCCGACGGTCGCGAGAATCTGAGGGTCTCCCCCCAAAAGCTTCAGGTTGTAGGCAATGTTTCCGGCGCAGCCGCCATATTCCCGGCGAAGCTCGGGGACCAGGAACGCCACATTCAGAATGTGGACCTGTTCGGGGAGAATGTGATGCTTGAAGCGATCAGGGAACACCATGATGGTGTCATAGGCCATCGAGCCACAGATCAGAGCGGTCATAGTTCAGTCTCGTTAGGAAGAGCGCCCCCTCAAGGGGACGTTCACGCATTGCAAAAGGGGCGAGTGGAAGCAGAAGAGCTTTCCGCAAGGTTCATGGGAAGGAAGGCTTTAAGCGCAGCCTCTAGGCGGCTTCGGTCTTTCGAAGCTCCATTCCGACCTCATGGGTCATGAACTGGTAGGTCTCTTTGATGATGCGTTGCTTTTCGAATTCCGCTGTGAGTTCGGTATCGATGTCATCGGTCAATTGACGCATGATCAGCTGGGCGATCTCGCCCTTGATGGATTCAAAGTAAGCCAGGAGCTCGGCTTCGAGTTCTTCGAAGTAATTCTTGATACCGCGGCGAGCAAAGAGATTGATCTGATGCTGCTGGCGGCGGGCATAGTCGAGAATGCCGGTCTTATAGTGATCGAGGGCTCGGTCAATCGCATCGCTCTGGGTGATGGTGGCGGCGAGCAAAGGGGGCGTTCCGGTCAGGGCCCCATGAATGCGGTTCAGGGCTTCAATTCCCAGTTTCTTAAGTTCTGCGGCAGGGTCCTTAGAGGCCAGGAGATTCAGGCTTTTCGCGACCTTCAGAGCCTCTTCCGGCTTTTCATTAATGGTCCGAAGGAGGTTCTCAACGTTCTGGGCCTCAAGCTGCGCCTCATGGTCCATCACGCTTCGCCCGAACTGGTTGATGACATCGCCGTACTCAAAGAGAAACACGTCGCACATGCCCTTGAGACGGCTCAGCATGTCGCGACCGCTCAAACGATCCTCGAGCTCTTCGCGAACGTTTTCAGGGAGTGCGCGGGTGGCCATGATGCTGTCCCGAAGTTCAGCCAGATGCTTTCGGACCATCTGATCTTCCAGAAGCTTTTGGAGTTGGCTCCGGAAGGTTTTCTGAATGTTGAGGTTTTCCTCGATCTTATGGGGAAGTCGGCTGACGACACTGTTGAGATCGAGCCCCTTGAGAAGTTCGTTCTTTAGGCCCTTACGATCGAGTGAATCGATGGCATTGGTGACGTGTTCGCTCAGATGCGCTTGATCCTCATCCCGCCAGAAGACAAATTCTGGGAGGATTTCGGTACGGAGCCTTGAGACATGGTCTTCAACCGCGGCCCGAAGCGCCTTGAGGGCTTCGTCCTGACGCTTGGAGAGCTGGCTTGCGATGAAGGTGCTCTTCATGCCGGCATCGTCGATGTCTTCATAGTTCCGATACAGCGGTTCCAGCCATTCGCGGACGCGCTTGGCGAGATCAAGGTATTCACTTCGGGCCTCTTCCAGGAATTCGGCCTTGGCGGTATAGGAAAGATACTCAAAGAGGCTGGACCTGAAAGTGGCAAAGCTCTTGGTTTCTTCCAGGGCCTTGATCTGCTGAGACGCTTCCGATCGATCCGGAATTCGGCCAATGGCCTTGGTGAGGCTGTCGGCGTGGTCTCGGACGCTCCGGCTCATGTCGAGGCGGCCGTCCTGAATGAGCTTCAAGAGCAGATAATTGAGGGCAGAGACCTTGAAGACCCGGTCCTTGGCGATCTGGAAGCCGTAGTGATCGATCTTCTGCTCGAAATTATGGATCTCTTCCTTCTTCTGCTTGGAACTCAAGACGTCCCACTGGTTGATGACCCAGAAGGCCCGCTGGAGGACCCGGCGACGCTGGCTGTGGATCTCGGCCAGAAGCTCGATTTCCTCGCCTTCCAGCAAATGGAAAACCTTCATGGCGATCACGAACGCCTTGGCATCGTTCTCGACATAGGTCTTGGTGACCTTGCGGTGGCGGGGGTTAACCACGCCTAAACCGGGAAGATCCACAAGCACGACGTTTTCAGGAATGCTGACATCCGTCAGGTAAATTTCGGCCTGATTGACGAAAAGGACATCCGCGTAGTCTTCGGTGACGTAGCTTGGGAGTTCATCCAGGGTGATTTCCTTGGTGGCTCCGGAGAGCTTGTCCCAGCCTTCGATCAGGACTTTGAGTTCATCAAAGAACTTTTGTTTGTTGAAGCTTCCGTACTGGGATTTCTGGCGCTCGATATCGGCCCCAAGGCGAGCAAGGACTTCCGCCTTCCCAAGGCTCCGGTAGGTTTCAGGAGAGGTCCGAAGCTCCTTGGAGAGTTCCTCAAGGTAAAGATCCTTGAGTTCGGAACGCTCGGCTTCGGTCAGATAGGAGATGATGGCCTTGTTGGCTTTTCCCTTGCGAATCAGCGTCGGGATCGCGGTCAGGGATTTGGTGGCCTGCGGGAGAATGTCATCCCCAAGAACTGCGTTGATGATGGTGCTTTTGCCGGCCGAGAAGGCGCCCAAGAAGGCAACCGGGAATTCGGGGGATTTGAGGCGTTCCAGCCACGCCCTTTTCTTCTGGATGAAGTGCTTGAAGTCTTCTGGCACTTCAAGGTAGGGGGTTGCCGAATCATAAACCTGGAAAAGGCGGGTAAACGCCCGGATATAGGTGTTGTAATCGGCTTCTTTCATCTGCTGGTGTCCCCCACACGCAATCAAAGGAAAGGATCTTGGTGATGCATTGGGGCGTTTTGCCCTGCCGATCTTTGCCAGACCCTATTTTTTGCCCTGATTCTACCATTGATAGGGCTTTAGGATCTTTGAGGGTCCGGGATCGGGGCTTAAGACACCCGACGATTGGGCCAGAATTCCTCGATTTTGCGCTTCACGTAATCTGAATAGGTTTTCAAGAATCGGTCGGTGCCGAATGTTTCGGCATGGATCCGAATGTCTGCTGGACTGAATTGGCTCTCCTCAGTTTCAAACTGGCCCAGCGCTGCAAGCAGAGACTCAACCGTCTGTTCCTGAAAGAAAAGCCCGGTCGGTGGCTGATTTTGGGGGTTATCGAGGGGGATGACCGTTTCCAGCGCCCCGCCCTTCCCGAAGGCGATGACCGGGGCGCCGGCGGCTTGTGCTTCAACCGGAAGAATCCCGAAATCCTCTTCGGCTGCAAACACAAAGGCCCTGGCTTTTTCAAGATGCGCCTTGAGAACCCGATCCCCCTGATACCCCATGAGCGTGACATTGGATCCTGCAAGCTTTCGGATTTTCCCCATCTCCGGCCCATCGCCGATCACGATCAGTCTCCGGTGGGGTGTTTGGGAAAAGGCCTCGACGATGAGGTCCATGCGTTTATAGGGGACCAGGCGGGATGCGGCGAGATAAAAGCCCTCACGTTGGGCGTGGGCCTCAAACCGGGAGACCTCAACGGGAGGATAAATGACCGTCGCCTCACGCCGGTAACACCGCCAGATTCTTTTTTTGATGAAGTCGGAATTGCAAACAAAATGATCCACACGGTTCGCGCTGGCCTGATCCCAGAGCCTCAGGCGATGGAGCAAAAAGCGGGTGATCCCGCCTTTAATGCCCTGATCGAGGCCGGATTCTCGAAGGTATTGATGCTGGAGATCCCAGGCGTAGCGCATGGGGGAATGCACATAGCTGATATGGAGCTGGTTGGGCCCGGTGATGACGCCTTTGGCGACCGCATGATGGCTGGAGAGGATCAGATCGTAGCCCGAAAGGTCCAGCTGCTCGATGGCGAGCGGCATCAGGGGGAGATAGTGGCGGAATTTTGATCGGGCGAAGGGAAGCTTTTGAATGAAGGTAAGCTTTGGGATTTTCCCCTGAAGAAATCTGCGTTCGTCCTTAGGAAGCACATCAACGACCGCGAAGAGGTCAGCCTCCGGATATAGATGGATCATGGCCTTAAGAACGCGCTCGGATCCGGCATAGGTCGAGAGCCACTCATGGATCAGGGCGACTTTCATGGGTGTGAGGGGTATCCGGCTGAAGAAAGGGTGATGTGACGTGGCCTCCTTTTTAGCACGGGATCTTTGGCCTCACCAGTCAGGGGCCTCCTTGGAAGGCGGTTCCTCAAATTCGCTCGGTGCATTTTCAAGATAACGCATGACCGTATCGGTCTTGGACCAGCGCCCCCGGTGCATGATGGCCGGAAGGCTTGCGCCTTTCTTGAGGAGGTCCTGCGCAGCGCCGACCCTTAAGGAGTGGCCGCTGATGGCGGTGGGTTCGATCTGGGCGGTTCGGGCCAGACGTTTCAGGATTCGGTTCACCTGGCTGGTGCAAAGACTCAGGGTCAGGGCGCCTGAGGCCGAGATCCCGCGAAAAATGGGTCCTGAGCGGATGCCCGAGAGAGAAAGCCAGGCGTGAAGCGCAGCATCGGTTCGGGGACTGAGCTGAAGCCAGCGACCCAACCCGTGGGGATCGGTTTTGCTTCTTCGAAGCAACACCTTTTGGGGTTTGAGATCCTCGACGGCCAATGAAACCAGTTCGCTCCGACGGCACAAGGTGTCATAGGCCAAAAGGAGGAGCGCCCGATCCCGAAGACCCCGCAAGGAATCGTCCGCGCCCATCAGAAGCTGTTCCAACTCCTCTGCATGCAGGGCCTGGGCCTGACGGGCGGCGCGCCCTAAGGTTCGGTGCATGCGGCGCATGGCGAGCTTCACCTCAGGATCCTTGGTGGGATCAGGAAGTCGACTCAGGTTGAGGAGGGTCGCAATCCCCGCGATGGCCCGACGAATGCTCGAAGATCGAAGCCCGGATTCCGTGAGCCACGCCACAAAACCGGCGACGGACCCCGGGGTTGCAGGATAGGAGGCGAGGCCTAACGCTTCGCAGTAGTTGATGAAGGCATGAAAGTCAACGCGATAGGCCCGAAGGGTGGCTTGGGCGTAGGCCCCTTCGAGGCGCCTTAGGAGGTCCTCGACGGTGGCTCGGATGGAGGATTCCATGGCGTGGGATGTGAGATGAGGAGAACAAAGGGCGTGTGCCCGTGACATCGCCTATTTTGAAGGGCCTAAAAGACGACAAGCTGCGGCAAGATGTCCGAATCGCCAAGCTTGCGGGGGGTGGTTTCGGAAAAATGGGAAAGCGTTCGGGGATCGCTCCCGAAAAACGTCCGGAGCCGGTGGAGGCTACTTTGCGATGAGCTCTGGCGAATAGGCCTCATAGGGCAAGCAACGCAGCTTCTTAAATTCCTGTGCCTTTTGAGGCTCCCGGGACGCGGGCAGATACTGGGGGCTTACGCCTTTTATCCATGAAGCCCAAGCCAAGGAGAGCGAGGTTTAAGCCCCGCCGGCCGTGAAAAAATGAAAGGCCTCAGCGCGGGGTCAGTGGGGTTTTTGATCCAGAGCGATGAAGGTCCGGCGCGTGAGGAACGCGAGGTACCCCAGAAAGGCTCCCCCGAGGAGAGACAGGCCCCAGAGGGTGGCGCCCACCGATGGCGCCGTGATCTGCCGGGAGACCTCGGGAGGCTGAACGCTGTAACGGCCCAAAATTCCTCGGACGTCCCCCCGGATCCTTTCGATGGCGGCTTTTCGGGGAGCATCCGTTGCCGGAATCGTCCCATCCAAAGCAAAAATCGTTTCCAAAAGCTGATCGCCAGTGACTTGAACGGGAACGGCGGGTGAGAAAGAGGCCAAGTATGAAGAGGAACGCGCCACAAACTGATTGAGCACGTCGTCTTGAGCGGCTTGATCCTGAAGGCGACGAAGGCTTCCGTCTTGTTCTGCGAGGGTGACCTCAGCCGCGTTGATTTGGGTTCGAAGCGGGAGGTACTGGGTATCGACCGAACCCACATCGACCCGGGTTTGCTCCAGGGTCTTCTGGTCTTGCTCCTCCTTCGAAATAGCACGGAGGCGCACAATGCGCTCCTGAAGGTAGCCGGACTCGATCCGGTTCTTGAGGGTTTCAGAGGCGATCCGGGCCTGAGAAAGCTGGATCTCGCTTCGGTAGTGATCCAAAAGCCCCTTGAGATCGATCCAGGTGGCGCCGCTCCGAAGCCAGTGGACTGAGGCATCGGCCATGGCGTTAGATTCGGCGGCTTTGAGGTTCTGGGTCGTGAGGCGAAGCAGCGCGATGTGGGTAGACGCCGCCTTGAGTGTGTCATCCATCAGCGGAAAACGCTTGGTCTCGGCCTGTGAAAGGCCATAGACCGGCACCGCCTGCTTTTCCCACCAAGCGGAAGAGGACAGCCATGCGGGGGGTGTGGAAGGATTTTCCTTTTTTGAGTCCTCATTGAGCGACGGGCTGGCGAGTGCCGGAAGCGTTTCGGCGAGCATTCGCCAACGGCTAAACGTCAGCGCGCATTCAGGTTCAATCTTTATCGCCTTGTCCTGATCCTGAGGGGGTTCTGCAGCACCTTTCGGCACACAGGCATTGTTGAGGATTACCGTGGTGGTGAAAGGGGCAAGCGTCCGAGCGTAAACCCCAAGAAAAAGCGGAACCAGAACCGCGCCCAGCAGGACCCATCGCCAGCTCGCGTTAAGGTCCTCAAGGATCTTTTTAAGAAGGTCCGCCTCAGGGTCATCCTGAGGTTGCGGGGGCGCTTGGGGTCTCATGAGACAAATGGAGAACAAATAAGGGGCGTCTGAGAGGACAATTCCGCCCCCCATGGAGAGATCCGGGGGCTTTGGGGGAGGCAGATCAATAATTGAACTTTATCATCAATAGTGATGATGACGAAAGAGGTGATATCCCCTACAATCAGCCGGTTACAGCCCAAGGCCATTCTTTGCCATGAGTTGAATAACGAACATCCCGTCAGAGCCCCTCCATATCGCATGACAATTCCCAGCGCCCCCCGGTCACCCGAGCTTGAAGACCCCGAAATCGGACTTCAGGACGTTCTCGATACGCTACTTTTGACATGGCGCGGGATTCTCTTCGGCGCTCTGGTCACCCCCCTGCTGGTCACAGGGTCGATAAAGATCTTAGGGAAATACTCGGCCGAGGCCACCCTCAGCAATATCTGTATCCCGCAGGATCTAGCGGACAAAGACAAAGACAAAGACAAAGACAAAGACAAAGACAAAGACAAAGACAAAGACATGGGATGCGCCCTGACCTTCGCGCGTTGGCGGATGCTGGCTGAAAATCTCCCCGGGGTCGCGGGGCAATGGGCCGCAACGATCGAAGGGCGAGGGGAAAACCCGAGGCCCCTGGGTTGGCTGGCCTCGGCCCCGTGGTGGGAAAAGCAGGTGGTCCCGGTCTATGGGATCTCCCAGGCCGAGACCAAGAAGTTTCCGCTGATGGACGAAAGGCTGAAGGCCGAATCCACCCGTATCAGCCAAATCAAGATCACGATGGCCGACCGCAAGGTCGAAAGGGCGAAAGAAGGGCTGGATTGGTCCTTAAGGTTCCTTCGCGATGGGGCGACCTATCTGGAGCTCAAGAACCTCCTCGATGGCTATCAGGGCGAGGTGGCCGTCTTGACCGCAGGCTTCCGTGGCGAGCACCTTCGGGCCGAGGTCGAGTCGGGTTACCTTAAGACCCGGCTCAAGGAATTTGAAACGCTCATGGAGAGGGAAAAGGACCTTGCGACCCACGATGAGGTTCGCGTCGATGTCGGGACCGTCGATGCCAGTTTCTTGCCCCTTCGTACGCAGGCCAATGCGCTTAAGGTCACACTCTACGGGCTTGAAGAAAAGCTCAAGCGCCTGAAAGCCCAAGAGGAGGCCGTCGGAGTCCTCGAAGCATTCATCGTTCAGGCGAAAAAGGGGGTGGCCGATCAGTACCAAGGTCAGGCCGGTGATACGCTGACCCAGGGCTTGTTCGGAATGGTGGAGGGCGTCGCCAGCGGTGTCCCTAGGGATGATCTTGCCCGGCAGCAGATGCTGTCCCGCATTCGGGGCGATATCGCCCGGATTCAGGGGCGGTACAGTGTCCAGTTACCGGAGCTTTCACGTCGGATTGAACCCCCGCGTGTTGCTCTTGCAGCACTCCCCGGCTCCGTTTTAGGTGGCGCCTTCTTGGGGTTTATCCTGGCCTTTGGCCGGCATAAGTTTCGGGAGTACTATGCGCCCTCTAAACGGATTTAGCGTGCCTGTTCAATAGTCTTTTACTCGAAAGGGATAGAATCAAGCCAGGTTATCTGAAGCCTTAGGGGTCCATGATTCGTTCATAACGAGCTTAAGGTTAATAATCCTAAGACCTCAAAGCATGCTCGCACTCGCCATCTCGTTCCTGACCTCCCTGCTGATCACCCTGCTGGTGATCCGCTACAAGCACCTGCACGCCCACGTCACGGCGGACCATGACCTTGACGGCGTGCAGAAATTCCACGAAACGCCCGTTCCCCGTGTCGGCGGCATCGGGGTGTTTCTAGGCGTCCTCGGTGGCTTGCTGGCCAAGGCGTGGATTGATGATCCCGTCGCCGCACCCAACCTCATCCTACTCGCCTGCGCATTGCCCGCCTTTGGCGCCGGTCTGGTCGAAGACCTTACCAAGCGGGTCGGCGTCCGGGAGCGCCTCATGGCCACGGCCTTCTCCGCGCTGCTCGGCGGCTACTTCCTCGGCGCCTGGCTTACCCGGCTCGACATCCCCGGCCTCGACAGCCTCCTGCACCCGCCCATGCTCCACATCGGCTGGGATGCCATCACGATCACCGGCTTCCTGGCCATCGCCGTCACCGCCTTTGCCGTCGCCGGCGTCGCCAATGCCTTCAACATCATCGACGGCTACAACGGCCTCTCCGGTGTAGTCGCCATCATCAGCCTCCTAGGGCTGGCCTATGTCGCAGATCAGGTCGGCGACCGGCTACTGCTCGTCGGCGCCTTGTCGCTGGTCGGTGCCATTGCCGGCTTTCTGGTCTGGAACTACCCCAACGGTCTCATCTTTCTAGGGGATGGTGGAGCTTACTTTGTCGGCTTTCTGGTGGCCGAGCTGTCCGTGCTGATGGTCGCCCGCAACGCCCAGGTGTCTCCCTGGTTTCCACTCATGCTCTCGTTCTACCCGATCTTCGAGACCCTGTTCACCATCTACCGGCGGGTGATCATTAGCAAACGTCATCCCGGCATGCCCGATGCCGCACACCTGCACCAACTGATCTATCGCCGGGTGGTGCGATGGGCCGTGGGCAGTTACTTCAAAAAACATAAAACCCACCGCAACGCGCTGACCTCACCCTTTTTATGGCTTATGTCATCCCTTGCAGTCATACCCGCCACCATTTTCTGGCAGAGCTCGTGGTTGCTCCAGCTCTTTGCCCTCCTCTTCGCCGCCACCTATCTGTTGATCTACCGCAGCATTCAAGAGGCGCGATTCTCCAAGTGGCTATCGATTCAGCAGAAACGAAAACAGTCATGAGGCCGAACACAGGCAACAATCCATGAAAAGGCGATGGATATTCATCCGATGATCCCATCCCCAAAAATCTACGTCGCTGGTCACCGGGCATGGTGAGTCCTGCCATCGTCCGTCACCTGCTTGCAACGCGCCTCACACCTGAGTCCTTGATACTCAGAAACTACGAAGAGCTCGACCTGACGGATCAGTCCGCTGTCCTTGCATTCTTCGAAGGTGAAAAGCCCGATCTAGCCTATCTGGCCGCCGCCAAGGTCGATCGTATCTACTCGATAATACCGCCCGGCCGAATTCATCTGCCAAAACCTGATGATCCAGGCCAACGTCATCAACGCCGCATTTCACAATGGTGTAGAGAAGTTGCTGTTCTTGGGCTCCAGTTGCATCTAGCCTAAGCTTTCCGCGCAACCCATGCGGGAAGACGCCCAGCGCACCGGCAAGCTGGAACCCAAAAACGAACCCTACGCCGTCGGCAAAATTACCGGCATCAAGCTCTGTGAAAGCTATAACCGCCAGTATGGCCAAAGCCACGGCATCGACTACCGCAGCCATCATGCCCACGAATCTGTATGGCCCTGGCGACAACTACAGCCTGCGAGACAGCCACGTCATCCCCGCCCTTATTCGCTTCCACCTGGCAAAACTGGCTATAGAGCAAGACTGGCAAGCCATCGAGCAGGACGCCAAAAAACAAGGCCCGATACCTGAAGAGCTGTTAATGCAATTGCGTGATTTTCATGGCACCAAAAATCAGGTCCCGATCTGGGGTAGCGGCACACCCAGCCCATGCTCAGCCACATCAACGTTTGCTGTGGGCACGACATCACTTTCCAGCAGCTGGCCCAAACCGTCGCCTACACCGTCGACATCGCCTTTGACCCCAGCCAGCCCGACGGCATCCCCCGCAAACTCATGGACAGTACCCGCCTCAACACCCTCGGTTGGTTCGCCAAGGTTAAATTGGAGGACGAACTGGCGAGGGCCTAGCAGGACTACCTAAAGAAAACCTAAGTGATCACATCACCAAAATGCTCGCAGAATCTGCCCCCCCCCAGCATCGTATTCAGGTGGGAGTTCTAATTTGAATGTATTTAGTACTTTTCGTGGATTTTGTGGCTAACCTTGACTGAAAATGTGAGCCACGAACAGCATGAAAGTCCCGAAAAGATATTGTTCAAAGAGGAATCTTTTCTGATACAGGGCTCAGTCTTCGAGGTGTACAAAGAACTTGGACCCGGCTTTCTGGAGGCGGTCTAACAAGGCCACTCTAAAAAATCATAGCCCATTGATTTATTCTTATAAATGCGCGTTTTTTTGGGTGTTGAATTGCCAGAAATGAGATAATAATCACCTGTTTTCTTGCAAATCCTGTCGGGGTTTTATGGGGCCGAGGAAGCCAGGACCGCAAATGGGAGATCTTTTTAAACACCCGTTGGTTGAGAAATTAATCTCAAGCATCCACTCGTGAAATTGGCTGATGTGATGGATTGGGCGTTGATCGAGAACGCCTTCGCTGCCCACTTTGCGGCTAAAACGGGACGGCCTGCCTTGTCCCCAAGATTAGTGGCAGGGCTGCTATATTTACTATATTTACAGCACGCCTATAACTGCTCCGAGGGGGAGATCGTGAACACCTAGATGGAGGACCCTACGTCCAGCACTAGGCGTGCAATAGAGCGTCAGAGACTTTGTCAGCGCCGCAGCGAGAGAGCACGGCATGGAAATCCGATGGGAAGGGCAGGGCCTGGAAGAGAAGGGTTACGACTCGTATGGCAAGTGCGTGGTTGCCGTTGATCCCCGCTACTTCCGCCCCACCGAAGTCGAAACCTTGCTGGGCGATCCCGCCAGAGCCAGAGAAAAGCTCGGTTGGACCCCAAAAACTACTTTCAATGAACTGGTCGCCGAAATGGTTCGCGAGGACCTCAAATCAGCCGAGCGTGACGAACTCATCAAGCGTCATGGTTACAAGTCAATTTAGTATCACGAATAACTGTCGTCCCACCAGTGCAACAAAATCAATCCCTCCCGCAACTCATAACACACCTCTGGCACCACACTAGCTCCCGACGTCGTGGACAGTTTGGATTGGTGCTTGTTTTGATGGTGATTGCGTCGTTCGCCGAAATTCTCAGCATAGGTGCGGTGCTCCCGTTTTTGGGGGTATTAAATGCCCCAGATCATATATTTATGCACACCGCGGCACAGCCTGTCATTCAAATACTCAAACTAACGTCGCCAGAACAACTTCTTTTGCCGATTACGATTATCTTTGGCGTTGCATCGCTAATTACAGGGGGCATGCGGTTACTCCTGTTTTGGGCCAGCACACGGCTTTCGTTTGCCACGGGGGCCGATCTTAGTATCAACATTTATCGTCGCACCTTATATCAGCCCTACGCAGTGCATTGCGCCCGAAATAGCAGCGAAGTCATTTCCGGCATCTCGAGCAAAGGCAACACCGTTATTTACGGGGTCATATTTCCACTACTAACGCTCATTAGTTCGAGCGTGATGCTGTTCGTCATTCTCTTTGCATTGTTGTCGGTAGAGCCAGTTGTTGCTCTAACAGCTTTTGGCGGTTTTGGTTTTATTTATTTCAGTATCATCCAGCTAACTCGCCGACAATTGACATCCGACAGTCAGCGCATCTCCAGAGAATCGAATCAATTAATTAAATCGCTACAAGAAGGTTTGGGGGGTATTCGCGATGTGCTCATTGACGGCAATCAATCTACCTTTTGTCAGATTTACCGAAGCGCCGACCTACCACTGCGACGTGCCCAGGGCAACCAAATGTTTATTGCCCAAAGTCCTCGTTATGCTATTGAGGCACTAGGGATGGTTCTCATTGCCGCATTATCCTATTTGCTGTCACAACAGCCCGATGGCATAGCCAAAACCATTCCCATCCTTGGAGCGTTAGCAGTAGGAGCACAGCGCCTGCTGCCGGTCCTGCAGCAAACCTATGCTTCATGGACGAGCATACGGGGTAATCAATCCATGTTGAAAGACACTCTCGAACTACTCGACCAACCTTTACCTGCCTACGCTGATCAACCCGAGACAGTACCATTGCCTTTTACGAAAAGTATTTGTTTCAGGCAACTCGGATTTCGCTACAGCCAGCAACTGCCCTTCATTTTGAGACAAATCAACCTTGATATATACAAAGGCAGCCGTGTTGGCTTCATTGGCACCACCGGCAGTGGCAAAAGTACTTTGCTTGATATCGTCATGGGTTTGTTAGAGCCGGTAGAAGGTAGCCTGGAGATTGATGGATGCGCCGTTGTACCGAAAAATCTGCGCGCGTGGCAAACGCATATCGCTCATGTCCCCCAAGCAATATTTCTGACTGACGGCACCATTGCAGAAAACATTGCCTTTGGCGTGCCAAAAGAGAGAATTGATAACCAGCGCGTAAAACAGGCTGCACAACAGGCGCAAATTGCTGGCAGCATTCAAAGTTGGCCAAAGCAGTACCAGACTATTGTGGGTGAGCGCGGTATCCGCCTCTCAGGAGGGCAACGCCAACGCATTGGCATCGCCCGCGCCCTCTACAAAAGAGCAGACGTAATCATTTTTGACGAAGCCACCAGCGCACTCGACAACGAAACTGAACAAGCTGTCATGGATGCCATCGAAAACCTTAGCCCAGATCTTACCGTACTCATCATTGCGCATCGCCTGACGACCCTTAAAAACTGCACGCAGATTGTTGAGTTGGGCGGCGGTGGCATCCGGCGTATGGGCAGCTATCGAGACATCGTGAGTCAACCAAGTCCTGCCTTACCGCAGAATCGAGGACCCAACCATCATCACAACGAGGTGTTCGAGTGATAGGGATTCCATATGGTCGCCAAGATATCAATCAATCTGATATCGATGCAGTTGTGGATGTCTTGCGATCGGACTTTCTGACTCAAGGCCCGGTAGTTCCTGCCTTCGAAAAAGTAGTTTCAGATTATTGTGGGGCGCAATATGCAGTGGCAGTTAATAGTGCTACCAGTGCACTACACATCGCCTGCCTGGCTCTGGGTGTCGGTAAAGGGGACAGTATTTGGACAACGCCGACCACGTTTGTGGCCAGCGCTAACTGTGCGCTTTATTGTGGGGCGGCAGTAGATTTTGTCGATATTGACTCGCGTACATACAACCTTAGCGTGGATAGACTGACTGAAAAATTGGCTTTGGCAGAAAAAAAGGGGAAATTGCCCAAGGTTGTCATCCCCGTTCATTTATGTGGTCAACCATGTGATATGGCTGACTTAAGTGCGCTCGGCCAGAAGTACGGATTCAAAATCATCGAAGACGCCTCCCACGCCATTGGTGCCAGATACAAGGGCGAACCCATTGGAAGCGGCAGATACAGTGACATCACTGTGTTTAGCTTTCACCCGGTCAAAATCATTACTTCCGGTGAAGGTGGTATGGCTATCACCAACGACACCAAATTGGCCAGGCGTCTCCGCATCTTACGAAGCCACGGGATCACAAGCACTGTCGAAGACATGCATTCACGCCCTGACTCTGAAATCTGGAACTACCAGCAGATCGACCTCGGATTCAACTATCGGATGACCGACATTCACGCAGCACTAGGCTTGAGTCAGATGAAGCGACTGGACGAGTTCGTAAAGCGACGCAATCAACTCGCGGGGCGATACGACAAGCAACTGGCCGACCTACCGATTAAGACCCCTTGGCAGCATCCTGACAGCTACTCCAGCTACCACCTCTACCCGATCAGGCTCGATCCCAACGCTACAGCGAGAACTCAGCGAGAAGTCTACAACTCGCTTCGTGCAAACGGCATTCTGATCAACCTTCATTACATACCAGTCTACCGTCAGCCCTTTTTTGAGGAGTTGGGTTTTAGGCCGGGGTACTGCCCCGAAGCTGAACGCTACTACCACGAGACGATTAGCGTTCCGCTATATCCGGCGATGACCAATGAGCAGCAGGACCTTGTCGTCGCCACATTGACAAAGATTCTCAATAAATGAAGCTTGCACTGGGAACAGTCCAGTTCGGCCTTGATTACGGTATCTCGAATAAAGAAGGCAAGACATCTCAGGTTGAGGCTCAGCGCATACTCGACCTTGCCAAAACCTCCAATCTCGACACGTTAGACACTGCTGCTGCATATGGCGACAGCGAGCAGGTGTTGGGCCGGATCGGAGTAGCAGGTTGGAATGTTGTCTCAAAAGTGCCGCCATTACCCAAAGATGAAGTAAGCGGTAAACAGTGGGTACTCGATCATGTCCGCCAGTCATTGGAAAGGTTGCAGATCGACCGTCTGGGTGGCTTGCTTTTGCATAGAGCCGCCGACCTGCTCAGGGCAGAGGGTCGGGGTATCGCCGCTGGCCTACAGGAAGCGAAAAGGGAAGGTCTGGTCAGCAAGGTGGGGTACTCGATCTACTCTCCGCAGTCATTGGCCGAACTGGTTAAAGTGATGCCACCCGATCTGGTGCAAGCCCCGTTCAATGTGCTCGAACAGCGGCTAGCGACTAGCGGCTGGCTGGGTAGGTTGGCGGAGGCCGGCGTAGAAGTCCATATTCGCTCGGTATTCATGCAAGGGTTGCTGTTGATGGGTCGTGACAAACGCCTGACGGCCTTCGACAAATGGAACGAACTCTGGCAGCGATGGGATGCAGCCGTCGGGGGGCGCAGCGAGCAAGCGCTGGCCCTTTGCCTTGGATTCGCGAAAGCGCATACGGGCATATCGCGCATCGTCGTCGGTGTGGAGAGCCGTGCACATCTTGAACAACTTCTGGAAATATGGGAGCGGGCGGCGCCATTCGATGCGGCCGAATTGGCCTGCGATGATCCGCAACTTGTGGAACCCTCGAACTGGAAAGTCAAATGAGCCTAAAACTAGGCATGATCGGCCTCTCGGTTGGTAACGGCCATCCCTACTCTTGGGCGGCGATTTGCAACGGCTACTCACCGGAGCACATGAACGCCTGCGAATTCCCGGTGATCCCGCAATACCTTGCGAAGCAGGCCTGGCCGGCTGCGCGAATTCCTGGCGTCGAAGTGACGCATATCTGGACCCAGGACGCCGAATTGTCCCTGCGGGTTGCCAAGGCAGCGCTGATCGCGCATGTAGTGGAAGAACCGGCTGCGATGCTAGGCCAGATCGATGCGCTGCTGCTCGCCCGCGACGATGCCATGAACCATCTTGCATTCGCCACGCCATTTCTTGAAGCGGGCATTCCTGTCTACATCGACAAACCAGTTGCGCTGTCGCGGGACGGCATGGACGCGCTATACCGGCTTCAGAAATACGAGGGGCAGATATTCACCTGCTCGGCGCTCCGTTATGCGAAGGAGCTGATGTTGAGCGAGAGTGATCGCGAGCGCATCGGCCCGGTCAGGCATCTCCAGGCGACCACGCCCAAGAGCTGGGAAAAATACGCGGTGCACATCATCGAGCCGTCGTTGCAGATAATCGGCGCGCTGGCGGACATCGCCGGCGCCCACTCCCGAACTTTTGCCGGAAGCGGCCGGTCGGTCTCGGTCGGCTTCGGGAACGGCATCACCGCCCACTTCTCCGCCTTCGGCAAGGAGATTGCGGCGCCGTTGTCGATACGCATCCACGGCGAACGGGGCTGGCAAGAGCTTGTATTCGCGGATGCATTTTCCGCGTTCAAGACAGCGTTGAGCGAGTTTGTTGAAGGTATCAGGACCAGAACCTGCCGCTCGCCCTATGAATTCAACCGGCAAGTCGTATCCATCATCGAAGTGGGATTGCGCAAATGAACAGAACATTGCTATTGACCGGTGGAACCGGCAAGTTCGGAAAAGTGCTCGTCCGTCACTTCGCAGAGCAGGGCTGGAATGTCGTCACGACCTCGCGCGAGCGGTCTCGCTTGGACGGTTTGGCCTCCGATATCGGCTCGACCAAAGGACATGTCATGGGCATCGCGACCGACCTGCAGCAGCCGGGTTCGTCACAGCGGCTGGCCGACGAACTATCGGCGCGCGGCATCGTCGTGACGCATCTGGTGAACAATGCGAGGTCGATCGAGATGCTCGCAGTGCAGCCGGATGGAACGACGAAGCACGACGCCTTCATCGGCGAATTCGAGATGGACGTCGTCGTGCCCTACGAGTTGTCGATGTGTCTGTCGCGATCTGAAAGCCACAAACTGAAAGCTCTAGTCAACATCGGCTCCATGTACGGCGTAGTCGCGCCCAACCCCGCCCTCTATGACGGCACACTGGATCGCTCGCCCATTCAGTATGGCGTCAGCAAAGCAGCCCTGCATCATCTGACGCGCGAGTTGGCGGTGCGCCTTGCGCCGCAACAAATCCGCGTCAATTGCGTGGCCTACGGCGGCGTTGAGGGCCGTGTCGACGGGGCATTCCTTGCGCGCTATGCCCAACTGGTGCCGTTGCGTCGCATGCTAAAAGACCCCGAAGTCATCGGGCCGGTGGAATTCCTGCTCGGCGAAGCAAGTTCGGCTGTCAACGGTCATGTATTAGTCGCCGACGGCGGCTGGAGCGTGTGGTAGTGCAGCGCATCGCCATCATCCCCGCACGCGGCGGATCTAAACGCATCCCCCGAAAGAACATCATCGATTTCGACGGCAAGCCGATGATCGCGTGGACCATCGAAGCAGCACTGAACAGCCAATGCTTCGACCGGGTACTGGTCTCGACGGATAGCGATGAAATCGCGGAGGTGTCGATTGCGTCCGGCGCATCCGTGCCCTTCCTGCGGCAGGAAAATGCCGACGATGCGGCGCCATCCAGCCTGGCGACCATCAGTGCGTTGAGGCAGGCAGAGGCGCACTGGCAGACCAGCTTCGACCAGGTTGCGCAACTCATGCCAAACTGCCCCCTGCGCGATGCTGCACACATTAGGGCCGCAATGGACAATTTCTGGATGCGCGACATCGACTACCAGATCAGTTGTTTCCGTTTTGGTTGGATGAATCCATGGTGGGCGGTGAAACTCGATGGCGACATGTCGCCGACACGGCTTTTTCCGGAAGCCTTGAGCAAACGCTCGCAAGATTTGGAGCATCTTTACTGCCCCACCGGCGCCATCTGGATAGCCGGGCGGGACGCGCTGCTGGGAGCCGAAACTTTCTACGGACCAGATCATAGCTACTTGCCCATGGACTGGATCGGAGCTATAGACATCGACGACATGGACGATTACCGGATGGCGCTGGCTCTGGTGCGGATGAGCCGGGATGAGGCGTCGTGAGCCTTGGAGTGGCTTTTCGCGTCGATGCGACCAGCCGGATCGGCACCGGCCATTTCATGCGCTGCCTCACACTGGCCGACGCGCTGCTTCAGAGCGGTGCGCAGATACGCTTCGTTAGCCGCGGCCTGCCGGCCTACCTGGGAGACATGCTGGAGTCGCGCGGCATCGAATTTGCATCTTTGGGTAACGCCGCTTGGGAGGCAGCGGGCGACCTGGCGCATTCGTCCTGGCTGGGAACCAGCCAGGAGCGGGACGTTCAGGATTCCGCCGCCGCTCTGGCTGACCGGGAATGGGACTGGCTGGTCGTCGACCACTACGCGCTGGACGCCCGCTGGGAGAGCGCCATGCGCGGCGGCGCCGGAAAGATCATGGTCATCGACGACCTTGCCGACCGCGTGCACGATTGCGATGTGCTGCTTGACCAGAACTATTACCGTGACATGCAGACGCGCTATTGCGGCAAGGCGCCGGAGCACTGCCGCCTGCTGCTCGGGCCGCGCTATGCCCTGTTGCGCGAGGAGTTCCGGGAGCTGCGCGCGCAGGTCAAACCGCGCAGCGGCGAGGTGCGGCGCATCCTGATGTTCTTCGGCGGCGTCGACGCGGGAAATTACACCGGGATGGCGATCGACGCCCTATCAGGGATCGACATCAAGGGCGCCGAAGTGGATGTGGTCATCGGAGCACAGCATCCGCACCGGGCGGAGATCGAGCAAGCCTGTGCGACGTGGGGCTATGCTTGCCATGTGCAGACTTCCCGCATGGCCGAACTGATGGCGGCTGCCGATCTCGCGATAGGAGCGGGCGGTTCGGCCACATGGGAGCGTTGCAGTCTGGGGCTGCCCGCCCTGAGCATTTGCACGGCGGAGAATCAACACAGGCAGATTGCCGATGCCGCCGAGGCTGGACTGCTTTACGCGCCCAATGATGGCAGCAACGTGGTCGGTTTGATCATTCGTCACACGAAATGCCTGCTTGAAAACGCAGCCTTGCGGAGACTGATTTCGAATGCGGCGATGAATACTGTGGACGGAGAAGGGGCTTTACGTATCGTCAGCGAGGTGGGCTCCCCGGGAATGGGAGCGGATGCGGAGGACGTATCAGTAAGGTTGGCTGTAGCCGATGATGCAACGGTTGTTTGGCCTTGGAGAAATTGCGAGTCGACTCGTCGGTATTCCTTTGATCCTTCTCCGGTGAGTCTGGATACGCATGTGGCATGGTGGAATCGGAGCCTTGCCGATCCTCAGCGTGCCCTGTTAATAGGCTTTTCGGAGGGGCGGGCATTCGGGGTCGTTCGCTTCGATTTCGATGCGCCGGAGTCGGCTATGATTTCAATTTTCCTCGATCCGGAGATGACGGGCAAAGGAATGGGGCGAGCCCTGTTGTTCGCAGGTTTGAGCTGGTTAAGGAAATTTCATCCGGAAACGAGCGCGGTGTCTGCAGAAATCCTTCCTGAGAATTTTGCGTCATTGCGCGTTTTTCAGGCGGCGGGATTTTCGGAACAATATCGGTCCCTGGTTTTGAAGGTTTGAGGATAACTATGGCGGACAATCTACGTGTGGTAATTGCATCCCCACATGAGCGGCATGATGCACTCGAGCGGATGTTGCGGGCCAAACTTGGTCTGGAGGTGCTTCGTGTTCGAGAGCAATCCGAGCTCGATCTGTCCAGACTCGATGCGTTCATGCCGAGCCACGTCTTTTTCCCCCATTGGTCGTGGAAGATTCCCGCGGAAATTTATGAAGGATTCGAATGTGTGATCTTTCATATGACCGACGTTCCTTTTGGTCGGGGGGGGAGTCCGCTCCAGAATCTTGTTGCGCGGGGGATCGAGGAAACCAGGCTGACGGCGTTGCGTTGCGTTGCGGAATTGGATGCCGGGCCGGTATATCTGAAGCGTCCATTGTCCTTGCTGGGTTCGGCGGAGGAGATATTGATGCGCGCCAGTCAATTGACGGGCGAAATGATCGAGACGATTTTGCAGGAGAGGCCAGAGCCGCAGCCACAGATCGGTGAGCCGACCACCTTCCGTCGGCGTACCCGACAGGATGGAAATATCGGATCGCTGGAATCACTGGAGGCAGCATTCGACTTTATTCGTATGCTTGATGCGGATGGTTATCCGCCGGCATTCCTCGAAACAGGGAAATTCTCTCTGGAATTCAGCCGGGCAAGCCTGAAGCCTGATTGCATCATCGCCGATGTGAAAATAACGAGGAAGAGGCCATGAAGGTTGCCCTTGTAATTGCCGCTCATCCGGATGATGAAGTGCTGGGCTGTGGTGCCACGATAGCCCGACTTGCGGACGAAGACTGGGCCGTTCACGTAGTTATCGTGGCAGAGGGGGCGACCAGCCGCAACATCGAGCGTGATCCGGCGATGCATAAGCAGGAGCTGTCCGAGTTGGCTAAATGCGCCGATCTGGCCAACGGGATTCTGGGGGGAGCATCCGTGAAGTTGCTTTCGTTGCCAGACAATCGTATGGACGGAATGGAGTTGCTCGATATCGTCAAGATCGTCGAAGCCGAGATCGAGCGTCATCGACCGGATTTGGTGTTGACGCATCATGCCGGAGACGTGAACGTCGACCACCGGGTTCTCCACGATGCCGTCATTACAGCATGTCGCCCTCAGCCAGGACATTCGGTAGGAACCTTGCTCTTCTTTGAAGTGCCATCTAGTCCCGAATGGCGTCCCGCAGCTTCCGGCATGCAGTTCGCCCCGGACTATTTCTTTGACGTCACGGATTTCCTCGATAGAAAACTGGAGGCATTGAATGCGTATGCTCCCGAAATGAGGGCATTCCCGCACCCTCGTTCCATCAAGGCCGTAGAGCATCTTGCCGGGTGGCGTGGCGCGACGATAGGTTGTGCGGCGGCGGAAGCCTTCATGCTCGGGCGTGCGATTATTTGAATGAGGTATCCGGAGAAAATGAATGCGTATTGAAAATCGGCAAATTGGCCGGGACGAGCCACCCTTTGTGATCGCCGAGATGTCCGGCAATCACAACCAGTCGCTGGAGCGCGCGCTGGAGATCGTCGAGGCGGCAGCGTGTAGCGGGGCCCATGCGCTGAAAATACAGACCTATACACCGGATACGATGACCATCGATCTGGACGAGCGCGAGTTCCACATCAGCGATCCGAACAGCCTGTGGGCGGGCGCGTCGCTCTACAAGCTTTACGGCGAGGCTTATACGCCGTGGGAATGGCACAAGCCGATTTTCGACCGTTGCCGCGAGCTGGGGATGATTGGCTTTTCTACGCCTTTCGACGACACGGCGGTCGATTTCCTGCAGACGCTGGAGGTGCCCTGCTACAAGATCGCCTCGTTCGAGAATACCGACATCCCGCTGATCCGCAAGGTGGCGGCGACGGGTAAGCCGATAATCGTCTCCACCGGCATGGCAAGCATCGCGGAACTGGACGAGACCGTTCGCGCCGCTCGCGAGGCCGGGTGCAAGGATTTAGTCCTGCTGAAATGCACCAGCACCTACCCGGCGACGGCAGAAAACACCAACATCCTGACTATCCCGCATTTGAGGGAGTTGTTCGATTGCGAAGTTGGTCTGTCCGACCACACCATGGGCGTGGGGGTGTCGGTGGCGAGCGTTGCGCTGGGAGCGACGGTTGTCGAGAAGCACTTCACGTTGAGCCGGGCAGATGGGGGCGTGGACAGCGCCTTTTCGATGGAGCCTGCCGAGATGGCGGCCCTGGTCGTCGAGAGCGAACGCGCATGGCAGGCGCTGGGCAAGGTGAGTTATGGCCCCACCTCCGCAGAGAAAAAGTCTATCCAGTTCCGACGCTCGCTGTATGTCGTGAAGGACATGAAGGCCGGCGAAGTCCTGACCCGAGAGAACCTCCGCGCGATCCGGCCTGGATTGGGGTTGCCGACGAAATATTTTGATCATGTACTGGGGAAGACGTTACGCGTAGATGTGAAGCGCGGAACAGCCCTAAGTTGGCCACTTCTCGGTTGACGATTGCCAAGAATTACCCGCTCCATATTCCAGTTGAGTATCCTCAAGATTTCATGTCGAACACACCATCATCTGTTCCCATCATGCTTTACCTAGGTGCTAATGCGCACATGCAGCTCGAACAGGAGTTGCTTGCCTTGAATCCAGGTATCAGATTCGTTGAGAGCGCGGTGTATCCGGAACGGATGCAGCCAACTGACACTGATGCCCAGCTGGGCAATGCTGCCATCCGTTTCGACGCTGACTTGCGTGGAAGCGATGGCGACATATTGTTCACGCCTATCGTCGGTTGCAATCAGATCGCCATCATCGAATCCGTCATGGATGACAAATTAGTGCCGCTGCTGTGGACGAGGTTTAGTGGGCGGATGCGATGGTTTCATCGCAGCGAGGTCAAACGCTACGAGGTAGTTTACTCTCTGGCCAAATCGGCTATTGACACTTGCCGTAAGCTCCGCCCCCAGGTAGTGGTGTTCAGCTATGAACCTCACATGTTGCCTATGTACGTTTTCAAGAAGGTGTGTAAGGCAATGGGCATCCAGACCTACACTATGGCGGTCTCGCCATTTAACTGGAGAGTGTTTCTTGAGCAGGAGAACATTGATAAGACAACGTCGTCTTTGACCCACTCAACTGCAAGCCAGGCAGCCCCATTGCATGATTCGGTAGCAAAGTTCATCAGCGAAAAGAAAAGTGATTACAGCGTCGCCAAGCCTTTCTATGAAAAGCGGATCGAGCGCTTGGGAATGGGGAAAAGACTGCTCTACAAGCTCAAGGCCAACGGCTGGAAGCCCCACAAAATCATCTTGGGTCACCTGGCCCTCGCCGAGTACCTGCGCTTGGCCACCCCGCGCAGCGAGTTGCAGGGCCTTCGCTATGTCTGCGTATTCCTCCAATTGCAGCCGGAGCAGACGACCCTGCCCGATGGCGAGATCTTCGTGCACCACCTCTTCGCCATTCAAACCCTTTATGCGGCCGCATCCAGACTGGGCTTGAAACTGGTCATCAGAGAACATCCTGCGACCTTCGAAACCGCCTACAGCCTGACCTGGCGCCCCCGCGATTTTTACCGCACCGTCAAGAACATAGGGCCTGGCATCTTCTTCGATAGGATCGATACGGATCCCTATACCCTGATCAAAAATGCAGTGGCCGTATCTGCAATCACAGGTACGGTACTGCTGGAAGCGTTGTTGCAAGGGCGACCGGCCATTGCTTTTGGCAAGCACCCATTGCGGGGCCATTTGAATGCTGCGCTCGTGGATCGTTTCTCCGACGAGCAAGAACTTAAGGAAAAGTTGGAAGTGGCATTGGAGCAACCGGCTGAATCCATCTGCGCGGAAGTGGAAAGCTACTTGCACCAAATCTATCCTGGCACCTTCGGACCAGACGAGTATGTCGGCAACGAAAAGATGTCACTGGATCTGCTTAGGCAATCACGCTATGAAGCCCTGAGGCAGATTATCAAGGGCATGAAGATGGCGCATGTATCGGCTTCACTTGGAGAGATGCGTGAAGTGACGAAAATGAAGAAATGAGAAAGGCATGAGTCATAATTTCACAATTTCCATTTCTGCCGCAGGCTTTCGTGGGATTAACTTGGCTTGCGGCGGCAAACTGTGCCGGGAGACTGGCTGGACCAACGCAGATCACAATCCCAGCGCACGCGATGTTCTGGACGTCGACCTGTTGGCGCCGCTGCCTTTTCCCGACCAAACCTTCGATGTGGTTTACCACTCCCAGTTCATCGAGCATCTGCCCGCTAGCATGGCGCTGGCATTCATGAATGAATGCCGCCGAATTCTCAAGGTCTCGGGTGTGCTACGTGTTGTTACACCGGACTTGCGCAATCAGGCGCTCGAATACTTGCACACGCTAGAGGTCGTGCTGGCCTTACCTGCCGATGAAAGTGCGAGGTTGCGTTACGAATGGATTCGACTTGAGATGCTTGACCAATTGACGCGGCACAGACCCGGCGGCGATATGATTGGTTTTTTGGGTGAATCAGGTCACCGCATCCAAGATTACTTGTGGGAAAGAATGGGGCGCAGTGGCAAAAATCTGATTCCGCCAGAAGAAGATGCCAAGCAGGGGCTTTCCCTGAAAGACATGCTGCGGGGAGTTCGTGATTTGGGCAGATCCCTCAAGCACAGCCTGACACCCCCGGCCTTGCGCGTCGGGCAGTTTCGCTTGTCCGGCGAATCGCATCTGTGTATGTACGATGAATTCTCACTGTCGACCTTGCTGTTCCAGGCCGGTTTTCAGCAGATAACCAAGGTCGGTGCCTTGCAGAGCCGAATCCCAGATTGGAACCGGACCTTGCTTGACTGTGACGAGCAAGGCTATCCGGATGGAGGGGTGTCGCTGTTCATGGAAGCCACCCGGCGTCCTTGAGGTTGTGCTGCAGACAAAAGTAACAGGAAATCACAATGCTCAATATCAACAGGTTTCGATGGGCGCTCAGGAAGATTATGCTTCCGATTGGGGGCTCTGCGCTCGTTCTGGATGTTGGCGCGGGTGGCAATCCTTACCCACGATCCGACGTGTTACTAGACCGACTGACTGGTTCGGAACATCGATGCGGTGAATCGATGTTGATCGACCGTCCAGTCGTATTTGGCGACGCTTCGCGCATGCCATTCAAAGACAAGGTGTTTGACTTTGTCATTGCGTCTCACATTCTTGAGCATATGGCCGAGCCGGTTGTGTTTCTCAAGGAGATTCAGAGGGTTGGCAAAGCAGGCTACATCGAAACCCCGAATGCGCTTTTTGAACGCTTGCATCCATATCACATTCATTGTCTCGAGATTTTGGAGAGAAACGGCGTTCTACACATTCACAAGAAGAAGCAGGCCGTGGAAGATGCGTACCTGGGGACGAAGGAAATTCTCGCCGACTTTGCTCCGTGGGGTAAGTACATGTTCGAGTCACCCCAAATGTTTCATGTCCGGTATTTTTGGGATAATGAAATAAAGTATGAAATTGACAATCCTGAAGTGTCCTGCGAGTGGATTGAGGAAATCAACGCTCAGAGCGTTGTTGGCGATATTAAGGAAAGTTATCTTACCGATGAAAGAGGTTGGCGGGCTTGGGGGCTGGCCGCCCTTAACCAATGGTATTCGTATCGGCGTAATCGACGCCTCAAGAACTTCGATATCACCTCCATCATGGCTTGTCCATCATGTGGCGATGAATTGCTGGCAGCCCAACATCTGTTGAGCTGCCAAGGTTGCCTCGCCCAGTATGCCTACCGCGACAGGATTCCCGATTTCACAACAAATCTCGCCGCGGGAGCAACAACACCCCAGCCAAGGTAGAAACCACCTGGGTATGACAATCGTTCATATTGCCACCGAACTGTCCGGAGGCGCCGGTGGGTTCGTGAGAAATCTACATCAGACAATGCAAGGTATGGGGTTATCTTCCATGGTGCTGACACGTGAGCGCACCGACCTTGACGGTGTCGTCACTCTCAGGCCAATCTCTCGGATCTGGGGCTCGTTACGAGCGCGTTCTTTGACCCTGCTGGGCAAGCTTGGACTGCTGAAAGACAACTATGCCATGTTTGGCATCGAAAAATGCCCTGTGGATCTGGACGATATCCAACAGGCAGTGAATGGCGTCTTGCCTTCGGCCTTTATCCTTTACTGGACCTCATATTTCGTTGATTTCGAAACAATGAGAAAGCTGAGGTGCGCCAATCCTGGCGTGCCTATCGTGCTGATCTGCACCGATGAGGCATTCCTTACAGGCGGCTGCCATTACTCGCATGGCTGTGAAGGCTATCTTCAGTCCTGCAGCAATTGCCCTGCCACCACCATAACCTGGCTGCAACGTCGCATTGCACAGCGCTTCGAACAAAGAAAGGAATTGATCGACGCCATCGATCCCATCGTAATCTATCCAACCACCAACATTCAGGCTATGGGCAGGCGATCCAGCGCAATGAATGCGGCGCGATCCTTGGTGATTCCGCTGGGCGCGGTCTCCCGCCTCGAGCAAAACCAAGCAAAGGAACTGCGAGCACTGAAACGCATTGAACAGCATGGCAGTGCGCGGAAATTGATCTTGATGGTACGTTCCAGTAGTGAATACCGTAAGGGGTGTGATCTATTTGTCTCAGCCCTGAGGTTCCTAAGTCAAAGGCTGCCGGATTTACGCAGGCGGCTAGAAGTTATTTCGATTGGTGACTCAACTTTAATTTCTGCAGGGATAGACAAATATGTGGATCACAAAGACATGGGTTATGTTGACCGGGATGCACTCCTCTCTCTTTACTCACACATCGATGCGCTGCTTGTGACCTCGCGTGAGGATGGGGGGCCGTTGATGGTAAATGAATGTGTCGCGCTTGGCGTATTCGTAATCTCTACACCGGTCGGTGTCACGAAAGATCTTATCGTTTCTGGGCGGGTCGGACAAATCACTCGGGATTTAAGCGACGAGGCCCTTGCGGATTCTCTAGGTGAGTTCGTCGAGGGGTTTCCCAAGCAGGAAATCGGCTCAACCGCCGACCCCAGCGACCATCCTGGTGCGCTCACATTCGAGGGTTACGTCGACTCACTTCTAGCCATCATTACCAAAAAAAAGGCAACACAGTGACATCACGACAAATGCTATTGATCCTGTCGCTGGTTTTCCTGCAGGAAGGGTTTACCTATTACCTGTCCTTTCAAGTGGTTGCGCTCTTTGTGCTTATCACGTTGGTCTTGTCGTCGGGAGGGCGAGTCAGATTCAGTCTGCTTGACCTTCTCGGGTTCATTGCATTTCTAGTCCAGCTAGTGATGACAGCCGTCTTCTCACCTTTTGTCATATCAACAAACTCATCCAGCATTTTCCTCACTACCATAGCAGTCCTCGTCTATGCCGCTGCCATATTCCACATGCCGCTTCTACGAGTTCGTCGTCCGGAACAATTGCTTTTGGCACTGCGAAAAGTCTCGGCTGCTGTCATCTTGATGTTGGTAAGCATCCTTCTGGTTTCAGAATCGAAGATCGTTTCTTTTCTAGACCGTGAGGCCATGCTCGGGCAGAATGCTAGGCTGATTGACAATTTCACTGACATAGACGCGCTCTCCAAGGATCAAGCGTTTCGTATGCTAATCGGTGAAGAAGCCCGCATAGATCTTTTTTATGGCGAGCCAAGTTTTCTAGCGATAGTGCTTTTCACTTCCCTCGGTTGCCATTTGTTGACGTCGAAACTGTTAGCGTTGTCCGGTCATGCGCAATCTTCTGTCGCATCTGCGCGGATAAGTTCCCGGATGATGGATTTAGCACCGTATCTGGCAACGCTTTGTCTTTTGTTCATACATTCTTTTAGTTCCATCATCTACGCTCTGGTTGCGATTTACTTCCTTTTCATGAAACAGAGGGCGGCCAAACAGAAGCGAGGCAGCTCTGTGCTTGTCCTTTTAGTTTTCGGCATCGCATTCGGTGTGTTCGGTTTCGAATACTTCATGTACCGACTGACGATGGCTGAAAGCCTCAGCTTAACGCAACGTTTTGGCTTTCTTTTTGAATTGACTTTGATCGACATGCTGGTGGGTGTCAGAGATATCGCAAAGCTTCCTGAATACGGAATTCACAACGGCCTTTTTTATATTGTTGCAATATCAGGAGTTGGCGGACTGATCTATCTTCTTAGGCTTCTGCGTAATGTTTATGTTCTTGCAAAACCACTCAAACTGAGCGTGTTGATGTGCACCTTGATGTTGGCAATCTTGATGCAAAACGGTGGCGTTTTTACGCCGAATAAGGTTGTATTGTTTGGACTGATTCTGCTTCCTTTGGCCTGTTCGCGAACAATTCGTCGGAAACAGGAGCCTATTGGTTTGTTTAGCAATGCATAAACATCAACGCTTTCTCTGGCTCGAGGGTGTTTTCGACGACAGCACCGTTCATACATTCAAGTCGATAAGTGCCGCATCCAACTTCTGGCAGAAGGGATTTCTGGAGACGCTGCGCAGTTTAGGTTCTCATATTGATATTGTCGGTTTTCCGGCAGAGCGTGTGTGGCCCTTTGGACGACTGCTTATCCAAAATAACCAGGCAACTCTACTTCCCGGTTTTGGCGGACTGGTCACCGGCTACATCAACCTGCCGACTGTGCGAGACACTTTTCAATACCACATCCTCAGGAGTGCGGCTCTTTCAATTTTGAAGGCTTCAGAAATAAAGCCTGATTACTCGGTGGTATTTTCCTGCTTGGATCACGCTGACGAAGAGACACCGGCCATTCGCGTGGCGAATTACATTCGCGAACACCATGGTGTACCGTGGATCTGCATCGTTGCAGATGGTGCGACGCCGCCAGGTGCAGATCGCTACGTTTTTCTGCCGTGGGCCAATTTTGCGGCCATGATCCCTGGTGTCGAAGGTATTCATCTCGACGGAGGTATCGCAGATGTTCGTCGTGATCTCGAACCGCCTTGTGGGACGCAAGAGAAAGGCGCACCTAAGGTGTTGATGTATATGGGTGCGCTGACCGAGCACGGTGGTATAACCGGGCTGGCGCGCGCGTTCACTGGCATCCACGATAAAAATGTCGAACTGTGGATCTGTGGCAGGGGCAAAAATCCAGAACTAGACCTGCTCGCGAGAAACGATCATCGGATCTGGCTGAGGGGATTTGTCGAAACAGACGAATTGGATCGCTTAGCGAAGTCGGCTTACTGCTTTGTGAATCCCAGACCCAACTCTTTTGAACCCAACAGACTCAATTACCCTTCAAAATTGTTGCATTACCTTGCGTATGGCAAGCCTGTGGTTTCGACTTTCACCGACGGTATGAGCCCGGAGTACGCGAATGTTTTGCTGCGCGTCGAGGATGAGTCCGAGGCAGCGTTGGCGAACGCCATGCGCAACATCTTGGCCATGCCTAGGGACTGCTACGACGATATCTGCCGTCAGGTTGCGCGCTTTAACGAAACCCATACCTGGACATATCAGGTTTCTCGATTCTTGGCGTGGCTAGAGATGGCCGGACGATTGAAACGCTGACTGGGTACCTCGGTTAGTCAATAAGGGATTTACCCAATTTGGTGTGGGCTAAGAAGAACGATCTAAAGTGCCTTGAATCCATCCTTTATTTAACAAATCATTTTTTATTGAGGAAATCGCATGCTAAATCGTAGCCAACAGATGGGTGGTCGTCAGTTGGAAAAGGAAGCACTAGAACAACTTGAGGATTTACGCATACAGATCATCGAGCGTTGCAATTATTTAAATGAAAAGAACTGGGTTGCAAGTGTTTCGTGCCTGAATCGAATCTCTTTATCAAAGATATTGTTTTACGATGATATCGTTCGTCGCATTGTCAATGTACCTGGGGCCGTCATCGAGTTGGGCGTTCAATGGGGGGCGCTGACCAGCTTGTTGTATAACCTTACCGCGATTCACGAACCCTATAATTTTAGACGGAGGGTCGTTGGCTTCGATACTTTTTGCGGCTTTCCGGCAAGTTCCTTATCTAAAGCGGAGCTGAATCAAGGCTGGAAGGAAAACGATCTTGCAGGTGCGGCCGATGCAAAGCAAATAGCGGAGCGCTGCCTAGATGCCCATCAGGTATTTTCCGGAATGAGCCATATGGCACGGCATGAATTCATTCAAGGTGACGTTATTGAGACATTGCCCCACTGGTTTGAGAATAATCCAAGCGAAACCGTGGCATTGTGCATTTTCGACATGGATCTGGGCATCCCAACCCGCGAATCGCTGAAACATGTTCTTTCTAAGGCGCAAAAAGGCACCATACTTGTCTTTGACGAGTACTCGCATCCTAGGTTTCCAGAAGAGGGCGTGGTAGTTAGGGAAATACTGGACACCATGAAATTGCAACCCATCAAAAGTCCGCTTTTGCCATATACAAGTTTCATTGTGTTGTGACGCATCATTTCCAAAGGCTAGTGATCAATGAGAATCCTTCTGACTGGTTCGACTGGATTCGTCGGTAATGCCATCGCTGCGCATCTGCGAACAAAGGGCCATCAGGTGGTGGGGGTACACCTCAGGACCAGCTCCACGCCCGCCAACGAGGAATTGCAGGATGTCCTCATGGACATAGGGTCATTTAGTGCCGTAGAGAAGCTTTGCACGGATACCGTACCCTGTGACACAGTCATTCACGCTGCGGCCTCATTGGATATGAATTTGTTTGCTGATAGCGTGACTCACGTCAACTGTTCAGGCGTACGTAACATGTTGTGGCTGGCAAAGCAGTGGCGCAGCCGTAAATTTGTGTTTCTATCCAGCCTGCCGGTAATTGGCGTTCCTAGGCAGCTTCCTGTCACAGAGATGCATCCGACAGAGCCGCTCACGGCCTACCATGCGTCCAAACTATTTGGCGAACAGCTTGTTCGCTTGGCCGAGGCGCAGGGAGTGCCAGGCGTGACTCTGCGGCTTACCGCTCCAGTCGGGCCGTGCATGCCGCGGGGCAGATTGTTGCCGGTGTTAATCGCGCGCGCGTTGAGCCAAGCTCCCTTAGATCTCTGCGGGACAGGTTCGCGTAAACAGAATTACATAGATGTAAGGGACGTTGCGAATGTCATCGAATTGTGCCTGAACCGAAATGTGGGTGGCGTCTTCAATGTCGCGTCGAATACGTGTATCTCCAACTTGGAATTGGCCCGCAAATGTATCTCGCGTTGTTGCTCTAGTTCACAAGTCGTTTTCAATGGCCGAGAAGATCCGGAAGAGGGTTTGACCTGGGATGTATCAATAGATAAAGCTAAACAACAGTTGGGCTTCATCCCACGCTTTGATATTGACGATGCGATCTCGGCAGTCATGGCCGACATTGGACGTAAGAGGGGCTGAAGGATATGGTGATCAAGGTGCTAATCAGCGGTGCGGGAGGGGATGTCGGGCAGGGTGTTCTCAAGGCTCTTGCTGCATCGAAACTGGATATTGATCTGTATGCGACATGCATTAGCGCCCACAGCTCGTGGCTCCATGCTGTCGGCATTAACAGTTTCATTGCACCGCCATCGGCGGATTCTGGCTATGTTGACTACCTTATCCGCCTGATCCGTCGGTTTGGCATTCAAGTCTACTTTCCGACAGTCGACAGCGAAATCGTCAAGATTTCCCGAGAGCGTGCCCGGATCGAAGCGGAGACCGGCGTACTGGTGTTTGTCGACGATCCGGAGCGGGTCGCCATCTGCGACGACAAATATGAAACTGCTGAGTACCTCCGCCGCAAGGGATTTGCGTATCCAGCTACCGTAGTCGCTAGCGAACCATACGCGCTCGAATTTGTCTCCCGCTTAGGTTATCCCGTCATCGTCAAAAGGCGAAGGGACAAAGGCAGTCAGCACGTCTATCAGGCCCATGATGCTACTCAACTCGCTATGCATCTTGGCGACACCGACTTCGTGGTGCAGGAGTTTTTGGATCCGGCTGCCGGTGAATTCACTTCCGGTCTGTACCTGGGTGATGACGGCCAAATCAAGGGGGTATGCACCTTTCGCCGACAACTAAAAGGCGGATCGACTTTCATCGCTGAACGGATTATTGCCCCCGTTCTGGAGGCGCCGTTGGAAGATATGGCCCGCGCGTTGGGAATGAAGTATTTGAATGTGCAATCAATGCTGCGGGGCAACGAGCTTGTTCCATTTGAATTCAATGGCAGACTCTCAGGTAGCACGGCAATGGTTGCCAAGCTCTTTAACGCGCCGGAAATGTTCATCCGCGAAAGACTTCTAGGTGAAAAGCTGATCCGCGTCGAGGATCCTACCCGCTTTGTTGCCATGCGCTATTACGAGGAAGTTTATACTGAACCTGAGCGGATCGACGCCCTTATTACGCGGAGCGCCGAGATATGAATTCGGTCATACAGTACGCCTTGTTTGACTTTGCTGACACGCTAGCGGAGCTTCAGCCCAGCCGACAGAGTATCCTAGAAAATTACATCAAGCGCGTCGCGGGCATCGATGTGCCTGCCGACCTTATTATCCGCTGTTACAAGGCGGTTGACTTGCTCATGCAATACAGCTCCGTGCGTACAAGAACGACGGAGCAGCGCGCTGAGTTTTACTTCGAATACAACCGCCGCATGCTCGAGCTGCTCGGATTGCTTCATCAAGTTTCTCCCGAGGGAGTGTTTAAGGCATTCCACAAACAAAGGAAGCATTGGCAGCTCAAGCAAGGAGTGCGCGAAACTTTTTTAGAACTTCGTCACAGGGGTTACAAGATCGGGATCGTCTCCAACTTCGATACCCGCTTGGAGAAAATTATTTACGAGCACCTTGATCTAGTGGGTGTGATTCACTATTTACACATTTCGCAATGCGAAGGCATTGAAAAACCCGACCCACGGTTCTACCTGAGTTTTTTCGAGAAGCATAGCGTGCCTATCGAACGCGCCATCTACCTCGGTGATAGCTATGTTCTGGATTTTCTGCCAGCGGTCAGCATTGGTTTGAAAACTTGGTTACTAGATGAACATAGTCTATATCCACATATTCAAGAAGCAGTGAAAAGGGTCCCAGAATTGTTGGAGCATTTACCCTGATGCCAGAACACGTCGAGAACACATACTCGCCAATGGCGTCCCGTTTCTGAGTTATATGATGAATATCCCTTTCAATAAACCTTACCTCACTGGCAAAGAGTTGCAATATATCGCGGAGGCGCATGCCAGGGGCCAGTTGGCGGGTGATGGGCACTTCACCAAACTCTGCAGTGCCTGGCTTGAGCAATCCACTGGTTGCATAAAGGCCTTGTTGACCCACTCATGCACGGCAGCTCTGGAGATGGCTGCCATTCTGTCAAATATTCAGCCAGGTGATGAGGTCATCATGCCCTCATATACATTCGTCACGACGGCCAATGCATTCGTCTTGCGTGGCGCAGTGCCCATATTTGTCGACATCCGCCCGGACACACTGAACATTGATGAGACTCTGATCGAAGGTGCGATTACGGATAAGACGAAGGTGATTGTGCCTGTCCACTATGCCGGGGTCGCCTGCGAGATGGACGTCATAATGGATATTGCACATCGTCATGGGCTCCTCGTGATTGAGGATGCCGCCCAAGGTGTGATGGCAACGTACAAGGGACGTCCACTCGGAACTATCGGCCACCTCGGCTGCTTCTCCTTTCACGAAACGAAGAACATCATCTCAGGCGAGGGTGGTGCGCTTTTGATCAATGACGCTCGGCTCATTGAGCGGGCCGAGATCATCCGCGAAAAAGGCACAAATCGCAGCCTTTTTTTTCGAGGTCAGGTTGATAAATACACTTGGGTAGATATCGGCTCTTCCTATCTGCCTGGCGAAATTATCGCCGCTTTCTTGTGGGCACAGGTGCAAGAGGCCGAAAGCATCACGAATAGCCGCCTCACGATTTGGGACCGATACCATGCAGCTTTTGAGGAGCTAGAAAATTCCGGAAGTATTTTGCGACCGAAGATTGAAAAGGAGTGTGGCCACAACGCCCATATGTATTACCTGCTTCTTCGTGACTTGGAGCAACGTTCGTCATTCATCGACCGCATGAAGGGGGATGGAATTCACTGCGTCTTCCACTACGTACCGCTACACGCTACACCGCAAGGCATCCAGCGGGGACGATCAGAGGGGTGTTTGCCAGTGACCTGCGATGTGGCAGATCGACTCGTAAGATTGCCTCTTTGGATAGAATTGGGCGAAGCGCAGGCACAAGTCATCAACGCGGTTGTCCGTTCATGCCTTTGAGGGCCTCTCGAGCTGAAAGCGTGTCAGGGCAATTTCGCATGCTGGTCGTTGACCTTGAGCCAACGCCCTACAAGACAGACCTGTGGAACGCCTTTGCCGAAGAGGTTGAACTTTACGTGATCTACACGGAGAGAAGGAACTGGGCGCCGGACGGAGGTCACAATTACCTAACTTGGCCTGAATACAGGCATGAACATTCTGTCCTCGTTGGCAAGGGCATGCTTGGCGGCTTGCTGTCAGTCATCGCTGTCGCATCAAAGATCTTGAGGAGCCCGACGAATCTGATCTTTATTGCGGGTTATGACCGGCTGGCAACCGTGGCCGCAATTCTCTTTGCCTCTTTGACGGGCAGGCACTTTGTTGTGCACGCGGACGTGTTCAACAACCGTTGGCCCCCGGGTCAACTGGCCTGGTTGAAACTGATGATTCGGCAGTCGCTGAGAAAAATCGTATTTGAGCGGGGCGATGCCGTTCTTGTTTGCGGCAGACGTGGCCTGGAGTCCGCACAGGAAGCTGGTTGCCCCCGAAGCAAGGTTTTGGACTTCCCCTATGTTATCGACGCCACACGCATAAAGTCAGATGCGCCCGCAGAGTTGCCCGCGGCCTGCCTAGAGGATGTCGGAGACGGAAGGTTGATCATATTCTTCAGTGGCCGCATGATTCCCAGAAAGGGCCTCCCCACCTTGTTGATGGCATTTAGCCAACTTAAAACGTTCAGGAACGATTGGGTAGTCTGGATTGAAGGCGATGGACCAGAGTTATCACGGGTCCAAGAACTGGCGGTGGAACTGCGCGTGGATAAGCGCTGCCGTTTTCTCGGCTTTTGTCAGTACGACCTCCACAGCTGGCTTGTTCGCAGCGCCGACATCGTCGTCGTCCCTTCGTTGGAGGATACTTGGGGAATCGTGGTGGACGAAGGTCTTCAGTTAGGTAAATCCGTCGTCTCAAGCGATGCCACCGGGTCTGGCTATGACCGGATCGAACATGGCCACAACGGATATCTCTTCCCCGCCGGGGATGTAGACGCACTTAAGCGTTGCCTGGAGCCACTGATCGACGATGAGGCGCGCCGTCGTCAGCTCGGATCCACCGCTGCGGCCAGTTCGAAGAATTTGCGTCCCCGGGATAATCTTGAGACGCTTCTTAAACTGATCAGAGTCGTGTCGTGATCGCTATTACCCGCGTGGCCATATGAAAATCGCCCAGATCGATGTTAACTACCAGTCTAGCAGTACCGGAAAAATTGTCGCCGACGTGGTCACTTGCCTCGAAGGACTAGGGCACTCGACACTAACCTGCTTCGGACGCGGGGTGGATCGGGGGTTTGAGCGTGTCAAGAAGATTAGCCCTGGGGTAGAAGTAGCGTTTCACGCTCTTGGTACCCGGCTAACCGGGCTCACGGGATGCTATTCCCCAATAGCCACGCGTCGATTGATCCGTTTACTGGCCGACTATCAGCCGGACATTGTCCATCTTCACGACTTGCATGGCTATTACCTGAATATTGGAGAACTAGTTGCGTATCTTAAATCAAGCGCCACGCCGACAGTTTGGACGTTTCATTGTGAATTTATGTATACGGGAAAGTGTGGTTATGCATTCGACTGCGACAAGTGGAAGAACCGCTGTGGTGACTGCCCCAGTTTGCACGATTATCCCAAAAGCTGGTTCTTTGACTTCACGACCAGGATGTTTGACCAGAAGCGCTCGATGTTCGAAGGGTTCGACCATCTGCAACTCACCGCGCCTTCCTGCTGGCTCGCGGACAGAATGCGTGAATCGGCCATCGTCGGAGACAAGAGCATAACTGTGGTGCCCAACGGACTGGATATCGACGTCTTTCATCCGCGTGAATCTGACGCACTACGTGTGCAGTTGGGATTGACTGACGAATATATCGTGCTCTCCGTCGGGTCAAATTTGCTCTCGGAAATCAAGGGCGGGCGCTGGGTGCTGGAGCTTGCGAAGCGCAACCCCGAGATGGTGTTTATCATGGTCGGGGTAGAGGCGCCCCCGGCCTCGATTCCCCCCAATCTCAAGCTGATTCCATGCATCTACAACCAAAATCTTCTGGCCGAGTATTACTCGATGGCGGATGTGCTTCTGTTGACCAGTTCAAAGGAGACGTTTTCAATGGTCAGCGCGGAAAGCCTAGCCTGTGGTACACCAGTAATCGGCTTCGATTCCGGAGCGCCGAAAGAGGTTGCACCTCCCGGTTTCGGAAAATTTGTACCCTACGCTGATCTGAATGGGTTGGAATCCTTGCTGCGAAAGACCAAGACCGGGCTACTACCGATGAAGACAGCTGAGGAATGTCAAGAGTTTGCTGTTCGCCGCTACGCTAAGGAAGTTATGGTGACGGCCTATGAAGGGATATACCGTCAGATGACTGAAAAGTATTAGAGCGGCTATGAAAAACAACTATCAGATCTGCAGGCGTTGCATCATGGACACCTCAGATCCCAACATAGTGTTCGATGAGCGAGGCTGGTGCAATTATTGCCAAAATTTTGAGTCGACGATCTCCCCAAGCTGGGACACCGGCCAGAGGGGACATGCTGGCCTTGTCGCCCTGGCTGAAACAATCCGTCGTAATGGACAGGGCAAGGATTTCGACTGCATCATTGGCCTGAGCGGTGGGCTCGACAGCTCTTACGCGGCCTGCATTGCCAAAGAAAACATGGGGTTACGCCCATTGCTCTTCCACGTAGACGCGGGCTGGAATACCGACCAAGCTGTGGGCAACATCGAAAAGCTGGTGAATGGTTTGGGCCTGGATCTCTACACCGAAGTGGTGAACTGGAACGACGTCAAGCGCATGCAAGTTGCGTTTTTGCGCGCCGGTATCCCCGATCAGGACTTGGTGCAAGATGCCGCATTTTTCTCCACTCTGTATCGGTTTGCGCGCCAACACAAGATCAAGCACATTATCACCGGTTCAAACTTTTCAACCGAGTGCTGCCGCGAGCCCGAAGCCTGGGGTGGCTACTTGGGTATCGACAAAACCCTGTTTGGTGACATTTGGGCTAAGCACGGAGACAGCAGCAGTATTGATGGGTTTCCGCTGGTGGATATTTTGGTTTACAAAATTTTGTACCAAAAGGTGCTACGCATGAAAGTGCATCAACCATTGAACTTGGTGCCCTTTGACAAAACACGGGCCGAAGACGAACTTGAACAACGCTTTGGCTGGCAGCGTTTTCAACACAAGCACCACGAGTCGCGCTTCACACGCTTTTATGAAGATTATTGGCTACCTCGCCGCTTCGGCTTCCACAAGCGCCGGGCGCACTTTTCGAGCCTGATCATGACGGGGCAGATGACGCGCGACCACGCGCTAGCCCGCTTGTCGCACCCCGAAATGAACGAGCACTTTTTGCAGGAGGAATTTGAATACGTGGCCCACAAACTTGGTTTGAGTGTGGCCGAGTTGCAGGCCTTATTTGACAGCCCCAAGACCACATACCGAGACTTCCAAAACAAACGCTGGCTTATTGGCTTTGGCGCTAATGCGCTGCGCTGGCTGGGGCTGGAGAAGAGGTACTTCTGATGATCCGCGTCGTTGACTATGGCGTGGGAAATATCCAAGCCTTCATGACGCTTTTTAAACGCATGGGGTTTGAAGCTCAGCGCGCCGACACCCCCGAATCGATGCGCGACGCAACACGCTTGATTTTGCCCGGCGTAGGCCATTTTGATCACGCCATGCAGCGCCTGAATAACTCGGGCCTGCGCCCCAGCCTGGAACAATTGGTACTGGAGAAACTAGTGCCGGTGATGGGAGTGTGCGTGGGCATGCAAATGCTGGCTGAGGGTTCTGAAGAAGGCACCTTGGCCGGGCTCAATTGGGTGCCGGGGCGGGTGCGAGCGTTCGCCAGCCATCCCCAAACCGCCCAGTTGCCTATGCCCCACATGGGCTGGAACGACTTAGCCCCAAAACCAGATGCGGCCCTTTTTGCCCTGGGGTTTGAGGATGCTCCGCAGTTTTATTTTTTGCATTCATTCTTCTTCGACGCACAAGATAGACAAGATGTAGCGGCTACCGCACATTACGGAATCGACTTTGACGCCGTGGTCTCCAAAGGTCACATTCACGGCGTACAGTGTCATCCAGAAAAAAGCCACCATTGGGGAGCGCGGTTGCTGAAAAACTTTGTGGAGTGTTGAGCCATGCTGCGTCCCAGAATTATTCCCTGTTTGTTGATCCATCAAGGTGGATTAGTCAAAACGCAAGGCTTCAAGAACTCAAAATACGTGGGTGACCCCATCAATGCGGTGCGCATCTTCAACGAGAAAGAGGCCGATGAGCTGATGATTTTGGACATCGACGCCACGGTCAAGGGGCTGGAGCCAGACTTTGGCTTGATTGCCAAACTGGCGGCAGAGTGTCGCATGCCACTTTGTTATGGCGGTGGTGTAACTACTGCAAAGCAGGTAGCACGTATCGTGGATACGGGTGTTGAGAAGGTTGCCGTCAGCGCTGCCGCCATTGCCAATCCGCCCCTGTTGACCGAAATGGCCGCTGCTGTTGGGCATCAGTCGGTGGTCGCGGTGTTGGATGTACGTAAGCGTTCGGGGCTTTTTGCCAAGGACTATGAGCTGTGCACCCACAACGGTAAAACGGTCCACAAGCTCGACCCAGTTGCGTTTGCCAAGCAATTGCAGGATGCCGGTGCTGGCGAGATCGTGATCAACTCTGTCGATAGAGATGGACTCATGCAAGGGTATGACCTTGATCTGGCGAAGCACTTCAAGCATGCGCTTAAAGTGCCTGTCACATTTTTGGGAGGCGCTGGATCTCTTGATCACATGAGTCAACTCATTTCAAATTTGGGCGTGGTCGGAGCTGCCGCGGGCAGTCTATTTGTTTTCAAGGGTAAATATCGCGCAGTGCTGATTAATTACCCTACCCCAGAACAAAAGATCAAGCTTTGCCGCGAAGCATTGAAATATTAAATGCATTCAAAGGTTTTCTATGTTTTCTGAGAAGGTACTTCTCCTCACTGGAGGAACTGGCTCTTTTGGCAACGCTGTTCTGCGCCGTTTTCTTGATTCTGACTTGCGTGAGATTCGCATCTTCAGCCGCGACGAAAAGAAGCAAGATGACATGCGCAAGAAGTACCACAGCCCCAAGCTCAAGTTTTATATCGGGGATGTGCGCGATTACCAATCCGTTTTGAATGTGGTGCGTGGCGTGGATTTCATTTACCACGCCGCTGCACTTAAGCAGGTTCCATCGTGCGAGTTTCATCCACTTGAGGCTGTAAAGACCAACGTTCTGGGTACTGAAAACGTGCTCGAAGCTGCCATCACCTGTGGCGTCAAACGGGTGGTGGCGTTGAGCACCGACAAAGCGGTGTACCCCATCAACGCCATGGGCATTAGCAAGGCCATGATGGAAAAGGTGGCTGTAGCCAAGTCACGTGACAGCAACAACACCGTGATCAACGTCACCCGATACGGCAACGTGATGTGCTCACGGGGTTCAGTGATTCCTCTGTTCACACAGCAGATTCGCGCTGGGCAGCCCATCACTGTCACTGATCCAGCCATGACCCGATTCATGATGACGCTGGATGATGCGCTGGACTTGGTGTTGTATGCGTTTGAGCACGGCAAGCCGGGCGAGATTTTTGTGCAAAAAGCACCCGCTGCCACCATCGAGACGCTGGCCTCCGCACTGACTGACTTGCTGGGTAAGCCTAAGCACGAGGTGCGCGTGATTGGCACGCGTCATGGCGAAAAGTTGTATGAAGCATTGCTGAGCCGTGAGGAAATGGTAGCGGCCGAAGATTTGGGTGGCTATTACCGCGTCCCGCCAGACCTGCGCGACCTCAACTACGGCAAATTTATAGAGCAAGGCGAAGTCAAAATCTCAGAAGCCAGCGACTACAACTCGCACAACACCACCCGGCTGGACGTACCTGGCATGCAGGCGTTGCTTATGAAGCTGCGCTTTATCCAGTCGACCGTAAGTGGTGAGGTTGCCGAGGCCGAGGAGTAATCGGAATGGCGCTGTCCAACTGCCGCATATTGGTGACCGGAGCCAATGGGTTTATTAGCAAAAATTTGGTTGTGCGTTTGAATGAACTTTCAAAGGTCAGTGTGACCACTTTTTTGCGTGGTGATCACGCCGACCTTTTGCCCCAACTATTATCTCAGGTAGATGCTGTTGTGCACTTGGCGGGTGAAAACCGACCCGCCGATGAGGCTGCGTTTGTGCAAGTGAATTACGGATTGACCTCAGCTTTGTGTGATGCCATTGAGCGGGTGTTTCGATCCACAGGTCGGCATATCCCTCTGGTCCTAGCATCATCCACGCAGGTCGAGCGTGACAATCCTTACGGAAGAAGCAAACTTGCGGCTGAAGCAGCCGTCCAGACGCTGGCCAAGGAAACAGGTAACCCGTGCGTGATTTTTCGTCTTCCTGGCGTGTTCGGTAAGTGGTGCAAGCCCAACTACAACTCGGTCGTCGCTACCTTTTGCTACAACATTGCGCGCGATCTGCCAATCCCGATCATTGAACCAATGGCGGATTTGAAACTCGTCTATATTGACGACGTCGTAAGTGCGTTTCTGGCGGCCCTGGAGGTTCCCGAGATGGGGTGTGTAAAGGCTAAGGTTGAGCCTGAGTACACCACTACCGTGGCTGAACTTGCTAACCAGATTCGTGCCTTTGGCGACTGCCGCTCAACGTTGGAGGCTGGACGGGTGGGTACGAGTTTTTTGCGTGCGCTTTACGCAACCTATGTAAGTTACCTGCCCAACGAGAAATTTTCTTATCCGGTGACACAACATGCCGACCCACGCGGTGTGTTTGTGGAGATGCTAAAAACACAGGACAGCGGTCAGTTCAGCTATTTCACGGCACAGCCAGGCATTACACGGGGTGGTCATTACCACCATACCAAAACTGAGAAATTTCTTGTCATTAAAGGTGAAGCACTATTTCGCTTCCGCCATTTGCTGACCAATGAATTGGTGGAACTGCGTACCAGTGGTGGTACGCCACGAGTGGTAGACACCATTCCTGGGTGGACTCACGACATCACCAATGTTGGTACTTATGAGATGGTGGTGATGCTTTGGGCCAACGAAAAATTTGACAGGGAAAAGCCGGACACTGTTGCCAGCAAGGTTTAATGAATGAAAAAACTCAAAATCATGTCGGTTGTGGGTACACGGCCCGAGATCATCCGCCTGTCGCGTGTACTGGTAGCGCTGGACGTGCATTGCGATCATGTGCTGGTGCATACTGGCCAAAACTACGATTATGAATTGAATCAGGTGTTCTTTAATGACTTGGGCGTGCGCAAGCCCGACTATTTTTTGAACAGCGCTGAGGGCAGCACTGCTGCTGCTAACACCATCGGCAACCTCATCACTGCCGTGGATGGGGTGTTGGACCAGGAGAAACCCGAGGCCATGCTGGTGCTGGGTGACACCAACAGCTGCCTGTCGGTGATTCCGGCCAAGCGGCGTAAAGTGCCTATTTTCCACATGGAGGCGGGCAACCGCTGCTTTGACCAGCGCGTACCCGAAGAAACGAACCGCCGTATTGTGGACCACACGGCAGACATCAACCTCACATATAGCACCATTGCTCGTGACTACTTACTGCGTGAGGGGCTGCCGCCCGACCAGGTGATCAAGACCGGCAGCCCCATGTACGAGGTTCTGCACCATTATCTCCCGCAGATTCAGGCGTCTGACGCATTGGCGCGACTGGGCCTGCTGGCTGGTCAGTACTTCGTTATTAGTGCCCACCGAGAGGAAAACATCGAATCGGACAAATCGTTTGCGAAACTGGTGGCGGTGCTAAACGCGGTGGCAGTAGACCATGGCTTGCCGGTGGTGGTTTCCACCCACCCCCGTACCAAAAAACGTGTGGATTCCACGGGCGCCGAGTTCCACCCACTGGTTCGGCTGATGAAGCCTCTGGGTTTCCATGACTATGTCAATCTGCAAATGCAAGCCAAGGCAGTGTTGTCGGACAGTGGCACCGTCAACGAAGAGTCGTCCATCTTGAACTTTCCGGCACTCAATCTGCGCGAGGCGCATGAACGACCCGAAGGAATGGAGGAGACCGCCGTAATTATGGTGGGCCTGGAGGTGGACCGTGTGCGCCAGGGTCTGGCCATTCTGACCACCCAGGGCCGTGGCGCCGATCGAAGCCTTCGCCTTGTGTCCGACTACAGCATGCCTAATGTGAGTCACAAGGTGGTGCGCATCATCCACAGCTACACCGACTACGTGAACCGCGTGGTGTGGAGGAAGTATTGAGCACAGGCTGATGAGGATTGCCCTAATTGCGGACACTTTTCCGCCACAGCGCACGTCTGGCGCGGTTCAGCTGCGGGACCTGACACGTGAATTTGCGCGGAAAGGATACTTCTTGTGCGTGCTGCTGCCTGCTCCCAATCAGCGAGAGCCTTGGAAGCTAGAGGAGTTCGACGGTGCCCAAGTACTGCGACTGAAAGCCCCGAGAACAAAAGGCATTGGCTACGTGCGGCGCAGCTTGGCAGAGTTGGTTATGCCATTCGCCATGTTGCAGAATTTGCGCAAGAGCCCGTTTGCGAAAGAGCGCTGGGACGGCGTTGTGTGGTACGCCCCATCGATCTTTCATGGCCCCTTGGTCAGCGCGATCAAGAAATCGAGCGCTTGCAAGAGTTACCTGATCATCCGTGACATCTTCCCTGAGTGGGCGGTGGACATGGGGCTGATGGGACGGGGCCTGCCCTATCGTTTTTTTGATGAGGTTGCGCGCTACCAATACTCGGTTGCTGATGTGGTCGGGGTGCAAACACCCGGCAACCGGCGGTATTTCGACACATGGCTTGAGCAGCCGGGCCGGCAGTTGGAGGTACTGCCAAACTGGTTGGACAAGCCAGCGCGAATGCGGTGTTCGATTCGAGTTGATCAGACTGCACTTGCAGGACGCAAGGTATTTGTGTACGCCGGGAACATGGGCGTAGCCCAGGGCATGGACATTTTGTTGGACTTGGCCGAAAGGCTGCTTAGTCGATCAGACGTTGGCTTCTTGTTTGTGGGGCGTGGCCGCGATGCGACTCGACTAAAGTCTACCGCCCAATTAAGGCAGCTCACCAACGTGTTGTTCTTTGACGAGATCGACCCCGACGAAATCCCTGACCTTTACGCCCAGTGCGCCGCTGGGATTGTTGCGTTAGACCCAAGGCACAAGTCACATAACATTCCTGGCAAGTTCCTGACCTACATGCAGAGCGGCCTGCCTGTGTTGGCCAACGTCAACGTGGGCAATGACTTGGCCCAAATGATTAGAGGTGAACGGGTTGGACAGGTGTGTGAAACCAACCAAGTGGACAACCTCCAACAACTCACAGGAAAGTTACTTAATCAAATTGAAACGGATTCAAGCTTGTCAGCTCGCTGCGCCGCCTTGTTTGCACGCGAATTCGCCGTCGAAAACACCGTAAAACAGATTGTGGCGGCCCTTTCGGTGAATAAGGCAGGTCGACCATGAAAATTTTCAGCGCAGATTACCGAGAGAACTGACTGCGAAAGTACAGGGTAGCCTACGTAAGCGACAACATCGCAACATCCACGAAATCTATTAAGGAGCGTTGCCAGCGCATTTTTAACGCAGTTATCTAAGTCCACATCAACATGCTGCAACGCAAGGTCCGGAGAAGATGATTGGTATTTGTGGCCTCATGGCGCTTGTTTTTTTTGATGATGGTGGGCAAATCCCGCAAGTGCGGCGGTTTGCTGCCGTTGGTGCTATTGCAGATCCAACAATCGCTGCCGGCACGAAGTCACCGCCAGGTTTTGGCATAGCTTGGTTTCTCTTGAGCCGGTTTCTATTCTGCTTGAAATTAAGGCGGGTCCCTACGAACCTAGCGCACAAAGGTATCAGGCGACATGGGCCCCGAAGGAGGGGTCTGAAGAAGGAAAAGCCTACCTGGCCAATCTACATGCATTGATTAGGTCAACGTAAAACCGACCCCAAACCTAGGATAGGATGTACTCATGTCTGATATTTGCTCAGATTTCTTCTGCTACAAAAGACCAGACACGCTGGTATCGATCCTCTCGGATTCCTGATGTCGCTTAACCTGTCGATACAACTATTCTGCGCTGTTTTAGCGGGGGCTAGCCTGTTGCATTTGAGGGTGCTTGACAAAGAACAGGATCGATATGATCGGTGGCTCTTTTGGGGCGCGTCCCTACTTCTGATCGTTTTTGCTGCTTTTCGATCGCTGGGTGTGGGTGTAGATGATTTGGGTGGGTATGCCAGTACCCTGCCTGATATGGCTTGCCCGACCTTCGAATGTGGTCAGTGGATACAGGGGGAACGTGACCAGGCATGGTACTCGCTCGTTGGTCTGCTCAAGTCTTTTTACCGCCACCCGCGAGTGGTTCTTTGGTTGGCCGGGATAGGTCTGGCCGCCAAGCTGTGGGTGATTGATCGCCTTTGTAGTCATCGGTCCCTGGCGCTGCTGTTTTACGTGTCATGTTTTTACCTGATCCATGACATTACCGCACTGCGGGTTTCGCTGGCAATCAGTGTGTATCTGCTCGGCTTTTATTGCTTGGTGCAGGGCTGCTGGCGATGGGGCACGGGCTTATTGGCGGTTAATGGGTTTTTCCATCTGCAGGCGTTTGTGGCCCCCTTGCTTTTGGTGGGTCGATGCTTGGCCTTGACGTCTCGACGAGTGCAACTCGGCTTATTGTTGCCCCTACTATTGTTGGGCATGGGGATCTACCCCGGTGATGCGATTCTGAGTTGGCTCATGTCGCTTCATTGGGGCCGCCGATTGGTGGGCATCCTCTTTCATGGTTATGAGGGCATGAAAATCGCTGGTTATTACGATCACACCCGGCTCTGGCCAGTGGTGGCCCCGCCAACGTTGTTTTTAGCGGCTTGGCTTATTTCCGATTTACCGGATCGACATCGTCGTGTGTTTCAGTACACAGCGATAAGTTTGATTATTGCCGCCTTGTTTTTGTGGGGCTATGCCGTCGTACCAGAGGTTCAGCTCCGCTTATGGCATTTCTTTCTGGTGCCTATCGTCTTCGTGATTGGCAATGTTCGGCTGACGCGCTGGAAACTGGTAGCTATTCTAGCGCTCTCCACGATTTATTTGCTGAAGTATACGGTTATGCACGATCTGTTGCTGGATCAGCAGCAGGTACATTTTCACCCGCCCGTTGGGGGCCAGATTGCCTTGCAAACTTCGGCAATCGCCTGTGGTGAGGGCTGTGGCTTTAACGTGACGCAGGGCACCGTCGCCATTTTACAGGCGACGCCTGATGTGGGGTATCGGTTTGCTGGGTGGTCCGGGGGGTGCGTGGGAGCTGATCCTCTATGTGCGGTAACGGTTGAGGATGATGTGTCGGTCGGTGCCCAATTTGTTAAGACAGTGGTAATTTCTTTGCAATCGACCGGCAGTGGCGCCCTGTCGGCGGAGGGACAAGCGGCCTGTAGTGGAACATGTGCTTGGCACCCAGATTTGGGATCTAAACTTTACATTACAGCAACTCCGGCTGAGGGGTGGCGGTTTGGCGGTTGGAGCGGTGACTGTGAGGGGAGTGAGGCAAACTGCGTTTTGACGCCCGGGACGGACCATTTTGTGTTGGCCGCATTCGTTCAGGTGTTTCCCATTCACATTTCAACCGGCTCAGGTGGAACGGTAAAAGGTCTGCCCGGGGCGGCGGCGGCAGGTTGTTCCCCCGTTTGTGAGCTGACGTTAGATGTAGGAACGGAATTAACCCTCCAGGCGGTGCCAGATACCTCCTATCGGTTTATAGGCTGGACAGGTGCGTGCCAGGGGCATGAAGCCAGATGTAATGTGAAGTTGGACACGTCGCTAGAGGTTGGAACGACTTTTGCTGTGAAGCGCATAGGGTTGAGGTAATGGTCGCGGGGCTGCCGATGACGCGAGTAGAAAATATGGTTTAGCCACACTTCCAATATTGGGGGTATGCTTTCATTTCTTAGGAGCAATTCGTCAACCAAGAATCGGAATTGGTGATGGATCCCAAAGTTAATTTGAGATTGTTATAGCGTTTATGCTGAACTAATAATCTTCAGTTCAACTGTCATCGAGGGGTTAAGCCATCCCAGTGATCAAGGTACCTCATCACGGTATCTGTCTTGGACCAACGACCACTTTTCATGATCAAAGGCATGCTGGCACCTTGCTTCATAAGATCCCGAGCAGCGCCGATCCGGATCGAATGTCCGCTGATGGCCTGAATACTTTCTGGGGGAAGTTCTGCCTTTGCTGCGAGGCGTTTCAAAATGCGGTTGACTTGCCCTGATGTCAAACCAGAATCAGAACCCTCACGTAGGCTGAAGAAAATGGGGCCGATAGTTTGATCTGTGGATGCTTCGATCCAAACGTGAAGAGCTTCTGTTGCTTTAGTACCCAACTCAAGCCAGCGGCCTTGTGCGGTAACTGTTCACGCCCTTGCTAGCCTCATACATGATGGGCATCATCCTCATCATGAAAAAACCTTCGTTTTACCCCGCGCTCGACAAGAAACCTGAACCTCAATCGATGGAAGAGGCTGAAGAAGCC
>JBILGU010000059.1:0-7359 GCA_044350805.1 Methylococcaceae bacterium
ATGATTCGTTACCACGAATTGGAAGGCATGAACTAGGTGCTTGATTTTGTAAACGCCGAGATGATTGTTTCCAGTATGGGTTCCATGACACCCGTTCATACGGATGCTGGGAAGTGGTTCGCCGGCTCCTATTCGCTGTATTGTGGTTTGGCCTTGATGTTCATCGTCGGCATCATCTTTGCGCCCATAGTTCATCGTTTCCTTCATCACTTCCACATCAAGACGGAAGACGAGTAACAGATCGGGGCAGCTAATTGGAGCCAAAAGTATCGTTAACTTCGTCGCGTAGAGGTCTTCCCGGCCTGAAGTGCGGGAGGCGGCGGGCGGGCATAGACACCTTCTCACCCGTTAGGGTTACGAACCTGCCGTGCCTCGTAGGCACGGGTACTAAAACTGCCGAACCCACGGATCTCGATGCGACCGCCTGATATCAGGGTTTCGGTCATCTGTTCGAGTAGAGTTTTGAGGGCCACGTCGAGGTTGGCGAGTGGCAACTCTGGGTTTATTTCGGCAAGCCGTTGGATGAGGTCGGATCGGTTCATGTTGCCCAGTGTGCGCTGCAAGTCTGGGGAGTGGGACCATGGACCCGTGCACCACTCAAACTCCCATAGGTGGCAACACAGGCGGAACACGGGCGTTTCAGGCCTCAATCTCCGTACTTGGGACAAAAAAGGGGTTCGTATCCCCTTCGATCAAAACCGGCTCATCGGCCGAATAACTTCATTTTTTCAGTGATTTACACCAGAAATCGAGCCTTTTTTGAGGGGCTAAACCAGTACGTACCACAGCACTAACTCGGATTTTTTCTGGCCTCAAAATCACCCCATTTGCATCCTCATTCTGGGTGTCCGGTCGATACCGCAGAACGAACCGGCAATTTTTTCATGAATTATATCAGTCGGTTACAAGCACCCAAAAGGACTCAATTGAGTGCGTCTTAGGAGTGCCTGTGGATGCAAATTTCCCATGACTTTTTTCGGCAATAGTCATGAGGTTTTGAGAAAAATGGCCTCAGAGACACCATTTTTGGGTTCTGGCGGTTTTTTTGACGAGGGCTAAATACGCGAAACCCCGCGTGGCGCGGGGTTCAGAGTCTCCTCTAAATCGACGAAAGCCAGTTTGGGAATTTGGAAGTGGCGGAGCAGTCCGCACCACAGCGCTAGCTTGCTCAGTAGGTGAGAGCACAGAATGGGGTGCGGAGGGGATTCGACATTGAAACGGCTCCACAAAACAACTGAAGTTGCATGCGGACAATGCGGAGCCGAGCAATAAATCCGACGACTGACACAATTCAAACTAAACAGCAATTCTGATATGTGCCTGCAGGTTTGTTAGATTCCACGCCAGCCATTCCTATGGCTCACCAATTTCGAACTCATACCGCTTCCCCTGATAAATAGTATATGAGTCATCACTTGAAAGCGCTTCATCGCCCCATGTTGGTAGCGCAAAGAACCGCCCGCTTTCAACATATAAATTTGACAAAAAGTCATTAATAAAAACAGCTGTTCTATTTTGTGGATCTACATCGTCATAATCAGGTATTTCCGCAGTATCCTACTGTTTTATATGAGCTATCATGTTTTACATGGGCGACTAAGTAAGGAGAATCCCGCCAAACCCAGAAAGCTTCTACGATCCATGTTTGATTCCCGCAATGTGGCTCAACAAAGGTCATAAAGTTATTCATAACTAATTATTTACAGGGGTCAGTTGATTTGTTGTGGTGTCAAACTGATACGTTGGGGTACTCACATCATAACTCGTTCCAGTTTCGCCATGCACAACGTTACTTGAGCATGTCACCTGAAATACCTTAGGGTTTCCTATCTTTTTAGCCAAAAAATAAGGTGATATAAAAGGAGCAGGGATTCCCGTTTCGTCAGAAGAAAACGACTTTGATGTGATCGGATCAAAAGCCGTAAATTGAGCAACTCCTGTCTTATACCAATCTTTTGCACCCGACAAGTTTATCTGGCACGAAATATCTCCTGTGAAAATGGTACTAAGTGTGTAATGAAAACTATTTGGAGGAGGTATCCGCCCTTCTATTGTAATTGGTCGTGGGACCATACTGTTTATCACCCGATCAAGGTCGCTCCCACAACGTGTGGGAGCCCCTACATAATTGATGGGCCTCCGTTGTTGGCCATCCACCACCTTTGATCCCTCCACCACCATTGACTTTGAGCATCCAAGCTTACTGACGTCCAGCACAGGCCAACGCGTGAGGGCTACATTTTCATCAGGTTTACCACAGACCAAGTAATTAGGAGGGAAATACTTAGGGTTTGACAAGAGAGGGGATGTAGTACAGATCGCCGTCATTTCCCAACCGCGTCTCCCTGGTATCCATCTTGCGTAGAAGCTTCCGAGAACATCCGTATACTTCTCATAACCGTTGGAATCATACGCCCGACTTCCAACGTCACGAACATCATCGTTCCAAGTCGTTCGGCCAGTAAACCATCGAAACTTCCATTGGTTTGTAATGATTCCTAAAACGTGACGGCCATCCCCAATTTTTTTCCCGATCCCGCTTGCAACAAAAGCTTTAGCCGGCACGTCCAAAGAACTCCAGGCACCCCCGGCGTCCCCTTCGTAAAAAAAGTGAGCCATTTCTCTCCAATAGACTAGGAAGGTTTTGTTCGTGATCCATATGACACGATCAGTGATGTTTTTAAAATTTACCTCATCACGCATAGTGATGGGTAAATCCTTCCGCGGCTCTTCTGACCCGAGCTGATGATAAAAGGTATCTTCAACGTCCATCCAAGCTTGTCCAGCAGGCTGCCAGGAATAGTATACATACTCCGGTTTGGGCCCAGGAAAATCTTTATCCTCTTGGTAATCAGGTGGACGTATGGAGTTATCGTAAAAACTACCTTTGGTGTCGCCATATGCATCAACATCGCGCACCCAAAGCCAGTTTCGATTAACGTCTTTGTTTCCTTTCCCTACAAGCGCTGAGCCTAATGAAAGAACCGTATCGTCACCCGTGTATGGAGCCCCGGCCAGCTCCATTTCCTTCACCATATTATTATAAACCTGCTTGGTTAGATCGCTGGCTTCGTCACAATGCACTTGCGCTTTCTGCCAAGGCGTTGCAAGTGTCTGTGGCAGAGAAGCGGCGTTGCTTCTAACCTTTGCGCAGAACCCGACCATATCGCCAGGGGAATAATTAACACCCCCCTTGCCCAGTTTTAAACTAGCCTCGTATAGGAAAATTTCTTGCAACATCTTCAGGGCAAGTGCTTGACGGCTCATTGCATAAGCCAACAGCTCATAGATTGGCTCATAATACACCTTGTCGTTAAAGGGGTGTTTTGCCGCATTCTTCCACGAGTTGAAACTCTTTTCCATGCAGCTTTTCAGTGCAGATTCTTGTGAGGAAATATTAGGCACAAGGGCTGATGTTATTTTATTAATATTTTCTTCGAGGCCTCCCTTTCCTGACCAATCACTAACGAACTTATCCATTTCCGTCCTATCAGTCTCTTCTTCTATATCTCCTGAGATATACGATTTGATTGTTATAGAGGATAAATTAATAACACGTTCATAACGCTTCTGCGCCGTCTTAATTCTATTTGAGGCCTGCATAATTGGCTCCAATGCGGTGTCACAGGACAAGCTGTTGAGTTTGCCTTCTATTTCTTTGATCCCTGCGTCTAGGAATTCTATGGACTGCTTGAGTTCAGCCAGATTGGCCCCGATCCGCGAGAGCGATTCCGCCACGGGATCCGGGGCCTTTGGCATGAAGCTTTGGACAGCTGAGAGAACAAGTGATGCACCGAGCAACGCAAATTGAACTTTTATCGCACCCGCTTCTCCCCCTTTCCATTGTTTATCAACCGCCTTACCGTATCCGACGGTTCCAGAACCAATTAGCCCTGCTGCCTGAATGAGAAAGCTGAAAGGAAATGCTTGAGCGAGTACTTCATTCTGTATGGCTGCAGTTCCCCGGCAAGACATCGTATCGCTAAGCGTGATTCCACAAACATGCGCTCCACCTGCACTGATGGTCTTATATTTCGTTTGAGTGTCATCCGTCAGCCGATCTCTCCCCCAACACTGGAACGCGCCATCGAAGCCAAGCCCACAGGTATTGAATTCAGTCGCCGTCACCGATTTGAACTGACCGGCTGGTGCATCGGTCTGGCCATAGGCATTATTTCCCCAGCAGATCAGGGTACTGTCATTACGAATAGCGCAGGCATGATCCTGTCCAGTTGCTACAGCATTGAAACTTCCTGCAGGAACTTTTGCGGCCAGGAATGACGATTCCCCCCAACAGGCCAAACCGCCATCGGTCTTTACGCCACAGGTATGACGTCCGCCGGCACTAATGGATTCGAATTTTCCGGAAGGTGCCCGCGCTTGTTGGTAGGTGTTTTCCCCCCAACAGCGTACCCTATGGTTAGCAGCAATCGCGCAGGTATGAACATCACCAGCGCTTACTGCAAGAAATTTCCCCATTGGTGATTTTTTAGGGATTGAATCACCTGAGCCCCAGCATTTAAGGCGACCTGCCTTGGTAATCCCACAGCTTTGAACCCCACCTGCAGAAACCGATCTAAACGCTCCCTTTGGAGCTGTTGTTTGACCGTAATCGTTATTCCCCCAACACAACAAAGCACCCGTATTCAGAATACCGCATGAGTGGGTGATACCGGATCCGACATCAGTCCATTTCGTATTGGGATCGACGGGTGGGTTCGGATCAATCCTCGGTTCAATATTGACCGGATCGATGGTCGAGAAAGGTCCCATTGGTGCGGGAATCGCTCCTTGGCTTGGTTCAAGCCCTGACATGAAGACTATCGCAGCAACCAGTGAACCAGAGAAGAACTTATGTGTGATGCTCATTGTTCAACCCCCAATGGAGACCCCAAAAATATTAATATTCGTTTCATTTCAAAAGGCCATAAGCAAGGGTCAAGCCTCGGACAAACAACCTCTACTTCTTAATGCAAGCTTTCGGATAAACACCCGGGGAAACAATTGGTAATGTTTTACTCGTCTGGAGAGAAGTCACCGCGCAAGAGTGCCCCTCCACGTAAAACGGGATTTGTTGACCCAAGAATGGGCGGTCGGCCCCTATTGCTTGATCAAAGCCCGAATAAGAAGATTTCGCATTAAAAGGCCCTTTCTTTAGGTCATTCCAGCTATAAGCCGTCAGCGGGCCGTAGGGAATATCGCATACCGTAGAATCGTCATATCCCCGCTCAGATGGAATTTTTAATGCGCTTCCAATCAGATCTGAAAGTGTCGCCAAATAATACTCAAACCGATTATGAGATTTTTTGCGGAGTAGTTCATCCATATCGGATATAGGTTTACCTAAGAAACACTCAAAAGCGCCGTTAATGAGACTAACCGTGAACTTAAACGGATCAACGAGGGCGCCATTGTCATCAATGCCGATCTGGATCGACTCTGCAGCATCCTGATAGGAAGCAACTGGAACTGATCTTGTATTTCCTGCATTGTCAGTCACCCCAGGCCGATAAAGACGGGTCATGACTGCATGCTTTGATGGCTTGGGCGGCTGCGGTGACATATGGAACCATAAGGCGCTTGCCAAAATGAGGTATCCATCACGCGCCACCTGATCAGGATACTTCAGAAGGTACTCAGGATCATTCAACATGGCTGAAGAAAATGCCTGATAGTTGTATGGATGGGTAAGCTGGGTCAGGCCACGACCGTAGTAACAGATCTGGTACTTTTTGAGTAGAACCAAATTGTTTCCATAGCTCTTGTGACAGGTGTCTTTTTCTGTGATTGGTTCAAAATCAGTCGAGTAATAGCCAAGCTCTCGGGTTGCAGAGATGATTTGTCTATTTTCTGGGTCCGCAGCTGGGGGACTTGGGAGATGGCCACCCGTTTCTTGTGCAGCGTGCCCAAGAATCGCAGCAATCTCTCTCTTGCAGGAATCAATCAGATTTTGATTGCCTGTGCTCGGAAGAAAAATGTCTTGATCGCCACAAAAGTGGGGGAAGCGCGCTGCGACCTTGAGAAAGTTTTCGTAGCTCAATGTGCTCTTTAGGATGGGGCCACCACCCCCCTCCACATAGATAGATTGCCAATCTTGCTCAATAAGTTTTTTGTTGTTTTCTGCATTGGCAGGGCTAGTGGCGACGGTATTGAGCGTGAAATGCATGAACTCATTCCAGGTAGCCTCTGGAAACGCCGCCATGATGGTTTGGACATTAGCTTGATTGTTCGCTGCATTTTTCACATCAACGGGGGGTTGGCAGTCGAGTGCATTGGCAGCCTGCCATTGTGTCAAAGTGTATTGATTAATCCGTGCCTTGACTTTAACAAACTTGATATCCTGCCGTTGCTGGAAGCGGAGATCTGCCTCAGCAGGGGTAAACGTTCTATTGCAAGGAACAACCTGAGAGTATGGCGGCGGGCCGGGCGGGATAGCGGGGGGCAACTTCAGTTCTATCCAAGGACCCCCTTTAGCATCAGGCTTGTCGGCAGGGTTAGCCCACCATTGATTCTGATACACCTTGCCTTTGTAGCAGACTCGAGTGTTCGCATCGCGATATTCCTGGCCTCCCCAATCGACAACGCCCTCTGACGTACATGTGATGGGAGCAATAGCTACGGCCCAAGGTCCTTGACCCTCGGTAGGCAACATACCACGATCCACCCAGTACATAGCCACCCACTTAACGCGCTTTCCGCTCTGGTCTGGATAGATCACTCTGGCGAGCTTTTTGTAAGTCTTTTGAGGATCGTAGGGGAGCGCAGCAGCCGAAACAGCATCCGTGAAAAGGATGCAGCATAGGGCAAGAAGAATAATGCGAATATTTTGAATCATAGAATCTCCCCAGCTAAACCAAAGATTTCGCGGTTCAAACCAAAGATTTCGCGGTTCAACTTTAACAGTCTTTGACGGTAACACAATATTATTTTCTATGCAACATCAGTTTTTCGATGGGTCCTATCGTTCACCTTCAATGATGATGGCGGATTCAAATCTGCCGTGCAACACGTTGGGTTAGTGTTGGGTTGACGGGGTTTTCTGGCTCTGGGCAAGACATTCGGCATAGACCGAGAGCGGTGATCTTATATCGAGACCTTTTCGGGGCCGACCATTGATTCCATCGGCAATGGCATCGAGTTGTTCCTGGGTGTAGCCGGATAGGTCGGTGCCTTTGGGCAGAGACTGTCTGACCAAGCCGTTGGTGTTCTCGTTGGAGCCTCTTTGCCAGGGACTATGCGGATCACAGAAGTAGACGGCGATGCCGGTCGCCTCGGTGAGTTTCCGGTGATAGGCCATTTCCTTACCCTGATCGTAGGTCAGGCTAAGACGAAGGGGCTCGGCAATGCCGCGGAGTTTGT
>JBILGU010000033.1:0-22406 GCA_044350805.1 Methylococcaceae bacterium
GTCTGCGAGGAAGGCATCCAGGGCGAAGCTGTCACCATCAGGCTACCCATCGATCACATCCACTCAATCCCAGCCTCAAATCAGATCGAAAAAATGGCCGCCTGATCAAACCCCGTGAACGGGTACCATCGGCACCATGCTGCATAGTCCGTTGCTCCTGATCGTACTTGGAGTCGTTGGTGGAATCTTATCGATGGGCTTGATCGGACTCTTTGTCGGTCCATGCATCTTGTCCTTGCTCTACCATGGATGGTGTGACTGGGCATCAAAAGCACACTGAATTGTCTTGCGTATCCGCTGCTTGACACGAAACCTTGCAGCCCTTCAACTATCCCTATTTCGTGCTTAGGTATGCGGATGCCCAGCAATACCAATCTTCTGACTTCAAGCCGGTTGCGGTTGTCCTTGATTTTTCGCAATCGATGGTTTCGCTGGTCCACTGGCTTCTTTCTGCTCTACGGCATCATCAGTGCATTGCTGGTTCCAGTTCTATTGCGCCAGTTGGTTTTGCCAACTCTGGAACACCAGACGGGCATCGCCCTTAACATCAAGGGTATTCACTGGAATCCCTATGCCCTTGAGCTTGGGATCGATGGGCTCTCTTTTGGCACAACACCCGATGATCCATTGCTTGGTGCCGATCGTTTGAGTATCAATCTCGGCGTGATGGGATCGCTGTATCAGCGCGCGTGGACATTGGATGGCATCACGTTGGTCAATCCTTCATTGGACATCCATACAACGCCTTCGGGACAGACGAATCTTGATCTTGTCTTGGATGGGATCAAGGAGCGAACCCCTGATGAACCTCAAACATCGGATCAATCAGCTCTCCGTCTTTTCATTTCCCATATTCATTTAGCGGGAGGGCAGTTTAGATTCTCATCACAGCAAGATCAGCGGCCTGTGACGGTTCGATCGATCGAACTGAGTCTTTTGAACGTTAAAACATGGGGCAATGACGAATCTGTTATTCGGTTGTCATTTCAAACAGATGATCAGGCCCAGCTAAAAGCCGAAGGATCGTTCCTTCCTGATGGATCTGGGTGCCACATCATGATGTCGGGGCAGGGGATCCATCTATCGCAGTTTCAGTCACTGATCCCGCAAACCTTCGATCCCCCTCAGATTGGAGGAGATTTGGAATTCTCGGGTCTTTTCACGTTGCAAGAAGGTGGAACCTCGCATTTTCAGCTAGACCAGGTGCATGCTGATCTTCGTCATCTCAAAGTGACTCGCCCTCAATTTGAACTTCCGATGGTTGCCTTGGAATCCCTCGTCATTGATCAAGGGAGTGTGAATCTTCTCAATCATCGCGTCGATCTGGGCACCCTTGAACTTGATGACTTCGGTCTATTGAATCAGAAAGGATCCGATGGTCGCCCTGCCTGGATGGCTTTAGGCCCAAAAACGGATGTATCAAAGGAAATTGATCAGGGGATTACAGACGCCAAAAATAATGCGAATCCCTGGAAGGTGAGTATTCATCAGCTGAAATTAGCCGATATCCACCTTCTCCCAAGGCCTCCTGAGGAGTCAGCACATGCTCCTGATGTGCGGATTGGAGGGCTTCTAGGCAATGAACTCGATATTGATACTGCATCCCAGACGTTTATCGCTGATCAATTGAAACTTTCAGATACCAGCGTATTTTTAGGGGTTGGTCATGATGCGATCCAGCCCTTTGACGCAATGGAAAACCAAGCGGCCTCTTCAGAGGCGATTTCTCAGATCAATGACACGACCCCATCGCCTTGGGCCATTCGACTGAACCACACTGAAATCTCTGACCTATCGCTAGGGTTCATCCACCTTGACGACATAAAACCCGAGTCTTTTGAACTTACCAAAATTCAGCTGGACCTCGGAGCCATAGATACCCAAGGAACCAACAACACGCCTCTTGAATTCACCTCAGACGTTTCATCAGGCGGACGGGTCGAAATCAAGGGTAACCTTCATCTGTCGGAACAAAGACTGGAAACCCTTGTTCACCTCGATCATGTGGGGCTGAATCCTCTGAGATCACTTCTTTCCGAAAGCTACCGTTTTGATTCGATTGAGGGACTTCTTACAACTCAAATGAGCGTGACAGGTCATTTTGAATCAGGACTTGCGAATGCAGACTTTGAAGGTCAGATGGAGCTGGACGGGCTTCGTCTAACCCAGTCGCCAGGTGAACGAAAGCTCCTGGCCTGGCGCTCGCTCGATATCGAAGGGATAAAGGGGGCGTTACACCCTTTTCGATTTTCTGCAAATGAGATTCGTGTCATTGAGCCTGATGGGGTGATTGCCATTCGAGAGGATAAGGCCTCCAATCTGTCGGATCTTAAGATTCCATCGCATCCATCAGCCAACGATAAGGCCAGCTCAAGACCTTCCTCAAGGCAGAATGATCCGGATCCGGATATTCACATTCGAAGGATCAGAATTGAAGGTGGCAAGCTGGATTACAGTGATCAAAGTCTGGTGCTTCCCTTCACCACACAAATCGTCGATCTGAAGGGTGCAATCACAGGATGGACACTGGATCCAACGGGTAAGTCCCTGCTGGAGCTCAATGGACGAATTGCACCCTATGGCGAGGCGGCGATCCATGGACAACTTCGGCCTCGGGACCCGAAATCATCGCTGGATATTGACCTTCATTTTGAAAATGTCGTTCTTTCCGCCCTGACGCCCTATAGTGCCACGTTCGCCGGGCGCAAGATTCAAAATGGAAAGCTGGATTTCAACGCACACTATCAGCTCGAAGATCAGCAATTAGTGAGTGATAACCGGATCTATCTCAAACAACTCCGCCTTGGCGATAAAGTCGAAAGTCCCAAGGCGGTTTCATTGCCGCTAGACCTGGCTGTGGCGCTACTTTCGGATACCGAGGGTAACATCGATCTTTCATTGCCGATTGAGGGCCGCACTGATGCGCCGGATTTTGACTATGGCACGATCGTATTAAATGCCTTCGGCAACCTGATCAAAAAGGCCGTGCTCTCACCCTTTACAGCGATGTCGAGCGCCCTGGGTTTCCAAGGGGGCGATGATCTTGATGCCATCGCTTTTGATCTCGGTAGTGATGTTCTCACCCCGCCTGAAAGAGAAAAGGTTCGACGTCTGGGAGAAGCCCTTAAGCTGAAGCCTCAAATCCAGTTAACCTTGAATGGTGTATTTGAGCCCCAACAGGATCTCAGGGTATTACGCCAGTACTGGCTTCGAAAAGAGGTGGCATCTCGGTTGGGTGAGACTCTCAAGCCAGGCGAGGAGCCAGATCCCGTCAACCCCACCGAGGCCTCCACACAGCGCATTCTCGAATCTCTGAGTAAGGAATTTGATGTTCTGACTTCCGCGACAACGCGATATGTGGCTGAGCACGGTCAATCCCCTGATCGGGTAGGGATCGTGGGTCCCATGTTCGGAAAAGGCAGCAAAACTCCCGCTTTCTACGAACAATTGATGGAAGAACTGGTTGAACATGCACCCATTGATCAAGCTGAGATCAAGCAATTGGCAGAAAGAAGAATGAAGGTTGTTAAAGAGACCCTGATGGCTGCAAGAACGTCCTTGGATGCAAGTCGCATCAGAATGGGAGAGATTCAGGAACAATCCTCAGAGGACGGGCACCATCTGAAGATGCCGCTCACCCTGCAGCTGGATTAACGCCATTAACTGCGTGGGAACACGTATCGCAATAAACGGTCTATACCGTTAATATAGGATGATACGGTAAATGAATGTCTCATCTGTCGTTACGGCACTTTTTTCTATTGAACCCATAGGGGTTTCTGAAAACGCTGGGGGTTGTGATGAAACAGGGTGAACTGGTTAAGCAGATGTATCAGGCCTGCCTCAATCGGGATGTCGAGGGACAGCGTAAATTATTTGAACGGGAAATCAGCAAGATCATCAAGCGCCGTGAAACAGGCAAGCGCTTTAATTCCAAATGGACCGTCGCTGATTGATACCTACAGGCTTTGATCGGTCAGATCAAAGCCTGTAGGCGAGATTAGAAGTTTCGCGCAAGATCCATGCCCTGATAGAGGCTTTCCACCTGATCCCCATACCCATTGAAGGGCAGGGTCTGTCGTTTCAGGAATTCACCCAGCCGTCGCTCTTTGGCTTGGCTCCAACGGGGGTGATCTACCTTCGGATTCACGTTGGCATAAAAACCATATTCACTGGGACCCGCTTTCATCCAGCTCGAAGTCGGCATGGTATCGGTCAATCGGATCGAAACAATCGATTTAGCGCTCTTGAATCCATATTTCCAGGGCACGATCATTCGGATCGGTGCACCATTCTGATTGGGAAGAACCTGCCCATAAAGACCGACCGCCAGCAATGTGAGGGGATTCATCGCCTCATCGAGCCGGAGTCCCTCGCGGTATGGCCAATCCAGAACCGCGTTCTTAACCCCCGGCATTTGTTCAGGATCACTGAGCGTCAGAAATTCAACGAACTTGGCGTTTCCCTTGGGTTCAACGGCCTTAAGAAGAACACTGAGTGGAAAACCCACCCAAGGAACAACCATGGACCAGGTCTCAACGCAGCGGAATCGATAGATGCGTTCTTCCAGCGGCGCCATCTTGAGAATGTCTTCGATATCGAACGCCTTGGGTTTATGAACCTCACCGTCCACACGAACCGTCCAGGGTCGGATTTTTAGGGTCCCCGCGCGAAGATGCGGTTCTTCTTTATCCGTGCTGAATTCATAGAAATTATTGTAGGTGGTGACTTTTTCGAGAGGCGTTGGAGTCTCATCAAGTCGAAAACTGGGATTCGGCGTGGCTTGCAGTCCTCCCGCAGGGGCATTGGTGCTTTGCAAGACCAATCCACCAATAGCCATTGTGCTGATTGATTGCCTGATGAAGTCCCTTCGGCTTTGGAAGATGGACTGAGGGGTCACCTCGTTCTCAGAAATATTAGACTTGAAGCGCATGAGCGGTCTCTCCCAATAGCTATCCTGGCGGCGCTTTGAACTGTTGCAAAGTCATTAAGAAAGGGGCCGTCTGATGATCTTTTTTCGATGCATCAAGGCCCGTAACAGTAACGACACAAGGTAGATCGTCGCAAATATGAATGGTTCCGTTATGTCTTTTTTTACCAGCCACCAGAAATGGATGACGCCACCCAAGGTGATCAGGTAGATCAGTCGATGAAGTTTGCGCCAGCGCTCGCCCCCAAGACGATGCAGCATACGGTCAGTTGAGGTGATGGCGAGGGGGATCATCAACACCAGAGCGCTGAATCCTACCGTAATGTAGGGTCTTTTTGCGATGTCTTTCAGAATGCCTGTCCAATCAAAGAACTGATCCAGAATGACGTAGGTTCCAAGATGTAAAAGACTATAAAAAAAGGCGAATAGTCCCAGCATCCGACGAAAGCGACCGAGCCAGATCAAGCCTGTCCACTGACGAATGGGGGTTACGGCCATGGTGAGGGACAGGAAGGTAAGTGTCCAAAATCCTGTCTGGCGAAGGACTTTCTCAATCGGATTGGCGCCAAGTGCGTCCATGAACGCCCAACCGATCAGTCGTGCGAAAGGAATAAGGGCCAGAAAAAAAACGATGAGCTTGATCGTTCGGATCTGTGACTCATCCAGTCGTTTGATGTTGAATGACATACTGAATTATACAATCCGGCATCAATTTAATCGTTTAAGTGAAAGATTCTTTGGTTGAAGCTTTTAGGGGAAGAGAGTGCCTAATAATCGGGCTGATTCTTTATATATAGAGGGGACTTTTAGGTTTCTTACGTCCCATCGAGATCTACAGAGCGCAACCTGAAATTCTATGGTCCGGAGTGACTCAGGTGGGATCACATGCGAGGGATCAATCCACTCCTTCGGTCTGGTGACGCGCCAATTCCCATCAATGAGGGGGGATTTCAAATGCCAGACTGCCGCCATTGTCGACATGATTTGCCTCAACACCCAAGGGGTAGGAATGGCTGTGGACTTCTTTCCGGTTCACCATATCGGTTCAATTAAGGGTCTCATACTGAGAGTGAAGGTCGCGATCATATGCGCCTGACAAAAATGATCATGTGAAGTCCAACTGTTTTAGTGTCTTCCGATTGATTGTGCGCCATAAACGCATCGCCCCGGCTCGAAATGTATCTTCCGTATGCATTGTAAGATCTATGATTTAAGCCAGTGCTGAAGAACAGGGCCGGGGCCGGCATTTAGCCAAGCAGCCCTGTTGAGGGTCGTCTTAGACGCAGTAGCCGATTGAGGGGCTATACAAAACGGTGAGGGCGGTTGCCTTCACCGTTTAGTAAATGGAAGTTGAGCCCGGCTGATTAGCGAATAGAGGGATTTCCCTACGCAGACTATGCGGATGACTTGTGAAAGGCTGCGATGTAGCTTACGACTTTGCAAGTCTTGAGTAATAAGGCCAGTTCACCACATGAAGATGTCTTCTGATGGGCGACTTAATGACCGAGAGGCACAGTGCGATGGAAAAGAGACACCATACTGCCGCATATTCATTGGGATCACGGGTGGTCAGGATCGAGAGAATGGGTCCCATGAAAATATGGAACAAGACAAAACGCCAGGATCCATAAACAACCGGAAGGACAAATCCAACGAGGATGTAGGACAGACCATGCAGCCCCAGGAAGTAATTCGGTATCAGATAAGAAAGGTCAAACTGGATGCCGTTGAGGGGCAGCTGCCAGGCAATGTGCCAATCACCAGATACCGAGCAGGCTTTTGAGCCACAAAAGGCTTCAAGACCTTGAATGCAATGCCCGCCCCAGTCAAAGGGGTACATCTTGACCAGCATGCCAATGGAGCCCACCGCACAAAGAGTGTAGACCGTGGTGCTGATTTTTTCTTTGACGCTTTGGGGGATGAAATACATCGCCACCATATTTACGAAGAAAGGTTGAAAAGCGATATGGATGTAACCAAAAAAGGTCAATATCTGGTTTGGTGGACTGTCACAGAGGTTGATATAGACGTAAGTTGCGGCCTGCAAAAGTTCCATACATGCAAAGTAGGTGAGAGGGATCCAAAGATCCTTTGATTCACCTTTGTATGCGATGTACGCAGCGGTTCCAAATCCGACAGTCGCCAAAACGGCCGAGGCCTCTCCACTCCAGCACATACCATTTACCTCTTCGATCTTTTTCGTTTTTTATTGATGTCAATCAGTAACAGAAGGAGCGCACAATGCTCCGACTCGCCCTGATGTTCTCCACGGTCTAACCGGTCATTATGCAGAATGTGGACCGATAAAGGCATGCACACCCTCCGATTTTATTTCCCCAATGGCCTCAGCAAGGGCCGCCTCATCCGTGGCGAACAGATCGTCCCAGACCGTTGAATTATTAAATTCATCAACAACCTCAAGCGCCCACGCGGTATCCGGAAGTCGGTAGATTTGGATTTCTAGGGTATGCCCATCGACCGCGTAGGTGGTTTGCAAATCTGAATAAATCAGTTCCGGTTCGTCATTCATCGAATTCTCCGGGCTAAAGGTCAACTATCGGGACCGCCGACGAAGCGAGAGCAGACCAGAAGCAGGGTAATGCCAATCGCTCGTCAAATCCCCAACGAATTAAGAGCACTTATGCGTTTCTATCGCGTTCTTATCCTCGGTCGGCCATCAAACAGCAAGGCGGTTGGATCAGTGCGCGAATGCTAGCGATAAAGCGTTTTGAAGGGAAGGCCTCTCCCTATGGATAAGCCTGAAAAAAGCTATGATCAATTGATAATGGGATCGAGAAGGGAATGCGAAGGTCAAACGCTTGGAAGACCAGATTGAAATAAATTGGGCTTGGTCCTTAGCGTCGTTTGCGGTTTCCCTGGGGACTCGAATCGTTTAAAGATAGATTGGCATGCCGAGTTCGACAAACTGCATGCCAGGGAGTCCGATGACTCTGGTCAGCGTTTCATCATGATGATGTAAAAAGGTGAAGGGATAACGGATGTGGGCAGCCATGCGGTCGTGCCTGCCGCGCCTGATTGATTCTTGAATTGAAAAGAAAACAAGATTTTTGGAGTTTTCCCAATACCCGCTGTCAATCCCCCATCGTATCAGTGGTGCGATCGATGGTGTTTCCGAAAAACCATAGGAGATTACTAACCGATGAATCCCCTTGGTGATCATTGAATGACTGATTTTGTCTTCTTCCTGAACAAAAGCAACGGGATGCGGCTCGAAATGGACGATAAACGCCGGCTCGTAAAGAGTGTGAGTCAGTTGAATTTGACGCAGCAATGAAACCGGCGCGAACTTGGTTCGGTCATCACGCTGATTCTCGAAGTATATTGCCGGTTGAGAAATGGTTACCAAGTCAGATCGGCTTTCCAATGAATCCTTCAGGAGCTCAAGATCCATTTCGATCCGCGATGCTTGCATCGACAAATGCTCATTCCCTTTGATCCATGCCCACATCAGCAAGAAAGCAGCTACTGAAATAGCCGCAGTGATGTAGCCGCCACTCGGAATCTTAACGGCAGAGGCCGAGAGAAATGCAAGGTCAATGGGAAGAGTGACTCCAAGGAAGGCACCCAGTTTCCAAAGTCGCCAATGCCAGATATGGAAGCCAACCAGGCTGAATGAAATGGTCGTTAAAACCATCGTTGCTGCTACGGCGAACCCATAGGCACTTGCCATCGCAGTGGAGGATTGAAAGGTCAGAATCAATAGGATGGTTCCAATAGCAAGGAGCAGATTAATTTTCGGAATATAAATCTGGTGTCTGAACTTGGTTGATGTTTGGGTGACCTTCAATCTTGGCAGGAAGTTCATATTGATCGCTTGCCGGGCAAGACTGAAGGTTCCTGAGATCACGGCTTGGCTTGCAATGATTCCTGCTAGCGTTGTCAACATGACCATAGGAATCATGTAAGAAGAGGGCACGATATCAAAGAATGGGCTTGCTCCCGCATCAGGAGGATGTTTGATCATCCATGCTATTTGCCCCAGATAATTCAAGGTGAGTGCGGTAAACGCGATTGAAAACCAGGCAATGCTGATTGGCTTGCGCCCGAAATGCCCCATATCAGCATAAATTGCCTCGGCCCCGGTCACCGCGAGCAAAACAGCACCAAGTACCCCGATCGTCTTGATCGGCCCCAAATCCAGGATCAAACCCAAGGCATAGCCGGGATGAATGGCTTCCAATACGTAAGGGGTCTCGATGATTTGGCGGACCCCCAGTCCCGATATGACGATAAACCATAACGCCATGACCGCACCAAAGTAACGTCCAATGTGGCCTGTTCCAAATTGTTGGATGGTAAAAAGTCCAACGACGATGCTGATAGAGCCCCAAATGATCCAGTGACTGACATTCTCGGTCACGCTCTCCAATCCCTCCATTGCGGCAACAATGGAGAGCGCAGGTGTCAAAAGGCTGTCCGCGAAAAGGAGACCTGCCGCGATGAGCGCAAGAATGAGAGCTATATGAAGAAGACCGGCAGATCCCGATGGACTGGCTCTGAGGAGCGCTAGCAATGCAAATATTCCGCCTTCACCCTGGTTATCAGCTCTCGTTATGAACACCAGATACTTGAAACTCACAACCAGCATCAGGGCCCAGAAAATCATTGAAACGACGCCCATGAGAAATGCCGGGTTGGCGCTGTAATCCACAACAACGAGCGCTTGTTTGAGAGCGATCACGGGACTTGTTCCTATGTCACCGAAAACAATGCCCAAAGCTGCAAACGCCAGTGGGCCAAGTTCTGAAGGCTGGCCGTTGGTATTCATTGAATCATTACTTAACGTCAAAGCGATCGAGATTCATGACTTTCGTCCAGGCCGCAGCAAAGTCCTTCACAAACTGATCGTTGCCATCCTTTGTGGCATATGCTTCCGCCACGGCACGAAACTCTGAATTGGATCCGAAAATCAAATCGACTGATGAGGCAGTCCATTTGAGTTGTCCTGAAACGCGCTCCCGACCTTCGTAAATCCCATTCTCTTTCGATGATTTTTTCCAATCGACAGAGGTGTCAAGAAGATTAATGAAGAAGTCGTTCGACAGTGTTCCCGGCTGTTGCGTCATGATGCCATGCAGCGATTGGTTTGCATTGGCATTCAAAGATCTCAGTCCACCCACTAAAACCACAGTTTCCGGGACTGTTAGCTTGAGAAGGCTGGCACGATCTACCAGGAGTTCTGCAGGAGAGCGACTATCCTTCATTGTGTAATAGTTTCTGAAACCATCGGCAGTGGGTTCAAGTACGCTGAACGAATGAATATCGGTTTGATCCTGTGCGGCATCGACCCGCCCAGGCGTGAAGGCGACTTCAATTTCATGTCCGCCTTGTTTGGCGGCTTGTTCAATGGCAGCCGATCCTCCAAGGACAATGAGATCTGCAACGGAAACCTTCTTGCCACTGGCTGCATTGTTGTTGAAGTCTTCTGCAATCCTCTCCAGCGTATGAATGACGTTGGAGAGCTCGACTGGGTCATTAACGGGCCAGTCTTTTTGGGGTGACAATCTTATGCGCGCACCATTGGCCCCACCACGAGCATCGGTATATCGGAATGTCGAGGCTGATGCCCACGCTGTTTTAACCAAGGAAGAGGGGTTGAGTCCGGATGCGATGATTCTGGACTTTAGAGCTTTGACATCATTTACATCAATCAGGGCATGATCAAGCTTGGGGAGAGGATCCTGCCAAATAAATTCCTCTGCTGGAATTTCGCTTCCGATATAACGAGATCTTGGCCCCATATCGCGGTGCGTCAGCTTGAACCAAGCTTTTGCAAAGGCCTCCGAAAAAGCCGCAGGATCCTGTTGGAAGCGTTGCGTGATCACTTTGAATGCAGGATCCACCTTCAGAGTGATATCAGTAGTGAGCATAATAGGAGCGTGCCGTTTGTTGGCTATATGTGCATCCGGAACCAGGTTATCTAAAACACGGTCTTTTGGAATCCATTGCACAGCGCCGGCCGGACTTTTGGCTTTTACCCAGTCATAGAGCATGAGGTGGTTCAGATATTGGGATGTGAACTGTGTCGGGCTGGCTGTCCAGGCCCCTTCAAGTCCACTCGTAACGGTGTCCTCGGCATTGCCTTTTCCGCATTTATTTTTCCAACCGAATCCTTGGCTCTCAATAGGAGAACCGGCAGGTGCGGGCCCGAGACATTTATCGGGGTTCCTTGCGCCATGCGCTTTTCCAAATGAATGCCCTCCGGCGATCAGGGCAACAATCTCCTCATCGTTCATCGCCATGCGACCAAACGACTCGCGGATGTCTTTGGCAGCGGCAAGTGGATCAGAATTGCCATTGGGACCTTGGGGATTGACGTAGATCAGCCCCATTTCAGTAGCACCTAAAGGCCCTTTGAGATGATGATTTTCGTCAAACCGCTGTGAGGTCAGCCATTTTTTTTCAGGGCCCCAATAAACGAGGTCGGGCTCCCAATCATCCTCTCGTCCTCCCGCAAACCCCAACGTTTTGAAGCCCATCGATTCGAGTGAGACATTCCCGGTGAGGACCATAAGGTCTGCCCAGGAGATTTTCTTGCCGTATTTTTGCTTGATCGGCCAGAGGAGTCGGCGCGCCTTGTCGAGATTGGCGTTGTCAGGCCAGCTGTTGAGGGGCTCAAATCGTTGCTGCCCCCCGGCGGCTCCGCCACGACCATCAATGGTTCGGTAGGTGCCAGCACTATGCCAAGCCATTCGGATGAAAAATGGCCCATAGTTTCCGTAATCTGAAGGCCACCAGGGCTGACTTGTTGTCAGCAACACTTGAATATCTTTTTTGATTTCATCAAGATTCAGCGTCTTGAATTCATCGGAGTATTTGAAGTGGTCGCCGTACGGATTTGAGGCCGGATGATTTTGACGAAGAGGGCCTAAGTCCAGAAGAGAGGGCCACCAGGTTTGATTGGTTGGAGCCGTTGAAAGAACATCCTGCTGAGAGCCTGTTCCATAGGCCATGGATGATCCCAATGAGACCATTACCGCAATGGATAAAAAAGTAAGTTTCATCCAACAGACTCCTTAAATAAAAAAGAATTATGACAAATGAACCGCTATTTTGATCCGCTTTGCCGACCCCGTTAAGCCATAAACAGGTCCCGAATTGATTTCAAGGCTGACATTCTCGCTCAGGTTTTTTTTAACTTTCGATTCCCCTACTTTTTACAGTTAGTACCGTGATCTATTTTGCAGGAAAGATTCACTCATCGGTCGAACCTTGGAAACGGGTATGCCGAATTTTGGCCCCAATTGTATTGCCCCTGATTGCTCTTGTGTGCCAGGAGATTTTCTGGGATCACATCCGCAGTCAAAAGTTCTTGTTTTTTTACCCTGCGGTAATGGCGAGTGGTTGGATCGCCGGAAAACGAGGCTCACTGTTTGCAACCGTATTCTCATCGGTGGCCGTTTTTCATTTCTTGATGGAATCCAATCGGCTCACGAGCACGCTGAGTCATGATGAATACATACCGCTTTTTGTTTTTGTTGCCATTGGCCTCTTAATCAGTCATTACCTCACCGTAGAAGAGCGTGTCATCACACAACTGGCCTTGCAGACAGTTGAGCTTGAGGAGGCAAATCAGGCGAGAATTTCTTTCCTTGCGCACGTGAGTCACGAGATTCGGACCCCATTAAATGCCATTTTGGGTTACGCCCAATTGCTTGAAGAAGATCTACGAGAGGCACCTCAGCGGGCAATGACGCAACGCATTCAAAGTGCCGGCGAATATTTGCTATCCATTTTGAACAAGATCCTCGATTTTAAAAAAATAGAGGCACACCTCCTCAAATTGGATCCGCAGACTCAGGATCTGTGTGAGTTTTTGAAAGAAATTCAACATACGGTTGAACCCTCAGCTGATGCCAAAGGTATTTCCTTTCGCATGGAATGCGCCGAGGTTCAAGGTCTTTTTTTATCGTTCGATAGCCTCCGGTTCAAGCAGATCCTGCTCAACCTTTGCACCAATGCCATTAAATTTACTGAAAAAGGGCAAGTCACTCTTAGGGTGAGGATTCTCGAGGATCGTGAATCGGACCTTCTTATACTTTTCGAAATTCAAGATACGGGCATTGGAATATCGGATGATGGGCTGAAGGTACTTTTCAAACCATTCATGCAAGGGGATGCGTCCATCGCTGGACGTTTTGGTGGCAGCGGCCTTGGACTTTCCATCGTCAAGCAATTGGTTGAAATGATGGGGGGCCAAGTTGGTGTTCAAAGCCGGCTGGGTCATGGGACGCTTTTCTGGCTAGAAATTCCCTTTGAACGGGGATCTCTGACGGACACACCTCGCATTCATAGGCCAAGAGCTCACGATACCCATGGGAAGCGATTGCTCGGGCTTCGCGTTCTCGCCGCGGACGATAACCCGATAAATCTGGAGTTGGTTGCCGGGATTATTCGACGAGAGGGGGGCGAAATCCAGACAGCTTCCAATGGCTCCGAAGTTCTGCATCTGATGGAGAGGTCTTCGAATCAGTTCGATGTGATTCTAATGGATTTGCATATGCCCCACCTGAATGGCATTGAGGCCACGCGGAAGATACGTACAAAACCTGAATGGCGGCACATGCCGGTAGTCTGTTACTCAGCAGAGGCGCTTGAAATTACAAAAGATGCGGACGCGATTACTCTTTTTGATGGCTGGATCGAAAAACCAATTCGGGTCGATCATGCGATTGAAACCCTCGCAAAATTTGGTTCTCCCCCCGTTTTCCCCAATGAGAATGAACTTGTATCGGATAACAATGAGCGTGAGATCTCAGTATCTGCGCCCGCACTAACGAACGATTCGCTCCCTCCCATGGTTCATGCAGAGAGGGTCGCGGCGCTGTTTGGCGCCGATATCGAAACGTTCTATAACTGTTTTAGTCAGTTCCAACGGGTTTTTGCCTCAGCAGGACGAGAGCTTGAGGATGCGCTGACTTCCGGGAGCGATGTTCTGGCAAAGGATCTTCTCCATAACATTAGAGGCTCTGCGGCCAATTTAGGTCTTAGCGGCTTGGCTGAGAGGGCAGGGCAAATTGAGTCAATGCTGGCAGCCCATCACACAAAGGAAATGGTGCAAGACGCTGTGATTCCTTTCATCCATGCGCTACAGGACGTCTTGGATGTTCGGTATGTCCAGTCAAGTTATAGCCCATCAATTGATTCCACGTTGGGCCAGTCCGCGCGTGATGAGGATCTGACTGAATTGGCCATGCTCCTTGCAGATTCGAATCTTAAAGCGTTGTCCATATCCTCATCACTGCAACATTACTTTAAGCATGATCTTGGAGAGATTGCACTGCGCGAACTCAACTACGCCTTGGAGGGCCTTGAGTTCGATAAGGCAATCAAAATCCTCTCTCATGCCTACGGTGCTAGGTTGTTAAATCGTCGTCAACCGGAGGAGAAGCTGTGATCCGTGCAGACGATGTCACGATCCTTCTCGTCGATGAGAACCCCATAAATATCCGCGTTCTCCATCAGTCGCTTCGCGATATTGGCCGTCTTTTATTTGCGATCAGTGGTATCGATGCCCTGAAGATATTGGAAGATCATCGAATAGATCTCGTTCTCCTCGACATCAATATGCCGGGATTAAGTGGATTCGATACCTGTAGTGAAATCAAACGACGCTGGCCTGATATCCCTGTTGTCTTTGTAACTTCTCATCAGGATGTCGAAACAGAGGTCAAGGCCCTGGCTTCCGGTGGGATTGACTTTATTCAGAAACCCATTAACCCGCCTGCTGTTCAGGCAAGGGTCCGAGCCCACCTCACCATGAAGCTTCAGGGTGATGTCTTGAGAAACCTCATTCATCTCGATCCCTTGACTGAAATCTCTAATCGCAGAGGTTTGGATGAGCGCCTTTATCGGGAATGGAAAGACTGTACAAAAGAGAGAGCCAGTCTGAGCCTTTTGATGATCGACGTTGACTATTTTAAGCGTTACAACGATCACTACGGGCACCCTGCGGGAGATCGTTGTCTTCAAATCGTTGCAAAAGCCATCAGTGATTCCGTGAGGAATCCATGTTTTGTTGCGCGATACGGTGGCGAGGAGTTCGCTGTGCTCATGCCTAAACGCAACAGCCTTGAGGGCCTGGATATCGCGCATCGCATCCTCGACTCCATTCGCTTACTGCGTGAGCCACATGAAAAATCTGAAGTTTCCCCCTATGTTTCTGTCAGCATTGGCCTATCGACGACCATTCCCCAGGGTGACGATGTCCTATCGGCATCCGCTTTAAATCCTGGGCTTACCGTTGCCGCTCAGCTCATAGAAGCAGCAGACCAGGCCTTGTATCGAGCAAAAATTGAGGGAAGGAACAGAGTGGCTCATTGAAACTTATGGCTCGTTGAATTTGGAATGGACCATCGTGTCCCACGATTTTGACTCATAACCTGATGAGCTTTCATTTGTTGCCGTTCAACGCGAGTTAAATATCGATCGTATTTCAGCATCTTGATCGAATGAGGAAAGAGTGAAAACAAGAAAGTTCGACCTAAACCTCCTGAATGTATTTGAGGCCATTTACGAGCTTCGGAATCAAAGCAAGGCAGCTGATCGCTTATTCCTAACACAGCCTGCAGTGAGTGTTGCCCTATCAAAATTGCGTTCGTTAATGGGGGACCGGCTGTTTATACCCGGTCAAGGGGGGCTTACTCCAACCAAGAAGGCAGATGCACTTTATAAGCGATGTCATCTTGCACTCGAGGGTATTCGTCAGGAAATCTTTGAGGTCGATGAATTTGACCCTGCGACCACCTTCAGAACCTTCTCGATTGCCGTTTCGTTCAGTGGCGGGGTCATTTATTCCCCTCGACTTCGCCAGATTATGAAAGAGAAGGCTCCGAACGCAAGATTGGTGGTTCGTTCATTAGATCCAGAATACCTCGTCCCTGATGCTCTTCATGAACATGCTATTGATGTGGCCATTCATTACGGAACCTTTGATGACACCCGGCTGAAACAAGAAGCATACGAGGATGATCAACTGGTCCTGGTCGCTTCCCAGAATCATCCTCGCATTCAATCAGATCCTACGATAGAAGATTGTATTCGAGAGGAGTTCGTTTCTTATTACGGACTCTTTGATAAAACCTATGATTTTGCAGCTGGCATCTTCTTTGACCTGGTGAATAGTCTGACGGTTTTGGAAGTGCCCAATCCACTGGTGGTCATGCATACCATCAGTGATTCAGAATTAATTGCCATATCCACGCGTCGAATGGCTGAAGCAACCAAAGATCAATATCGGCTCAATGTTTTCAGAATTCCTGAGAAAGTGGCGAGTTTGCGTGCTTTTCTAGTATGGTCAAAATCCATAGGACACGATGCTGGGCACCGCTGGCTTCTGGAGCAACTGTCTGCCATTCAGAGCGCCTTGCCACCCCTTGAACGCCGAATTTCATAGAGATGGCAAGCATTTCAAAGAGACGGTTAAATTTTTCAAGCGCATATGTTTTGGTTTTTCTACTTGCCGAATACTGCAAATAAATAGGAATAATTGGCCCCGCCCTTGGGGATTTAAAGTGATTCTCTGTGGTTATAAATATAAGCCCTTATTTATTTGGCTTGAGGTTATTCAGCATCAAATCAATTCTCTCAGCAACCTGTGCATTTATTATCAATAAATATAAATATACTCCATGAATACCTATGATTATGACGCGGTATCAGGGCTGTTCAATGCGGTAGGTTTTGAAAAGATTTGTTCTGAAAAGATAGGGCAGGCTTCTCAAAGAGAGGCCTTTTGCCTCCTTGCGCTGCGGGTTGATACAAGTGAGTCACTGGTTCTAGTTGATGCAGATAATTACAGGGAGTGCATTATTGAAACAGCCATAAGACTTTCTCGAGTGAAAGGACAAAGTTCAATTGTTGCACGAATTGGAACCCACAGATTCACGGTTCTCATCCCTTATTATGTTCATCTAAAGGACAAACTGAAGGAAGAAGTCGATCTCATCTCATCTGCAGTCTCAAAGCCCATGCAGATTGCCGGTCAAACGATAAGGCCTGTTCTACGAACCGGCATCAGTCTGTGGCCGGATGGCGGGAGATCGCTCGCTGAGCTGCAACATACTGCAGATATAGCCTTACATAGCGCCATTACTCAAAGATCAAAAGCGCCTATCACCTATGATTTGAACCTAAGAATGAAATTGAGTGAGCGCATGTCAATTATTGAAGCGCTTCATCATGCCATCAAAAGAGAGGAGTTTCGCCTCTACTATCAGCCCCAGATCGATTTGACCAATGGGATATGCACCAAGGCTGAGGCACTTCTGAGATGGGATCATCCTTCTCAAGGTTTACTGACCCCTGATGGCTTCATAAAGATTGCTGAAGAGGCGGGTTTGATCATAGAGATCACTAACTGGGTCATTGATCAAGTCGCACTTCATCTCCCAGTTCTACTCGATCAAGTCTCACCCGAATTTCAGATCAGCATTAATGTGCCATCAAGCTATCTATCTGCGTTCCATGATGAAACGGATCAGACCTTATATAAATTATTATCATTAAGCATCAACAATGGAGCACTGGTATTAGAGATTACTGAAGATGCCTTCATAGATGCGAGTGTTGAAACCTTATCCATGCTTCGTGCAATTAAAGCGAAAGGATTTCTCATATCAATTGATGATTTCGGTGTCGGGTACAGTTGTTTAAGTTACCTAACGCGACTACCGATTGATATTCTCAAGGTAGATAAAACCTTTGTTGAACAGTTATCCAGCTCGAAAGAGAGTCTCGCACTTTGTAATGCGATCATTCATCTTGGGAAGGATATGGGATTGACCGTCGTTGTTGAAGGTCTTGAAACAGAATCACAAGTCAGTTCAGTGAGTCATTCCGGCGCCCATTATGGCCAAGGTTATTTCTTCTCAAAACCACTGGACTTGGATTCATTGGTAAGTTATTGCCTTCAGGACAGGGAAGGATAGAAATCACCCTAGGATCCAACTGCACTTGTTCACCTCGAATAATAATGTAAGGAGGTGGCTTTGCTGAATCATGAGACGGTTCCTTGAGCTATTGAGATAATGCAGTTGACCATGAAAGTGATTTGCAATGACAAAAATCGATCCGTTCTGCTCAGCATCACCTTGAGCATAGGACACCAACGATCTGCCGTGTCCGCTGCGCATGAAAGATCTAAAGTGCGCTGCTTCGCTATCTGTTAAATGCCGGGCACCATGGGCATCTTGTCGCGTCCTACCATTTGCTTAGCCCCTATTTTTGAACACAGAAAGGAACCCAGAAAAGACCCTGCAGTCCCCGGTGGCCACCTTAAAATCCCCCATCTGTGGCCGGGTCAAAATCCCCCAGTAGAAGGGACAGGTTTTTCGGTTTTTACTCTGTAGTGGAACCCGTGGCAAGGCGAGAAGCCGCCTCCTTGAGTCGATAGCTTTTCCCTCGGAACTCGACCATCACAGAACGATGAAGCAACCGGTCGAGGATCGCGCTGGTGAGAGCGGCATCGCCGATAAACGTTTTCCAGTCTTCGAGTATCCGGTTCGAGGTAATCAGGATGCTTCGTCGGGATTTATATCGCTGGTGTAGAAGCGTCTGCATCAAGTCGGCACTCTGATTGGGAAGCTGCCGTGCCAGGAACAGATCATCCAAAACCAGTAGGTCAGCATCCAGGTAGGGTTTGATCGCGGAGCGGCGTTCCGTGTTGGCCGAGAAGGCCAGTCGATCCAGAAGTTCATCTGCTTCACCATAGGCGACCCGCCAACCCTGTCGGACTGCGGCGTAGGCAATGGCCTTGGCGACGTGGCTTTTACCTGTTCCGGGTGGCCCGATCAGGATCGCATTGCTTCCCTCATTAATGAACTTCAAGGTATGAAGCTCGAAGCACAGACGCTTGGGGATCTTGGGGTTATAACCCCAGTCGAACTCTTCAAGAGATGTCCGCTCATCGAGACCGGACGTTCGGTAAAGACGATCGATCGATTCAAGCAACTGGCTTGGGTCAAGACTGCTCCGTCTTGAATTCGATCCCACCACAAATCATAATGATCAATCTGATCATATGAGTCTAAGTGGTGTCACCATGATTACAGAAACCAACGCGGTTGCCTTTCGGCAGAATTTGGGTGAAATGTTAAATCAGGTGCAATATCGGCATGATAGTGTCTTAATCAGTAAGGATGGTAAGCCCGTGGCGGCTTTGATTGACACCCGCCTTTTTGAACGGATTCGACGACTTCAGGACCGATTTGATGCACTGTGTCAGCGGGTCGAATCTGGCTTTGAGAATGTCCCTGAGGAGGTTGGGCTAGCTGAAATCAATGACGCGGTCGAGGCAGAAAGGTATATGACCCGCATTGACGCAAATTAGATGGATTCGCAATGCCGACCTTACGCGTTGTGTTGGATACGAATGTTCTACTTTCAGGAATTGCCTATCCCTCCAGTATTCCGGGAAAGATACTGTCATCTTGGCGTCATGGCTCTATAGAAGTCCTACTTTCCGATTTCATTTTGGATGAATTGCGTCGTGTTTTGCCTCGCCTGTCTCATCGTCACGGATTGTCGGATATTGAAATCAACGATCTGATCGATATTTTATCCATACAGGCCGAGGGGATTACGCCAGAATCTGGCGACGATCAGGATTTACGCGATCCCATGGATCAGCCAGTGCTGGGAACCTTGCTGGCAGGACTCAAGTCATCGAAGGCCGATTACCTCATCACGGGTGACAAGGATTTATTGGCACTCTCAGGTCGCTACCCGATCCTCAAACCAAGCGAATTCTGGTCAAAGCATTCCTGGATTTGATGATGATTGCACACTGAATTACCCAGAAATTACCCAAGCGAGCACGGTTTTAGGGAAAATTTACCCACCCTCTTTTCCGTGGCTTGAAGTTATAAAATCAAGCCAGTGGAGGGGGGAGAACTTCATCTGACGCTGTTGAAAGTCCCCAGAAAATCGTGTGATTTCCTGATCAGTCGATAAGGATCGCCTGCGAGGAAGCAATTCACTTGTCTTCAACAAACCTTACCAGTGGCCACTTCCATTCTTGAATAGGTCAACCTGACTGGGTCTCCGTTCGAAAAAATCGTCCCTTTCAGGTTTTCCTATCCCGTTTCTCAGGTTGTCTTTGTAAGAACTGTAAGCCTGGACTGAACGACGGTGAAATTCTATCGTTTCTTCATGTGATGCTGAGGGGAAGAGGTCCCCGTTCTGTTTGGCGAAGCCGTACATTCTCGTTGTCTCCTTCTGGGACTTAGATCTAATCCGATAACAGGTAAGGGCGCTGTCAGGAGTAATCTTATTCCTTGAGAAAGCTCAAGGAATGAGCCTGGATTCTTTATTTCAGGTGACTCCTAATCCGATCGAAAGCATGATCGACTTCGACTGCCAACTTTTCGGCACTTGAAAGTAGTTCTTGACCGGCCCCTTTGGCTTCGGTTGAGAACTGCCCTAATTGGAGTTCAAGATTGTCGAACTGTTTCTGCGCTTTTTCCCATTCCTCTGCAATCTCCATCGATGCGAGATGAATCTTTAAATGGATCTCGTCCTTTTTTTGACGCAAGCTTTGCTTAAGATTTTCAAGATTTAACTCTTCTGTCATGACGGTTCGTCTCAATTATTTGGTGTGTGTAGTTGCCATGCGGTCACATCTCTCCGGACCAGCTTTGGCTTTATGACTCAGCTAAGGTGTCTTCATACAATCCGCAAAGTGGTCGGTCTGTTTCGATTTCAGCTACTTGAACCTTGTAGTTCGGTAAATTCTTTTCACTGACAAGGGTCACGATGCCCAGCGCCTTATTCACAGCTTCATCGGGATCGGAAGCGAGGATACGTAAGGAATAAATGTCGTCGCCCTTTAGGCAGACTTCGTAAAGCGGCATGGCCAAACCCCTCATCGATATACTTCAATGAATCGATGCTATCGGATCCGGCCCTTGGGAATACCCGTACTATTGGCTATGCGGGGGTGCCTATTGACCTGCATTCAAATTTCTCTCTTCCTCGGAGACCCTTTCTCAAACCGTCATGCCCAAAGTCTGTGTGTTGAAGACAGATACGACTTGCGTCTGAATTGAGACTTACAGAATTGCCCCATGAAACACGATGCTCAAATTCTGAAGATCATTCATGTCGACATGGATGCCTTCTACGCGTCCGTTGAGCAAAGGGATTTTCCTGAATATCGGGGTAAGCCAATCATCGTGGGTGGCTCACCCGATTCACGAGGCGTAGTAGCGACGTGCAGTTATGAAGCGCGGAAGTTTGGCGTGAGATCAGCCATGCCGGCAGGTTACGCGAGGCGTCTTTGTCCTGATGCAATTTTCGTCAGACCCCGATTTGATGTTTACCGCGAGGTCGCATCGGAAATTCGGGATGTCTTTTTGGAATTCACCGACAAGGTAGAGGCCATCTCCCTTGATGAGGCTTATCTCGATGTGACCGGATCGGATGTGATGCAGGGATCTGCTACTTTGATCGCTCGGGAGATAAAAAGGCTCATTAGAGAAAGGACGGGGCTCACTTCATCTGCGGGCGTGTCCTATAACAAGTTTTTGTCGAAGATTGCTTCAGATCGTCAGAAACCGGATGGCCTTTGCGTCATTCTTCCCGAACATGCCATGCAGATCATCTGTGAAATGCCGATCGGAGCTTTTCATGGAATTGGACCCGCCACTGAGGAAAAGATGAAACGTTTTGGGATTCTCAATGGAGCAGATCTTGGTCAACAGACCTCAGAGTTTCTGATCGAGCAGTTTGGAAAAGCAGGTCGCCATTACCATTTGATCGCTCAGGGGATCGATGAGCGCCCGGTCAATCCCGATCGCCGGAGAAAATCCTGGGGCGCTGAGACCACCTTTGAGCAGGACCTGACGGATATGTCAGAGATGCTGGAACATCTGCGCCAACTCTCAGAGAAGGTGCTCTCTAAAATGAATGCACGTCAGTCTGCAGGGTCAACCATCACCCTAAAGGTCAAATACGAAAATTTTGAGACGGTTACTCGGTCGATAACCATTGCGCAAAGGTTCTCATCGGAGGTGGATACGTCCGAATATCTTTCAGCGCTTCTCGCCAAGACGGATGCGGGGACCAGGAAAGTCAGGTTACTTGGAGTGAGCTTTTCAAATTTGGATGGGGCAGGGGGCACACGCAAGCAACTTGATGTGTTTCGTGATGTGGGAACAGTTTTTAGTCAGTAATGCATGGGCTCAATTCGACCCTTTGCTACCGTTCGAGTGTCACTGGCCAGCGACTGCTTTGCAGCGGAAGCAGCCCATCCGCAGGCGTGAACAAAACGATCGATCAGGGGGAGGATGAAGCTGATTTCGGACCAGTCGCCATTGACGTAGCGAGCGCCTGTTACGTCCCGGTCTGATCGAGGGCTGATGTCTCGCCCTATTTGAGGTGGGATTTTAGGGACGATCCCGCACCGATCCCTCTGGTTTGAACCCCAGATCAGCGCGGGATGATTGTCTTTATTTCA
>JBILGU010000004.1:0-174847 GCA_044350805.1 Methylococcaceae bacterium
CTTTACGGCCTGCTGACGCATCACCTGCAGCGCATGATGATCGTGAACTCTAGCGTCCGAATCCCTTTTGCATTTCATGCCACCATTTTATCATGATATGGCATTACTATCTGGACGCTCTGTAATTCAAGGTAAACGCGCTCAATCCGTTTTCTGGCACGATTGATCAAAAACCCCGGAATAGATTTCATGACGGGGTAAGCAAAAGCCAGAAAGGGAACTAAGAGGAGGCCGATCCGCTCCAGGAATTCCGCAACCCAGAAAGGAAGGTAATAGCTCAGCGTCGGGGCCCCTTTCTCAAAATACTGATGTGCAACAGCACTTAATGGAATAGTGGGATCCTTGATGGAGGGGAACTCCTTTGCGTCACCAAAGAAACGTTCATGACCCACAATGGCTGCAGAGGCCTCCATAAAAAGCATTTGGATCGCGGGGTGAAGATCATCTTCGATGACCAGGGTGGTAGTGGTGCTAAGAAGTTGAATGTCGTGCTTTGGAAAATTTCGAACCAGATCAAAACCGCCCATAGGGACGTGGAGGACCTCGATATAGCCTAGGAGTTTTGCGTAGGCTCTCGCTCGAATGAAGTCAGCGACGACCAGTCCGTCAATCTTCAAAAGATCCTGAATCAGCGGTGATTCGTAGTGTTCGACCACGAGCATCGCATTGATCTCCCTTCGCTTAAGGGCTTCTACAGCCTGATCCTCCGGGAGTTCGTACATGCTGTCGGCACGAGGCGTCATCCCAGTAATTTTTAGGAGCTGCAGCGCCTTCGCGTGGGTTCCCGATCCGATGTTGCCAATCGAGACGGGTCCATTGAGTAGTTCGGTCAAAGGCCTTTGCACATCATCCGCTTGGTCTCCCCAGTAGAAAAGCCAGACAGGTTCATAGGCAATGGAGCCTAAGGATAAAAGCCCGGTGACATCCTCGGGGTTATCCGTGAAGCCGCCTTGGATCATGGCCACTTTGACGGCGTCCCTCGTGTTTTTGAGGCGTTCAAAATTGTCGAGGGCACCCTGCGTTGGAACGAGGCGCAGCTCAACGCCGTTACGGGCGAAATACTGCACATATCGCTGCGCGAGCTCGAAGGAGTAGTCGGTTGGTCGACCGGCGGCCATTTCAACGATTTTGGGTGGCGCAGGCTTTGCGAACCAAAGCAGGGTCGACAGGGCAATCATGAGGAGCAGGATGGGATGCCCGGCATCGCGCATCAATCGGCGTCCCTGGTTAAATGCATCGATCAGGGCTTCTTTCACCCTTTTTACAAAGAAATGACGTGTGACGGTGGGACGCATGGTTTGAGGCCTTCCAGTCAGAAGCGAAGGGACACCGGTATCATCTCATGGACGATGTCCCAAAGTGGCAGTCAGCGGATCAGTGGCTTTTACTGGCCGCAAGGGCGAGGCGGATGAGGTCGGCAAATCGGCGCGTTCCCGTTTTCTGACGAATCCTCTGGAGATGCGTTCTGACCGTGGGAAGCGAAATCCCCAGATGTTCTGCAATCAATCGGGGTGAAAACTCCTCGACCATGAGGGCAAGCACCCGAAATTCGCCCTGTGTCAGCCCAAAGAGGAGGGCAAAGGAGCGAAGTCCCTCTGGCGGAGGGCTCTCAGCCAGTTCCAGTTGGAGCATGAATCGATCGAGATCGTCCAAGCGGAATTTGTGGCTGGGGGGGTGGCGAAGCTTGACGAGCCGAGCGCTGCCTGCAGTGGGTGGTTCCCCATGTGCAAGCGTCACAAAGGCGATGGAAGCAGGTTTCCCCGGGTGGATACGGGCCCATTCAAAGGCGGCCTCTAATGTTGGACTTGCGCGCTGACCAAGATCCATGATGCGCTGATTGCGGATGTGGAGGACGCCCTCCGGCTTCGTCGAAAGAAGTCGCTCAGCCGGTTCATTGAGGCTGATGATTTTTCTTTGTCCATCCAGAATCAGGAGGGGTTGACTGATGCCATCCAGGACCGCGGTTTGGTTCTGGAGCTTTTCGCTCAGTTCAGCCTCACTGAGCGCCAGTCTGAAGGCGCGACGAAGATGCCCTGAAAGGTGAGAGAGTTGACGGATCTCTGCCGTTTCGAAGGGTTTGGCACGAACACTTCGATAAAACGAAAGCACAAGTTGGGGCCCTGTCCCCTCGGCCGACCAGAGCGCCGTCGTCAAAAGATCGCCAATGTCCTGCGGCTTGAGGGCTTCGTTAAACCAGAGGCCCTTCTGAAAGGTCTCGGGTTCCACCAGCATGGATCCCGACAGGGTCAGGCCGGGTGCGGCAAGTCCTCGTGAGAGAGCCCCCTGAACCCAGGCATCGTGCTGCCACCAATGGTCGCGGTAAGCCTCTGACCATGCAGGATCGATGTTATGGGTCAAAAGTTCGGGTTTTTGTCCCTCGGTGGACGCGAGGGTGAAAAGGCTGAATGCACTCGCCCCGATGCCTTCTCGGATATCTCCCAACACCTCAGGCCAACGCGTGGGATCCAGTGCGGCCTCATAAATGCTGTCAACCAGTGAATCAAGCGAGCGAGACACCATGAGTGGGATGAGGAGTGGTGGTCAGAGCGTCATCCTAACGCCGATCCACTTGAATTTGAATGTTAATTCGCGTTTTCGTGGGTCTGTCATCAGAAGTGATGATGATTCCTGCTGGAACTGCGTGTGTAATCACAGGGTCGTTTAACCGCCGGTTTGCACATTCAGTCCGGGCGAAACTTCGGGGGATTTGTTAACCCCGGGCGTGCAGGCTGGCGACTTATTTTTCTTCCTTAATTCCAGCAGACCATGAATCAGCCTCAGAACCCTAACCAGCAAGAAAAGGTCTTGGCCGAAATTCGGCGTCTGGCGGCCCTGATTGGTGTCAAAGTCCGCATTAGGCAGCCCAAAGCGTCAAAGCCGAAGTAATTGCTCGATTACCCCCCTCAATCCGAAGGGGTGGGAGCCGGTTGTTCCTGAACCGGATGTCTTGCACAAAGAGAGTGCAGCGCGCCCTTCCTCGAAGCGGTCCTCAGGATGATCGGTTGGCCCGAGAAAACTATGTCGAAGTGCTGAGGAAGAACTCCGTCCCAACCACAAACCCTGAAATGAGCAAAATGTTCAGTAGGGTATGTGCTGTCCCATGGCGATGAACCACGAGATCCAGCGCCCGATTTCCAAGGACCCAGACGGGTACGAAAATGATCAGGGTAAAAAAGACGTGCAGCGTGATCATGGATAGGTCTCCGTGCCTTGCATCGAAAGAGTGAGATGGACTCACTCCATCGTTGCAAGACCCGAGCCAAGCATGGGGAAGGCCCTCTCTCCACCTCAATGAGGTGAGGCCGAGGGACCTTGAGTTCGCTCAAGGGGGACCGGCCTGGCGCGGTCCCCTCGGCTCGCGCGGGCGGCACGCAATCGCCTCTCAAGCTCCAGGATGCCGGTTTCCAGCTGGGCATCCATCACCACGACATTTCCCATCGACAAGATGATCCTTTGAAGTTCGGGGATGCGGGTACCGCTGGTTGAAACGATATAAACCGGCTGGATGTACAAGACGGATTTCCCGACCGGAAGCACAATGATTCGGCCCCTGAGGACTCTTGACCCTCGTTGGTCCCAAAGAGTGAGCTGGCGAGCAATTTCTGGATCCTGATCAATCAGGGCATTGACCTGGGCGGGGCCATCGACCTGGGCTTCCTGATTAAAGCGGTAAACGACAATTTGCCGATTGATGCCGTAAGGCAAGGACGCATCCAGCCCATCATCGAAGTTGCCAGCCACCGCAAGAGCACTGAGATTGCTTCGGCCCACCGGCGTCATGGGTTCGATCATGACAAAGGTATGGCGGTCAGCGGCATAGCCTTCCAGTGCCGTCGTCAGGAAGTAGGGTTTGACGTTGGCATCATTGACCTTCGAAAAGTCCCACGTCTCGGCCTGTTCATAAAAGAGCTCTGGCTGCGTCTGGTGATAGCGCGCGTAAATTTTCATCTGGTGGCTGAAGAGGTCCTTCGGGTAACGAAGGTGCGACCTTAAGTTTGGGGCCATCGTGGCGATGTCTTTGAAGAGTCCGGGGTACGCATTGCGGTAACCCTGAATGATCGGATCTGAGGTATCGCTCACATAGTAGTCAACATGGCCGTCATAGCCATCAACGATGATCTTGACCGAGTTACGGATGTAGTTGAAATGCTCATCATGCTCCTCATGGTTGAAACGGCCAGAGATCCGTTTCGAAATGGGGTACCAGTCGGAGGTGGTGTAGGCGTCGACGACCCAGAAAACCCGCGTCGGGGTCACCACGATGTAGGGATCATGATCGAGCTTGAGGAAGGGGGTCAGTGTCTGGATGCGCTCGACGATGTTGCGGTGGAAGAGCGCGCGGCTTTCGCCATTGATGCTGACGGAAAAGAAGAGCCGTTCATCTCTGAAATAGAGGGAAAAAAGGAGTTTCCGGAACAGGGAATTAATGGCAACGCCGCCGGAACCTGTGTAGTTGTAACTGGATTGTTCATCCGCACTGGGGATGCCGACCACCTTGAGCTGATTGGGCACAATGGCATAGGTCAGATTTTCTTCGCCGTAATAAAGGTCTGGGCGGGAGGATCCGGTAAAGCCATTGCTGGTCTCCATGCTGAGATCCTGCAGGTACCATCGCATCGGGGTTTGGCCATTCTGGGAGGCAGGTGTCGCAACGGCCCCATAGCCATGAGTGAACCTAAGGTGCTCGTTCTCCCAGTTTTGTGCCTCTTTCGGCAGTCGGCGTATATTGACTTCTCGGGCTGCAAGATTGATCTGCTCCAGGCGACCGTTGACCAAGTAGCGGTCGACGTCGACTTCCGAGAATTGATAATAGGGCCTAATTCCCTGAAGTTGCTGATAGCTATCAAAAAGGATTTCAGGGTCCCAGACCGGAATGTTGTAGAGGTGGGAGCGAAGCTCTGGATCCAGGACGTCCTCATCCGGAAGGCCGGGGGTGACGTCAATGTTCGTGATTCGGGTGAGATCAAAGCCGCGAAGGGTGGAGTCGATATTGGCCTGCATGTGGTCCACTTCCGAGCGGACCGGATTGGGGTCAACGATAAACCGCTCAAAGGCTTCCGGAATGAAGTGAATGTGCCGAAGCCCGATGCTTAAACCGAAGATCACTGCCAGAAGGGCCAGGGGCCAGCCGCCCTTGCGGCGATGAAGGAATCGAAGCCCTGCGATGGTCGTGCCCAGGAGACTGAGCACCGAACACCAGATCAGCGGAAGAAAATAGGCGGTCTCAAGGAGTCCTGGGCCAAAAAACTGAGGCTCGTGTTCTTCGGTGTAAAGGAGCTGGAATCGTTCCAGCCCAAAACCCCAGGCAATCAAGAGGGCAACCAGGACCACCATGCCGCTCAAATGCAGCTTGGGTCCCAGCGGCCAGTGGAGAATTCGTCCGGCCGAAATCCGGTGCTCGATGAGATAAAGAATGCCCAAAGCCCCGGTCAGAACGATAGAGGCCAGCAAGAGCTCTCTTTGAATCAGCTGATAGATGGGGAAAGAAAAGAGGTAAAAGCTCACATCCTCTTGGAAAATGAAATCTTTGATTCCGGAATCCGGGGCGAAGACGAAGAGCAGGGCTTGCTGCCATTCTTCATAGAACGGGATGGCAATGGCGACCGCCATGACCAGAGAGAGCGGGACATAGGCTCGCATGGACCCCGTCTGGAAGTGCCTGAGGAAGCGCTGTCTCCGATTGAATTCGTTTCGATCGACCCGGGCCATTTCCTCGATATCGACGCCCAGATAGCGGGACGCCGCAATGAAGTTAAAGAGGAAGATCAGGAAGAAAAAGAGCGTGGCCGCTCCGAAGAGGATGTAGCGGTAGAGGAGTTTCAGCCAGAAAAACTCCTGGTATCCAAGCTCCGAGTGCCACCAGAAATCCACAACGAAATCGGTAAAGACCACACCGATGGCGAGGGCCAGGGCCCCAAAGCCGGTGATGGCAGAGAGCACGAGGAGGATCAGGCGTTTCCAGCTTTTCATCAAGAGTCTCTTAAAGGGAGGTCCAGGCACGACCTTGTGGGAACCCTATCGAAAGGTCACAACATTCTGCAATTGTAAGCCATTGCATCCATGGCGCGCCGCCCTCACGCGGGTTCTTGGGGCGCATCGGAATCCCATATTATTTATATGGGATTCGTTTGGGGCTGTTATAGTGCCCAAATTGTCCCTCGGAGTCGCGCCATGCAATCGATTGCGCCCAAACCGCTGGCATCTATTTTGGCGCAATACCCGCGTCATGAGACCGAGTTGCTTCAGATCCTTCGGGAGGTGCAGGCACAGTATCGCCAGGTGTCGCGCGCGCTGATGAGTGAGATCGCCCGCCATCTCGACATCCCGTTTGCGCGGGTTTTGTCCGTCGTGGAGTTCTACAGTTTTCTCTCAGCGGATCCTTTGGGTCACTTCGACCTCCGCTTGAGTGATTCGATCACTGATCACCTTCTGGGGAGCCTGAATCTCGCTCAAGAACTCTCTGAACGCCTAAGGGTTGGTTTTGGCAAAACCCGAGATGATGGAAGGGTTAGCCTTTCCTATACCTCCTGCACGGGCCTTTGCGATCAGGGGCCGGCGGGTTTGATCAATGGACGGCCCTTAACGCGACTCGATGCAACCCGTATTGCAGCGATCTGTGAGCACATCGAAGCCGGTATTGCCCTGGATGATTGGCCGAAGGCCTGGTTCAAAGTGGAGGATCACATTTTTCGCAGAGACCTCCTCCTTGAAGACGATCTTCCGCCGGGTGCGGCCCTCACCCAGATGCGCGAAAGCGGTCGCGAGGGCATCCTCCAGGAGATCGAGCGCTCAGGGCTTCGAGGGCGGGGGGGGGCTGGGTTCAAGACGGCATCCAAGTGGCGATTTTGCTATGAAGGGCCTGAGGGCAGCGTGCCGGGTGATCCCTCAATTTCCCGTTATGTGGTTTGTAACGCGGATGAAGGTGAGCCCGGAACGTTCAAGGATCGGGTGATCCTGAGCCAGAAGGCGCATGAGGTCTTTGAGGGCATGACGGTCTGCGCGCGGGTCATTGGAGCCCGGCAGGGATTTCTTTACCTTCGCGGCGAATATGCGTTCCTCAAGGATCCTTTGGAGGCCATCCTGAGTGAACGCCGGAGGGCCCATCTCTTAGGGTCATCGATTCTGAATATCGAGGGCTTTGATTTTGATATCCGGATTCATCTGGGTGCGGGGGCCTATATTTGTGGGGAAGAATCTGCCCTGATTGAGAGCCTTGAAGGCAAGCGAGGCCATCCCCGAAATCGGCCACCTTACCCTGTGACTTCGGGCTATCTTGGCCATCCCACCGTCGTGAATAATGTCGAAACCTTTCAGGCGGCGGCCCGAATCGCGGCCTTCGGTGGCGATTGGTTTGCTGCTTTGGGAACGGGACAATCCCGGGGCACCAAGATTCTGAGCGTTTCTGGCGACTGTGCTCAGCCTGGGATTTATGAAATCCCTTTCGGCACCTCCGTCAAAGAGATCATTGCGCTGGCGGAAGCGCACGATGTCATGGGCGTCCAGGTGGGGGGACCTTCGGGGACGTTTATTGGCGCAGATGAACTGGATCGCCGGATCGCCTTTGAGGATCTTGCGACGGGGGGTTCCTTCATGATCTTTGATTCCACCCGCGATGTCCTTGAGATTGTGCGTAATTTCACCCGGTTTTTTGCCCATGAAAGCTGCGGTTTCTGCACGCCCTGCAGGGTCGGAACGTCACTCCTTCAAAACCAGTTTCAGAAAATCTGCGAGGGGCATGGAACGCCCAAGGATCTGGTCGAACTCACTGAAATCGCCCGTCTGGTGCAAGGCAACAGTCATTGTGGTCTTGGCCAGACCGCGGCCAATCCACTGCTTTCAACCTTGGAACGATTTCCGGATCTTTACCAGCAGCGCCTCAAGGCGCTTCGATTTGAGCCAGGCTTCGATCTGGATGGGTCGCTTGCCATTGCCCGGGCCCTGACGGGGCGAGATGACGCCCGGGCTCATCTTCATCAGGAGGGTTAAGAACGTGTCTGCCCATTGCATTCGTATCGATGGCCACGAGATTCCCTTTGAGCCCGGCCAGACCCTCATGGAGGCCGCTCAAGCCGCTGGGGTCTATATTCCTCACCTTTGTCATCATCCTGAATTTACGCCGCATGGGAGTTGCAAGCTCTGTACGGTCAAGGTCAATGGCCGGACCTGTTCAGCCTGCACTTTTCCGGCCATGGCGGGGCAGGAGGTCTTGAGCGATACGGATGAGTTGAATGCCACTCGACGCCGGATCACCCAGATGCTGTTTGTCGAGGGCAATCATTTTTGCCCGGGATGCGAAAAGTCTGGCGAGTGTCAGCTCCAGGCGGTGGGTTATTTCCTCGGTATGGAAGAGACCCATTTCCCCCACTTTTTTCCCAGTCGCCGGGTTGATGCTTCGCATCCGGATCTGATGCTGGATCTGGATCGCTGTATCTTGTGTGAGCTGTGTGTCCGGGCGAGTCGCGAGGCGGATGGCAAGGGTGTGTTCGAAGTGGCTGGCCGGGGACTTGAAAGCCATCTGGTCGTCAATTCGGAAAGTGGTCTTTTGGGAGATACCCCGATGACGATCTCGGACCGGGCCGCGCAGGTCTGTCCCGTCGGGGCCATCCTGATCAAGCGGACCGCGTTTCGGCACCCCATTGGTGAGCGGCGCTACGATCAGGCGGATATCGCCGGTGAGCCTCTGAAAGAGCCGCTTCTGGAGACCCCTCATGGCTGAAAAACTCAAGGTCGCGACGACCTCTTTGGCCGGCTGCTTTGGTTGCCACATGTCCTTTCTGGATATCGACGAGCGGCTTCTCGATTTTTGCGAGATCGCTGAGTTCAATCGCAGCCCGCTGACCGATATCAAGCATTGTGAGGGCGTGATTGATATTGGACTGATCGAGGGCGGCCTTTGCAATGCGGAGAATGTTGAAACGCTTCGTGAGTTTCGGGCGCACTGCCGGATCCTGGTTGCGGTGGGTGCTTGCGCCATCAATGGGGGCATTCCGGCCATGCGCAACCACATTTCCCTGAAGGCCTGTCTTGAAGAGGCCTATATGGATGGCATCGGGGTGGTGAATCCCCAGATTCCCAATGACCCTGAACTGCCGCTGCTTTTGGAGAAGGTTCACCCGATCCATGAGGTTGTGACCGTTGATTACGTGCTTCCGGGATGTCCTCCGTCCGCCGATGTCTTTTGGTCTTTTCTCAGCGATATTGCTGAAGGCCGCGAGCCCTCCCTTCCTCCGGCGCTGATTCGTTTTGACTGAATTTTTGAGGTCGGTGGGAGTTCGGTAAACTTCGGACTCCCATTCACTTTCGAGATGATTCTCATGGCAAACCTTCGTTTCGGCATCGATCTGGGGGGGACCAAGATCGAGCTTTTGGCGCTCTCCCCTGAAGGCCTTGAAATCCGGCGCGAGCGGGTTGCGACCCCGCAAGGCGATTACGAAGGAACGCTTTCGGCCATTGTCGAGCTGGTGCATCGGGCAGAAGAGGCGTTGGGCGGTCAAGGGACGGTGGGTATTGGAACGCCGGGTGCGGTTTCAAGACAGACGGGCCGTCTTAAAAATTCGAACTCTTTATGTCTGAACGACCGCCCTCTCAGGGAGGATCTTGAAACCAGACTCGCCCGGCCCATTCGGCTGGCGAACGATGCGGACTGCTTTGCACTTTCAGAAGCCAGTGATGGGGCGGGGCAGGGTTATCCGGTCGTTTTTGGCGTCATTCTCGGAACCGGTGTTGGGGGGGGCATTGTGGTTCATGGGGGCCTTCTGCAGGGGCCCAATGCGATCGCCGGGGAGTGGGGGCACAATCCTCTCCCCTGGCCACGCGGTGAAGAATGTGACGGCCCGGTCTGTTATTGCGGGCGTCGCGGCTGTATCGAGAGTTATCTTTCAGGTCCCGGGCTTGCCGCAGATGATCTTCGGTCTGGGGGAGAAGGTCGAACCGGGCCGCAAATCGTCGCCGCCGCGGAGCGGGGGGAATCTTTGGCCGAGAGCACCATGGCCCGATATGAAGAGCGTCTGGCGCGGGCGCTCGCGCATGTCATCAATCTCATCGACCCCGATGTCATTGTCCTCGGGGGGGGAGTCGGGCAGTGTGAGCGCCTGTATCGCAATGTCCCCAAACACTGGGGTCATTATGTTTTTTCCGATACCGTCGAAACCCGGCTGAAGCCCCCTGTCCATGGGGATTCCAGCGGCGTCCGGGGCGCCGCCTGGCTGTGGCCCCTGGAGGCTTGAACCTTTAGGGGCGCTTGTGATCTATCGTGATGGGATACACCTTGCTGGCTTCGGGCGTCATTCCCGGGAGCGTGCCCTCGATGTCGCCGCTTTGCGGTGTTGCCTGTCCTGATTTGGAGATCCGGGCACCCAGAATCAGCTTCGAAAACTTGGATATCTCAAGCCCCGGGCGCATGGCCAAACTGTCATCCAGCGTGACGCTCAAAGGCAGATCGCGAACGGTTTTTCGGATCACGGCGAGCGGCATGGGAGAGCCTTCCGCTGCCCGGGCAAAAACGAAGACGGCATCATCGGGCTGAACCTCTCCCTTGAGCTTGGGATCCAGCGTCACCTTTACCTTCACCCCGCCCGCTTTTGCCGTAGCAGCCTTGGTGGGGCTGGCGCTGTCAGGACCCAGTTCCTGAAGGTAGGCATCGATCTCCTTGATTTCAGGACCGTTGGGGGGGAGCTCGGCGCGCAGCCTTTCCCAGAGCTTTCGGGCCGAGCGCATATCGCCGGACTGAGCGGCCGCAAGGCCTCCGAGCCAAAGCCCCATCTTGTGTTTGGGATGATCACGAACGATTTTCTGGATGATCGCGGCGGGTTCTCCTTCGAGTTTCCCGTCCTGCGATTCAGCCAGCGCTTCGGCATGGAGCGCCATCAGGTCGGGATCTCCAGGGGCAAGGCGAGTGGCGGTTTCGTAAGCCTTTGCAGCTTCCGCCGGTCGATTCGTGGTTTGCAATGAACGTCCGAGCAGCACCCAGCCTTCCAGATCGTTCGGATTGGCCGAAAGTCGGTCGGCCAGCTCCTGAATGGCTTTTCGGGTCTCGTGCATGGATTTTAGGGGCGGTGCATCGAGAAGCTCGGGATGCCCCAGCGTGATGAAGCCGACCGTCGCGAGAACTGGAATCAGGGCGATGGTGACCCAGAGGGTGATTTTGGCACCTTTGCCGGTTGAAATCGCCTCTGGATCGGCCTCCGTATCGAGATCATCGAGCAGGGTTCGTTCCAGATCTTCGGCCAGCTGTTGCGTTTCCTCAGGGGTTTCTGCTTCCCTCTGAAGTTCGTGGCGGCGCTCCTCATGAAGTGCGAGGTTCAGACGTCGCCGATCGACCGCGGCGTGGCCGCGCGATTTAAAGAAGAGCGGCAGGAAGGTCAGAAGGCCGACGACCGTGATGAGCAGGGCGGTGAGGATGAATGAAGTCATGTGGGGGTATCGTAAGCCGGTCAGTCCGATTTGCCCTGACGCAGCTGGTTACGCAAGATCTCAAGGCGGTTCCTTTCCTCGGGATCGAGCGGGGGAGAAGTCGAATTCAATCGGTGGCTTTGAAGGTGACGGAGCGCCAGAAAGCCACCCAGGAGGAAGAGGAGCAAGGGGCCCGCCCAGAGGAACAGAGTGATGCCCTTGATCGGGGGGTCATAGAGGACAAAATCGCCATACCGATCGGTAAGAAAGCGGACGGTCTCTTCCTCGGTCTCCCCTGACTGGATTCTGCCATAGACCTCATTGCGAAGGTCCCGGGCCAGCTCGGCGTCGGAATCCCCGAGTGATTGATTCTGGCAGACGAGGCACCTGAGTTTTTGGATCAGGGTTTCGTAGCGCACCTGCTGTTCGGGGTTCGCAAAATTGCGAATTTCAACGGCATGCGCCAGCGAGAAGGAAAGTGCAGCCAAGAGGACGATGGCGATGAGGTGTCTTAGTTTTTTCAAGGGCTTGGGGTCCTCGAATCTTGGAGGGCGCGGATGAGCGGCAGAATGGTCTCCGCCAGCACTTTTCGGTTCAGGGGACCGGTGTGCTTGAAGAGAATGATTCCGTTGGCATCCACGACGAAGGTTTCCGGAACGCCATAGACCCCCCAGTCAATGCCGACCTTGCCATTGGCATCCACGGCGACCGTCTGATAGGGATTGCCCCCGTGCGCTTCAAGCCAGGCACGGGCCTTTTCCGGCGTGTCCTTGTAGTTCAAACCGATCAGATTCACCTCACCTTTTCGGGCAAGATCAATCAGGACGGGATGTTCGGCGCGGCACGCCTCACACCAGGACGCCCAAACGTTCAAAAGATAGGGGCGGCCCTTGAGGGCCTGGGGTCCAAAGCGGCGGTCCGGGGCCTCAAGCGTCGGAAGGTCAAAGGCCGGAGCCGGTTTTCCGATCAGGGGCGAGGGAATCTCCCGGGGATCGAGGGACAAGCCGATACCCAGGAAAATCACCATCACCAGAAAGACGCCCAGAGGGATCAAGGAACGCATCGTCAGGCTCCAGGGGAAGGTTCGAGGACCAGGCCCTTGCGCGAACCCATGCGGTAGCGCTTGTCCAGAAGCGAACACAACCCGCCCGTCATCATGAAAAGTCCCCCAAACCAGATCCAGCGGATGAAGGGTTTGTAATAGATCCGAACGCTCCAGGCGTCCTTATCCAAAGGTTCTCCCAGCGCAACGTAAAGATCCCGGGTGAGGCCCGGATCAATCGCAGCCTCGGTCATGGGATTCTTCTGGACTTGGTAGATCCGTTTTTGTGGCGTGAGTTCGGCCACCAGACGGTTCCCCTCAAAGACATCAAATCGGCCTTCTTGGGCATGATAGTTTGGGCCTTCGACGGCGTGGACACCGCCGAACTTGAAGGTGTAGGCCCCAATCGTTGCGCTTTCACCCGGCGCCAGCTTGACGATCTTTTCCTCGCTGTGGCTGCCTGACAGGGTGACGCCGATCACAAAGACCGCAAGGCCAAGGTGGGCGAAATTCATGCCGATAAAGCTCATGGACAGGGCCGAAACCCCTTCGCTCAGGGATTGACGGTGCTTGATGCGATTCCAAAGACTCAGACTTTGGGTGGCCAAGAGCCAAAGGGCCATCCCGATCCCGGCGAAGGTCGCGATATCCGAAATCCGATCGATCAGGAACGAAAGGGTCAGCGTGATAAGGATGACCGGAAGGACGAGGCGTCTGAGGGGACGAAGGACCTTTAGAAGCTGACCCTCGCGCCAGGGCACCAGGGTGGCGATGCCCGCCAGCAAAAAGATAGGCGCCATCAGGGGGGTAAACACCCTCGAAAAATAGGGCGATCCCACGGAAATCTTCCCCAGCTTGAGCGCATCAAGAACCAGAGGATACAGCGTGCCCAGGAGGATGCTGGCTGAAGCCGTCACCAGAAGAATGTTGTTAACCAGAAGGAGGCTTTCCCGGGAGAGCCAGGTAAAACGCGTACTGTCCCGAATCACCGGAGCCCGAAGGCCATAAAGGAGCAGGGAGCTGCCGACGACCACGGCGAGGAAGACCAGGATAAAAAGGCCGCGGGCGGGGTCGGAGGCAAAGGCGTGGACGGAGGTCAAAACGCCCGAGCGAACCAGGAAGGTGCCCAGAAGGCTGAGGGAAAACGCGAAAATAGCGAGGAGGACCGTCCAGGCCTTGAAGGCCCCTCGCTTTTCCGTGGCGGCCAGCGAATGCAGCAAGGCGGTCGCGACGAGCCAGGGCATGAAGGAGGCATTTTCCACCGGATCCCAGAACCACCAGCCGCCCCAGCCCAACTCGTAGTAGGCCCACCAGGACCCAAGGACTATGCCGAAGGTGAGGAAAATCCAGGCCACCAGTGTCCAGGGGCGTGACCAGCGTGACCAGGTGGCATCCAGAGTCCCGCCCAAAAGCGCGGCAATGGCAAAGCTGAAGGCCACGGCCAGCCCGACATAGCCCATGTAGAGCATGGGGGGATGGATGGTCATCCCAAAGTCCTGAAGGAGGGGGTTGAGGTCGTTGCCTTCAGCGGGCATCGGGATCAGACGAAGGAACGGATTCGAGGTCCACTGGATGAAGAGGAGGATGCCAAAACTGATGAGTCCCATGATGCCGAGAACCCGGGCTCGGAACACCGGGGGCAGTCCGCCGCTGAAAAGGGTCACGGCCAGAGTCCAGCCGGAGAGGATGAAGGCCCAGAGCAACATGGAGCCTTCGTGCGCCCCCCAGGTGGCTGCAATGCGGTAATAAAGCGGGAGTGCGCTGTTGGAATGGGAGGCGACGTAGAAAATCGAGAAATCATTCTCGATGAAGCCGTTAATCAGCGCGCAAAAGGACAGCGCAAGAAAGAGGAATTGGGCGCGACCTGCCGGAATCGCACTCGCCATCCAAAGCCCTTGGCCGCGGGCCGCTCCGATCAGTGGCAGGGTCCCCTGAAAGAGGGCGGTCAAAAGGGCAAGGAGCAGGCAGTATTGCCCGATTTCAGCCGTCATTTTTTTGTTCCTTCGGGGGGCGGGGGCATTTGCCCGGTCGCCTTGAGAGATTCAGCAACTTCCGGCGGCATGTAGTTCTCATCGTGCTTGGCAAGGACTTCACTGGCCTCGAAGACCCCTGTTGCCGAGAGTTTTCCAATGGCAATGATGCCCTGACCTTCACGGAAAAGATCGGGAAGGATACCGGTGTAGCTGACGCCCACAGTGCGGTTGCCATCGGTGAGATCGAAGTGAACCTCCAGCGTATCGGGTGCGCGCCGGACGGTTCCCTTGACGACGAGCCCCCCAATGCGGAAGGAGTGCCCTTGAGGGGCCTCGCCATTAGCGACCTGGCTCGGTGTCAGAAAATAGAGGAGATTCTTCTGAAACGCGGTCAGCCCAAAGAAGGCCGCAAGACCCACGCCGGTCACAATCAGGCTGACGACCAGCATCCGGCGGCGTCTGGGGGTCATGCTTTTTTGCCTCGGGCGATGAAACGACGCGCCTTGTCGAGGGCCGCCGCTTTTTTTCGTAGCGGAAGCACCACGTTGAGGATCAGGATGACAGCCATCAGGCCATAGGAGATCCACACGTAGGTGGCATAGCCTCCCATGGCAAAAAATTCAGACCAGTTCATGGTATGGGGCGCCTGTTGTTGTGGCCTGCATTCTATCAGGCCTTCGGGGCCTCGCTGGCTCTGAAGTCTATAATCCATCCCTTATTCCACGAGAAAATTTACCATGCTTGAATCCGATCGCGAGGCCCGTGCCCTTGAGGCTTTTCTCATTGCCCGTGAAGGGATCGGTTTTCCCAGCGAGGGAACGGTCTGGATTCAGCGGGCGGTGGAGGGTCCCTATTTTTCGAAGCTTACGGCTCGCTATACCCCCCTTGTGTATCAAAGCGATCGCCGCCTGGCGGCCCCTTTCATCGAGCAGGGGCTCGATCCTTTGGCAGAGCCCGATCAGCCCTGCGAGGTCGCGATCGTCTTTGCAACCAAGCATCGTGAGGAGGTCCTTTCTCATCTCGCACGTGCAGCTGAGTGGCTGGAAGAAGGGGGGCATGTGGTCGTGGCGGCCGCCAACGACCTTGGGGCCGGGTCTCTTGAAAAAAGGGTCCGCGAACTTTTCGGGGCCTGCGATGCCTTCTCAAAGCACAAGTGCCGGGTCCTTCATGCCATCAAACGCGCCGACACCCTGGATCAAGATCTCCTTGCCCGTTGGCGGTCCGGTGGGGACATGCAACAGAGGGTTGCCGAGGGGCTTTGGGGCGCACCCGGCATGTTCAGCTGGAAACGGCCGGATGAAGGGTCTAGGCTGCTGGCGGGCTTTATCTCGCAGGGGCTCGAAGGCCGGGGCGCTGACTTTGGGGCAGGGAACGGGTACCTTGCCCTCAGCCTTCTGGAGCGAAATCCCAAAATTGAGGGGCTGGAGCTGGTCGATGTGGAGAAAAAGGCCTTGGATGCGGCCAAGATCAATCTGGAGGCGTATCTATCCTCAAACCTTCGCCTCGGTTTTCACTGGATGGATCTCACGCACGGCTCCGGGCTTTCGGGACTTGATTTCATCGTCATGAACCCGCCTTTTCACAGTGAGCGGGGGAGTCTCCCGGTCTTAGGGCAACGGTTCATTGCTGAAGCGATGAAGGCGCTTCGCCCCGGCGGTCGGCTCTTCATGGTCGCCAATCGTCACTTGCCCTATGAGGGGGAACTGGGGTCGACGGGGGGAACCTTGGTCCGTCGCGAGGAGGCCAGTGGTTTCAAGGTCCTTGAGGTGGTGAAGCGCGGATGAGGTGGGCTTAGGCGCCCCGAGATTCCATGTATTCGATGCGAAGCTGAACCGTTTTTCGCCCCCGAAAACGATTGATGTCCAGCCGGTAGGCCATCTTCAGCATTCGGGTGCGAAGCCAGGCGCCGGGGTTTTCGACATTAAAGGCAATGGCATCTACAGAAGCCCCGCCTCCCTCCGGCCGCAAGGTCAGCTTGAGGTGACGCTCTCCCACGATGCGTTGATCCAGCACTTCAAATTCCCCATCAAAAAGGGGTTCAGGAAATCCCTGCCCCCAGGGGCCGGCCTCAAAAAGGAGCTCGGCGGTGGGAAGGCTGATCTGATCGGTGGGCAGGGCCCCGTCGGAATGAAGGGCGATGGCCGTGACCTGATCATCGCCACGGCGGCGCATTTCTTCGATGACGGCCGCCGTGAAGCGGGCCAGTTCCGCGTGGGGCAGGGAGAGTCCTGCCGCCATGGCATGCCCCCCATAGCGGGTAATGAGTCCGGGATGACGTGTGGCGACGTCCGCCAGGACGTCCCGGATATGAACGCCAGGAACCGATCGGGCGGATCCCTTGAGTTCGCTGGGGTTGAGCTCATTGACGGCAAAGGCAATGACCGGTCGATGGGTTCGATCCTTGATGCGGGAGGCCACGATCCCAACGACCCCCTGATGCCAGCTCTCTTGAAAAAGGCACAACACAGGCTGGTCCTCATCGAGAAGCGTCAGTCGGTCCATTTGCTGGAAGGCCTCATCGCGCATGTGTTGCTCGATGACCCGCCGCTCCTGATTCAGAGAGGAAAGGGCCTCGGCCATCGGGCGGGCGCTTTCCTCAGAGCTTGCGATCAGGCATTCAATGCCCAGAGCCATGTCATCGAGGCGTCCGGCAGCATTGAGCCGGGGACCCAGAGTGAATCCCAGATCCTGTGCCGAAAGTTCGGAGGCCTTTTTTCCGGCGACGGCAATGAGTGCCCGAATCCCCGGATGAGCCTGATCGCATTGAATCCGCCGAAGACCCTGCCGGATCAGGATTCGATTGGTCTGATCGAGTGTCACGACGTCAGCCACGGTTCCAAGCGCCACGAAATCAAGGAGCTGTCCCAGTTGAGGTTCGGCGCGCCCGGCTCCCTCAAAATAGCCCTTGGCTCTCAGGGTTTGCCGGAGTCCCAACAAGACGTAGAACAGGACGCCCACCCCCGACAGGGCCTTGCTCGGGAAAGGATCTCCCGCCAGATTGGGATTGACGATGGCATCGGCCGCCGGAAGCGCTTCGCCTGGAAGGTGGTGATCGGTGATCAGAACTTTAATTCCAGCCCTTCGGGCGGCCGCGACGCCTTCATGGCTTGAGATCCCATTGTCGACCGTCAGAAGGATGTCGGGCGAGCGCTCCATGGCAAGGCTCACAATCTCGGGGGTCAGCCCATAGCCGTATTCAAAGCGATTAGGCACCAGATAGTCGATGTGGCGAAGACCCAGAGACTGAAGCCCCAATAGTGCTACGGCGGTGGCCGTTGCCCCATCGGCATCGTAGTCACCAATCACCAGAATCCGGTGATCGCTCAGGATGGCATCGACCAGAATCTCGGTCATCGCCGCCATACCGGAAAGGAGTTGAGGATCCGGCAGCTGGCCGAGAGAAAGGTCCAGTTCGCTCGGGGCTCCGATGCCGCGATGAGCGTAAATGCGGCTGAGCAAGGGTGGGAGAGATCCCAGGGTGTGCATAGGCCCTTTTGAAGCCCGAACGATGGCCTGTTTCAAAGGGTGATGCAGCATGCCGGTCAGAACCGGATTGGAATGTAATGATCGATCAGGAGTGCTGAAAAGATGCCCCCAAGGTAAACCAGCGAGTAGCCAAACGTGCGCATCGCAAGCCGGTTGTCCTTCGCCTGTTTCAGCCGAATAGCATAACTCAGGAAAATCAGCCCCAGAATGAGTGCGCTGGCCAAATAGATGAGGCCACTCATTCCGGTGAGATAGGGAAGGAGGCTCGAGATCAACAAAAGGATGGTGTAAAGGAGGATGTGGAGTTTGGTCACCTCATCGCCATAAATGACCGGCAGCATCGGCATGTCAGCCAAGCGGTACTCATCCTTTTTGGCGAGGGCCAGTGGCCAGAAATGCGGGGGGGTCCAGATAAAGATCAGGAGGAAAAGCAGCAGGGAGTGTGGATCGATGGTCCCCGTGATGGCGCACCAACCCAGAACTGGGGGGGCAGCCCCTGCCGCCCCGCCGATCACGATGTTCTGCGTTGTGACTCGCTTGAGATAACGGGTGTAGATCACGGCGTAACCGATCAGGGAGACAAAGGTCAGGACCGCCGTCAGGGGATTGGTCCAAAACCACAGGAGGCCCATCGAAAGGAGTCCCAAGAGCAGGGCGAACCGGTTGGCGGCTTGGGGCGTCAGTTGCGACTGCGGCAGGGGTCGATCCTCGGTACGGCCCATCTTCCGGTCAATTTCCCGGTCGTAAATATGATTCAGGGCGGCAGCGGAAGCTGCAGCAAGGCCAATACCGAGAGCGCCTGCAAGGCTCTCAATCAGGGGTGGCCAGCCAGGAACGGCCATGAACATGCCGATGATCGCGGTAAACACGATCGCTCCGACAACCCGAAGCTTGCAGAGTCCGAGGTAAGCGCGCCAGCGGGGCATTACGGGTTTGGGTAAAGCGGTTTCGGTCATGATGGCCTGAATCTTTTGACGTCAACGGAAACATTTGAGGGAACCTTTCCCCTCGGATGGCATGTCTATAATACGCGCTTGCGCTCGGTCCCGGCCTCCCGAGACCCTCCAAGGCGCCCCTCATGATTTAAAAGGACTTCAGGGAGAACGGCAAAATGCGTGTCCTCTGTTTAGGAGCAGCCCTTCTGGCGCTGCCTACAGCCATTGCGGCTTCTGAGCCCAAGGTATTTGAAACCCGTCTTGATAACGGACTCAAAATTCTGGTGCAGGAAGACCATCGCGCGCCGGTGGTCGTCTCCCAGGTTTGGTACAAGGTCGGTGCCAGCAGCGAGTATGCCGGTGTGACCGGGGTTTCTCATATGCTGGAACACATGATGTTCAAGGGTACCGCCCGGCATTCGGCGGGTGAATTTTCGCGAATCGTCGCGGCCAATGGGGGGCGTGAAAACGCCTTTACCAGCCAAGACTACACCACCTATTTCCAGATGCTGGAGCGCTCAAAGCTGCCTGTGAGTCTTGAGCTTGAGGCCGACCGGATGCGCAATGTCCGCTTTATCGAAGCGGAATATGCAAAGGAGCATCAGGTGGTTCTGGAGGAGCGAAGGCTCCGCACCGACGATCAGCCTCATGCCAAGCTTCAGGAACATTTTGATGCGGTGGCATACACCAACAGTGCCTATCGCAATCCGGTCATTGGCTGGCCCGATGACATCACGAATCTCTCGCTGGACCATGTCAAAAAGTGGTACCAGCTCTGGTATGCCCCCAACAATGCGACGCTGGTCGTCGTCGGTGATGTCCGACCGGACGAGGTCGTTCGTGAAGCCCGTAAACAGTTTGGCGCGCTCAAGCCGAGTGTTTTGCCTCCGCCCAGGGTGGAGCAGGAGGTCGAACAGTTAGGCGTTCGCCGCCTCACCGTTCGGCTTCCAGCCAAGCTCCCTCACCTTTTGATGGGGTTCAAGGTGCCTTCGTTGAAGACCGTTCAGGATGAAAAGGAGGCGTATGCACTGGAAGTCGCTGCCGGAATCTTGGATGGCGGCAACAGTGCGAGATTTTCGAAGAACCTGGTCCGTGGGCAGCAGATTGCGGCTTCGACCGGGGTGGGGTATGAGCTTTATGCTCGGCTTCAGACTCTCTTCATGATTGAAGGGACCCCCTCGCAAAACCAGACAATTGAAGGTTTGGAGGCGGCCCTGATGAATCAGGTCAAGCGCCTTCGAGAGGAGCCGGTGACGGGGGAGGAACTCCAGCGCGTCAAAGCCCAGGTCCTGGCTAACCATGTCTATCAGCTCGACTCGGCCTTCTTCCAGGCGATGCAGTTGGGGACGGCCGAAACCGTGGGTTTGGGTTGGAAAAAGATCGGCGAGTACGAAGCGCGCATCAACGAGGTGACGGCGGCTGACATTCTGGCGGCTGCCCAGAAATACCTCATCGAGGATCGGCTGACCGTCGCCCGGCTGGATCCCCTGCCGCTTCCCGAAGGTGCACCGGCGCCCGAGGCGCCGGCCATAGGAGGGGGTCATGTTCGTTAGTCCACGAGTCAAAACGATGCGATTTCTGATGCTTGCTGTTTTCCTTCTGGCCGGCGTATCGACGGCTGAAGCTGTTCCGGAGATCCAGAATTGGTCTACCCCCTCGGGTGGGCGGGTTTTGTTTGTCCCCACCGAGGGCCTTCCGATGCTGGATGTTCGGATGGTGTTCGATGCCGGCAGTGCCCGGGATGGCCGGGAGTTTGGGATCGCCGCCCTGACGGCCGGGATGCTCGATAGTGGGGCCGGCTCCCTGGATGCTGACACGATTGCAGAGCGACTGGATGCCATTGGGGCCATATTGTCCTCGGGAGCCAGCCGAGATTCTGCGCATGTCGCCTTGAGAACCCTCACGGATCCCCCCAAGCTCAAAGAAGCCCTTGAGGTTTTCGAGACGGTGATCAGCCAGCCGCGGTTCGAGAGTAAGGATTTTGAGCGGGAGAAAAATCGGGTTTTGCTGGGTATTCAGCAAAAGGGCGAGGACCCGGGCGAGATCAGCGAAATGGCCTTCATGAAGGCGCTGTATGGCGAGCATCCCTATGCCCACCCGGTTGAAGGCGTCAAGGAAACGGTCGAGAAGCTCAAAGCTTCGGATTTAGCCCGTTTCCATAAGGACGCCTATACCCGCGGTAATGCCATTCTGGTGATGGTGGGCCAGGTGACGCGCCCCGAGGCCGAAGCGATTGCTGTTCAGGTCTATGCCCGACTTCCTGAAGGGGCACCCAAGCCGGCGCTGGAAGATCCCGCGCCGCTTTCAGGTTCGGAAACCGTGACCACGGCATTCCCCTCCGAGCAGACCCATGTGTATTCCGGGGTTCTCGGGCTCAAGGCCAATGATCCAGACTATTTCCCGCTGGTCGTGGGGAACCACATCCTTGGGGGAAGTGGGTTGGTTTCAAGGATCATGGAGGAGGTTCGAGAAAAGAAGGGTCTGGCCTACAGCGCTTTCAGTTATTTTCTCCCCATGCGCGTGCAGGGGCCCTACCAGATGGGGCTTCAAAGCAAGAATGCCTCAGCCCGCGAAGCCACCGAAATTGCCATCAAGACGCTCCGCGAATTTGTGGACAAGGGCCCAACGGACAAGGAACTGGATGCGGCCAAGAAAAACATCATCGGCGGTTATGTGCTTCGTCTGGATAGCAATGCCAAGCTGATTGGTGAAGTCGCAGCCATCGGATTCCTCGGTCGGCCTCTTGATTGGTTAAACCGCTATACGGCCCAGGTCGAAGCCGTGAAGCGCGAGGACATTCAGCGGGCCTTCAAGGCGAGAATTGATCCGGACCGACTGAAGACGATCATGGTCGGGGGCATCAAGCCGGCGGCGAATGGCGGTCAGTAAGCAGGAAATCCGAATCATCGGGGGGCGTTTTCGGAGCCGTAAGCTCAGATTTCCGGACGCCGAAGGGCTCCGGCCGACGCCCGACCGGGTTCGGGAAACTCTCTTTAATTGGCTTCGTGACAGCGTGGAAGGCGCCCGATGTCTTGATCTTTACGCCGGTAGCGGCGCGCTCGGATTTGAGGCCGTTTCCCGTGGCGCCCGTCGGGTGGTCATGGTGGATGCCCAGAAGGCCGTGGCCCAGAGCCTCAAGGGCCACTGTGACACCCTGGATGTTCCAGAGGTTGGGGTGGTCTTCGCCAATGCGCGGGATTATCTCAAGGGGGAGGCCGAGATGTTTGATGGGGTCTTCCTGGATCCGCCCTTTCGAAAGGGGTGGCTCCCCTCTGCGGGTGCGCTGCTCGAAAGGGGGGGATGGCTGGCCTTGAATGCCTGGATTTATGTCGAGGCAGAACGCGAGTTTGACTTTTCGAGCCTGCCGCCTGCCTGGCGATGCCTTCGTCAGGGCGTTGCGGGCGATGTGGCCTATCGACTTTACCAACGCCAATCGGCACAGGATCTATGAGTATCACCGCAATCTATCCCGGCACCTTTGATCCGATCACCCATGGCCACATCGATCTTGCCGAGCGGGCGGCCCGCATGTTCGGAAAAGTGGTGGTCGCTGTGGCAGAGAACCGCAACAAGGCTCCCCTTTTTGCCCTCGAAGAGCGGGTCGCCATGGCCAAAGAAGCCTTCCTGGGGACGCCCAACATTGAAGTGATCGGGTTTGACACCCTCTTGATCGAGTGTGCGCGACAAACCGGGAGTGCCGTCATTCTCAGAGGTCTTCGGGCGGTGTCGGACTTTGAGTTTGAATTTCAGCTTGCCGGAATGAATCGGCATCTTGGGCCTGAGATTGAGACGGTTTTCATGACGCCCAGCGAGCGCTATGCCTTTATCTCTTCTTCGCTGATTCGGGAAATTGCCCGATTCGGGGGAGATGTTTCGGCGTTTGTGCCGGAGCGGGTCCGAGCCGCGCTCCTCGCCAAACTGAATCCTGAGGGCTAACGACGATGGCGCTTCTGATCACTGATGAATGCATCAACTGCGATGTCTGCGAGCCGGAATGCCCCAATGGCGCGATTTCGGAGGGCGAGAAGATCTATCAGATTGATCCTGCTTTTTGTACCGAATGTGTCGGTCATCACCCCGATCCCCAGTGTCTGAGGGTCTGTCCGGTCGAGTGCATCATCCTTGACCCGGCCCACCCCGAAACGCAGGATGCGCTTTACGCCAAGTATCGCAAGATCTCAGGTGCAGGATCCCTCTAGAGGCGAAGTTCCGATCCTTGTGTGCCCTGGTCCTGGGTCTTTGTGCCATTGGCCTTGGAATCCTGCAGGCGGTCCAGATGGCCTTTTGCTGTCTCAACATCCTGGGTCAGCGCCTTGACCGTGGTCTCCATGTTGGCCAAGGCCTTGATCTTGTAGCTCGCCATCAGGTCGAGGGTGGCATAGATGTTGGTAAAGGCCCCCCGCAGCTGCTGAAGATCCAGGGTCGCGTTGGCAGCCTTTTCATGAATGGCACCGGCTTGCGTTTTCATCATCTCCGCGGTGGATGCGATCAGGTCACCGGTCCGGCTGTTTAATGCGGAGACCTGTTCCAGAACCAGCCGCTGATTGGCCAGAGCCTGCGCCACGATCACGGCGGTACGAAGCGCTGAAAGGGTCGTGGTGGCCGTCCGGTCAACGCCCTTGATCAGTTCGAGATTGTTTTTGCGGATCATGTCCATGGCCAGATAGCCTTGGACGGTCACGGCCAGCTGGGTCAGAAGATCCTGCACTTTCTGGCGAATATAAAAGAGAAGTTCCTCCCGAATGATCCGGGCTTTTTCAGGGTCGGTGCGATCGATTTCGCCCAGCTGCGCTTCAAGGGCGGCATCGATGCGACGACCCACATAGATGTACTGTTCCAGCCGTTCCATGATGCTCCAGGCCTGGATTTTCTCTTCTTCGATGGCGGCATTGTCCTTGCGCAATTCATCCTGGCCGTCGTAGAGGCTTTTCAATATGGCATCCAGATGGCTCTGCGCCGATTCAAAGCGAAGAAAATAATCCTTGAGGCGATTGCCCATGGGAATAAAGCCGAGGAGACGCCTTGGTGCGAGAAGATCACCTTGCCGGCTGGGATCGAGATCCTCGAGTGTTTTCCGAAGTTCCAGCAGGGAGCGGGAGACCGAGGAGCTCTCGTCCATGAGCCCTCCCCTGAGTGAGCGGGCGGGTTGCTCGAGCAGTCGATTCGAAATCTGCGCGGCGGCGTGGATGTCTTCATGCGCGAGGGTATGGACGCCCTCGACCCGACTCTTGAAGCCCTCGCTGCCCAAAGGCTCCGAGAGAATGGCCTCAAGGAAGTGCTCGACCCGTTGATCCAGATCCAGCAGCGTTTCAGGTTTGAGGCGAATCAGGCCCTCGGCTTCCTCGGCGGCGACGCGTCTTGGGGGCTCTGGCGGGGTCAGTTCAATGGGTGCGGGTGAAGAGTCGGACATGGTCAAGGCTCCCGGGGGGATTCCGGATCGGTGAGTGAATCTGGATTGTATCTTAAGGGTTAACTAACCCCGATCATTCCGCCCATAACTGGACTGAATGAGTCTAAATTGCTATATTAAAGCCGATTTGGCCGAATTCTCCCCCGGATTCTGCGCGGCGATATCGGGTCCGTTCCCGGGGTGCGGCAGTTGGGTTGCGGATCCCATTTGCAATTTCTCCTGCCGATCGTCGGATTCCCATCGCTCTTGCGATGACAACGCGCAGTCCCAAAATCCCGGTGCCTAGCCGCACCGAAGGCGTCCCGCTGTTCCCGAGCTTCGGGGGCGGGGATTTGGAACAATCCATGTGCAATCCAGCACACCACCTACGGAACAAGAAAGATATGACGATTAAAGTTGCGATCAACGGCTACGGCCGCATTGGACGAAATGTGCTGCGCGCCCTGTTTGAATCAGGCCGCAAGGACGTTGAAATTGTAGCGATCAATGATCTCGGCGATGCCAACATCAATGCACATCTCACCAAGCGGGATACCGTTCACGGTCCCTTCAACGGCACCGTAGAAGTCGCTGATGGCGCCATCATCGTCAATGGCAAGACCATCAAGGTTTTCTCCGAGCGTGATCCTTCCAAGCTGCCCTGGGGCGCCCTTGGAATCGACGTGGTTCTGGAATGTACCGGTATTTTCCGGACCAAGGAAAAGTGCCATCCGCACATCCAGGCCGGCGCGAAGAAGGTCATCATCTCTGCACCCGCAGACAAGAATGAAGCCGATGCCACCATCGTTTTTGGCGTCAACCACAATATCCTGAAGGCCTCCGACACGATCATCTCGAATGCTTCGTGCACCACCAACTGTCTGGCGCCGCTCGTTCAGCCGCTCCACGCCAAGATTGGACTGGTTTCTGGCCTCATGACCACCATTCACTCTTACACCAATGACCAGGTCCTGACCGATGTCTATCACAGCGACCTTTATCGTGCCCGCGCTGCAGCGCTGAACATGATCCCGACCAAGACCGGCGCCGCCCAGGCCGTGGGCCTGGTCCTCCCGGAACTTAACGGCAAGCTGTCTGGCTTTGCGATTCGTGTTCCGACGGCTAACGTTTCTGTCGTTGACCTCACCTTTGTTGCCGCTCGCGATACGACCAAGGACGAAGTCAACGCCATCATCAAGGAAGCCGCTGAAGGCCCGCTCAAGGGCATCCTCGGCTACAACACGGAAGCTCTGGTCTCTACCGACTTTAACCACACCACCACGTCGTCAAACTTTGATGCAACTCAGACGCAGGTCATCGGTAACCTGGTCAAGGTTCTGTCTTGGTACGACAACGAGTGGGGCTTCTCGAACCGCATGCTCGACACCACCGTCGCGTTGATCAACGCCAAGTAAGGCGCTGGTTCCGTCGTCATTCACCAGTGGGGCCACTTGATGTGGCCCTACGCGCACCTGTTAATGGTTCATCATGTCCAACGTGTTTCGCCGCACCAAGATCATTGCTACGCTAGGGCCCGCCTCGGAATCGCCGGAGGTCCTTGAACGGCTGATCCGCGCGGGAGCCGATGTTGTCCGGCTCAATTTCTCCCACGGAACGGCCGACGAGCATCGTCAGCGCGCCGAGCGGGTCCGCTCGATTGCGAAAAAACTGAATCGTCATGTCGCGATTCTGGCCGATCTTCAAGGTCCCAAGATCCGTGTTGAACGGTTCAAGGATGACCGCAAGATCAATCTTCAGGCCGGTCAGAAGTTTGACCTTGATACCGCATTCCCCTTCGATCAGGGGGATGACACTCAGGTCGGCTGTAGCTACGAGGCCCTGCCGCGCGATGTCTCCAAGGGGGATACCCTGCTCCTGAATGATGGTCTCATCGTCATGGCAGTGGACGAAGTGGTCGGAACCCGCGTCAAGTGCACCGTGACGGTGGGCGGGATTCTTTCCAATCGCAAGGGCATCAACAAGCTCGGTGGCGGTCTTTCCGCGCCGGCCCTGACCGACAAGGACAAAGAAGATCTCAAGACGGCGGTTTCCATTGGCGCAGACTATCTTGCGATCTCTTTCCCAAGATCCCGCGAAGACATGGAAGAGGCTCGCGCCCTCCTGAAGCACTACGGCAGTGACATGGGACTGGTGGCCAAGGTCGAGCGCGCCGAGGCCATTTTGGAAGGCACCATCGAAGGGATCGTCGAAGCCTCCGATGTCATCATGGTGGCCCGTGGCGACCTGGGGGTTGAGATCGGCGATGCCCGATTGCCGCACGTCCAAAAGCAGCTCATTCGTCTGGCGCGGACCTACAACAAGGTGGCGATCACGGCGACTCAGATGATGGAGTCGATGATCACCAACCCGATTCCGACTCGAGCCGAAGTCTCTGACGTCGCGAATGCGGTCTTTGATGGCACCGATGCCGTCATGCTGTCCGCTGAAACCGCTTCCGGTGATTTTCCGGATCTTGCGGTCAAGGCCATGGCGCATATCTGTATCGAAGCTGAAAAGTATCCGCGGGAGAAGTCAAAACACCGTCTCCATGAGCGCTTTAACCAGATTGATGAAACGATCGCGCTCTCGGCGATGTATGCCGCAAACCACCTTGAAGTCCGTGCCATCGGCGCGCTGACTGAAAGTGGTTCGACCCCTTTGTGGATGTCCCGCATCAGCTCAGGGATTCCGATTTATGCGCTCACGGCGCATGAGAAGACCTGTCGTCGCGTCTGTCTCTACCGGGGCGTTTACCCAATCAGCTTCAATGCCATCGGCATTCAGGATCACGCTATCCTGAATCGCGCCACGGTCGAGCAATTCATCCAGCGCGGCCTGGTCGAAAAGGACGACATCATCATCCTGACCAAGGGTGACCTGATGGGGACCTGTGGCGGCACCAATGCCATGAAGATTGCCAGTGTCGAACAAATTCTGGCGGCGGTTCCGGACGACTGGCGTTCGCATGTCCCGGACCCCACATAACACAAAGACTCGGCTGAGGAGAGTAACACTATGATCGGTCAACAGCTGACCCAGTTCCTGATCAATGAGCAGCGGAAGATCCCGTCTGCCACGGGAGAACTGACCCTTTTGCTCAATGACATCGCATCGGCCTGCAAGGCCATTGGTCATGAGGTGAACCGCGGCGCGCTGGCGGGCAACCTGGATGTCATCGGGACGGAAAATGTTCAAGGGGAAGTCCAGAAGAAGCTGGATGTCATCTCCAACGACATCTTCATTCACTCACTGGAGTGGACGGGACATCTGGCGGCGATGGCTTCTGAGGAAAATGATGAAATCATTCAGATTCCCGCCCAGTACCCCAAGGGCAAGTACCTGATTGCTTTCGATCCCCTGGATGGCTCAAGCAACATTGAGGTCAACCTGACGATCGGCACGATCTTCTCAGTCCTCAAGGCACCGGAAGGCAAAAAGGAAATTACCTCCGAAGACTTCATGCAGAAGGGCTCTGCCCAGGTCGCCGCCGGATTCTGTATCTACGGTCCGACCACGATCCTGATTCTGACCACAGGTCAGGGGGTCAATGGCTTTACGCTTGACCGGAACATCGGTGAATTTGTTCTGACCCATCCGAACATCCGGATTCCGGAAGACACCAAGGAATTTGCGATCAACATGTCGAACCACCGTTTCTGGGAAGAACCGGTTCGCCGTTACGTCGATGAGTGCGTTGCGGGAACGGCAGGTGGTCGTGAAAAGGACTTCAACATGCGTTGGTTGGCCTCCATGGTCGCCGAGGTCTATCGCGTGCTCATGCGGGGTGGTCTTTTCACCTATCCGCTGGATGAAAAGATCAAGTCTAAGGGCGGCCGTCTGCGCCTTCTCTATGAGGCTAACCCGATGGGCTTCATCGTGGAACAGGCCGGTGGCGTCGCCTCGACCGGCCGGGAACGCATCCTGACCATCCAGCCGACGGATGTTCACCAACGGGTTCCGGTGATCTTGGGTTCCAAGAACGAAGTCGAGCGTCTCGAGTCTTACCACCAGTAAGCGCGACGCAAGGTCCGGCTCAAGAAAGCCCGGTCTCGTGAGAGCCGGGCTTTTTTACTTCGGCTTTAAGGCGAGGGTGCGGACTTTGGGGCTTCATGGCGAATGCCGCCGACAAAGCTGTGCGGCTTGATCAGGCCGCTCCCGAAGGCCAAAAGCAGCAGGAAGAAAAGCCCGATCGAAAGTCCGATTCGCCACGTCAGGGCACGCACCGTCTTGGCCGATTTTTCGCGGTCAGTGACCAGATAGTAGAGGGCGGAGCCGAGGCTAAAGACGATAACCAAGAGGATCAGGATGATGACGATTTTCAAGGGAGCTCCTGGGGTCTGGAAAAAGGGCCGTGGGGATCAGCACAAGATCGAATCCGATGCGCGATTATAGATTTATTCCCTCGACTGTCGGTCTGGTCCTGGTCGTGATTTTCGTTCCGACATTCGTGATGCTGGGTTTTTGGCAGTTGGATCGGGCCCATGAGCGCGAGGCATTGAACCGTCTTCAGGATGAACGTCTTCTGGAGCCGCCCTTGGTGCTGGGTCCCCAGGATGTGATCGACCTTGGCTCCGTCCGTTATCGTGAGCTGACGCTCGAGGGACGATACGATAGCGCGCATCAGTTCCTCGTTGATAATCAACTGGAGGATCAAAAGGCCGGCTATCACGTTCTGGTTCCTTTTCATCTGGAGGGTTCCAGCCGATCGGTCCTGATCAATCGCGGATGGGTGCCGTTGGGGGCAGATCGGACCCTCCGGCCGGATCTTGGGGGACTTTCGGAGGGTCGGGTCAAAATCAGCGGGCGTGCTGACTACCTTCATCGGGTCGGTTGGAAACTTTCGGGCGCCGAAGTGCCATCGGAGGGGTGGCCCGCAGTGGTTCAGGTGCCTGAAGCCATCCCCTTATCCGAGCGGCTTGGTTATCCGGTCGAGGGCTTTCAAGTATTATTAGGCCCCGCTGAACCCGGTGGTTATGTCCGCCATTTCAGGAACGTTCGGCTCGATGCCGGAAAGAATCGGGGCTATGCCCTCCAATGGTTTCTATTTGCTGTAGCGACCCTTTTGCTCTTTATTCGCTCGAGCCTTCGCAAGTCCTCTCATTCATCATGAAAACAAAAGCCTCATCGCCTCTTCGTGGCCGGTCCATTCTGCTGCTGATTGCCCTGACCGCGGTCATTCCTTTCGGGCTGGCCTGGTATTACGCCCAGCATCCCGAACTGGTGGCAAAGACCAGCAACTATGGAACGCTCGTCGTCCCGGTTCAGACCTTGCCAGAGGGCACCCTGCTGGCAGAGCCCTTCAGTGATCCCAAGCTCGTGGATGAAGTGAAGGGTCGGTGGGTTTTATTGCAGGTGACCCAAGCGGGTTGTGACGCCGTTTGCACGGATGCACTCCACAAGACGCATCAGGGCTGGCTGATGCTGAACAAGGAAATGCTCCGGGTCCGTCGGGTGCTGTTGGTCAAGGATGCCAAGATCGCAGGCCAGGAGGCGATTCGCCAGGATGATGCCTTGGTGGCTGCACGTCTGGATGCTGGGCTCCTTAAAACCCTTGAAGCGGCCATCGGGGGGCCGGTTCCAGAGGGCACTCTTTTTCTGGTGGATCCTTTGATGAATGTGGCCCTCTGGTACGCCCCAGGTTTTGATCCCTATCGCCTCGTCAAGGATCTCAAGCATCTTCTCAAGGCCTCCCAGATCGGTTGATGCCTTTTTTCTCTCGCCAAACTGACAAAGTTCTTATGGAAACCCTCTTTCGTAAAGTAATTCGGCTGGCTTTGTGGGCCACGCTTCTGGTGATTCTCGCCGGCACGGCACAGCGCATGGCATCGGCGGGTGTGGGCTGCCCATGGGGTCTTGGCTGCACGGAGGCCGGGGGTGGGGGTCTGCAGGAAAGCCTTGAGGCATGGTCCCAGTCTTTGGGGATGGCCCACCGGGTCCTCGGGGCCGCCGCAGGCCTTTTGATCCTCTTGGCGTCCATTCTGGCCTTTGTCGTTCCCGCCGGACGATCGGCGGGTGTTCGCGTTCCGCTGGGATTGGGTCTCATCCTTGCAGGTGCCCAGGCTTACATCGGGATGAATCTGGCGCAGTGGAGCGGTATTCCGCTGGTGATGGTCGGGCACCTGGTGATGGGATTTGTGAGCATTGTCCTGATCAATCAGGCAGTCCTTGCGGTCTCTCCCGGGATTCCGCCTCAGGCGCCTGCCCCGGTGCTTCTCTTATTGGCCAGAACCTGCGAGTGGCTGCTGCTTACGGTTGTTTTTTTGGGCGGCTGGGTTTCAGCGACGGGCGCAGGGCTTGCCTGTCCCGATTTTCCGACCTGTCGGGGCGTTCCCCTGCCGGACGCCGATTATGCGGGGTTGATCGGGGGATTGTTCAATCCCGAGGTGGATCCACGGCTCTTTTTAGCGCCCAGTGCTTTAGCGGCACTTCATGTCCTCCACCGGACCCTCGGGGGGGTGCTCCTGGTCCTTTTGACCGGGCTAAGCTTTGGCGTCACGTCCAACCCCAAGGTGCCTGCACTGAGTCGCATGGGGCTTGGGTTGAATGGGCTGATTTTCCTGACGGTGGTGGTGGCCTTCGCATTGGTGCAACGGCATCTCCCGATGGCGCTGGGGGCGCTTCATGTCTTCGTCGCCATCATCACGCTGGTTTGGGTCGGACGGATTCGACAGGGTCTGATCGTATCGGAGAGGGCATCGTCCGCCATTGAGGGGGCAGGTGAGACGCCGTCGTCTCCCCTTTCGTCGGGGGTCCCCGCGCCGTCAACCGGCTCCGTCGCGGAGCGGCTTCGGAGCCAGTTGGGTAAAACCCGCGGCGGACTGATGAGCTTTCTCCAGGGGAGGGGCGCCGTGGATCGCGCCTTCATGGAGGATCTCGAAGCGCAGCTTCTGATGGCGGATCTTGGCGTCACAGCAACGCAGGAGATCATCGCGCACCTTTCGGACAATCTGGAGCGAGAGGAATTGTCGGATCGCGAAACCTTACGTGCCCGGCTCAGGGCCCACCTCAGGGACCTGATCCTCCCCGTAAGCCAGCCGTTGGTCGTACCCGCCGAGGTCAGGCCCTATGTGATTCTGGTGGTCGGGGTGAATGGGGTTGGGAAGACCACAACGATTGGAAAGCTGGCCAAGCGACTTCAGCAGCGGGGGCTCAGCGTCATGCTCGCGGCGGGAGATACCTTTAGGGCGGCAGCTGTCGAGCAGCTTGAAGCCTGGGGTGAGCGGAATGAGGTCCCGGTGATTGCTCAGCACACGGGTGCTGATTCCGCCTCGGTCATCTATGACGCTCTGGAAGCGGCCAAGGCGCGAAAAGTGGATGTGTTGATCGCCGATACGGCAGGTCGGCTCCATAACAAGTCCAATCTCATGGAAGAGCTCAGCAAGGTCAAGCGCATCATGGCCCGACTGGATCCTTCGGCCCCCCACGAAGTGCTTTTGGTGCTTGACGGGGGCACGGGCCAGAATGCCGTGAACCAGGCGCGGCAATTCCATGAAGCCGTCGGTTTAACGGGTCTCGTACTGACCAAGCTGGACGGGACCGCCAAGGGCGGGGTGCTTTTTGCGCTTGCCCGCCAGTTCGGCATTCCGATCCGCTTTATCGGGATCGGGGAGAGCATTGATGACCTTCGTGACTTTGATGCGGATGAGTTCATTGCGGCGCTTTTTGATGAAGAGGCCGGATCCACCCTGCATTGAGGTTTGAGCCCGAACGACTCGCCGCAGGCGGCCGATCCCGGGCGATCACGCGACCTACGGAGATCCTGAAAAGGGAACCCGAAAGCCCCTTCTGACGAGAGAAGGGGCTTTTTTCTCAGCTGCGCCCATTGAAGATCGCTTCTCTGGACACCATGGCGCGATGTCAGGCGAAAACACCGGTAGAATGATTGGTTTGGTTCATTCCTAGAAGGTGTGATGTTCGTTCTTCATTGCTCCTGGATTCCTGAATCAGGCGATGGATTTATCCAGGCAGGTGATTTCTGGCTCTGGATCGAGTCCTCTGTCGAAGCGAGCGGGGTGAACCCGGGCGCAGCGCCGGATTGTCTCCAGAAGCCGGAGGCCATTCTCTTTCTTGAGGAACATCTGGGGATTCCGCTATCCCCCTATGAAAGGCGCTTTCATTTCAAAAACCAGAAGTTGGGCTTCCTCAAGGCTGGGGACACCTTCCTGACAGCGGCTGACCGCTTCAACGTGTCGCCGGAACCTTCGGACGAGGGGTTCGAAATCGCCGATCGCGAGGTCATGGCCTATCGTCTGGCCCGGCCCTTCTCGCAATTTCTTGATCTTCGACGACAGATCCTGATCAGTGCCGGCGCTCTCCAGGGCGCAGAGGACTTTGAGTTCTGGTCAGCTCTCGTCGAGCGCGTCCATCTCCTTCTCCTCTCTGATCGATACATTCCCGTTCCCAGAATACCGAACGATCCGTTGGGTCGAGATGGCGAAGTCCACGTCGGCTGGTCTTGGGTTCCAGAGCCGGGCGATCCTTTTCCCGACGACCTCCTACAGGCCATGCCGGGTCGCTGTTGTTTCTCGGATGGGCGCGTCTTTGAGCCCCGGACCCTTTTACTGCATTGCACGGAAGTCCTGCTCCAGCGGGCCGTCACGCATTGCTTGCCCCCCCCAGCCATGGTTCGAAAGCTCCGAGGGACCTTTCTCGAGAAGACCTTTCAAGGCTTAGGGGATCCGCAGCCCCTGCAGGGTGCGGGCGTCACCGAATCTGCCGGGTACTGGGAGGCCTGGCGACAGGAGGTCGGGGCCGCCCACCAGGACCGCGACTTCACCTTGAGCTTTCAACTGGTCGAAGCGGAAGCCGAGGATCAGCCCTGGCGAATTGAAATGGGAGTTCTCCTCGCCAAGGATCCCTCCCGGCATATTCCGATCGATCAGTTCTGGTCCGACTGGGCCGCTTCCGCACCGTCCCAGAGCGACGGGATTTCCCTGGGGCGTCTTTTGGAATCCCTGGGTCAGGCCGCCCGTATTTTTCCGCCCCTTCTCGAAGGTCTGGATGCCGCTGTGCCGCGGGGTATCCATCTGGAATTGGAGGCTGCGTTTGATTTTCTGGAAAGGGATGCCTGGGTTCTGGAAGAGACCGGATTCAAGGTGCTGGTTCCCTCCTGGTGGACTCCCCAAGGTCGCCGCAAAACCCGAATTCGGCTTCGCGCGGGCACGGCATCGGGGCCGGTTGCCTGCCGGCGCGTCGGGCTCGATCTTCAGCACATCACTAACTACCGCTACGAACTGGCCCTGGGCGAAGAGCCCGTGGATGAAGCCGAGTGGACTCGTCTGGTCGACAGTAAATCACCCCTGGTCAAGTTCCGGGGCGAGTGGATGGTGCTGGATCGAGAGCGCATGGGCGAAATGCTGACCTTTTGGCGACGGCATCGCGAGGGAGAGAGCCCGCTGTCGCTGCTGGATCTGCTCAAGGTCACTTCGGAAGATACTGATTTTTTGGAGATCGATCCCCGCGAAGCCCTGCACGACATGCTTTTAAAGCTTCGTGATTACCGGACGATCGCCCCGGAGGACAATCCCGCAGGGCTTTTGGCCGATCTTCGCCCTTACCAGAAGCGGGGACTGGCCTGGATCGCCTTTCTGGAAAGTCTGGGCCTTAATGGCTGCCTCGCGGATGACATGGGCCTTGGGAAAACCATCCAGGTGCTGGCATTACTCCTGAAGGAGAAAGACCATCAGGAAGGGCGGACTCCGACCTTGCTCATTGCACCGACCTCCGTGATCGGGAATTGGCGGATGGAAATCGAACGTTTTGCACCGGGGCTTCTCGCCTATGTCCATCATGGGGTGGAAAGGATCCGCGACCCCGAGGCGTTCGAGCAACGCATCCAGGGGCATCAGATCATCATTACCTCCTATGCGCTGGCACGTCGGGATGAAAAGCTCTTGAGCGCCATCCCGTGGTTCAGGGTGGTCCTGGATGAGGCGCAGAACATCAAGAATCCGTCATCGGCCCAAACCCGCTCCATCCTGAAGTTCAAATCGCAACACCGGCTCGCGCTCACCGGAACCCCTGTGGAAAATCGTTTGCTCGATTTGTGGTCGATTTTCAACTTCCTCAATGCGGGCTATCTTGGGCGTCAGGCGCAGTTCCGATCAGGATTTGAGGTGCCAATTCAGAGGGATAACGATGGCGAGCGGGCTGAAACCCTGCGGCGCATGATTCAGCCCTTTGTGCTGAGAAGGGTCAAGACGGACCCTGACATCATCCGGGATTTGCCGGAAAAGGTTGAAAATCGGCAGTATTGCCAGCTCAGTCTCGAGCAGGCCTCCCTCTATGAGGCGGTTGTGCGGGACATTGAAACCCAACTCCAGCGCTCCGAAGGCATCAGTCGTCAGGGCTTGATTCTCTCGACCCTCACGCGCCTCAAGCAGATCTGCAATCACCCGGCGCATTTTCTTCATGATGGCAGCCGGTTTTCGAATGACCGTTCGCCCAAGCTCGAGCGGCTGTGCGACATGCTGGCGGAGGTCATTGAGGAGGGGGAAAGCGCGCTGGTCTTCAGCCAGTTTGCCGAGGCCGGGGCTGCCCTTCAGAAGCACCTTCACGCGACCCTGGGGTGCCCGGTCTTCTACCTTCATGGCGGTGTCTCGGCGGCGCAGCGTGAAAAACTGATTGCCGAGTTTCAGGATGCACAGACGGGCCCTGCGGTGTTTGTTCTTTCCCTCCGGGCGGGGGGTCTTGGGATCACCCTGACCCGCGCCAATCATGTCTTTCACTTTGATCGCTGGTGGAATCCCGCGGTCGAGGATCAGGCCACGGATCGGGCGTTTCGCATCGGCCAACACCGCAATGTTCTGGTCCACAAATTCATCGCGGTCGGCACCCTCGAGGAGCGTATTGATCGGCTGATCGAGGAGAAAAAAGAGGTGGCTTCCCTGATCGTCAGCAATGATGAGTCCTGGCTTTCAAAGCTCGACAATGAGACCTTCAAGGCGCTGATTGCCCTCAACCGTGAATCGGCCATCGCCTGAGGGCTAGGGTCAAAGAAGGTCTGCCCGACCATATCGGGCGATGAGGGGAATGGCATCCTTGGACTGATGGGTAAACGCCCACATCTGATCCCCCAGACTGAAATGCCACCACTCCTCCGGATGGCGTTCGAAACCTTGAGCCTCAAGGATCTTGAGAAGGATCTGGCGATGGCTGTGCAGTGCGGGGTCTTTTTGAAGGAAGTAGTCGGGAAGTGAGCGATCGGAGTTCTCATCGATAGGGGAACCCATCGGGACATCGACCCCATCGCGGGTACACAAGGTCAGATCGATGGCGGCCCCGGTGGAATGGGGCGGGGGCGAAGCCGGATCATCCGAAGGCTCAGCCCAGATTCTGTAGGTTCGCTCCCAAAGGATTTGCGCTTCATCCAAGGGCACGGTGTCTGGGCTTCGCCCACCTGAGAGGCTCATGAATTCATGGATGACCATAAAGGCCTGGATGGCATTGGGGCGATAGGCATCGAAGATGCGGAATGTCCAGTCGGGATGCTCGGCCTTCAGTCTCAAAAGAGCGTTTGAGAGGGCCTCAGCAACGCTGCGCCGGGCCGTCCAGGGCTGGGCTGAGCCGTAGGGGGCGCCAAAGGCCTGATAGGGGTGGGGCGTGGTCAGAAAAAATCCCCGTCCCTCGAGGGAAACCAAAGGCTCCCCACATTCGTCAATGAGGAGGGAACGATAGGGCTTCACGATGACTCAGCGACCGCCTGAGGGTGCGCTTTGATCAGTTGGCGCACGACCTCGGGGTCAGCCAGCGTGGAAAGATCACCCAAATGCTCGCTCTCATCGGCGGCGATTTTCCGCAGGATCCGCCGCATGATTTTCCCCGAACGGGTTTTAGGTAGCGCCGGCGCCCATTGAATCACCTGGGGACTTGCGATCGCACCAATCTCGTGGCGTACCTGCTCGATCAATGCCTTTCGAAGGGCGGGGCTTGGGGTTTCGTCATCCGCCAGCGTCACGAAGGCATAGATGCCCTGCCCTTTGATCGGGTGGGGATAGCCAACGACAGCGGCCTCAACGACGGCCGGGTGAAGGACCAGCGCACTTTCGATCTCCGCCGTGCCCAGTCGGTGACCTGCAATATTGATGACGTCATCGACCCTACCGGTGATCCAGTAGTAGCCGTCCTCATCCCGGCGGGCACCGTCGCCTGTAAAGTAATAGCCTGGGAAAGGCGAAAGATACGTCTCCCGAAAGCGGGAATGATCGTTGTAGAGGGTGCGTGCCTGACCCGGCCAGGCATTTTGGATGAGGAGAATTCCCTCGCCAGGCCCCTCAATCCGGCGCCCTTTTTCATCGACCAGAACCGGTTCGACCCCAAAAAAGGGTCGGGTCGCCGAGCCTGGCTTCATGGGGGTCGCACCGATCAGTGGGGTGATCATGATGCCGCCGGTTTCGGTCTGCCACCAGGTGTCGACGATGGGGCAGCGGGAATCGCCCACGACATGATAGAACCAGTTCCAGGCCTCGGGATTAATGGGTTCGCCCACAGAGCCCAGGATCCTCAGGCTTTCAAGGCGGCTTTCATGCACCCAGTGGTTACCGTTCCCCATCAGGGCGCGGATGGCCGTGGGGGCCGTGTAGAAAATATTGACCCCGTACTTTTCGATGATTTGCCAGAACCGTCCGGGATTGGGGTAAGTCGGAACGCCTTCAAAGACTACGGTGGTCGCGCCATTGCCTAAAGGACCATAAACGACATAGCTGTGACCCGTGATCCAGCCATAGTCGGCTGTGCACCAATAGATCTCTCCCTCGCGATAGTCGAAGACCAGTCGATGGGTCATCACGGCTTGAAGGAGGTAGCCCCCCGTCGTATGGACGACCCCCTTGGGTCGCCCGGTGGAACCTGAGGTGTAGAGGATAAAGAGCGGATCTTCGGCGCCCATGGCCTCTGCGGGGCAGTTCGGTGAGGCGGCAGCCATCAAGGTCTCGTAGTCGAGATCGCGATCATCGTGCCAGGTGATGTCGGCGCCGGTGTGGCGAACGACAATCACCTTAATGCCTGGGTCGAGATGGGCCAGCGCCTCATCCACATTGGCCTTGAGGGGGCTCGCACGCCCTCCACGCAGCCCCTGATCGGCGCAGACCACGATCCGGCAGGCACTGTCCTCGATCCGGTCTCTTAGGGCCTCGGCGGAAAACCCGCCAAAAACCACGGAATGAACCGCACCGATGCGAGCGCAGGCCAGCATCGCAATCGCGCCTTCAGGAATCATCGGAAGATAGAGACAGACCCGATCGCCGCGGCGAACCCCCTGGTCTTTGAGGACATTGGCAAATCGGCAGACCGCCTCAAAGAGTTCCCCATAGGTCAGGACGTTCGAGGCTTCAGGATCATCACCCTCCCAAAGGATTGCAGGTTGGTCCCTTCGGGTGGGAAGGTGGCGGTCGAGACAGTTGACGCTGACGTTGAGGGCCCCATCTTCGAACCAGGCGAGCTTTCCTTCCACAAAATTGCAGCGACGAACCTGAGTGAAGGGCTGCTCCCATGAAAGCCATTCCCGGGCCTTTTCGGCCCAGAATCGATCCGGATCTTCCAGGGAGCGCTGATAGTCTGCGGCATAAGTTTCAGCGGAGACCTGGGCATTGCGAATGAGATCGGGGCTGGCCCGATAGACCGGATCTCGGCTGTTCACAGAAAGGTCCAAAGAATTCATGGGGTCTTTTTCATCACTGAGGTTAAGCGTCTTTCGGCCGTTGGAGGGCAGCGTTCCGACATCCTTGCTGCAATTACGGATGGAAGATTCTCCCATGCACGGCGTGAACGGTACAATGTGCGATGGCCAAGGCACCTCCTTCACGCACTCCACAGACAATTCAGGGACGTCTCCCTCTCGGGCGGAGTTTTCTCAGAACACTCAAAAGCAGTTTTGACACGGCCCGGTTTTCGAGAGGGCGTGAAGTCTTCGAGCATCAACGGGTTCTCTCGGCGGAATGGTCCTCGGGTCAGGTCGCAGGACGCATCAAGGGTCGCCCGAAACCCTACCGGGACCTCGGCGCACTTCCCGTCTATAAAGCCTGGATGCGCTTTGAACCAATACCCGAAGCGGAAGTCCTGCCGGTCCTTCTTGAAATTGGCAGTCGGGTTGGGCTGGCCGCCCAGTTGCTTTCGCACGATCTTTGCTGGCGTGAGGACGATTTGTTGCCGGCGTCCTTCGAGGCCGGATGCAGCTGTCCGGATGCCAAGGCCCCCTGCAAACACGTCGCGGCCTTGACCCATCATCTGGCCCGTTGCCTCGACCGCGACCCCCTGATTCTTTTTGAGCTTCGGGGCATGGCAAGAGCGGCGATTGAGCACCACCTGTCCCAAACGCCCCTCGGGGGCGTTGTGCTGGAGGCTTTGCGGCATCCCTTGCCGCGGCCTGAGGTGCGCGAGCATTTCTTTACCCGACCCGAGGAAAGGGGGGTTCCTCCCATCCTCACGGCCTCTGACTATTTTGGAGGCTCGTCCCTCCGTCGAGAGGCGCAAGGTCTCCAACCCCTGGGAATCCCAGGCATCCTGGTTCGAAAGGGCGGGGATTACCCCCGATTTTGGGAAGGGGATGAATCTTTCATTAAGGTCATGGACGCCCTCTACGCCGAGCTTCGGCGCCGGCTGACCGAGGTGCTCTGAGCTTAAGGGCGGTCGGAGTGTCCGAGCGAACGCGCAGGGGCGATCTGGTCCCGAACCCGCTGCTTGAGTTCCTTGGCTTCAGGAAAACGCCCCTCGGTCTTTCGGGACCATAAGAGGATCCCTGTCCCCCGAACTTCAAAGATGCCCCCGGTGCCGGGGATCAGGGTCACCCCGCCGAGTTCCTCCTCGAACGTCGTCAAAAGCTCCTGCGCCAGCCACGCCGCCCGCAAAAGCCAACGGCACTGGGTGCAGTATTCGATTTCCAAAACCGGTTTTGCCATGAGAGGTCGATTTCGCGCGCTTCGCCTAGAGCGACAGCGGCTCTTCGAGAAAGCCTTGAAGGAGTTGTTTGAAAGCCCACTGATCCCGCACGCCGGCACTTTCGCGGGCGCTGTGCATGGCCCACATCGGAACGCCGCAATCGATGGTCGGAACCCCAAGACGCGCGGAGGCAATGGGTCCGATGGTCGAGCCACAGCCAAGATCCGTGCGGTGCACATAGGTTTGGGAGGGAATGCCGATTTTTCCTGCGAGATCCTTGAACAAGGCGGCTCTGGGGCCATCGGTGGCATAGCGCTGGTTGGTGTTGATCTTGAGCGCCGGTCCCTCATTGATCTGGACATGATGGAGGGGTTCGTAGGCACTGGAAAAGCTGGGATGGAATGCGTGTGCCGCGTCGGCACTGACCAGGAGCGTGCGGGCGAGTGCGCGGCGTTCGTTTTCCGTATCGCCGCCTGCAAGGCGACTCAGGACATCGCTGAGGAAGGAGCCTTGAGCCCCTTGGTGGCTTTCACTCCCGATCTCCTCGTGGTCAAAGAGGGCAATGACCTGCGTCATGGGACTTTCAGCGCCTGAAAGGAGTGCCGACAGGGCCGCATGGCAGGAGGAGAGATTATCGATCTGACGGCTGGCCAGAAACTCCGAATGGGCCCCCCAAAGGGTTCCAGGCTGGGTTTCGTGGACGTTGAGTTCCAGGCTCAAGATGGCGGATGATTCCACCTTGAGGCGTTCGGCAATCAGGTCATACAAAAGGGTTTGGCTAGGGGCCTCTGGGAGCATCTGGCCCAGGATCAGCGGAAGCTCCGTCTGCTTATTGAACTTGAGCCCCTCTTCATTCACGCTGCGATTCATGTGGATGGCAAGATTCGGAAGTCGCAGCAAAGGGGATTCAAAACGGACCAGTCGGGACTCGATGCCCCGCTCGCTCTTGATGCTGACGCGCCCTGCCAGTGAGAGATCCCGATCCGAGAAGCTCGCGAGAATGGGTCCTCCGTAGACTTCAACGCCCAGTCTGACCAGACGCCCTTCCCGAAGATGGCCGTGGGGTTTGATCCGAAGTCCGGGGGAGTCGGTGTGTGCCCCCAAGATGCGAAAGCCCGCCTCGGAAGGGGGCAGCGTCCCCGAGCGAAAGGCAATGATGGATGAGTCGCCGCGGATCACATAGTGGCGTGCTCCCGGGCTGATTTTCCACAGATCGCGCTCCGCAAGCGGCAAATAACCGGCGGCCTCAAGATGGGTCTTTGTGGTGTCTACGGCATGCCAGGGGCTTGGACTTTGATCGATGTAATGGAGTAGCGCCTGTGCATGCGCCGTCTCATGGGCGGTGGGGAGAGGATGCATGATGGGCAATCCAAAATACGTGAAAAGGAGTAGCGCTCATCTTAGCGCAAACGGGGAGCCGGATTCGCGATGCTTCAAGCGCCTGCATGGCCCTATTTCTGGGATAATGCGTCCAATGACTGCCCATGATCGATCGCGTATCGACCCGCCTATGCTCCCTTTATTGCTTGAAGGAACGAATCTTGCCTGCTACCGCGGGGAGATCGCCTTGTTCGAAGGCCTGGATCTTCGGGTCGAGGCCGGTGAGGCGCTTCGGATCGAAGGCGCCAATGGAACAGGAAAGACCAGTTTGCTTCGGATTCTTGCAGGCCTTTCACGACCTGATGAGGGCAAGGTGGAATGGTCCGGAACCGATATCCACGCAAGACCCCTGGGCTTCAACGCAGTGCTGGGATTTCTTGGACACCTTTTGGGGCTTAAACAGGATCTCAGCATCGAGGAAAATCTTCGCATGATGACGGCCCTTCGCGGACAATCGCTGGATCCCCTTGCGATGACTTCGGCACTGGATCGGGTCGGCCTTTTGGACCGATTGGACCTTCGAGTCCGCCAGCTCTCCCAGGGTCAGCGCCAGCGCACGGCCCTTGCGGCCCTGATGCTTTCGGGGAGTTTGATCTGGATTCTGGATGAGCCTTTCACAGCGCTGGATCGCACTGGCATTGCCCTGGTGGAATCGCTTTTGGACCATCATCTGGATCAGGGCGGCATGGCTATCCTGACCTCTCATCAACCCGTTTCCACCCGAAACCGGGTTCGGTCGCTGGAGCTTTAAGCCATGATGCAGGTTTTTGGGGCCCTCTTGCGGCGCGACCTTCTATTGGCCTTTCGGCATCGGGGCGAATTGTTGAATCCGCTGCTTTTTTTCAGTCTGGTCGTTACGCTGTTTCCTCTCGGGGTGAGCCCGGAACCTTCCGTCCTTAAAACCATGGCGCCAGGAGTCATCTGGATTGCCGTCCTTCTGGCCGGACTTTTCTCCCTCGAAGGACTTTTCCGCTCAGATTTTGAGGACGGGACCCTGGAACAGATGGTGCTCAGCCCGTTCCCTCTGGCCTGGCTGGTGCTGGCAAAGGTGGTGGCCCATTGGCTCGTCACGGCCCTTCCGATGTTGCTTTTGGCGCCTTTACTGGGACTTTTTTTGGCCTTGCCTCCCGAAGGCATCCGGGTTCTTGAGTGGACGCTTCTGGCGGGTACGCCTTTTTTGAGTCTCGTCGGATCGGTGGGGGTGGCCCTGACGGTCGGGCTTCGCCGGGGCGGCATGTTGCTGACCCTGATCGTCATGCCGCTTTATGTCCCGCTCCTCATTTTTGCAACACAAGCGGTCACTTCAGCGGTCGCGGGGCTTCCCTATGACGGTGCCCTCGATTTCCTGATGGCCCTTTTTTTTCTGTCAGTGACCCTTGCCCCCTTTGCAACGGCTTCGGCCCTTCGTATCAGTCTGAGTTGAATGTATGTGGAACACGATTTGGCTGACTTTTCATAAATTTGCATCCCCCAAGCACTTCTATGCGTTGACGGGACGTTTGATTCCCTGGCTTGGCGCTGTGACTTTCTTGCTGCTGGTCGTGGGGCTCTACCTCGGTCTTTTTGTCGCGCCACCCGATTATCAGCAGGGGCAAAGCTACCGAATCATGTTCGTTCATGTGCCAAGCGCTTGGATGTCCTTGTTCGTCTACACGTTCATGGCGGTGCTCAGTGGAATCTACCTGATCTGGAACATCAAGCTTGCGGACGTCATGATCCGAAGCTCGGCGGTCCTGGGGGCTTGCTTTACCTTCCTTGCGTTGGCCACAGGCTCCCTTTGGGGGAAACCCATGTGGGGCGCCTGGTGGGTCTGGGATGCGCGGTTGACCTCCGAGCTGATCCTGCTTTTTCTGTATCTGGGGTACATGGCGCTGGTCGCCGCGGTTGAAGATCCCCGAAGTGCAGGCCGCGCCGGTGCCGTTTTGCTCTTGGTCGGTGTGGTCAATATTCCAATCATCCATTACTCGGTCGAATGGTGGAACACGCTCCATCAGGGCCCAACGGTGACCAAGTTCGACAAACCCTCCATTCACCCCAGCATGCTTTGGCCCCTCCTATTGATGGCCGGAGGCTTTCAATTCTATTTCTTCACGGTGTCCCTCATTCGTGCCCGGGCTGAGCTTCTGGAGCGCGAGCGCCGCAGCGAATGGGTCCGTGAATTAATTGCCAGCCAACCCAAGGGAAAGAAACGATGAATGAATCAACGAGCCCCTCTGAAAACGGGCTGACACCTGCGCAAAAGGCCCTGCAGGGTCTCAGTCGCTATGTCGCAAGTCAGGTCATTGGTCAGGAACGCCTGGTCGAGCGGATGCTCGTGGCCCTGCTCGCCGATGGTCACATTTTGGTCGAGGGGGCGCCAGGTCTTGCCAAGACCCGAGCCATCAACGTCCTGAGTCAGGGCATTGAAGGCGATTTTCATCGCATTCAGTTCACGCCGGACCTCTTGCCGGCGGATCTGACCGGGACGGAGATCTATCGTCCCCAGGAAGGCTCCTTTCAGTTCCAGCGCGGTCCTCTTTTTCATAATCTGGTGCTGGCCGATGAAATCAATCGTTCCCCTGCCAAGGTCCAGTCCGCGCTGCTTGAAGCCATGGCCGAGCGGCAGGTGACGGTCGGACGGGTGACCTATCCCTTGCCGGAACTCTTCTTGGTCATGGCGACCCAGAATCCGATTGAGCAGGAGGGAACCTACCCGCTGCCAGAAGCCCAGCTCGACCGCTTCATGCTCTTCATCAAGATCGGCTATCCAGAGGCTCAGCACGAAAGGACGATCCTCAATTTGGTCCGGGATGAAGCCCGCGGCATTCGCTCAGCAGCCAAGGCGGAATTTCAGAAGATCTCACAGGCCACCCTCTTTGAGGCGCGTCAGGAAGCTTTGAACTTGTATCTGGCCGAATCCCTGGAGGAATATCTTCTGCAGGTGATCCTTGCGACCCGAAATCCGGGGGCCTACGACCCCAGCCTTGCGCGCTGGGTTCAGTTTGGAGCCAGTCCAAGAGCGACCATTGCCCTCGATCGCTGTGCGAGGGCTAGAGCTTGGCTTCAGGGTCGGGACTTCGTATTGCCGGAAGACATTCAGATCATTGCCCCGGATGTCCTCCGCCACCGACTGATCCTGAGCTATGAGGCCGAGGCGGATGGCGTCGATGCAGATCATGTGATTACTGAACTGTTGCGCCGTGTCGGCGTGCCCTAACGGTCCCAACCTGAGAGTTTGCATGCAAGCCTATCAACGCGCCTTCATCGAGTATGCCATCGCTTGCGATGTCCTCCGTTTTGGAGATTTCACCCTCAAGTCGGGTCGAAAGAGTCCTTATTTTTTCAATACGGGGCTTTTTGATTCGGGTGAGCGGCTCGGTCGTTTGGGGGAGTTTTACGCCGAAGCCCTGATCGCCACAGAGCAAAAGCCGGACATTCTGTATGGCCCTGCCTACAAGGGCATCCCTCTGGCCTGTGCAACGTCAATCGCCCTCTCACGGATGACCGGAACGCCCGTTCCCTTTGCTTTCAATCGCAAGGAAGCCAAGGACCACGGCGAGGGCGGCATGATCGTTGGAACGGCGCTCAAAGGCGATGTTCTGATCCTGGATGATGTCATTACCGCGGGGACTTCCGTCCGTGAATCGGTCGAGATCATTCGGGCCGCCGGGGCGCGCCCCAGTGGCGTCCTGATCGCACTGGATCGGGAGGAAAAAGGGCAGGGTGAGCGGACGGCAGTCGAAGAGGTGGCTCACGCCTTTGATCTTCGTGTGACCAGTATCGTCGGTCTGGGCCATGTCATGGCTTACCTTGCGGAGGCCGGATTAGAGCAGGAACTTAAAGCGATTCGTGCGTATCGTGAAGGCTGAAGGACGTGCGTTCATCGCAACAGGCGATCGGGATCGCTCCGCTAACGCTGACGCTGAGAGCCGCATGGGGCAGAGAGCCATGGCATCTCCTCCTTCTGGGTTTCATTGCGCTGGCAACGCGGTTTACCGGCCTAGGGTACCCCGCCACGGTGGTCTTCGATGAGGTCCATTGGGGGCGATATTTCAGCAGTTATTTCACCGGAAATTACTATTTTGATGTCCATCCCCCACTCGGCAAGCTGATCTATGCCGGTTGGGCCTGGCTATGGGGTTTTCGGCCCGGCTTCGCTTTTGAATCCTATGCCGCCTATCCCGAGGATTGGGCGCTCGTTCTCAGAATCCTTCCCGCCCTGATCGGCAGTTTGCTGCCCCTAATCGTTTACCGTCTTGGCCTTGATTTTGGATTGCGAAAGGGCTGCGCGTTTTTGGCGGGTTTCCTGGTCGCCATTGACGGTGCACTGGTCGATATTTCGCGATTCGTGTTGCTGGATCCTTTGCTTCTGACCTTCGGTTTTGGCGCGTTGCTGGCGCATCGACACTGGTCCAGAACCAAGGCCGTTCGGTGGCTGTTGCTTTCGGGAGGCTTGGCCGGCTTGACCTTTTCCATCAAGTGGACCGGAGCCACTTTCCTGGCCTTGATGATCCTTTTTGAGCTTTCCAGCCTCTGGAGGTGGCGCGAGGTCACTTTAGGGGTTCCCCTTTTGTGGCGGCTTCTTGGCTTGGTGCTGATTCCCGCGACCCTTTATATCCTGCAGTTTTGGCTCCATTTTTCTCTGCTGGATCATTCGGGAACCGGTGATGCATTCATGACGCCTGCGTTTCAGGCAACACTCCGTGAGAGTCTGTATGCAAAGGATCCGGTGCTTGAGCCTCCGGATTTTTGGGAGAAATTTCTGGAGCTGAACCGGATGATGTATCAGGCCAACGCCGGGATGACAGCCGGCCATCCCTACAGCTCGAAATGGTACAGCTGGCCTTTGATGCTCAAGCCGATCTACCTGTGGCAAGGGAAGCCCCTCGAGCGCATCTACTTGCTGGGAAATCCGGTGATTTGGTGGGGTTCCACCGTGGCGGTCCTGACCCTCGTTCAGGCCGCGATCTATCTGGGTGCTCGAGGCCTGAATCCATCCGGACGCTGGCTGATCCTCGGATGGCTGATGAATGTCTTGCCGTTCATGGGGATTGGACGGGTGATGTTCATCTACCATTACCTTTCGGCGCTGGTCTTTGCCATCCTGCTTTTGGCTCAGCTGGTCGAGCATGCTCCGCGTTCCCGCGGCATGGCATTGGCCATTGGCCTGATGGCGCTGGGGCTTTATGGCTATTTTTTACCCCTGACCTATGGCATTCCCTCGGATCGGTCGATGTTCTGGCTGCCCTCATGGCGCTGAGGCGAAAGGCCTATTTCGCGTGGCCTCTTGAAAGTCTAGACCCAGGCGGAGACCGAGCCGATCTTTGAGGGCATCAGAAGGGTGCCGATGCCCCGATCGGTGAGCAGTTCGAGCAACACGGCATGCTCGATGCGTCCATCAATGATGTGAACGCTCTTGACGCCTCCCCGCAGCGCATCCGTGGCACATCCGACTTTCGGAATCATCCCGCCACTGATGGTGCCATCGGCAATCAGTTCATCGACTTCGGCCAGTGAGAGGCCCGTCAGAAGGGATCCGTCCTTGCCGAGGATGCCTTGGGTATTGGTCAACAGAAGCAGCTTTTCGGCCTGGAGGACTTCGGCGATTTTTCCGGCCACAAGGTCCGCATTGATGTTATAGGAAAACCCGTCCTCGCCAACGCCGATGGGCGCAATGACGGGGATGAAATCGCTGGCCACCAGGGTGTGAACGATCGCAGGATCAATACTCCGCACCTTCCCCACATGCCCAAGGTCAATGATCTCGGGTTCATCGGTATCCGGCGAGCGCTGGGTCATGTTGATTTTTTCGGCACGCACCAGATCCCCGTCCTTGCCGGTAAGACCCACAGCGGCGCCCCCATGCTGGTTGATGAGGTTGACGATTTCCTTGTTAACGAGCCCGCCAAGCACCATCTCGACGACGTCCATGGTCTCACTGTCGGTCACCCGCATACCCTGGATAAACTGACTGGTTTTTCCCAAGCGTTCGAGCAATTGACCGATCTGGGGGCCTCCGCCGTGAACGATGACCGGATTGATGCCGACCAGCTTGAGAAGGACGATGTCCCGCGCAAAGCTGTGCTTGAGGTGATCATCGGTCATGGCATTGCCACCGTACTTGACCACCAGGGTCTTGCCCTTGAAGCGCCGGATATAGGGGAGCGCCTCAATCAGGACGTGAGCAATCTGGGCGGCGGATTCGTTTTCGAAATTCGGTTGGGTATGCACGTTCAGGTTCTTCAAAAGGGAAGGATGCGAATGGAAAGCTTCATTGCCGGCCGGTATGCCCAAAGCCACCGGCTCCGCGCTGGGTTTCGGTGAATTCATCGACAATGTCAAAGTGGACCTGCGCCACGGGAACGAAGACCATCTGGGCAATGCGATCGCCCACGGCAATCTCAAAGGCGGTCTGACTGCGGTTCCAGAGGGAGACAAAAACCTGGCCCTGATAGTCAGAGTCAATGAGTCCGACGAGGTTTCCAAGGACGATCCCGTGTTTGTGGCCGAGGCCTGATCGGGGAAGGAGAACGGCGGCGAGCGTGGGATCACCGATGTGGATTGCAAGACCGGTCGGGATCAGTTGCGTTTCTCCAGGCTTCAGGGTCACCTTCGTCTCAAGGCAGGCCCGAAGATCAAGGCCTGCGGATCCTTCCGTGGCATATTCGGGCAGAGGAATTTCATGGCCCAGTCGGGGGTCTAGCAATTTAAGCTGGATGTTTTGCATGGTAATGCTCGGCAATCAGTGAAATCAGGTTTTCGGCGAGGCGCCGTTTGGGGGCCCTGTCGAGGTGAAGGTGTCCTTCTGCCCAAAGCACCAGAAGGGCATTGTCATCAACGCCGAAACCAAGGCCCTCTCCGACCTGGTTGGCCGCAATGAGGTCCAGGTTCTTTGCGACGAGTTTCTCTCGCGCATGGGCTTCAAGGTTCTCTGTTTCGGCTGCAAAACCCACCGTGAAGGGGCGCTTGGGAAGGGCGGCCACTTCAGCGAGGATGTCTGGGGTCCGGTGAAGGCTCAAAGCCATTTCCGCGGACGATTTCTTGAGTTTCTGAGACGCGATTTCAGGGGCATAGTCTGCAACCGCTGCGGCTGCGATGAAAAGATCGCACTGGTTCACTTCAGCCATGACCGCTTCATGCATGTCGGCTGCAGACTCCACTCCGATTCGCCGGGTACCCTTGGGGATGTTCAGTCCGGTCGGGCCTGAAACCAGGGTCACGCGGGCCCCAGCCGCGAGGGCCGCCTCGGCAACGGCATAGCCCATTTTGCCGGAACTGCGGTTGGTCAGGTAACGGACGGGATCGATCGCCTCGCGGGTTGGGCCTGCCGTGATCAACACCCGAATGCCCCTTAACGGGCCAGGAGGATCCAGGCCTTCGAGGTGATCTGCGATCTCCTGAGGCTCCATCATTCGTCCAGGCCCGTTATCGCCGCAGGCTTGGGCGCCTTCGGCAGGCCCGAGCAGTGTGACCCCGCGCGCTCTCAAGGTCGCGGCATTGGCCTGGGTTGCCGCATTCAACCACATGGCCTGATTCATGGCGGGTGCCAGAATCAGGGGGGCCGAGCGCGCAAGACAGAGCGTGCTGAGAAGATCGTCCGCCATCCCGGCCGCAAGCCGAGCCATGAAGTCGGCGGAGGCAGGTGCCACCACGATACGATCCGCCCAGCGGGCGAGGGCGATGTGGCTCATCGCCGATTCTTCATCAGGATCCAGGAGGTTCTGGGAGACCGGATGGCCTGAGAGTGCCTGGAAGCTGAGGGGGGTGACGAATTCGCGGGCTGCCGGCGTCATGGCCACGCGAACGTCACTGCCCCTGGATTTGAGTTCACGGACGAGCTCGCAGGCCTTGTAGGCTGCTATGCCGCCGGTAACGCCGAGCAGGATGTTTTGTCCGGAGAGGGTCGCCAAGGGTGGGGTCTTCCGTGCGCTTTGGAATAAACCGCGATTATCGCAGGCAGCTTCCCGGTCTTGCAAAAGAAAAGGCCGGCTTAATTCAGCCGGCCTTCAGGTCCTGAACGTTCAGCCCATCAGTGGCTGACATCTACCTTCTTGCCCTTGGGTTGGCCGATGGACTTGAGGGTCTCGACGAACCAGGGGGTGTCGATGTTGAACGGCTTGCCGCCCTTGATGCGGGGGAATTCAATCGCCCGCAGAACGTTGTTCTGATCTTCATCGTGACCGATGACACCCGCTTCACGACGTAATGCGCACTCCACCGCAAGATCCGTACAGGACTTGATCAGGCGAAGGTCGTCGGCATTGGCCGCCGCGGCACGACCAAAGTAGCCTGACTTTTGAACCAGAACCTTTTCAGCGCCCAGCATTTCAGCGAACTGTTCGCCGAACCACTTGCCCGGGTTCACCGCATCGAGCTTGATGTGGCCAAATGCATCGCGCGGAACTTCCTGTCCTTTGGCCTGCATTTCTGCAACGATGGCTTCGACACCGGCGCCCTCGGAAATAAAGAGATTCACGGCATCATGCTGGTCCATGACCGCGCGAAGACGCGCCGCTTCCGCCTTCAGATCAACTTCCATTTCGGGAACGAAGATCGCATGGACGTCATAGCTTTCGCGCGAAAGGCCGATCCCCGGGACCCACTCTTCACGGTCGAGGAGCTTGCGATAAGCTTCAGCGGTCGCTGCGGTCAGCCAGCCGCAGTTGCGGCCCATGACTTCATGCACGATCAGCATGCGGGGGTTGGCGCCTGTTTCGGCCACAACGTTACGGAAGTAACGCGCACCCTCTTCAGCAGCCGTCCAGGCCCCGAGGGACTGGCGGATCGGAAAGACATCATTGTCGACCGTCTTCGGCAGACCAATGACGGTCAGGCCATAGTTGTTGGTGGCAAGAAAGGCCGCCAGATCCGCCGCCGCAGTATTGGTGTCATCGCCGCCAATGGTGTGAAGCACGTCCACCCCATCCTTGATCAGCTGGTCCGCCGCCACTTTCTGAGGATCCTGTCCTTCCTTCACCAGGCCCCGCTTGACGCAGTCCTTGACGTTGGTCAGCTTGACGCGGCTGTTGCCGATCGCTGAACCCCCAAAACGGTGGAGAATGTGCGCTTTTTCGCGGATTTCCGGGGTGATCTTGTAGGAGTCACCCAGCAGAAGGCCCTTGTAGCCGCCGCGATAGGCGATGATTTCGATGCTGGGATCGATTTCGGTGTAGCGCTCGATCAGCCCGCCGACAGCGGAGCTCAGGCAGGGGGCGAGACCCCCTGCAGTAAGGAGTGCGACTTTCTTGGGTTTGCTCATGGCTCGTGTCCTTGGCGTTGTAGTTTTCTGAACCGGTAAGGATAAAGGAAACCGCCCCTCAGGGGAAAGTCAGGGGCGTTGAGTTTGAATTTTTGTCCGTTCTAAAGGGCTTTTGCCACCCGACGTGCAGCCTCAGGATCGGTCAGCCAGAGGCTATGGCCCGCACGATCATGGATTCGGGCGGCCGGGAGTGCCGAAGCATCCCGGGGGTCGGAGGCAAAAACGGCTTCGAGAGGTTCTGCCTTGTCGGCACCGGTGACCAAAAACCAGATGGCCTGGGATTTTTGAAGCGCCCCATAGGTTAGGGTCAGCCGGACAGGGGGCGGCTTTGGGGAGTCATAGACGGGTGCGACAAGACCTTCTGCGACCGGAAACCCGGGGAACAGGGAGGCCGTGTGGCCGTCGGGACCCATCCCAAGAAAGGTCAGGTCAAACGCGGTGTCGTCGCCGCCGAAATGGTGTCTGAGGGTTGTTTCATACTGGGCTGCGCAGGCCTCTGGGGTTGCCCCCGTGGTCGGCATGGTATGGAACTGATCTTCTGGAACCTTGACGCCTGCGAGCAGGGTTTCGCGCACCAGTCGAACCGTACTGTCAGGGTCATCGTGAGGAACGAAGCGCTCATCGGCAAAAAACAGGTGGACTTTGGACCAGTCCATTGCGACGGAGTAGGGGGGCTGGGTCAGAAGCTGGTAGAGCCTTTTGGGTGTGCTGCCGCCGGACAGGGCAATGGAGGCACGGCCTCTTTGCCGAATGGCCTCGGCAATCAATTCAACGAGTCGACCGGCGGCCTCGCGGGCGAGGTCATCGGGGCTGAGGGTGACGACCAGTTCGCGCATGGGGATTAGCCTCGGAGGGATTTGTAGCGATTGATGAGTCCGTTGGTGGAGCTGTCGTGGGAGTGCACCGATTCCTTATCACGAAGATCCGTGAAGATGGCGCGGGCCAGTTGCTTGCCCAGTTCAACACCCATCTGATCAAAGGAATTGATGTTCCAGATGGCACCCTGCACGAAAATCTTGTGCTCATAGAGTGCGATCAGGCTTCCCAGGGTTTCCGGCGTGAGTTTCTTGTAGAGGATGGAGTTCGAGGGCCGGTTGCCGCGGAAGGTTTTGGCTGCTGCAAGCTCTTGAAGCCGCTCTCCCTGGACACCGGCGGCCTTGAGTTCAGACTTGGCTTCTTCAAAGGTCTTGCCAAGCATCAGGGCTTCGGTCTGAGCGATGTAATTTGAAATCAGGAGCTCGTGATGGTCGCCGAGGTTGTGGTGGCTTTGGGCGGCTGCGATGAAATCGCACGGAATCAGTGCGCTGCCCTGATGCATCAATTGGTAGAAGGCATGCTGGCCGTTGGTGCCGGGCTGGCCGAAGATGATGGGACCCGTACTGTAGTTGACCGGGTGGCCTTCAAGATCGACGGTTTTGCCGTTGCTTTCCATGTCGCCTTGCTGGAGGTAGTCCGCAAGGTACTCAAGGTACTGGTCATAGGGCAAGATGGCATAGGCATCGGCGGCAAAGAAATTGTCGTACCAGATCCCCAGAAGGCCCATGATTACCGGAATATTCCGGTGAAAGGGCGCGGTTCGGAAGTGCTCGTCAATGCGGTGAGCGCCCTCCAGCATGGCCTCAAAGCGATCCATGCCCAAGGCCAAGGCAATGGGAAGTCCGATGGCAGACCAGATGGAATAGCGCCCCCCGACCCAATCCCAGAATTCGAACATATTGGCAGTATCGATGCCAAATTCGGCGACCTTGACGGTATTCGTCGAAATCGCAATAAAGTGCCGCGCGACGGCACTCGTATCCTTGACCTGATTCAGGAGCCAGTCTCGGGCCGACTTGGCGTTGGCCATGGTCTCGAGCGTCGTGAAGGTCTTGGAGGCGACACAGAAGAGCGTGGTTTCAGGGTCGAGGCCCCTCAAAGTCTGGATGAGGTCGGCTTCATCGACGTTCGAAACAAAATGGACTCGAAGTCCCGGATCAACATAAGGGGTCAGTGCCTTGACCACCATCCGCGAGCCCAGGTCCGATCCCCCGATGCCGATGTTGACCACATCCGTGATCGAGCGCCCCGTACAGCCTTTCCAGCGTCCCGAGCGGACGGCCTCGGTGAAGCGTCGCATCATTCCAAGAACGCGGTTGACGTCCGGCATCACATCATCGCCATCCAGCAGGATGGGGCGGTTGGAGCGATTGCGAAGGGCAATGTGAAGGACGGCGCGGTTTTCCGTCACGTTAATCCGGGCGCCCCGGAACATGGCTTCAATTTTGGCGGAAAGCTTGGATTCTTCGGCCAGCTGCTCGAGAAGGCTCTGGGTTTTCTCGGTAATCCGGTTTTTGGAAAAATCGAAGAGAATGTCGTTGAAGTTCAGGGAAAACCGCTCGAACCTCTGCGGGTCGGCAGCGAAGAGATCCCGCATGTGGACCCCTGCCATTTCCTGTCGGTGCTTTTCGAGTGCCCGCCAGGCCGGAAGTTGAGTAGGTTGTGTCATTTTCGACTATCGCTATTTTTCGCTGATCCTACCAAAGCTCCGGGTTCAGAGAAACCTTTCGTTTTGTATGAAATTCGACCGTTGAGAGTGATAGGCATGCTTCTCGACGCCCCTCAATTTCGGCCTGGGATCGGAAACCCGAGCCCTGGGGCCTTTGTCAATGAGCGCGTCCATTGGCCAGGCTAGAGTGGCTCGCTTCGCGCTATAATGAGTGGTTGAATTTCTGCGAGAGACCAATGAGTAGCGAAGCCAAGCCCTGGGGCGGCCGATTCAGCGAGGCCACCGACAAATTCGTGGAAGCCTTCACGGCATCTGTCGACTTCGATAAACGGCTGGCTCATCATGATATCCAGGGCTCCAAGGCCCATGCCACCATGCTCGCAAAGATCGGGGTTTTGACGGCCGAAGAGCGCGATGCGATTGTTCGCGGGCTGGACGACATTGACGCTGAAATTCGCGCTGGCACCTTTGTCTGGTCCGTTGAGCTTGAAGATGTCCATATGAACATCGAGGCGAGACTCACGCAGCGGCTGGGCGAAGTCGGCAAGAAACTCCATACCGGGCGCTCCCGCAATGATCAGGTGGCCACCGACATTCGCCTTTACCTTCGGGACGAAGTGGATGAACTGATGGGATTGATCCTGAAGCTGCAGTCCGCCCTTCTCGATCTAGCCGAGCGGGAGGTCGACACGATCCTCCCCGGATTTACCCATCTTCAGGTCGCACAGCCGGTCAGCTTTGGTCATCACCTGATGGCGTGGTATGAAATGTTGGACAGGGATCGGGAGCGCCTTGCGGACTGCCGCAAACGGGTCAATGTGATGCCGTTGGGTGCTGCAGCCCTTGCCGGCACAACCTTCCCCCTGGATCGCCCCTTTACGGCAGAACTTCTGGGCTTTGATCGCCCGGCCCGTAATTCGCTGGATGCCGTGAGCGATCGCGATTTTGCGATTGAGTTCACCGCCTGTGCCAGTTTGATCATGATGCACTTGTCCCGGTTTTCCGAGGAGCTGATCCTTTGGACCTCGGCGCAGTTCGGCTTCGTCGACCTTCCGGATGCCTTTTGCACCGGCTCTTCGATCATGCCTCAGAAGAAGAATCCGGACGTTCCAGAATTGGTGCGTGGCAAGTCAGGCCGGGTCTTTGGTCATCTGGTGGGGCTTTTGACCCTCATGAAGGGGCAGCCCCTTGCCTACAATAAGGATAATCAAGAAGACAAAGAGCCCCTCTTCGATACGCTCGATACCGTGCGCAATTCCTTGCGGGCCTTTGCCGACATGGTGCCTCACCTCTCACCCAATCGGTCGGCCATGCGAGAGGCGACGCTCAAGGGCTACGCGACAGCGACGGATCTTGCCGACTATCTCGTTCGTAAAGGCATCCCCTTCCGTGATGCGCATGAAATTGTCGGTAAGGCGGTTCGTCTGGGTGTCGAGACGGGACGGGATCTTGCGGCGCTGCGCCTCGATGAGTTGACTGCGTTCTCGGGCGTCATTTCGGAGGATGTCTTTGAGGTCTTGACCCTGGAAGGTTCTCTCAATGCCCGCGATCATTTGGGTGGAACCGCGCCGAATCAGGTTCGCTTAGCCATCGCCCAGGCCCGTAAAGCCTTGCCGGGAGCGCCTTCTGCGTGATCGTGCGCGGCCCGTTTCTTAGAGGCGGGCTGTACCGGGTGAGGAGGGTTTACTCTCCTGGCATTAAATTTCTGGAGCAGGGGCGAGGCATGCCTTGGCCTGCTGGCCTTCCACGGGGGGCCCCTCGAGGCCTGAGCCCTCTCAGGCCGACCCGAGGAAAGCCCCGATTGATCCATCGAGTCTACGTTTCCTGATGACGTCCTCTACACCAAGCAACACCTCCATTCCGGCCTGGGTCGGTCCCTTCTTTGCCCTGCTTTTTGCGACATGGGCAACCTTCGTTCATCTGGGTGATTTCTCCCTGCTTTCACCGGATGAGGGACGCAACGCCGAGGTTGCCCGAGAAATGAAGGTCTCGGGTTCCTGGTTGGTGCCCACATACGATGGGGCGACCTACCTCGATAAACCGGCTTTCTTCTTTAAAGCCTCCGCGTTGGCCTTGAAGGCCTTTGGCGATACCGAATGGGCAGCGCGTCTTCCTTCCGCCCTTTCGGCCTGGTTGTGGCTGATGCTTCTTTTTGCCTTCTGCCGAAGGGCCTATGGCCCGACGACCGCGAGTTTGGCCGTCGTCGTGATTGCCTTGACGCCTCTTTTTGAGGCCTTCGCCCGAATTGTCATTTTTGACATGATGCTGGGGCTTTTTGTCAGTTCCGCCATTCTGGCGGCCTATCGTGCGGGAGAGGTCGAGGGGAAGGCCCGACGCCATTGGTATCTTTTGGCCACCTTGGCCGCTGGACTTGCAACCTTGGTCAAAGGCCCCGTGGGTTTTCTGGTGCCGCTTTTGGTGATGAGCGTGTATCACGCGGTCTCCGGGCGACGGGCGCTGATCGGCTCATTCTTTCGACTGTCGCACGTTCTTCTCTTTCTGGCCATTGTCCTTCCATGGTTTGTCGGGCTTTCGATCGCGTGTCCTGATTTTCCCTATTACGGGATCATGAAGGAGTCGATCGCCCGTTTTACTACCCCTGAATTTCGAAGGACCCAGCCGTTTTACTACTACGGCCTCATTATTGCTGGCTGCTTTTTCCCTTTCAGTCTCATTCTTCCCGCGGCCATTCGGGAAGGTTTTCGAAGGTCTTATCGACTCCATGATGCCGACCGGCTTTTTGTGGTCTGGGCCTTGGTGGTCGTCGTCTTCTTTTCCCTCTCCCAGTCAAAGCTCCCGGGCTATATTTTGACAGGCATGGTGGCTCTGGGCGTCCTGGTGGCTCGGGTTCTGGCGCAGGCTCTCGAGGCCCATGAAGAAGTGGCCCGCCGGGTGTTTAGGTTTTCTTCGCTCCTTTTGGGCGTCGTTGCCCTCCTTTTGGCGCTTCCGCCCATGATGGAGCTTTGGATGCCCGGTCTTTTGCCTCATCCGAAGTGGCTGACCGCAACGGTCCTGGAGCGCTTCATGCCGATCCTGCCGGGCTTCATTCTCTCCCTGGGGCTGACCGCCTGTGTCAGTCTGGGGGCTTGGCTGCTGCGCTCGCCTCGATTGGCAATGGCTGGCTTTCTGGTCTTTCCCTTGCTTTTCCTGACCTTGAATTTCGAGTCGGTATCACGCCATGCCGGCATCAAGTCGGCGCGCCCCATTTTCGAGCAATTGCCCTCGACCCTCCCCGTCGATACGGAGTTTGCTTGCCTTGCCTGCATGCCCCATGGTCTTCCGTTCTACCTCGGTCGTGAGCTGACGGTCTTTACCGAGGATGGCCGGGAGCTGACCAGTAACTATGTTCTTTTCTCCATCAAAACCGGGAAGCCCTGGTCGGAGCGCTTGGTCCCGCTGGACCGTTATCCGGGCTATCTTGCCGAACGACGACATCCGATTTTTCTGATGGCCCGAACCGAGCGGATGAAGGAAGTGACGGCATGGGCCTCCGGGCGAGAGATTGTGCTCCTTCCGGGAGATTACATTGGCGTTCTGCTCGAACGCCGGGAGCGCTGAGATGTGCGGAATCTGCGGTGAGGTTCGTTTTGCGGGGTCGACGCCAGGGAACGGTGGGGTTGAAAAGATGCTGCAACGACTGCTCCACCGGGGACCCGATGGGCAGTGGATTCGTGGCGATGACCGCGCGGTCTTTGGAATGGCCCGACTGACGATTCGGGGTCTGACCAGTGGCCAGCAACCTCTGGTCGATGAGGCCACCGGGGTGATGGTGGTCTGTAACGGCGAAATCGACAACCACGGTGAGCTTCGGACCTTCCTCGCCGAGCGCGGCCGCCCGGTGACCGATGACACGGATGTGGCCGTTCTCCCGGGACTCTACCTTGAATTGGGTGAGGCCTTTGTTGAGCGGCTGGTGGGGGCCTTTGCGATCGCCGTCTGGGACCCGCGGCGTGCCAGCTTGCTTCTGGCGCGGGATCGGGCGGGCGAGCGGCCGTTGTTTTTCAGTCGTTCGGACGGCCTGGTGTTTTTTGCCTCCCAGCTTTCAGGGATGGTGGATGGCGGCCATCATCCGACCACGCCGGATGCGGTCGTCCTCGCACGATATCTCCAGCTGGGCTATTTCCCTGCACCCGACAGCCCTCTTGAGGGAGTCCTGAAAGTGGGCCCCGGGGAATGGGTCATTTTGTCGGCTGAATCCACGCAGCGACATACCTACTGGCGGCTTCCCAAGCGCAATGCCACAGCGGGGGATCATCCCCTCGAGACCTTTGATCGCATTTTCAGGGCGGCCGTTTATCGGCAAAGTGAAGTGGATGTTCCGGTGGGGCTCTTTCTCAGCGGTGGGGTGGATTCATCCCTGATCGCTGCGGTGGCCCGAAGCCAGCACCCGGATAAATCCATTACGGCCTATGGGCTTCGGTTTGGCGAAGAGTCCTTCGATGAGGGCAATTTCGCCGCGGGCGTCGCAAAGGATCTTCGCATGGACTATGTCCCGGTCTGGGCTGAACCGGAACGCATTCCTGAGATGTTGCGGGAGGTCATTGCCACATCGGGTGAGCCTCTTGCTGACCCCGCCTGGATTCCGACGGCCCTGCTTTCGCAGCGCGCCGCCCAGGATATTCGCATTTCCCTTTCGGGGGAGGGGGCGGATGAGCTCTTTGGGGGGTATCCGACTTACTTTGGTGCGGGCATCGCCGAGCGCTATGCTGCATTGCCGGGGTGGTTGAGAGCGTTTCTGCGCACCCAGGTCGAACGTTGGCCCCCGAGCGATAAGAAAGTCACCCTGTCATTTCTCTTGAAGCGATTCGTTCAGGGCGATGAGCTGGATGGGCTCTCACGCCACATCCTTTGGAATTCCAGTCTGTCCCCCGCCATTCTTGCGCCCCTGGGGATCCATCCCCGACTTTCGGCGTGGTCTGGGGTTCAGGGGGAAAGCTTGCTGGATGAAATCCAGCGATACGATCTTGAGCGTTCGTTGGCGGAGGGGCTTTTAACCAAGGCTGATCGCGCCAGCATGCACTCGGCTCTGGAGCTTCGGGCGCCCTTCCTTGATGTTTCGGTGATGGAATTTGCCGCAACCTTGAGTGAAAAGCAGCGGGTTCAGGGCATCAAGACCAAGGTCTTTCTCAAGGACTATGCGACGCGCTATCTCCCCAAAGAGATCGTCTATCGAAAGAAACGCGGCCTTTCTGTCCCCTTGGCCTCGTGGCTTCGAGGCCCTCTCAAGGCATGGGCGGAGGCCAAGGTCACCAATCCTGCGCTGGCAGATCTCGGCATCTATCCTGAGGCCGTCCGGACGGTCTTCGATGCCCATCAGCGGCGCGAGGCTGATCATGGACGTGCGCTGTGGGCGCTGATTGTGGTGAGCGAGTGGCTGGATTGGTTGAATCATCAGCGCAAGGCTTTGGGGTCAGCGGTCTGATCGGAGCTTTTGGTCGAAGGCCTCGAGCCGTTCGATGGTGCCGATATCCATCCAGAACCCAGGCCAGAGCTCAGCGCTGACTTTCGAGGCCTTCATGGCCAATCGCAGGAGCGGCGCCAGGGGGAACCGACCGGCAGTGCATTCGGAGAAGAGTTCGGGTCGATAGACTCCGATGCCGCCGAAGGTCCACCGCGGCCCCCCTTCATCCAGCGCAAGCCCCCTTTCCAATCCAAAGTCACCCTGCGGGTGATGATCCGGGTTGGGCACCAGGACCAGATGGGCCAGATCCATGGGTTTGTCCTTTAACGTTCCGAAAGGAAAGTCAGTCGCAATATCCCCATTGACGACCAGAAAAGGGGCTTTGCCCAACAGGGGCAGCGCGCGATAAATTCCGCCGCCGGTCTCAAGGGCCTCATGTTCTGGGGAGTAAAGGATTCTTGCGCCAAAGGCTGAACCGTCTCCAAGACGTTCCTGGATCTTTTCCCCAAGGTGCGCAGTATTGACGATAATCTCGTCGATTCCGCCCTCGACCAGACTTTCAACGAGATGAAGAATGAGCGGTTTGCCGCCCGCCTCGATGAGGGGTTTGGGGGTATGGTCGGTCAAGGGTCGAAGACGCTCGCCCCGTCCCGCGGCCAGAATCATGGCTCTCATGCGCCGGTAGGCTCCAGGAAAGTCGGCAAAACCCGTGTTGCGACAAAGGTGGCAAAGGCCGCAAGATCGGGTTGATCACGGCCCACATCGAGCGCGTAGCCAAGGGTGCGAGGGATATCCCCGATGTAGCCTGGTTTTCCATCTCTCAGTTTCAGGCGACAGAAAATGCCTGCAGCCTTCAGGTGTCGCTGCAGTCCCATCAGATCGAACCAGCGCCTGAATTGGGCCTCACTGACGCCTTCAATCAATCCTGCCTGGGCGAGGCGTTGATAGTATTGCGCAATCCAGAGCTTGAGTTGGGGTAAAGGCCAGGCGATGTAGCAGTCTCGAAGGAGGGAGGCCAGGTCGTAGGTCACAGGTCCTAAAACGGCATCCTGAAAATCAAGGACGCCCGGGGTTCCGTCCGCAAGCAGCATGAGGTTCCGGGAGTGATAGTCCCGATGCACGATGACCGATGGTTGGGAAAGGGCTGAACGGATCAGACGATCGAAGGTCTCGGCGAGCAGCGCCTCTTCGCTTGCGGTCAGCGTCAGGCCAAGATAGCCCTCAATGCACCATTCGCGAAAGACGCCCAGTTCACGCCTGAGAAGCGTTTCGTCATAACGGGGAAGGTCAGGAGGTTCACCTTCAGGATTTTCGGCCGTCTGAAGCTGGAACAGGGTATCCAGAGCGCTGGCATAAAGGGGAGTCACCGTCGTGTCATCGAGAATGTCGAGGTAGGCCGTTCGGCCAAAATCGCTTAGGACGATGAAACCCATGTCTGCGTTGGCGGCAAAGATCTCGGGGGTTGGAACGCCCCGAGCCCTCAGCAGCTCGGCGGTTTTCAAAAAGGGCCGGATGTCTTCCTGAGGGGGCGGGGCATCCATGGCAATGCGTGTCTCATCCCCGACCTCAAAGCGGAAATAGCGTCTGAAGCTCGCATCGGACGAAGCGGCGACCAAGGCGGTGACGTTGATGCCAAGCTCGTTTCTCAGCCAGTCGAGAAGGGCATCGCGGCGCGGATCTGGGCGTTGCATGAAGGGCGGCGCTGTCTGGAAAAAACTTGCCCAAGCAAGGCCTGGGATCGGTTAAAATGAAACGTCGGAAGCCGCTATTTGAACACACTCGGCCGGTTCTCGACGACCTTCCCGCCCTTTCCGTACGCCATGGCCCCGAGAATGCCTTTACACAGCCTGCATCAGGGCGCCTGATCTCCTGAGCGATGCCCGGGTTCATTCGCCCTACCTTACTTCTCATTTTCGGGTTGACCCTGTCCGCCCGGGGCGTCCTTGCGTCCGATGCAGACTGGAAGTGTGCTCCCGATCCCAAGACCGGGCACTGGAGTTGTGGTTCCGAGCACGCCGCAGAGCCTCAGGGCAAAGAGCTTGAGCTGGGGGAGGACGGCACCGCGCAAGAGCAACCCAAGGACCGCCAGTTCGATCCGCTGTCGGGAGAAACCACAGGTCCCGAGGATCGACCGGAGATGCTCAAGGGAAAGGACCCGTTCAATTCCGCGCTAGCGAAAGGCGAGCCCCCGAAAAGCAAGGTATCCGGATGGAACTGCGAGCCCAGCGCCGATGAGGGCGAGGACCGAAGCTGGGTCTGCTCGCTGACGGGAAGGGATCCCCGGGGGATGGCTCACGTGGTCAGTGAAGCCGGCGAGGATGATGAAAACTGGTCCGAGTCGCGCCAGATCACGCGCGAAGATGAAGAGCGATTCCTCACCCTGATGGGCAAGCTTCCGACCAACCCCTGGACCCGGCTCTGTGCTGTCAAGGTCGGCAAACGTCTCCCGCCGGCCTTGACCGAGTTCATGATGTCGCGTGAGGAGCGGCTGGCCCGGGATACGGCCCCCACCGATATCGATTCGGATTTTTTTGAGCTCATTGATAACGAAGTCACGACCTTCATCGGCAGCGTTCACATGACGCAAGCGGATCAGGAGCTCTGGGCCGACTTCATTACCCGAAATCTCACGAACAGTGCGGTCAACACCCATGGGAATGTGGTCTACAAGGACAAGACCCAAATCATGATGAGTGACAGCGCCCATCTGAAGGGCGATGGCCGAGGGGTGTTCCGAAACAGCCAGTTCATCCTGCCTCAGGTCCCGGGTCGTGGAACCTCCAGGGTCACCTATCTGGATAGCGCGATCCTCTCGCGCTACGAGACCTTCAGTTACACCACGTGTCCGTCCGGCAACCAGAACTGGGTGTTGCATGCGGATAACGTGATCATGAACAAAGACACGGGGTTTGCCAGAGCCCACAATGCGTGGTTCAGCTTCTACGATCTTCCGGTGTTCTGGACGCCGGTCATGTCATTCCCCATTGATGGGCGAAGGATGAGCGGTCTTTTGAGTCCCGTCATGGGCTACTCCCAAATCAACGGTTTCAATCTGGCCGTCCCTTACTACTTTGATATTGCGCCGAACATGGATGCCACCGTTCAGGCCCGCTATCTCAGTGAGCGAGGCTACATGAGTCTCAACGAATTCCGATATCTTTCCGACACCTCGCGAGGAAAGATGATCTTTGACATTGTTCCCTATGATACGCAGACCAAGACCACCCGGGGTCAGTTTGGATTTCAGGATAGTTCGGCCTGGATGAAGGATCTGACCAGTCAGGTCGACCTCAACTATGTTTCGGATGCGAACTATTTGGCTCAGTTGGGCAGTCCCTTGTCGATGATCGACACCAACAACATCACCAGCCGTGCGACGGTGAACTATTCGGCCGGGGAGTTTGGAAACGTCAACCTGATGGCCAACTACTACCAGACCATCAATCCGGCGATCCCCAAGAATGCGTATCCCTATTTCTATCTCCCCAAGCTCGAGCACAACTGGGGAACCGAGATTCTGGATACGGGTTTGACCTTGTCAAACACGATTCAGATGGCTGACATTCAGGCGGATTCCTCGTTTCTTACGACCGGCCAGCGGTTCATCATGCGGCCAAAACTTCAGCTCCCCGTGGAGTCGAGCTGGGGCTTTTTCAAACCCAGTGCGACCCTCATCTACAACCAGTATTCGCTTCAGAACACCGGGCAGTGGCAGGCCCTTCAGCAGGCCAATGGGGTTGCCGTTCAGCAAACCGATACCCCCAATTTCACGGTACCGATTCTCTCCATGGATGCCGGGACTTATTTTGATCGGGATTTTGACCTTGGGGGACAGACCTGGCAACAAACGATCGAGCCGCGCCTGTTCTATGTCTACATTCCCTACACGAACCAGTCGGATATTCCGGTCTTCGATACGACCCCCTACGACTTCACGTACTACCAGATGTTCCGTGAAAATCGTTACACCGGTAACGATCGTATTGGCGATACAAACCAGATGACGGCAGCGCTCACATCCCGAATCATCGACGGGGAGAAGGGTTACGATCGTTTCCGGGCGACCATTGGCAACATCGCCTACTTTGATAATCGCCAGGTCACCACGATTGGAACGACGCCCTCGACCTACGCCCAGAGCTTTTCCAACCTGGTCGGCGATGTCTATGCTGGCATTACCGAGGATTGGAGTATCTACAATGCCGGGCAATACAATGCCTCGCAAAACGTCATCTCGCGTGGACAGGTCGGCTTGACCTACAACAATCGGCAGAATCAGATCCTCAACATGATCTATCGCTACCGCTTAAACCAGAATACCAATACGGGATGTCCGACGAATGCGACCACATCCTACAGCTACCTTTCGACCTTCAGTGAGTGTCTTAACCTGACGGACGTCTCCTTCCGGTTGCCGCTTTTCGAAGGCTGGCACATGGTGGGTCGCTGGGAATATTCGTTCTTGAACAATACGACACTGGAAACCTTCTTTGGGGTCGAGCGTGAGACTTGCTGTTACAAGTTCGCTGTGATCGCGCGTCGTTACCTCAACACCATCAGCTCCAACGGGACCGCTCAGAGCAACGATGCCATCTATGTGCAGCTGGATCTTAAGGGTTTGTCGAGCGTCAACGCCGATGTCGACAAGTTCCTGCAGCGAACGATTATGGGTTACCGTTATCAGGATTATTGATGCCATCGAGGACAGGGAGCTCCGTGCGGATGCCTTTCGCTGAACGCTTGTTGATCTTACTCAGCCTTTGGGCTGCCTTTTTGATGCCTGCGGTTGTTTGGGCTGCTGAGGTGGATCGTATCGTCGCGATTGTCGAGGATGAGGTCATCTTGGAAGGCGAACTGATGAAACGCGTCGATGCCATTCGTCAGGGCATGCTTCGCGGCGGAACGGCAATGCCGCCGGATTCGGTATTGGTCAAACAGGTGCTTGACCGGCTGATTACGGAGAAGGTTCAAGTCGCGATGGCTGAGCGGGGTGGGCTCAAGATTGACGATGAGACCCTTCGTCAGGCGGTTCTTGGGATTGCCGAGCGCAACAACATGTCCGCGGAAGAGCTCCGCGAGTCGCTTCGCGGGGAAGGCATCGAATATCACGAATTTCTCGAGCAGATTCGGGGCGAAATTACGCAGCAGCGACTGCGTTCCAGCCAGGTGAACAGCCAGATCAAGATCAGTGACCGCGAGGTCGAGCAATGGCTGAAAAAAAGAGGCACCATCGCGACCCATCCCGATACCGAGTTCCTTCTGGGGCACATCCTGATTTCTGTCCCGCAGTCCGCGCATGCCGCCGCAGTGGATGCGGCCAAAGCCCGCGCAGAGAAAATCCTTGCGGACCTTCGGGGTGGGCAGGATTTCAAGCAGGTCGCGGTGGGCGCATCGGACTCCTCTGAAGCGCTGAAGGGAGGCGATTTGGGGTGGCGGAAGTTGACGGCTGTGCCGACGCTGTTTGCAGAGATTGTCCCTCACATGAAGAAAGGGGACGTCGAAGGTCCGATCCGAAGCCCGAGTGGCTTCCATCTCATCAAGCTGCTGGATACCCGAGGCAGTGCGCTCGAGCGCATTACCAAGACCCATGTCCGCCACATTCTGATCAAACCCAACGAGCTGATTACCAATCAGGATGCGCGAAAAAAACTAGAGGCCATTCGCGATCGCATCAAGGCCGGTGATGACTTTGGCGATCTGGCTCGCGGAAACTCCGACGACCGGGGCTCTGCCGTCAAGGGCGGTGACCTTGGATTCGTGATCCCTGGCGCATTGGTTCCTGAGTTTGAAAATGCCATGAATGCTCTGGAGATCAACCAGCTCAGTGAACCGGTCCAAAGCCAGTTCGGTTGGCACTTGATTCAGGTTCTGGAGCGCAAGGAGTCACAGGACAGCGATGAAGTGCTTCGCAAGAAAGCGCAGGATGAGATCTTCGAGCGACGCGTGGGCGAGGAAACGGAAGTCTGGCTGAGAAAAATTCGTGATGAGGCCTATGTGGAGATCCGGGTCCCAGAATATGCTCCGGAGGGCTATACGCCCCCACCGACGCTCAAACCGAAACCTCCCGCCAAGGATGAGACGTCGGCGACCACGGCCGAGTCATCGGGTGATGCCGAGCAGACGGACGCGGAGAAGCCCAAGGCGAGTGGAAAGGATCAGGAAGAAAAAGGATGGCTGGACGGCTGGTTCTAACGCCGGGAGATCCCGGCGGCATCGGCCCCGATCTTTGCATCGCCCTCTCAGCAAGGCCCGAGGCACGATCGCTGGCCATCGCAGGGGATCCGGAGCTGCTCAAAGACCGAGCGGAGAGGCTTCGCGTTCCGCTCAAGATCATCGAAATGCCCGACCCCCGGACTTGGCCCGAGATTCCGGCGAACGCCCTTCGGGTGTGGCCCGTTGCCAAAGCGCCATCCCATACGCCCGGACTTTTGACCCCGGACAACGCAGGCTATGTCCTTCAGACGCTGGATGCCGCTGTCCGGGGGTGTCTTGAAGGTTCCTTTGATGCCATGGTGACCGCGCCGGTCAGTAAGGCGGTGATCAACGAATCAGGGCGAACCTTTTCAGGACATACCGAATACATCGCGAGCCTGACCGGAGGGCATCCGGTCATGCTCTTATCGACGCCAAGCCTCAGAGTGGCCCTGGCGACGACCCACCTCCCCCTGGCTGAGGTGCCCTCGGCCATTCATGCGGAGGGGCTGGAGGAGATCCTGCGGATTCTGCGAGGCGACCTCATCCGGCGCTTTGGTTTTTCGGACCCTCATATTCTGGTGGCGGGACTCAATCCCCATGCCGGGGAATCCGGCCATCTGGGCCAAGAGGAAATTCATGTGATCACCCCGGTGCTTGAGATGCTGCGCCGGGAGGGTTTCCGTCTGACGGGACCCATGCCTGCAGATACGTTGTTTTTGCCTCAGCATCTTGAAACGGCGGATGCCGTTCTTGCGATGTATCACGATCAAGGTCTGCCCGTTCTCAAGTATCAGGGGTTTGGCCAGGCGGTCAACATCACCTTGGGCCTCCCCATTATCCGAACGTCGGTCGATCATGGGACTGCGACGGATCTTGCGGGAACGGGAAAGGCGGACGCCGGAAGTCTTTTGGCCGCGATCGCTGCGGCGATGGACTTGATTCACAGACAAAAGCAGAGCACTGGAGAGGATCACCCCGAATGAGTCATACGCCCCGGAAACGCTTTGGTCAGAACTTTCTCCGGGATGATACGGTGGTGCATCGGATCGTGCAGTCCGTGGGTCCCCAAGACGGCGAGCGCTTGATCGAGATTGGTCCTGGTGAAGGGGCCATGACCCGCTTCTTCCTGGCAGCGGGCGCCCAAATCGAGGCGATCGAGATCGATCGAGACCTCGCAGCACTCTTAAGACAGCGCTTTGCCCATGAGCCGAGGTTTCACCTCAACGAGGGGGATGCCCTCAGATTCGATTTTGCAACGCTGGCAACCCAAGGACCGATCCGGGTCGTGGGAAATCTTCCCTACAACATCTCGACGCCGTTGATTTTTCATTTGTTGAGCCATGCGGGCGTCATCTCAGAGATGACGTTCATGCTGCAACGCGAGGTGGTCGAACGGCTTTGCGCGGGGACGGGGGATTCCGAGTACGGCCGGCTCAGCATCATGACGCAGTATTACTGCGCCGCTGAAAAGCTCTTTGAAGTCGGTCCTGAGAGCTTTTATCCGCCCCCCAAGGTGGTATCCGCCATCGTGCGGTTAACACCGCATTCAACGCCGCCCGTTGATGCGGATCCCAAGGCGCTGGGTCGCGTCGTGACTCAGGCGTTCATGCAGCGTCGAAAGACACTTCGAAATGCGCTCAGGGACCTTTTCACGGAAGACGATCTGAGGGCCTCTGACATTGATCCGGGCGCCCGCGCCGAGACCCTGTCGCTTGAGGCCTACGCTCGACTGGCCCGTGTGTGGGCCAGTCGCAATCCTTAAAGGCTGGAGGGCGAACTCAGGTGATGACGGTGGGGGACGCCATGCCGGTGCGCTTACGGATTTCAGCCAGCTGTTCCGACAGATCGATCAACTCCCGAAGCAGGACCTGGGCATCGAGGGTTTGTCTTGAGGGATCCGTTTCGTATTGCTCGATATAGAGTCTGAGGGTTGCTCCAACGGTTCCGGTTCCTGAAAGCCGAAAGACCATCCGAGCGCGTTCGCCGAAGATGATTCGAACCCCCTGATGCGGGCTCACGCTGCCATCCACCGGGTCCTGGTAACAGAAATCGTCCGCCTCGGTGACCTCGTAGTCCCCAAAACGCTGACCCGGGAGCCCCGGGAGCTGCTCGTTGACCCGCGCCATGATGGCTTCGCCAATTGCGATCGGGATGCCTTCATAGTCATGTCGGGAGTAGGCGTCGCGGCCGTACTTTTGCCAGTGAGCCTGAACGATATCAGCGACGGACTCCTTGCGGACCGCCAGAAGGTTGAGCCAGGCGAGGACCGCCCAGAGTCCGTCCTTTTCGCGAACGTGATCAGAACCCGTCCCAAAACTTTCTTCACCGCAAAGGGTAATCTTTCCAGCATCCAGAAGGTTGCCAAAGAATTTCCAGCCTGTTGGGGTTTCGTAATAGCCCAGGCCCAGAGCCTTGCCAACGCGATCGACCGCCCGGCTGGTCGGCATGGAACGCGCCACGCCCTTGAGCCCGTCGCGGTAACCGGGGAGCAGATGAAGATTGGCGGCAAGGACGGCCAGACTGTCGCTGGGCGTCACGAAAAATCCCGCCCCCATGATCATGTTGCGGTCCCCATCGCCATCAGAAGCGGCCCCAAGGGTCGGGGCATCGGGACGTGACATCCATTCAGCCAGTTCATGGGCATGCACGAGATTGGGATCCGGGTGTCCGCCCCCAAAATCTTCCAAAGGAACGGCGTTGACGACAGCTTCAGCGGGCGCGCCAAGCCGTTCGACCAGGATTCTCTTCGCGTAGGGGCCTGTGATGGCGTGCAGGGCATCGAATCGGATGCTCAGGCTGCCCGCACGGAGGGCGGCCTGGATGGCATCAAAATCAAAGAGTTGCTCCATCAGGGCTTCGTAATCTTTGACCGGATCGATGATTTCGACGGTCATTTCGCCAACACTGACCGATCCCAGGCGATCCAGGTCAATATCGGGTGTTTCCAGAGTGAAGTAACGCTGGAGGGTCTTGGTGCGCTCAAAGATGGCGTTGGTAAAGCCCTCGGGGGCCGGTCCGCCATTGTCGGTATTGAACTTGATCCCGAAATCCTCGTGGGGCCCCCCGGGGTTGTGGCTTGCCGACAAAATAAACCCACCATCGGCGCCGTATTTCCGGATGATGCAGGAGGCGGCGGGCGTTGAGAGAAGGGCACCCTGGCCGACCAGCAGTTTGGAGACGCCATTGGCGGCAGCCATGCGGATGATGATCTGGGCTGCGGTCCGGTTGTAATAGCGGCCATCGCCCCCAAGGACCAGCGTGGTGCCCTTGAGCTTGGGCATGGCCTCAAAGACTGACTGGACAAAGTTTTCCAGATAGTGAGGTTGGGTGAATACCTCGACCTTTTTGCGAAGCCCTGATGTGCCGGGCTTTTGGTCATTGAAAGGCTGGGTTTCGCGGGTCGTGATCTGCATGGGGCCTCCCTTGAATCTGGTGGTCCGTCATTCTACTTGAGACGATCTTCGAAAAGCGCCGATCACGTCATGTGGCGCATTGAAAACACCCTCAGCCGCCTGAGGATGGCGTTAAAAAGTCATTAAGAAGTGACAACTGGTGACAATGCAACCAATTATGTGAAAATAACGCTGGAAAGTTTGTCGATTTCGGGGCAAACTAAAGGCTGAGTTGCCTTAGCATAAGGGCTTTGGTCCTGAGTTAGGGTTGCTTAGACCGACCGCTTCAATTACCTAGAAGGAAACTGACAATGAATGCTACCAAGTTTGCAATCGTTCTCCTGTCTGCTGGCCTGACCGTTGGCTGCGCTAGCAAGTCTGACCTGGCTGCTCTCCAGACCCAGGTTGATGGCCTGAAGGCTGAACTGTCTTCTGTTAAGAGCACCGCTGACGAAGCTCTTTCAGCTGCTACCAGCGCTGACGCTGCTGCTCGCCGCGCTGCTGCTGCTGCTGAAGAAGTCAATGCGAAGCTCGACCGTGGCTTCCGCAAGGGCGCTCTGAAGTAAGGTCTTTTCGCTTCGCGAAAACCTTATAAAAAAAGCCCGGCTGGGGTCACCCGCCGGGCTTTTTTGCGTCTTGCGTCCGGGAGAGGTCAGCTTTCCCGGGCAATGGCGCGATATCCAATGTCGTTTCGAAGCGTCACCCCCGGCCAGCGGATTTCATGCGCCCGGGCATACGCGCGTTCCTGGGCTTCACGAACAGTGGCGCCCAGCGCACTGACACAGAGGACTCTTCCTCCTGCGGTCAGAACGCGATGGTCTTCCAGTCGGGTGCCCGCATGAAAGACCTTGACCTCCCGATCTTCATTCTCGGGAAGACCCTCGATCGGGTCACCCTTTCGAATCTCGTTTGGATAGCCTTCGGCCGCAAGGACGACCCCCAAGGCGGGGCGGGGGTCCCATTCGGTGGTGGCCTGGTCCAGTCGTCCCGCGAGCGCCTCAAGGCAAAGTTTGGGGAGGTCGCTTTTCAGTCGCATCATGATGGGCTGCGTCTCAGGATCGCCAAAGCGGCAATTGAACTCGAGCACCTTGATGCGGCCCTCCGGTCCGACCATGAGTCCGGCGTAGAGAAAGCCCGTATAGGGAAGGCCGTCCGCCGCCATGCCGTCGAGTGTGGGCTGAATCACTTCACGGAGCGCCCGATCATGAACGTCCGGGGTCACCACCGGGGCGGGAGAATAGGCCCCCATGCCTCCGGTGTTGGGGCCGAGGTCGCCGTCCAGCAGGGCCTTGTGGTCCTGTGAAGACGCCATGGCCAGCGCGTTGCGGCCATCGGCCATCACGATAAAACTGGCTTCTTCACCGACCAGGAATTCCTCGATGACCACGCGGTGACCTGCAGAGCCGAAGGTATTGCCGGCGAGCATGTCGTTGACGGCCTGAATGGCCTCGGCCTCGGATTGGGCCACCACGACGCCTTTTCCGGCGGCCAGACCATCCGCCTTGACGACAATCGGCGCGCCCTGAGCCTGAATGTAGGCGATGGCGGGTTCGACCTCGGTAAAGGTCTGGTAGGCCGCAGTCGGGATGCCGTGCCGGGCCATGAAGTCTTTGCAAAAAGCCTTGGAGCCCTCGAGTTGGGCCGCGCCCTGGGTGGGTCCAAAGCAGGGAAGGTTTTCGGCCCTGAAGGCATCGACGACTCCCAGAACCAAGGGCGCTTCGGGACCCACAATGGTCAGTCCGACGCCGTTCTCGCGAGCGAATGCGACCAATCCTGCGACATCGTCTGCAGCAATCGAAACGTTGGTGATATCTTTTTCCCGGGCCGTTCCTGCATTGCCGGGTGCGACGAAGACCTGTTCGGCTAGGGGCGATTGGGCGACTTTCCAGGCCAGAGCGTGCTCGCGGCCACCGCCGCCAATGATCAGGATGTTCATGGTTTAGAGGAATTTGAATTTGGAGTGCCGGGAGGGCCAGAAGGCTAGCAAGTCAGCGGCCCCACACGCTCCGATTATATCAGGACTGGTCTTGGTTCCCTGATGCTCTGGGCGCCATGCGGGTATGCTACGATTTCGGTTTTACACGCTCTGATTCAAGGGGTTTTCGGCATGATCATGCGTTCCTTCCTGGCCTTCTGGATGTTGGCTCTGGTTTCCATCGGCGTCCTTGCGGACGCGGTTCAGGAGGCAAAAAAACCGGTCGATCATTTGAATCAGGAGTTGGTCGCGCTGATGCGTGGCGGCAAGCAACTGGGCTATGAGGGGCGGCTCAAAAAAATCGACCCCACGGTCCGACAGAGCTTCATGTTTGAGGCGGTGGCCCAGATTGCCCTCGGAACCCATTGGAAGAAGCTGGAAGAGGCCCAGAAGCTTGAGTTCATGGACAAGTATCGCGAACTCAGTTCAGCAACCTATGCGTCCCAGTTCAAGGAATATGACGGTGAGAGTTTTGAGTTTGAGTCCGGGCAGGAACTCAAGCCAGGTCGCGTGGTGCTCCGTTACGACCTTGTGGCCCCGAAGGAGAAACATACTTTCGAGTACCACGTTTCCCAGTTCAACGGCGACTGGCGGGTCGTCAACATCGTCGTGGATGGAATCAGTGACCTTGCGCTTCGTAAGGCACAGTACACCAGTGTGATCGATCGAGAGGGCTTTGAGGCCCTGATCAAGAAATTGGTTGAAAAAATCGCTGAAACGGCCAAAAACAACGCAACCTGACCCCAATGCTTTGCGCTCAGGCCCGGCAGTAACGACCGATCAAGTTTTCAAACAGGGAAATCCCGGGCGCAATATCCGAAAGGCTTAAGAATTCATCGGGCTGGTGCGCCTGATCGATGCTGCCCGGGCCGAGGATGAGCGTCTCAAGGCCGAGGGCACTGAAAAAAGGCCCTTCCGTCCCGAAGGCCACTGCGCCGGCGCTCTTGCCGGTCGCACTTTCAAGGTACCGGGTCAGTTCGGCCTCGGCCGGTGTCTCGAAAGGCGGAACCCCGGGAAACAAAGGCAGAATCTCAATTCCCAATCCGCTGTCCTTCGAAAAAAGTCCCGAAAGTCGCTCCTCCAAGAGGGCCTGAACGGTTTCGATCGACATGCCGGGGAGGGGCCTGATATCAATCAGGGTCTCACAGTGGCCACAAATGCGATTGGGATTGTCACCGCCATGGATCGCACCCAGGTTCAGCGTCGGGTAGTCGACTTTGAAGGCGGGATGCCGGTAGCGGGCCTTCAGTTCTTCCTGCAGCGCAATCAGTGCGCTGATGACCTGATGCATGCCGAGAATGGCGTTGGCACCCAGTGAAGGGTCGGAAGAGTGCCCCGCGCGCCCTTTCACCCGGATCGCCTCCATCATGACGCCCTTGTGGACACGAATCGGTTGAAGACCGGTGGGTTCACCAATGACGGCTTTTCGGCCTAACTGGCGACTGCTGGCGAGGAGTTGGCGGGCCCCTGACATCGAACTTTCCTCATCGGCGGTTCCGATCAGGATCAAAGGTTCCTTGAGATCCTTCGCCTTGAAGCGGGAGGCCGCCTCCAGGGCAATGGCGAAGAAGCCCTTCATGTCACAGCTTCCAAGCCCGTAGAGGCGATCATCGCGAAGGGTCGCGCAAAAGGGATCGGAATGCCAAAGTTCAGGATTACAGGGCACCGTGTCGGTATGCCCTGAGAGGACGAGCCCCCCGGGGACGGTGTCAGAGGTCGAGGGCCCGAGCGTTGCGATCAGGTTGGCTTTCCCGGGCGCCACCGTCTCGATCTCGACCTTGAAGCCGAGGGTTTCGGACCATTCAGCCAGATGATGGATGACGCCAAGATTGCTCTGATCGATTTGGGGGTCGGCGGAACTGATCGAGGGCGACCCGATCAGTTGGGCCATCCGCTCGGTCAGGGGGGGCATCTGAGACATCGTGGAGTCCCGCCAAGCCCTGGTTAAAGGTCCTTGTCCGTCACCGCCCCTTCCGAGGCGGAGGAGGCAAGTTTTGCAAACTTGGCGAGAACGCCTCGACGGTAACGTGGCTCAGGAGCCTTCCAGCCGGCGAGCCGCTGACGAATCACCGCGGCATCGACATGGAGGCTGATCTCCCGGGATTCTGCATCAATGGTGATCCGGTCGCCTTCCTCCACGATCGCCAGAGGTCCGCCGACATAGGCTTCGGGCGTTATGTGCCCGACGACGAAGCCATGGGTGCCCCCGGAGAATCTGCCGTCCGTGATCAATGCGACGTCCTTGGCAAGACCCTTGCCCATCACCGCAGACGTGGGCGAGAGCATTTCGCGCATGCCGGGGCCACCCTTGGGGCCCTCGTAACGAATCACGATGACATCCCCCTTTTTGATCTCGCCATCCAGAATGGCCTTCAATGCGAGCTCTTCACAATCAAAGACGCGGGCGACCCCTGTGAAGCTCAGCCCCTCTTTGCCGGTGATCTTGGCCACGGCACCCTCCGGGGCAAGGTTGCCCCGAAGAATCACAAGATGGCTGTCTTTCTTGATTGGCTGGTCGATCGGGCGAATCATGTCCTGACCTTCCGGGTAATTGGCCGCCAGTTCGAGATTTTCGGCGAGGGTTTTTCCGGTGACGGTCAAGCAATCGCCATGCAACAGGCCGGCTTTCAGCAGATCCTTCATCAAAGGCTGAATGCCGCCAATGGCCACCAATTCAGCCATCGCGTATTTGCCGCTGGGTTTGAGGTCGGCCAGCATGGGAACGCGGGCTCCGATTTCGGCAAAGTCCTCCAGAGCAAGTTCGACGCCTGCGGCATGCGCCATCGCAAGGAGGTGCAGGACGGCATTGGTCGAGCCGCCCAGGGCGATGACGACAGTGATGGCGTTCTCAAAGGCCTTGCGGGTCATGATGTCGAGGGGGCGAATGCCCAGCTCGAGGAGCTTAACGACCTGGCGTCCCGCATCCTCGCAATCGCGTTTCTTATCGTCTGAAATGGCGGCCTGGGCGGAGCTACCCGGGAGGCTCATGCCCAGGGCTTCAATCGCGGATGCCATGGTATTGGCGGTGTACATGCCACCACACGACCCGGGGCCTGGAATCGCCTTGGATTCGATGGCCTTGAGTTCAGCGTCATCAATCTGGTTGTTGGCCCGAGCGCCAACGGCCTCGAAAACCGAGACGATATCGAGCTTTTTGTCACCATGGCAACCGGTGAGAATGGTGCCACCGTAAACAAAAATGGCGGGGCGGTTGAGCCTTGCAATGGCGATCATGCAGCCGGGCATGTTCTTGTCACAGCCCCCAATGGCGACCAGACCATCAAAGCCTTGGCAGCCCACCACGGTTTCAATCGAATCGGCAATGACTTCGCGCGAGACCAAGGAGTACTTCATTCCCTCGGTTCCCATCGAAATCCCGTCCGAGATGGTGATGGTATTGAAGACCACAGCCTTGCCGCCATGTTGATCTACCCCCAGCGCTGCATCATCGGCGAGCTGGTTGATGTGCATGTTGCAGGGGGTCACCATGCTCCAGGTCGAGGCCACTCCGATCTGGGGCTTGGCAAAATCCTGATCGCTGAAGCCGACGGCGTGCAGCATGGCGCGGCTTGGCGCACGCTCCATGCCGTCGACGACCTGGGAGGAAAAGTGACGGGTATCTTTCGTATCGTTGCTCATGATGGGGCGAAGTTGGGTTGTAACGGAGGGGCGGTGCTCAGAATGAGCCCCACTGATTGCGTCTGCGGAAGCTGATTCTGGGGAGGAGAATGCCAATGAGGACGCCCCCAAAAAGAACAATGCCACCGATCAGGAACCAGGTTTGCTGCTGGTCTTCGTCCAGCGTGTTCTTTTCTTGGCTTAAGGTTTCAAGCTCGCGCTTCAGACTGATGACGGTGCTCTGGAGTTGGTCGCGCTCGGCTTGAATCCGAAGGACATCCGCGGAGGCTGCCCGAACCTGGACCAGTTCGCTCTGGAGTCGTCCCAGCTCCTGCTGCAATTGGTCGGGGGTCTTGGCTGGCGCTTCCTCCGTCAGGGGAGCCGAGGTTGAGGCCTTGGCGGCTTCCGGGAGCGTCTCGGTCAGGTCTTGAGATTCGACCCAGCCTACCTCGCCGGATTCGCGTTGGACGCGCTCCTGACCCTCTTTTTTATTCGCTTTCAGGATCTTCACGGTCTCACCCGGGTGAAGGGTGGCCAGAATGTGATCTTGATCAGAAAAACCGGATCGCAGTTGCACGGGGTGATCCTCGACCACAAAACGGACTGCATTGTCTGCAAGGACCGGCCATGCGTGCATCAGGGCGAAAAATGTCAGAAAAATTCGGAGTGAATGTCGCATCGTGGGCACTTCGGGGTCATTATCGGGAGTTGCATTTCGTCACTCAGCCGCTCCGCGGGTCCAATCCTGCGGGCAGGGTGTTTTTGGCACCCTCTTATCCCCGCATGTTATCGCAAGCCGGAATGTCTGGGTATCGCTCAGAAGGATCGTCATTCTCCGACGTCATTGGGAGTGGTAAATTAGGGGGTGTAGCCCCTCCATTTTCCACATTGCCCATTCTGGTCTTGCCCCATGAAAATCCTCGTTACCGGGACCGCCGGTTTCATTGGCTCATCCCTCGCGCACGCCTTGCTGGACCGGGGTGATGAAGTCATCGGCATCGACAACCTCAATGACTACTACGAGGTGTCCCTGAAAGAAGCGCGATTGGATCGATTGACGTCCCGCCCCGGCTTTACCGACGTGAGGCTCTCTTTGGAGGACCACTCAGGGCTTCAAGCGGTCTTTGAGACACATCGCCCGCAGCGAGTCGTGAATCTTGCAGCGCAGGCTGGAGTCCGCTACTCCATTGAGCATCCGAGAGCCTATATCGATGCCAACCTGGTCGGCTTCTGCAACATCCTTGAAGCTTGTCGACATTTTGATGTCGAGCATCTGGTCTACGCCTCATCGAGTTCCGTCTACGGCGCCAATACCCGAATGCCTTTTTCGGTTCATCACAATGTCGATCATCCCGTGAGTCTTTACGCTGCGACCAAGAAGGCCAATGAGTTGATGGCGCATACCTACTCGCATCTGTTTGGTATTCCGACCACGGGACTTCGTTTTTTTACCGTTTATGGCCCCTGGGGGCGACCGGATATGGCGCTTTTTAAGTTCACGCGGGCCATACTCAAGGGCGAGCCCATCGACGTATACAACTTTGGGAAGCATAAACGCGACTTTACCTATATCGACGATATTGTCGAAGGCGTCATCCGAACCCTCGATCGGGTGGCTGCTCCGAATCCGGATTGGCAGGGCGATGCACCGGATCCGGGAACGAGTCGCGCCCCTTATCGAATCTACAACATTGGCAACAATCAGCCCGTGGCACTGATGCACTTCATCGAGGTTCTTGAGGGCGCGCTTGGACGGGTTGCCGAAAAGAATTACCTTCCCATGCAGGATGGCGATGTTCCTGAGACCTTTGCCGATGTCGATGATCTGGCCAGGGATGTCGGCTACGCCCCCAAAACACCCATCGAGAGCGGCATCGAGCGTTTTGTCGCGTGGTATCGCGACTATTATCGGGTCGCTTGATCGGGATGGAAACGCCTTCGATCAGGGCGAAGGTGCCGGTCCTGGGATTTGCAGCACCGAGCGGAACCGGAAAAACGACCTTGCTGCGAGAGCTCATTCCGCACCTTGGATCCCAGGGGGTTCGCGTGGGTCTCATCAAGCACGCGCATCACGCTTTTGAGGTGGATCAGCCTGGAAAAGACAGTTATGAACTCCGAAAGGCGGGGGCTTGCCCGGTGCTGATTACCTCCCTGAATCGTCGGGTGATCCTGTTTGATCATCCGGAGCCTCAGGAACCCGACCTTCAACAGGAGCTCAGTTTTCTCGATGTCCGCGATCTGGATCTGATTTTGGTGGAAGGATTCAAGCGCGAGAGATTTCCAAAGATCGAGCTCTATCGCGAAAGCGTGGGGGCGCCGCTCCAATTTCCAGAGGACTCCTCCATTATCGCCATTGCAACAGACCATCCGCTGCACGTGACATCCCCGATCCCGCTCCTGGATCTCAATGATCCTGAGGCGGTCAGCCACTTCGTCGTGGAGGTCTTTCTCCCCAAGGCACGCGATGCACTCGGTCTGTGATCAAGCAGAAGGGCTGCTGACCCTCGAGGCGGCCCGAAATCAGCTTTTAAAGGGGCTTCGGCCGATTCAACGGGCCCATCAGATGCCGGTCTCGCAGGCTCTGGGACGCATTCTGGCTGAAACCTTGCAGACCCCTCTCGATTTTCCGCCGTTTGCGAATTCGGCCATGGATGGTTATGCCCTCCAATCCGTCGATGCACTGCCGGGTGCGGTGCTCCGGAGCGTCGGCTCGATCATGGCGGGCGCTGCACCCGCGACCCGCCTCGGGCCAGGAGAGTGCATCCGAATTTTTACTGGAGCGCCTATTCCTGAGGGCGCCGATGCCGTTGTGGTCCAGGAGCGGATAACGTGTGATGGAGACCTGATCCGGCTGGATCTGACCGAGCCCCTTCAATCCGGAGCCAATATCCGCCAGCAGGGGGAGGAATTGAAGCGTGGCGAGACCCTTCTCGTTCAGGGGACCCGCATGGGCCCCTTTGAGTTGGGGCTCCTGGCATTTGCGGGGTTCACGGAGATTCCGATTCAGGATCCCCTTCGCATCGGCGTTCTTGCGACCGGCGATGAACTCATTCCCCCAGGTGAGATCCTTGCGCCCGGCCAGATCCACGAGAGTAATCGCCCGGTCCTTTTGGGTTTAATCCATGAAATGGGGCACGTGGCCGTTGATCTTGGGACGGTCCCGGATGACTTTGAGGGCTTGCGAAAGGCCTTGCAGCGAGGCGCCATGGGATTGGATGCCTTGATCACGACCGGTGGCGCTTCGGAGGGCGATGCCGATTTTGTTGCAAAAGCGCTGAGGGATTTGGGGGAGGTCGCTTTTTGGAAGGTCGCGGTGAAACCCGGAAAACCTTTTGTCTACGGTCATCTGGGAAAGGTCCCCGTTTTTGGGCTGCCGGGTAATCCCGTCTCCTCGGCGATCATTTTTTTGAAGTTGGTCAAGCCTGCTTTGGAACTGCTTTCAGGACAAGGACCTCAGCGCGCCGTCACCTGGCGTTTGCCGCTTCAGGCGAGCATTCGAAGACAGCCCGGACGGCAGGAATTTCTCCGGGGGCGTCTGATCGAGGGCGAAGGGGGGCTGACCGTGATGCCGTTGGCGCAACAAGGCAGTCACCAGCTGACCTCAATGACCCGTGGCGACTGCTTGATCGTCTTGCCCCCGGAGACCCGATCAGTGGAGGCAGGGGAATGGGTGGATGTCGAACTTTTTAGGCCTGTGACCTGGCCGCAGGAGATCTCTTGATGACGACGGAGCGTGCGCTCGATTCGACCGGTCTTTTGCTCTATACCCGGCCCGGGTTCGAGCGGGAGGCGGCTGCGGAAATCATGGACCAGGTTGCAGCTCTGGGGCTGTATGGTTATGTGCGCACCCGAGAGGGTGAAGGGGCGGTGCGATTTGTCCCGGGTGAGGCCGCCTTCATGGAGATTCTCGCCAAAGCGCTTCGTTTTCATGATCTGATCTTTGCCCGTCAAATGGTTCGGGTTCTGGATGTGCTTCCCGAGCTTTCAGCGGAGGACCGCTTGGGGCCCATCTTGGCCAGCCTGTTGGCGGAGGATCGTCGATACGGGGATTTGTTGCTGGAGACCGCCGATACCAATGATGCGAAATCACTTTCGGTGTTTCTTCGAAAGTTTCATGTTCCCCTTCGGGAGGCGCTGAAACGGGAGGGCCTATTGGTCCCCAACGCCTCGGCCCGTCTGCATGTCTTCTTCGTGAGCGGGACTTCCGTAATTCTGGGGATCAGTCATGTTCACAACGCATCGCCCTGGCTCATGGGGATTCCAAGGCTCCGTTTTCCGCCGGGTGCGCCCAGTCGCTCGACGCTGAAGCTGGACGAGGCCTTCGGACTTTTTGTCCAAGACCCTGAAACCGAAGTCCAGCCCGGCATGACGGCGGTGGATTTGGGTGCTGCTCCCGGGGGATGGACCTACCAATTGGTGCGCAGGCATCTTCGGACCACGGCCATCGATAATGGCGCCATGGATGCGAGTCTTCTGGATTCGGGTCTGGTGGAGCATCTTCGGGTCGATGGGTTCCGCTATCGCCCCTTAAAGCCTGTGGACTGGCTGGTCTGCGATATGGTGGAGCAACCGCAGCGGATCGCCCGGCTGGTGGCTGAATGGTTGGCGGAGGGGCGCTGCAAACGGGCGATCTTCAATCTAAAGTTACCGATGAAGAAACGCTACGAGATGGTGCTCGATTGCCGCGAGATTCTGGAAAGTCGGACGCAGAAGGCCGGAGTTTCCTGTCGGTTGTCGTTCAAGCAGCTTTACCACGACCGCGCTGAAATCACAGGTTACGCCGAGCGGATCCATTCAGACTGAAAACCCCAACGAAAAACCCCCCCGATTCGGTGTCCAGTTCGACTATAATTTGTGGAGGGGGATGGTTGGTTTGATTGCTAAGCGGGAGAGGGGGTTTATGACCAGCGTTGTTGATCTTGAGCTAGACCTCAATTCGCAGCATATTTCCAAGCAATATGATCATGAACTTCTTGAGATCCGCAACCGTGTTCTGGCGCTGGGCGGGTTGGTGGAGTCGCAGGTCGAGTCTGCGGTCAATGCGCTCTTGGACGGGGATACTGACCTTGCCGAGCGGGTGATCGCTGACGATTACAAGGTCAATTCCCTAGAAGTTGCGATTGATGAGGAGTGCACCCAGATTCTTGCGCTTCGGCAACCGGCGGCTCGAGACCTTCGTTTGGTCGTTGCCGTGATCAAAACGATTACCGATCTTGAGCGCATCGGCGATGAAGCCAAGCGCATTGCGCGCATTGCCGTTGATTTGGTGGACCATTATCCCAAGCGGAACCAACTGACCGAACTGCAGCAGTTGGCGATTCATGCCCGTCACATGCTCCGTGAGTCACTGGATGCGTTTGCTCGCATTGATGTCGACGAATCGCTTCGGGTCGTCCATGAAGACCGCCAAGTGGATCAGGAATATGAAAGTATCATGCGGCAACAGATTACCTATATGATGGAAGATCCGAGAATGATTCCGGTCTCCTTGAATATCATGTGGGCGGCGCGCGCTCTGGAGCGGGTCGGTGATCGATCTTGCAACATCTGTGAGTACGTCATCTATTACGCCATGGGCAAGAATATCCGCCACATCAGCATAGATCAGGTCGAAAAAGATCTGCGCGCAGGCTGATTGCTATACCCCTCTCCTTCAACGATTGAACCCGTCTGAACGCGTTTTGAATCTCTCTTTAGTCCTACGTCTCGTCCTCTTCATGGTGCTCCTCGCGACCGGGGTGGTTGCGCGCGCCATTGGTTCTTTCACCATTGAGGATATTCGCATTGAGGGGCTTCAGCGGGTGGCTCCGGGTACGGTGTTCAACTATCTGCCCGTCAAGGTCGGTGATGATTTTGATCAGCGCCTTGCAACGGAGAGCATTCGTGCGCTCTTTAAAACCGGTTTTTTCAAGGATGTGCGCCTAGAGCAGGAGGGCGACACCCTGGTGATCTTTATCGAGGAACGCCCATCGATTGCCAGTGTCAAGATCACCGGCAACAAGGACATCAGCAGCGATGACCTTAAAAAGGCCTTGAAAGGCATCGGCATGACAGAGGGCAAGGTGTTTGATCGGGCAACCCTCGACAAGGTGGAGCAGGAAATGCGCCGCCAATACTTTGCCCGGGGCAAGTACGGCGTCAAGATTGACACCTCGGTCACGGACCTGCCGCGAAATCGCGTGGATATCGAAATTACGGTTTCCGAGGGCAAGGTAGCGACCATCAAGCAGATCAACGTCGTCGGAAATCACTCCTATTCCGATGAGCAGGTGACGCAAGATTTCGAGCAAAACACCGGAAACCTCTTGTCCTTCTATACCAAGAGCGACCATTACTCAAAGCAAAAGCTTGGAGCGGACCTTGAACGCTTGCGCTCCTTCTATCTGGATCGCGGCTATATCAATTCGCAGATTGAGTCGACTCAGGTCGCCATGAGCCCCGACCGCAAGGAAATCTATCTGACGGTTAACCTCAAGGAAGGGGATGTGTACAAGGTCAGTGATGTGCAGGTCACCGGCAAGATCATCATTCGCGCAGAGGAAATCATTCCTCTGGTGGGCATCGGGCCTGGGGATGTCTTCTCCCGAAAACTGGCGACCCAGACCCAGAAAGCGATTTCGGATCGGCTGGGGGATGAAGGCTACATCTTCTGTAACGTCAACATGGTCCCCGAGATCGATGAAGCCACCAAGACCGTCCGAATGACGTTCTTTGTGGATCCGGGCAAAAAGGTCTACGTCCGCAGAATCAATTTCAGCGGCAATACCAAGACCCGTGATGAGGTCATTCGCCGCGAAATGCGGCAGATGGAAGCGGCCTGGGCTTCCAGCACCAAGATCGAGCGCTCCAAGGTCCGTATGGAGCGTCTGGGTTATTTCCAGGAAGTGAATGTCGAAACTCCGGCAGTTCCAGGCACCTCAGACCAGATCGACGTCAACTACAAGATCACCGAAAAATCTTCCGGCAACATTACCGCAGGTGTCGGCTATTCGCAGCTTCAGGGCATCATCTTCAACGCAGCGGTGACCCAGGACAACGTCTTTGGAACCGGGAAAAAGGTCGGCTTCAACTTCAACAACAGCCGCCTGAACACCGTTTATTCATTGAACTACTTCAACCCCTACGCGAGTGTTGACGGGATCAGCCACGGCTTTGACATCGCCTACCGCAAGATGAATGCGTATTACACGAATCTTGCGAACTACACCACCGACACCGGGGATATCGGAACCAATCTCTCCATTCCGCTAAATGAATTTGACCGAATCACCTTCAACCTCGATCTCAATCGAACGGACGTTAAGACCAATGCGTATTCCCCGGTGCAGATTCTGGATTACATCCGTTACTACACCAAAGACCCCCTGAAGACGAATTACGCGTTTGATTACATCCCAGTGGCCGTCGGGTACGTCCATGACACCCTGAACCGGGCCATGTTTCCGACCGAGGGGGGTGCCCAAAGAATACAGGTCATGGCGACGCCCCCCGTATTCGGGTCCGATTCGGTTGCCTTCTTCAAGGCGAGCGCCAAGACCCAGCACTTCTTCCCGCTGGCAAAGGACCTGACGCTCCAGTTGGCAGCTGAAGCGGCCTATGGTGACGGCTTTAATGGTGCGCCGGCGCTGCCCTTCTGGGAAAACTTCTTTGCAGGCGGACCTCAATCCATGCGCGGTTTCTACCCCAGTTCGATGGGGCCTAAAACCATCTCCAACCTTGTGGGTCAGGGTGGTCTTCTGTCGTTGGGGGGATCGAGCAAGATCGTCATGCAGGCCGAAATCCTGGCGCCACCCCCCTTCATGGAAGATAGTAAAAGTATTCGCATAGGGGCCTTCATCGACGTTGGCAACGTCTACTGCAATGCGTTCCAAGTGCCAGGACCCAAGGGGTATGTGAGCAAGGCCAACAACAACCCCTCCGATGGTCTCTGCTATGCACCGGTCAAAGGCGATTTTCTTCGCTACTCGCCCGGGATTCTTGCGCGCTGGATTTCACCGTTCGGGGCCATCGGCTTCAGTATTGCGCAGCCCCTCAACACGGTCTATGGGGACCGTCTGCAGACATTCCAGTTCTCGTTCGGTCAGACCTTCTAGCCCGAACGGTAAAGCCCCCGTCTTCTGATTTCGTCCAGTACCGGCGCAGGGCTGAGGTAGTCGGCCCGAAGGCCGCGCCGGATCAGCTCTCGGATCTTGGATGCTGAAATGTCCAGTTGCGTCACAGGCAGGTGGATCGCAAAGCCATGGGGCGCTTCGATGAGGCGTTGGGGATGATCTTGCCAGCGATCTTTCAGGTGCTCCTGAAGCGCCACGGGCCCTGCGGGTAAATATCCGGGGCGGCCGAGAAAGATGAGGTGGGCCAAGTCTGTCAGCTGGGTCCAGCGCGACCATCCGGGAAGTCCTTGCATGGCATCGGCGCCCAGAATCAATGCCAGCGAAACCTTGTCGCCGAGCGACTCCCTCAGAGAAAGCAGGGTGTCGACCATGTAGGAGGGTCCGGAACGCTCCAGTTCCCTTCGATCGATTCGAAGCCTTGGATCGCCGTGTTCCAGAGCGATCTCAAGCAGTTTCGCTCGCGCCTCTGAGGGCGTCCCCGGGGTTTCCCGATGAGGAGGCACATGGCAGGGGATGAGGCGAAGTTCCGACATCGGTGTGGCATCAAGGACTTCCTGCGCCATCCGAAGATGCCCATGATGCACGGGATCAAAGGTGCCCCCAAAAACCCCAATCAGTTCCATGTGGGGGCCCTCAAGGCGGAACTAGCCTCGAATGTGGCCATCACCCAGCACCACGTACTTCAATGTGGTGAGGCCTTCAAGTCCCACAGGTCCCCGGGCATGCAGCTTGTCGGTCGAGATGCCGATTTCGGCCCCAAGACCATATTCAAAACCGTCGGCAAAGCGGGTTGAGGCGTTGACCATGACCGAGCTTGAATCGACCTCCCGGAGAAAGCGGCGGGCTCTGCTGTAATCTTCCGTCACAATCGACTCGGTGTGGCCTGAACCGTGGGCGGCAATGTGAGCCATGGCGGCATCAAGGTCGTCGACCACCCGAATGGAAAGAATTGGAGCCAGGTATTCGGTATCCCAGTCGGCCTCGGTTGCGGGCACTGCGGATGCAATCAATCCAAGCGTTTGCGGACAGCCCCGAAGCTCGACCCCTTTTTGAGTGAGTGCATCTCCAAGGCGCGGCAGCAGGCTTGGTGCAACGGCACGGGCCACCAGCAAGGTTTCCATTGCATTGCAGACCCCATAGCGTTGGGTCTTGGCATTGATGGCAATCCGCATGGCCTTTTCAGGATCACATCGGTCATCGATAAAGACATGGCAAATCCCGTCAAGGTGTTTGATCACGGGAATGCGGGATTCGGCGACGATGCGTTCGATCAGGCTCTTGCCGCCTCGGGGGATGATGACATCGATATGGCGATCCAGCTTCAACAGTTCGCCCACCGCGGCGCGATCGGTCGTGTCAATGAGTTGGACGCAATTTTCGTTCAGTCCGGCCTCGCTAAGGCCCTCTCGAATGCAGGCGGCGATGGCCTTGTTGGAATGGATCGATTCGGAACCTCCCCGAAGAATCGTCGCATTTCCGGACTTAAGGCACAGGGCTGCCGCATCGGCCGTCACGTTGGGACGTGACTCATAGATGATTCCAATGACTCCCAGGGGCACGCGCATTCTGCCGACCTGAATGCCTGAGGGGCGGTAGGTCAGGTTCGTCACTTCACCGACGGGATCCGGCAGTGCCGCAACTTCGCGAACGCCTTGGGCCATCGCCCGGATGCGGCTTTCGTTGAGTTCCAACCGGTCAAGAATCGCGGGTTCTAATCCTTTGGCCCGGCCGGCCTCAAGATCCTTGGTGTTTTCCAGGATCAGTGAAGGGATTGCGGCCTCCAATCGGTTGGCGATGGCATCGAGGGCCTTGTTCTTTTCCCGGGTTTCGGCCCGGCCGATGTCCCTCGCGGCTTCGCGGGCATTGATGCCGATGGCAAGGAGGGTCTCTTGGAGTGATGCGGGCATAGGGTATTCCGTGATCAATGGGAGAGATTCGATGGCAAAACGGTTCCGGTCGCGACCGCCACACAGAGTCCCCAAAGGGCATCCCAGGGGTCGCCAGGGGCCAGGCCCTTGCCGATTCGATCGACTTCCGCAGCGCGAACCAGGCACGATCGGATGCCCTGAAGGCTCATCCGTCCCAGCGCGGTCTGCATGGCGCTTTTGTGGCGATCCCAAAGGCGATGGCTGTGAGCGAGCGACTCATAGCTCTTGCCCTCGGCAAGATCCCGCTTGAGTCGGTTCGCAAGGCGCAGTTCACGGGTCACCGACCAGAGGGCAACCTGAGGGGCAATGCCCTCGCTCTGGAGGCCCTTCAGGATTCTTCGGGTACGTCCAAGGTGTCCCACAAGAATCTCTTCGGCAAGATCAAACACGTCATAGCGTGAGTTATCAGCGACGGCCTCCCGAATCATCGCGTCGGTCACCGGTTCTCCCCCATAGAGGATACGCAGCTTTTCAATTTCCTGCGCGGCTGCAAGGAGGTTGCCCTCGACCCTTGCCGCAAGCAAACGAACACCCGACTGGTTGACCAGAAGCCCTCGGCTGCTCATGCGGTGTTCTATCCAGTGGATCAGTCGGTCACCTTCAAGGGGCCAGACTTGGATATGGACGCCCTGAGTCTCAAGCTTTTGAAACCATCCCGCCTGTTGCTCTTTTGCCGTGAGCTTGGGAAGCTGAATCAAGAGCAGAATTTCATCAGAAGGAGACGCGGCAATGCCTGTCAGGACATCCTGACCTTCACGATCGGGTTTTTGCGCCAGCCTAAGGTCGAGAATCCTGGAGTCACCAAAGAGCGATCGTTCCCGGGCAGACATCCGAACGCTCGCCCATTCAAAGCCCGTTTCACCGTCCATGATTTCTCGGTCGATGAATCCCTGTTCACGGGCCACCTGACGGATCGCATCCACACATTCCTGACGTTGCAGGGGCTCGTCACCGCTGACGATATAGATCGATGCGAGTTTTTTCTGGAGCTGGGAGGCGAGTTGGTCGACCCGAATCTTCACGGCTGCATGCTGCCATTGACCAAGGGCTCAGGCGTCGAGGTCTTGGGGTCCTCCGTGATTTTCTCCACGGGAACCGCAGGCGGATTTTCAAGGATCAGGGTGACCTGTCGCATGAGGGTCAGGGAAGCCTCGTTTTCCATTTCGGTACGGTACTGTTGTTCTTCCAGTCCTTGTCCCAGCGGAGAGGCCTGCGTATTGAAGTATTCCCTTCGAATCGCAAGCTCCCTGGGCTTGCTGAGTACATGCCCTTTGTTGTCATGGACCTCATAGACCACGATGTAGTTGAGGTCGAACATATTGGCGCGGCCCACCGCGCTCAGGGTAATGGGGCGCCGAATGTGCCGTTGCTTGAGGATGTTGACCACAATCGCAGCATCAGCAACGCGCGTGCTCAGTTTGCCCCCGGCCACTTCAACCCGTTTCTGGAAGAGGCTGTAGAGGTTAATGCTGGGCCCGATGCCGGTGACGGCAATGGGCTTGTTCTTGATGCTGTCCGGCAGCCCGCCGCGAAGATGAAAGCCGCAGGCTGTCAGCAGTCCGATCAAAACCAGCAATGACGGGAGTCTCAGCATCTCTAGACCACGATGTTGACCAACTTTCCGGGGACGACGATGACCTTCTTGGGAGGTTGTCCTTCGACAAACCGCTGAACCCCCTCATCGGCAAGGGCAAGGGCCTGAATGGCCTCGTTCGGCGCCCCCACCGGCACGGAAATCTTGCCGCGGAGCTTGCCATTCACCTGGATCACCATCTCGACCGTGTCCTGAATCAAGGCGGATTCATCGACCTTTGGCCACGCCGCGGTGGCCACGATGCCCTCATGCCCCAGGGCCTCCCAGAGACTCTGGGTCATGTGGGGGACGATCGGGGCCAGCATGAGCGTCACTCGCTCCAAGGCTTCCTGACGAATCCAGCGGCCCGTTTCGGAGCTGTCCTCGAATTTCGCCAGAGCGTTCAGCAGTTCCATGTTAGCTGCAATGGCCGTATTGAAGGTGAACCGGCGGCCCATGTCGTCAGTGACCTTTTTGAGGGTTTCATGCACCTGGCGCCGAATCTGCTTTTGGGCGTCATTGAACGTGGTGGGGACGGAGCCCTCTGGAATCCCGTGCTCGACATGCTGGGCCACTTGCCGCCAAAGGCGCCTCAAGAATCTGAAACCGCCCTCGACCCCTGAGTCGGACCATTCAAGGGACTGGTCGGGAGGAGCGGCAAACATGGTAAAGAGTCGGACGGTATCTGCGCCATACCGGGTAACCAGGTGCTCGGGGTCTATCCCGTTATTTTTTGATTTTGACATCTTCTCGGTGCCACCGACCCGAACGGGTTCGCCGTCGCTCTTGAGTCGGGCCGAGGTAATTCGACCCTTGTCATCGGTGGTGACATCGACTTCATCCGGGCCGACATACTGCTTTCGGCCTTCAGCCTCGCGGAAGAAGGTTGGGGCGACGACCATGCCCTGGGTCAACAGGCGTGCGAAAGGCTCCTTCGCGCGGAGAAGTCCGGCATCACGCAAGAGCTTGTGATAGAAGCGCGAATAAAGGAGATGGAGGATGGCATGTTCGATGCCGCCAATGTATTGATCCACCGGAAGCCAGTAGTTTGCGCGCTCGTCGAGCATGGCTTCGTCGTTATCAGCTGACGTGTAGCGTGCGAAATACCAGGACGACTCCATGAAGGTATCAAAGGTGTCGGTCTCCCTCTGGGCGGGTTGACCGCAGCAGGGGCAGGGGACATGGACGAAATCTTCAAGCCGTGTGAGCGGGGAGCCAACGCCCGTGATGTCGACGTCGCGCGGCAAAAGGACCGGGAGATCCTGATCTGGAACAGGGACTGTCCCGCAGCTCTCGCAGTAAATGACAGGAACAGGACAGCCCCAGTAGCGTTGGCGTGAAACGCCCCAGTCTCTGAGTCTGAAGTTGGTTTGCTTTTCACCCAGATCGCGGGCCGCAAGATCTTTGGCAATCGCATCGACAGCCGCGCCATGATCCAGCCCATCATAGGGGCCTGAATGGACGCAGACACCAAGCATCTTGTCGCCGTACCAGTCCTGCCACTCCGCCTCATCGAAGGCTTCTTTGCCGTCCTTGCGGGCAATGACCTGCTGGATGGGAAGTCCGTAGCGTTTGGCGAAGTGGAAATCGCGCTCGTCATGAGCGGGAACGGCCATCACCGCGCCTTCGCCGTAACTCATCAGGACATAATTGCCGACCCAGACCGGGATTTCCTTTCCCGTCAGAGGGTGGCGAACGGTCAAGCCCGTTTCCATCCCCTTTTTTTCCATGGTGGCCATGTCGGCTTCAGCGGTCCCGCTTTGTTCGCATTCACGAATGAAGTCGGCCAGTTCCGGGCGTTGCCGGGCAGCGTGCGCCGCCAAGGGGTGTTCCGGGGCGACCACGCAGAAGGTGACGCCCATGATGGTGTCAGCGCGGGTGGTGTAGACCCAAAGCTTCCCCTCCTCGCCCTCCAGGGTGTAAGGGAACGCAAAACGGACGCCGTGGCTCTTACCAATCCAGTTAGCCTGCATGGTCCGAACCTGTTCGGGCCAGCCCTCCAGGGCGTCGAGCTCTGTCAGGAGTTCCTCTGCATACGCTGTGATCCGCATGAACCACTGGGAGATTTCCTTGCGAACGACCGGGGTATCGCATCGCCAGCAGCAACCCTCGATGACTTGCTCATTCGCCAAAACGGTATGGTCGTGCGGGCACCAATTGACGGGGGCCGTCTTCTTGTAGACCAGGTCTTTTTCAAGAAGCTTGAGGAAGAACCACTGTTCCCACCGGTAATATTCGGGCGAGCAGGTGGCGAGCTCGCGTTGCCAGTCATAGCCAAAGCCCAGCTCCTTGAGCTGGCGCTTCATATACGCAATGTTTTCGTAGGTCCAGTCGGCGGGATGGACGCCTTTGCCCATGGCAGCGTTTTCTGCCGGGAGTCCAAAAGCATCCCAGCCCATGGGCTGGAGCACATTTTTCCCCAGCATCCTCTGATACCGCGCCATGACGTCGCCAATGGTGTAGTTGCGGACGTGGCCCATGTGCAGGCGCCCGCTGGGATAGGGGAACATCGACAGGCAGTAGTATTTCTCCCGCGAAGGATCTTCGACCGCCCGGAAGACGCCTTTGTCCTCCCAAAGCTGCTGGGTTTTGGCTTCGATAATGGCGGGTTGGTAATTCTCTTCCATGGGGAGGGCTGTCGTCGGTAAATCCCGAAGGATACTAGAGGGGAATGGGGCCCGCAATTCAAAGCAGGCTGCGGTCTTCGAGCCCCCGTGTAACGGCCCCTCCAAGATACCGATCTGGTAGACTTTGCGTTATTTTCCTTAGGGTTTCAGTAGTGCCCCCAATCGTTCGGATCGCGACCCGCAAGAGCCCCTTGGCCCTATGGCAGGCTGAACACGTGGCTCTACGTCTGGAAAAGCTGCATCCTGGTCTTCAGGTGGAGCTGGTCAAGATGGTGACCCGTGGCGATCAGATTCTGGATGCACCCCTGGCCAAAGTGGGTGGAAAGGGCCTTTTCGTTAAGGAATTGGAGCATGGCTTGTTGGAGGGGACCGCAGATATTGCCGTGCATTCCATGAAAGATGTCCCTGCCGAATTCCCTGAGGGTCTTTATCTTCCGGTGATCCTTGAGCGTGAAGATCCGCGGGACGCCTTGGTTTCCCTGAAGTACGCATCGCTGGGCGCGCTCCCTGCGGATGCCCGTATCGGAACCTCAAGCCTCAGGCGTCAGGCCCAGATCAGGCGCCGGCTGCCGAATGCCCGCATTACTGCCCTCCGTGGCAATGTTGGGACCCGGCTGGAAAAGCTCGAAACCGAGGATCTCGATGCCATTATCCTGGCCGCCGCCGGTCTCAAGCGGCTGGGCCTTGAGCGCCGAATCACCGAGGCATTGGCGACGGAGGTTTCACTTCCCGCCGTAGGCCAGGGCGCGATCGGGATCGAGTGCCGTCAAGGAGACCTTGAGATTGAAGCCCTGATTCGACCACTGCATCACCTGGATACCGCAGACTGCGTCCTTGCGGAACGCGCCTTCAACGCACGACTCGATGGCGGCTGTCAGGTTCCGATTGCGGGTCATGCGGAACTTCGCCCTGAGGGGCTTCGCCTCATTGGGATCGTTGCTGATCCGGAGGGGGAGGGTTTCGTCATGGATCAGATTCAGGGGGATCGCGCCGACGCCATTCATCTAGGGCGCCAGCTCGCCGAGCAGCTTCTGGCTGCCGGGGCCGACCGTATTCTTCAAAAGGTCCTTGAAAACGCATGACCACCTCCTTTCAGCCCCCTTTGAGTGGATACCGCCTTCTGGTCACCCGACCTGAGGGTCAAGGTGATGGATTAGCCAGCCTCCTCCATGAAGCAGGAGCCGAGGTGATCATGGCACCCCTTCTCGCAATCGAGGCCCCCGAAGCCGGTGCACCGGGTCATGAGCTTCTCAATCAGCTGGGGGCGTGGGACTGGCTCATCTTTGTGAGTGCGAACGCGGTCCGTTGGGCTCTGACCCAGTCGGCCTGGACCTCCTACCTTGCCCAGGGGACCCGGATTGCTGCCATCGGGGATGCGACCCGGGATGCTTTGGAGTCCAACGGAATTCGCGTTGATCTGGTTCCTTCGACCTTTAGCAGTGAGGGGCTTCTGGAAGAACCCGGCTTACAGGCGGTTCAGGGGCAGAGAATTCTCATCGTGAGAGGTCACGGCGGCCGTGAGCTTCTCCGAGACTCCCTGGCCTCGCGGGGTGCTGAGGTGGCGGTTGCCGAACTCTATCGCCGCGTTCCGGTTCCCCTGGAGACTTTGGAGTATCAACTCCAATCTATGGGTGCCGGCTCTTTTGATGCCATCATCGTCACCAGCGGGGAAGCTCTGGGCCACCTGACAGCCCTCTGGCAGCGTCCCACTTTTTTGGATGTCCCGCGACCTTTGTTGTTGGTGCCAGGGCCCAGGCTGGTTGCGTTGGCCCACGAATGGGGTTGGCGTCTGGTGCTGGAAGCCGATTCTGCTGGGGATGAGTCCCTGGCGCAGGCCTTGCGTCAATATGCCCATGCCCAGCGAACAGGTCAGACCGCTTTTCATTTGAGAGAAGCCGTCATCGAAGGGTCCCCCGAGCGACCGTCGGCAGAGCCTTCCGCAGGGTCTGCGCATGAACCGGCGACTCAACCCGAAACCGAAGCCCCGTTGCCGAACCTCGAGCCCGAACCTCCCGGGCCTGAACCTGATCCGATTGAGGAAATGCCAGTGAGTGAGCCAGAGATTGAAACGGCAGCTGCCACCCCCGAGGATGCACCGGCGATGGAGTCGCCCGTCCGAGAACCGGCGCCTGAGGCCAAAGCGGGCAAGGGTAAAAAAGACAAGAAGGCAGAACGCGAACCAAAGCCTCCCAGGTCAGGTGGGTTTGCCTGGATGGGCTACGTCCTCTTGTTTGGCACCCTGGTGCTGGTCGGAGGCGGCTGGTTTGTCCTTCAGGAGTTGCGCTCCCGGCAGGAAGGGTTGGGTGGACAGATTTCTGACAAGACCCAGCAAGTGCAGGAAGTGACCCACCAACTCACGGCCACGCAAACGGAAATTGCCAGCCTCCACGCCCAGATTGCCAGCTTGCAGAGCCAAGCGGCCACGGATGATGCAAAAATCGAACGGCTTTTGGCAGAGCATGGTGAGCAGCTGGACGTCAAGCTGGATGCGACGCGCAGCGATCTGGCACAGGCCATTCAGCAAATTCAGAGTCAGCTCAACAAGACCCGGGGCGATCTTTTGGTCACCGATGCGGAGTATCTCTTGGGGGTTGCAAATCAGAAACTCAACCTGATCGGTGACGTGAAGTCCGTCCTTGCCGCCATGGAGGCTGCGGATCAGCGGCTCCATGAGAGTGGCGATCCTGCGGTCTTCAAGGTCAGGGAAGTCCTTGCCGGCGAAATGGCCTCCTTGCGAAAAGTCGAAGGCCTTGATGTGGTTGGGATCTCCGCTGATCTCATCGCGCTTGAAAAGAAGGTGAATCTCTTGCCGACGCATCTCCCCCATGCAGGCACGATCAAGCAGCACGAGGCCCAGAAAGCGGACGAGAAAGCGCATGCCGGACCTCAGGATCCGGATGCAGATGCCGTCGACCATGCCATTCAAGGGATCAAGGAACTCGTGACCGTCCGTCGGATTGACCGGGGCGTGGATGCGCTTCTGACGCCCGAACAGGTGCATACCCTTCAGCAGATCCTGATCCTGAAGTTCGAAACGACCCGTGCGGCGCTGCTTCGCAATGATGAACGGCTCTATCGCGACAGCCTCAATGATGCGACGGGGTGGATAGAAGAACACTTCGACGTCAATCAGGATGCGACCCGTGACACGCTCAAGGACATCGTCAAGTTGCGTGAACAATCCCTGAATGTGGCCTATCCGGACATCAGCAAGTCCTTGGTCATGCTTCAGAACATCGAAAAACTGCGCCTTGAAGCGGAGGATCAGATCCTCAAGAAGAAGGATTCCGCCGCAGCACCCCGGGCCGAACCGCCGAAAGCGGCTCCAACCCTGGTTCCCGCTGCCGCGCCTGAAGCGCCCCCCGCCCCAGCCGTCCCTGCAAAGCCATCAAAGAATGCCAAGGATAAGGAGCCGCCGGCCAAGCTGAAGCCAGACGCACCCAAGCCGGGTGAGGCACCCAAGAGTCCGGAGTCTTCAGCGACCCCGGAAGTCAAGCCAAAAGAGGCCCCAAAGCCTGAAACCCCTGCCAGCGAACTGGCCCCGGCGGCGCCCTCGGCCCAGCCGGCTGAGGCTTCGGGAGAACGCCTGTGAGGCGGCGGATCGTTTTTTCATTGGCGGCCTTCTTTCTGATCCTCGGGATCGTGGTCGGGATCTATCAGCATCTCTCGGCGTCAGGTCAGGCGGGTTACGTCATCATCGGGTTGGGTGACTGGGTCCTTGAGACCTCGCTGTATGTGATCATGATGTTCGTTGCCGCACTCTTCGTGGGCCTGAATCTCGGGATCTTCTTCACCTGGCGCGCGGCCCTGCTCCCTGACACCCTCAAACGGCGCAATCTGGCCCAAAGGATGAAGCGCTCAGAGGAGGCGCTGGCTCAAGGCTATATCGAAACGATCGAGGGCAAGTGGGAGCGAGCCGAGCGGACTCTGATTCGGCACGCCTCTGACAGCGCCATTCCCCTGATCAATTATCTGGTGGCGGCCCGAGCCGCGCATATTCGGGGCGCACCGGAGCAACGCGAGGACTACCTTGCGCGGGCGCGCAAGGAAACCAGCCAAGTGGATCTCGCGGTGCACCTTCTCAGGGCGGACCTTTTGCTGGAAACGCATGAGGATGAGGAGGCCCTCGAGTATCTCAATGAGATCAACAGGACGCACGCCAATCACCCTCTGGTCCTGCGCATGCTGCGTGAAGGCTATGAGCGGACCCGGGATGAAGAAGCGCTGCATTACCTGATTCCCTCGCTGAGAGAAGCCAAGCTCTATCCGGAATCGGATTTAAGGGCGTTGGAAGTCAGGATTTATCGAACCTTGCTCGAGAAGCGCGCAGTCACGCGCGATGCTTCCCTGATTCGTGAAGTGTGGCGATGGGTCCCTCAGCATGTCCAGTTGCAGGATGACGTGGTGTCCGTTTACTGCCGCGCCATGATTGAGGCAGGGGTCGGTATGGAGGTCGAGGAGCCCTTGCGTCTCGCTCTCGGCCGGGAATGGACGCCTGAAATGCTGGTGCTCTATGGACGGATCGAGGCCGAGGATCCCCAGAAACAGTTGCAACATGTCCAAGAATGGCTGGGTCCCCACCGGGAAGATCCGGCCCTGTTTGCCCTCTTGGCTCGCCTTGCCGCCAAGGCAGGCCAAGAAGCGCGTGCAATTGAGTTTGCAAAAACGAGCTTAAACCTCCAGCCCTTGCCTGAGGCGCTCAAAATCCTCGGCGACGTCCTTTACAGTCGCCGCGATGAGGTCGGCGCCAGCCGTCTTTATCGTCAGGGCTTGAGGCTAGCGCATGGCGAAACGTTTGAACCCGATGCGGTCGAGCGTGCCCTTGAACTCTTGACGCCGCCCGTGGCGGGAATCCCTGGACCAGAAGGGCATCCGGGCGAGTTCGTTCAAACGCCCCGATAAGGGTTCTTCCCGTGCCCCAAAGCGTCCTTCGCATCGAGGGTTTGGCGAAGAAATTCAATCGCTCGCCAAGTCGGGCGATCTCCAACGCATTTCTGGAGTTTGGGGCCCGTCTTTTGGGGAGAGCTGCGCCTTCAAGGCTCCGAGAGTCGGAGTTCTGGGCGCTGCGCGACGTGTCTTTGGACGCCAGACCCGGGGAATGCATTGGGGTGATTGGGCCCAATGGCGCCGGAAAAAGCACCCTCCTTCGCATTATTAATGGTGACGTTCGGCCGGATACCGGAAAGGTCTCTCGTCAAGGCAGTATCACGCCGCTGATTCGTCTGGGGGGTGGCCTTCAATCGATGCTGACGGGTCGGGAAAATATTTATACCAAGTGCCAGGAATTCGGATTTGAGACCCGAAAAATCGATGCCTTGGTGGAGCCCATTGTTGCCTTTTCCGGGCTGAGGGAGACACTGGATGCGCCGGTTCGTCAGTACTCGGACGGCATGTATGCGCGCCTTGAGTTTGCGATCGCGACCGCGGTTCCCATGGATCTTTTGCTGATTGATGAAGTGCTGGCGGTCGGTGACATGGCTTTCCAGATGCGCTGTCTTGAGCGTCTGGAGCAGCTCAAGGCCGCAGGGACCACCATCCTTTTCGTCTCTCACTCGGAAATGAATGTGCGGCAGATCGCCGATCGATGTCTTTTGCTTTTTGAAGGCGAGGCCCTGGGGGTCGGTGAGACCGATGCCATGTTCAGGCGCTACTATGAAGCGACAGGTTTTCTGGATCGAAATCTCAAGCCAATGGGAATCGCCCCAGAGATGCCGGAGGACTTCGATCCCACAGGGACCTTGGCCAGCATCGTGGTCCTTGCGGGCGAAGACGGGTTAAACAGGATGACCAGCGGCGATGCGCTGGCGCTCTCTCTCGTCTGGGGTGGCTTGCCTCAAGATGCCGTTCTCATCCTCCAGTTTTGGAGTCCTTCCGGATTGCTTTTGGCTTCCGCAGAGGCCACGCCCTGTGGAACGGGCCGATGGCAGTTCGAGATTCCGTGCTTAGGGCTTGCGGCGGGCCGTTACCGGGTGGCAGCGGGGATTTGGGGGCAGAAGAATTGGCTCGGTTACGCGAGGGAGATCGCCGAGCTGGCCGTCAGCGAAGACGGCCTTGGTAAACCGCAGGGGCTATTTCGCCTCGAGGCGAAGCTAACCCCTGCAATCTAGACTATTTTTTCTTGCCTGATTCCTGGGCGATCAGGGCGTTTGTGATCTCGATCATCCGGGAGAACGACTTCGATTTACCCGGGCTGACGACGTACTTGCCGTTGACCACGACGGATGGGGTTCCGGTGATGCCGTACTTGGCTCCGATGACGGCGGCAATGCGCATCTTGGAATCCACGGCGAATGATTTATAGGCCTGATGAAAGGCCGCCTCATCGACGCCATGTGCCACGAAGAACTTGGCCTGATCTTCTTCGGTCATGAGCTTTTCCTTCTTGTGCTGAATCGCATCAAAGAAGTCGGCATGCAGTTTCTCTTCGATCCCCAGGGCCTCAGCGGTGTAAAACGCCTTGGCATGAGCAGCCCACTGCTCATTGAAAACGGCCGGCTGGCGAATGAACAGGACGTTTTGGGGCTTGGTCTTGATCCAGGCGTTAAGGTCAGGCTCGAAGTCGAGACAGTGGGGGCAGCCATACCAGAAAAACTCCATGACCTCGACTTTCTTCGGATCCTGGGTGGGCTGGGGCGGGTTGACCAGATCGTAGTCGGTCCCCGCTTTGAATTCCTCGGCCAGTAGAGGCCCCTGGAATCCGATAAGGCTCAGTGCAATCAGGGAAAGAAAGCGCGTCAGCATCTGTGTCATGGTCATGTCCTTTGAACGTTCGAAAGAGAGGGAGTTACTTGAGGGTTGAGGCATAGTCCGAAACCGCTGCGATTTCCTCGTCGCTCATGTGTTTGGCAACCTGGCGCATGACAGCGTTCACATCATTCCCACGTTCGCCGTTTTTGAAATCGTGCAGGGTTTTTTCAAGATAGGCGGCATATTGCCCATGCAGTGAAGGAAATCCTGCGGAAGGATTGCCCAGGCCCTTGGGCCCGTGGCAACCGCTGCAAGCGGGAACTGCTGTGGCTGAGTTTCCTGCCTTGTAGAGGTTTTCGCCCGCCTTGTTGGGGGCAGCTTCTTCGGGACTGATCTTCTTGCTGGCGTAGAAGGCGGCAAGGTCGAGCACATCCTCATCGGTCAGAGGCTCCGCCATGGCGTTCATGGTGGGTTCAACCCGCTTTAGGGAGCGGAAGTCATAAAGCTGCTTGATCAGGTAACGGCCATGCTGGCCTGCAAGCTTGGGAAAGATGGGGGCCGCCGCGTTGCCATCGTCGCCGTGACAGCCGGCACACAGGGCTGCCTTTTCCTCACCGGCCTCGGGATTCCCGGCAGCCAGGGACAGGGAGGCCGAACCCAACAAAGCAATGGTGACGAGGCACTTGATGATGCTCATTCCTGATTCCTCAGTATTCTTGTTTGATTGCAGGGGTATCGGCGAGGCTACCGTGAATTGGAGGTAGACTCTATTACCGAGAGGCGGGTCCCCCGCCGAGTCGCAAAAGTATACAAGATTGTCTCCCGGCTAGAACCCGGGGACTGGTGCCAACTTTCGAGGTCCTTTGTGTTGAATCCCCTTTACCATCAGGCCCAGTTTCTGACCAGCGCCCCACGGGTCGAAAATGCCCCACCCGATGAGGGTGCCGAAGTGGCCTTTGCAGGCCGGTCGAATGCGGGAAAGTCCAGTGCCATCAATACGTTGACCCAGCAGAGGAATCTGGCTCGGGTCAGTAAGACGCCCGGTCGCACGCAACTGCTTAACTTCTTCGACCTGGATGGCACCCGACGGATTGTCGACCTTCCAGGCTATGGTTATGCCAAAGTCCCGGAAGCCATCCAAAAGACCTGGGGCGCCATGATCGAGGGCTTTCTCAGCCGACGGAAATCCTTGAAGGGCGTTTTTCTCATCATGGATATTCGCCATCCGCTCACCGACTTTGACCTTCGGATGATTGATTGGTGCCAGCATTACGGGCTTCCTGTGCATGTGACCTTGACCAAGGCCGACAAATTAAGTCGGGGTGGGGCGCTGGATACACGTCAGCGGGTCATTAATGCCCTTAACCAGCGGATGGACGCTCCCGTCAGCGTCGCTGTTTTTTCTTCTCTGAAGCATCAGGGAATTGAAGAAGCGCACCGGGTTCTGGATCAATGGTTTGGGCTGAACCAAGCATAAATCAGCCAATGAATCAGGGAACTATCGGGCGATGCGTGATGACGAATGCCATAGAGTGATGGCGATGCAAATCGCCATCAAAAGCGGGGATAAAAAACTTTCAACATTTGCATCGTGGGTGCGTCGTTTGAGGGTTTATGATGATCCCATCGTTTTTTGCTCAGCGTGACCCGCTGTTGTGAGATTCAAGTCAAATTTCAAACCTTCAAGGTTTGTTCGGACGTTCTGCCTCGTTGATTCGTGCTATCGATTAAACAGGGCTTCAAAGGCCCCTGGAGTAAGACCATGTCCATGACCCCAAAGGTCGCGCCTTATCGAATGGAGAATGCCGAAGGGCTGTCAATCGAAATCAACCGGAATGGAACCATCCGGCGATTTGCCAACAAGGACATTGTCATCAACCTCTTTCCGGGAAATGAGGCGGAAACGGCTCCGGCCAACCTCTTTCTCCGAATCGTGGGCGAGCCTTATCGCGTCACACCCTTGCTAGGTCCGAACAGCCCAAGCCGCTTTGGGATGCACGAGGAAAGCTTTGTCGCCGAGGGGGAGTTTGAGGGGCTTCGATATCAGGCGAGGTTGGTTTTGGCGGAGGATCGACCGGCCTGGTGCTGGCAGATCCAACTTGAAAACCGGGGTTCGGATCCGATCGAATACGATCTGATCTATGTGCAGGACCTGGCCATTGCGCCTTATGGGGCCATTCGGCTGAATGAATACTACGTCAGCCAGTACATCGATCATGAGCCCCTCTGTCATCCCGGCAAGGGCTTTGTCGTCGCCAGCCGTCAAAATCAGGCGGTGGGCGGACGCTACCCTTGGTCCCTGATCGGATCCTTGCGTCATGCCCAAAGCTACTCTACGGACGCGCTTCAATTTCATCGGCTGGATACCCGCCGTGACCTTCCTGCGCCAGCCTTGATCGAAGGCTTACCTGGCATCCTCTTACAGCATGAACATGCCATGGTGGGCATTCAGGACCAGGTGACCTGCCTCGCGCCCGGTGAAGGGGTCAGTGCCGGCTTCTACGGCTGGATTGAGGGAGATCATCCGGAAGCGACCTCGCCGGCAGATCTTCGAGTCGTGGACGAGGCCGTGGGCCTTTTTGAGATGCTTTCACCCGTCCCCAGCCTTTCGATGGCGGGTCTCCCCCCAAGGTCCCTGTTTGAGGTCGCGCCGACGTTGGCCTCAAGATCGCTGGATCAGGGCACCATGGATCAGCTCTTTGGCACCGAGCGCCGTGAGGCTGAATATGGTGATGAAGGCTTATTGTCCTTTTTTACCGGCGTAAGAACCCATGTCGTCCTCAAAGCCAAAGAGGAGGCCGTATTGAGGCCCCATGGCCACATCTTGAGGACCGGGGGACTTTTCCAGACCGAAGAAACCGTCCTGACCTCGACGACCTGGATGAATGGTGTTTTCCATTCGATGGTGACTCAGGGCCACGTCAGTATTAATCGGTTCCTTTCGACCACACACAGTTACCTGGGCCTTTTCAAATCACACGGACTGCGTGTCTTCATCGATGCAGGCCATGGTTGGTTCCGGCTCGCAATGCCCTCCGCTTACAGCATGGCTCCGGAAGCCTGTCGCTGGATTTACCGGCACGATGCGGGAATGATCGAGGTGGTGAGTCGTGCCTCCACGGAGCGTCATGTCCTGACCCTCGAATTGAACGTTCTTGAAGGGTCTCCGGTCCGCTGCCTGATGAGTCACCATGTGGCGATGAATGGCGATGATGGGGCTCAGCCGCTGCCGGCGGTTTTTGAGCGTCAGGGGCAGGGGGTTCGTGTGGGCGCCTTGCCTGACAGTGAGGTTGGCCGTCGTTTCCCCGAAGGCAGCTTCAAGATCGATCCTCTCCCTGGAACCCTCCTTGAGACGGTCACGGATGATGCGTTCCTCTTTCCTGATGGAGTCTCCCGAAGCGAGCCTTTCATCTGCATCGTCACGGCAGCTTCGCGACACGCCGGTCTTCAAATCGTGGGGGACCTCATCCAGGACCCGGGTGAAGTCCCCATGCCGGATGCTGATCGCTACTGGCGGGCTGCGACTGCGGGGTTGAGTGTGCCGGCTGAAAGCCCGGCAACCCTCCTTAAAATGGCCGAGATCCTCCCCTGGTTCGCGCACAATGCCTTGATTCACTTTCTGGCACCCCGAGGGCTCGAGCAATATTCGGGCGGGGGCTGGGGGACCCGCGACGTGGCGCAAGGGCCGGTCGAATATCTTCTAGCCATCGGACAGTTCGAACCGATTCGGACCCTGCTTTTAGAGGTATTTCGAAATCAAAACCCGGATGGTGACTGGCCGCAGTGGTTCATGTACCTGCATCGCGAGCGCAATATTCGTCCGAACGACTCGCACGGGGACATCATTTTCTGGCCACTCCTCGCCACGGCCCAGTACCTTGAAGTCAGTGGCGATCAGTCGTTCCTCAAGGAGCGCGTGCCCTTCTTTGCCTCGGATGAGGCCAAGGAGGAGTCGCTGCCGATTTACGATCACCTGATTCGGGCTCTGGGTCTGATTGGTGAGCGACTGATCCCTGGAACGCGGCTTGAAGCCTATGGGCATGGAGATTGGAATGATTCGCTGCAGCCGGCGGATCCCGCATTACGCGACCATCTTTGCAGTTCATGGACGGTCACCCTGCACTATCAGGTGCTCATGAGTTTGGCTTCGGCTCTCGGCGGGGTCGGTGAGTCCGTCTTGGGCGGTCTCCTGGAGACGGAGGCCAAAGAGATTCTGGCCGATTTTAGAAAGCACCTGTTGGTGGATGGTGTCATTCCGGGCTATGTGAACTTTGAAGATCCTGAAGCGGTGGCTTACCTTTTGCACCCCTTGGATCACAAGACCGGTCTTCGTTACAGCCTGCTCCCGATGATTCATGCAGTGATAAACCACATGCTGACGCCGGAGGAGGCAAAAAATCACTTTGATCTCATTGACCTTCATTTGAAGGGGCCGGATGGCGCTCGGCTGTTCGATCGACCGATGGTCTATCGGGGAGGTCCCATGCGGATCTTCCAGCGCGCCGAAACTGCGACGTATTTCGGTCGAGAGATCGGCTTGATGTACACCCACGCCCATCTTCGGTATGCCGAAGCCCTTTGGCAGTTTGGTCATGCGGAGGCCTTCTTTGAAGCCCTCTCTAAAGCCATTCCGATTGGGGTCAGGGACCTGGTCAAAACCGCAGCACTGCGCCAGTCGAATTGCTATTTCTCAAGCTCCGATGCCACCTTCCGTGACCGCTATCAGGCCTATGAGGAATATGAACTGATTCGTGAGGGTGAGGTCACTCTGGAGGGAGGTTGGCGGGTTTACTCGAGTGGTGCGGGGATCGCCTCAGGCCTCATTCTCAGGGCTCTCTTTGGTATCCGCGTGACTCGTCAGGCCATCTGGATCGATCCTTTGATTCCGCAGGCGCTTGCAGACCTCCGCATTGAACTCGACGTTTCCGGTGTGCGATTCGATGTTCGCTATCATCGGGGCGCACAGGGGGTCGGACCTGTGGCCCTCACCCTGAACGGGGCACCTTTGGGCTTCGATCGCGCTGAAAATCCTTACCGTGTCGGTGGGGCGAGGGTCGATGCCGCCCTTTGGCGTGAAGGGCTGGTCGCAGGAATGAACCGGCTCGATATCGAACTCGGCTGAGGCGAACCAGACGGAGTGCAAGAGGGGGGCGGAATCCATTCGGATCCGCCCCCCTCTCTTTGCCGCTCGCCTGAGTCGAGAGTGACTGCTACGGCCGCCGTGGCATTTTCTCTCTGACCAGAGATTCCAGGCAATCAATGAATCTTGGGTGACTGTTTGAGCTTGGGACCAGCTGAATCGTCTCTCCGCCCAGGCGGGTGAAGAGCGACTGATATTCGACGCCGATTTCAACCAGCGTTTCAAGGCAGTCCGCCACAAACGCAGGACTGAAAACCAAAAGTCGCTTCGCCCCCCGTCCAGCCCACGATTCGATTACCCCATCGGAGAATGGCTCAATCCATTTGCCATTCAGGCGCGATTGGAAACAGGTCGTGTAACGATCTTCCGTAAGCCCCAGTCGGGCGGCCAATCGCCTCGTGGTTTCATAACAGGCGGCCTTGTAGCAAAACTGGTTTTCCTGATCGAACTGATGTTCGCAGTCCCGATCACGGCAAAGCCCCTGCGTGTAGACCTTGTCGACCTGGCGTTCCGGAAGACCGTGGTAGGAGAAAAGCACGTGGTCATAGCTGTCGAGTGCGAATCCTTCCGCCATGGCGCAGGCGGCATCGATGTAGCCCGGATGATCAAAAAATTGATTGACGATGCTGATCTCGGGAATGACCCACCATTTTTGGATGATTTGAAGGGCCCGCTCGATCGCGGATCCCGAGGATGCGCTAGCGTATTGGGGAAACAGCGGAATAATGACGATTCGGGTGTAATTGGCCAGCCGCATTCTTTCAAGCGCTGAATCCAGCGAGGGCTCGCGGTACCGCATCGCCACTTCGATCGTGACCTCTTCATCCTGGAACCGGTTCGCCAAGGCGTCGCGAGTGGCCAGCGTATGCGTGAGGAGCGGCGAGGCTCCTCCCCCAAGCGCCCAGAGTTCACGGTAGATCTTGGCGGATTTGGGCGATCTGAATGGGACAATGATCCCGTTCACCAGAATCTTCCGTACCAACCAGGGAAGATCAATGACCCGCGGATCGTTAAGGAACTCCCCAAGATAACGGGCGACATCCAATGTGGACGGGCTGTCTGGGGTGCCAAGCTGGATTAGGAGTACGCCGGTTTTCTGTTGCATGAATAAGGGGTAGGCTTGGGTGTGATGGGGGCAGGAGCGCCTTGAACATTGAAGTCGATTCTAGCAAAGGGCTTTGGGGGTGAGGGGTCCCGCGTCGGATACCTCGAAGGGAGAGGAGAAAAAGAGTGGACAGTCGATTGCAGGAAAAGCGGACCGAACGGGAAAGCGTGGAGTCCATGGTGGGATTCGCCGGCTTTCACCGTCGAGGAGATTCAGTGGCGGGTGAGGGGCTTCTCAAGATCACCCAGAGTCAACGCCCGGATGCTTCTGGCTATCTCACGCTCACCTTCATTTTAGATATCGAGGGCCATCACCTGCATGAGAGGCAGCTTCCTCCCCTGGATGAAAAGGGTCTCAGGCTGGCCCTTGGACCGCGTTTTGAGATGGCGATGGATCTTCCACTCCGGGGGAGAGCCCCAGAATCCAGTCACTGGATCGAGGAAATCGACCTCTTTCTTCGCCCCTTGGATCCCTTTCCGGTCCCGTTTGTCTCGGAGGTCCTGTTGCCGGTCCTCGCGCAGCAGTTGAATCTCGAGTTTGAAGCGCTGAGCGACTGGGTCGACCATCCGGCTCTGATGGCACACGTTCCCCCACCTTCGATCTGGCAGCGGTTCTTGCATTGGCTGCGACTAGCCTAGGCGGAAGGCCGAAATTTCAGAGCGCAGTTCGTCAATGGCGGCTTCGAGTCGGTGCGTCGCGGCCCGCGTTTCATCGAGGGAGTGCGCGGAAACCCTGACGCTTTCTGTCAGAGTCACCATCGAATCACGAATTTCCCTGGCGCCAGCGGACTGGGAGCGCATGCCCTCGTGAACGGCCTCAAATTGTGGCAAAAGATCCTGGACTAATTGAATGATCGTGCCAAAGCGCTCACCAATCAGGTGTGTGTCTGAGACGCTCCGGTTGACCTGTTCAGAAAACTTGTCCATTTCCATGACCCCGCCCGTCACAGAATCCTGCATCTCCCGGATCATTCGCTCGATGTCCAGCGTCGCGACGGCCGTTTGATCAGCAAGTCGGCGGATTTCTCGCGCCAGAACCGCAAAACCGACCCCATATTCACCGGCCTTTTCTGCCTCAATCGACGCATTGAGTGAGAGCAGATTGGTCTGGTCCGCAATCTTGGTGATGGTTGTCGTCACGGAGCCGATGATGTTGGTTTTTTGACTGATCTGACCCAGGCGATCGGAAATCGAGTGGGTAGCATCCGAAAGGCTACGCATGGTGGTTTCCATCGTGCCGATGGCGCTTTGTCCGGAGTTAGCGAGTTCTTGGGTATGGTCTGTGACGGTGCTGATACGCGTCATCCGTTGCAGCAATTCTTCAGAGGTCGCAGAAATTTGTTTGGTGGCTGCGGCGATTTCGGTGGTGCTCGAACCGAGATTTTTGACCTCATCGCTTTGCGTTCGGGTCATGGCGCTGAGGCTGTTGGCGGTTGAAACCAGGTCAATGGTGGACCTTTGAACCTGACTGATCAGGGAGTTCAGGTTATTGACCATCTTGCCCAGCGCGTTAAGCAGCTTGCTCGTTTCATCACTGCCATAGGCTGAAAGATCCCCCGAGAGATCGCCGGCGGCCACTCGCTCGGCGGCCTGAACGGCCGTTCGAATCGGCCCTGAAATCGACCGGGCCACCATAAGAGCAATCAGAAGGATCGGAGTGATGATGGCCGCAACGGCACCAAAAAGCGCCATGCGCTGCTCGCCAACCATGTCGGTGGCTTCCGAGAAGTCTTGTTCGATCGCGATGCCCCAGCGGAAGGACGGAACATAGATCCAGGAGGCCAGTACATCGCTTTTGAGGACGCTTCGAACCCTGCCGCCTCCGAGGTTGCCCAGGACGGCATTCTGGATATCACTGCCATAGGGTGCACCGACACCGACGTTGACCTTGAATGCGGCATCTGGGCGACCGCGGATGGGCGCGACCACATGAATCAGTTCACCTTTCAGTGCACCCACGATCACATTTCCGGTTCTGCCAAGCCCCGTGTAATTGGTCAGGATTTCAAGAATTTCTTTGTCATTGATTTGCAGGATGACCAGTCCGGCCTTGGTGCCGTCTTCCTGGATGATGGGAGCAGACACGAATCCCTGAGGCATCTCGCTTCCGGGATAGACGTCAAAATCGGAGATATCGGGCTCAAGAAGCGTCAGGGAGCGTTTGGTTAGTTGTCCTAGCGGGCTTTCCCGGAGTGGGCCGTTGACCAGGCTGCCGCCCAGATCGAAGCGATTGCTGCTGTGATAGAGGACGTTCCCCTTCGGGCAGACCACGATGACATCCTGAAATCCGAGGTTGGAGGCAAAAAGGCTCGTCAGCCGTCCCATGACTTCAATCTGCTCGGCACGCTCCTTTTCGGTTGCTTTGGGATTGGCCAGCATGACGGCAGCATTTCCAATCCGGCTGATGCGTCCGATCATCGCCGCGCTTCGCGTGCGATCGTAGGCGAGGATCTCCAGCGAGCTGGCCTTATCGCGTGCGACCATGCCCAATTTCTCAAGGACATCTTCCTGGAGGGCGTGGTTGGATACCCGGTCGATTGCAACGCTGATGATCAGCATCGGAACCAGCAGCAAAACGCTGAACCAGAAAACCAGGCGCGTAGCCAGTGTTCGGTGCTGGATGCCGAACCCCGAGGAGGGCCATCGAATCATGGTTGCTCCTCGGGCGATTGCATCGTTCGCCGATTGATCCAGTGATGATCCCAGCTGTTATAGAGGCCTGACAGGAGACTGTCCCACTCGCTGATCGAGCGCGAACTGGGGTAGGGGATAGGCCGAATGGCATGATCTGCCGACCAGACAATCCGGATGGTCTGGTTGCCTTCGATCTGACCGATGTTGAACGAGCGCCAGGTATGGCGGGTGGATGGATCGACAGTGATGATGCCTTCTGGAGCATCCAGGTTGATGCCCAGGAGGGCATGATTGACCTCGTCGGGGTCCACGGTGCCGGTTCGTTCCACCGCGCGTGCCCAGAGCAGTGTGCTGAAGTAGGCCGTTTCCATGACATCGCTGACCACGCGAGCGTCACCGTATTTTCGGCGGAAGCGTTCGACGAATCCTTGATTGGTCGGACGGTTAATTGATTGAAAGTAGCCCCAGGCGGCGTAATGCCCGTTAATGTCAGCCCCCGGGAGCCCCTGGATTTCAGTTTCGGCGATGGAGAATGAGATGATCGGAATTTGCCGGGACGTGAGACCGGCCGTCCTGAATTCATGATAGAGGACGGGGTTCGAGTCACCCACGACCGTGCTCAGCACCACATCGGGTTGGCTGGCCTTGATGGCCGCGACCGACTCTCGGGCATCCAGGCTTCCAAAGGGAAGATAGCTTTCACCGACGACCGTCCCGCCCAGGGCGCGAATCTGGTCGCGCACAATGGCATGGACGGCATGCGGCCAGATGTAATCGGAACCCAGAAGATAAAAGCGGGTACCAATGTTTTCATACGCCCAGTTGACCGCCGGGAGAACCTGTTGGTTGGGGGCCGCTCCGGTGTAGATGATGTTGGGGGACCGCTCCAGTCCCTCATAGGCCATTGGGTAGATCATCAAGGCATTGTGGCGCTCGATGATCGGCCGGACGCTCTTCCGGCAGGCCGAAGTCCAGCATCCGATGATGGCGCTGACCTTGTCTTTGTCGAGGAGTTGTTCGGTTTTTCGCATCGCACTTTCGACCTGCGAGCCGGTATCGGCGACCACCGCTTCAACCGTTCTTCCGAGCACCCCCCCGTCTTGATTGATTTCTTCGATCGCGAGCAGTTCAGCCTCCACCATGGGGCTTTCACTCACGGCCATGGGCCCTGAAAGCGCATGCAGCAGGCCAATTTTGACGTGGGTCTGCGGATGGCTTTGGCGCCAGCCAGAGAAAAGGGCGGTCGCGATGATTCCGGTCAGGATGAGTCCGGATGCCGTCGGGTTTCCCCTCAGCCAGGCCGCGATGCGTGCGGGTAGGCTGGTCGACTTCATTGCCTAGAGAGCGTCTTGGACGGTAGGAACGATGACGAAAAGCTTGCTGAATCCGCTGATCTCGAAAACATCCATCAGCGTGGCATTGAGTCCGGCCAGCTTGACGCGCCCGCCATTGGGTTCGAGCCGTTTCGCCACCAGAAGAATGACCCTGAGGCCTGCGCTGCTGATGAAGTTCACCTGACTTAAGTCCATGACCATCTGCATTTCACCCTTCTCGATCCATTCGAGGCACTGGGTTTCAAGATCTTTGGCGCAGCTGGCATCAATGCGTCCGCCGAGGGTAAAGACCAGGGAGTTGGCTTTTTTTTCTGTGTTGATCGAGAGCATGGCGGTGGTTCCGTTTGGCGATGGGGGCTTTTAGTCGATGACCGGAAGGAAGGAGGTATTGTCGGGGTCTGTGGCCCAAAGGTCACCCGATTCGAGGTCGAACCACCAACCATGGAGGCGAAGTTTTCCTTGCGCCATACGTTCTGCGATCCAGGGGTAAGTTTTGAGGTTCGACAAAGACCCCCGGATTGCGGCCCGCTCCGTGAGGTTTTGGTACTGGGTGAGCGTTTCAATATCGACTTTCCCGTTGTTTTCGGGATGCAAGGTCTTTCCTTCGGGATCCAGGAGATACCTGGAACAGCCATCCAGTGCGACAGAGACCCAGGTCTCAATGAAGTCACTGTCCATGCCTTGCCCGGCAAGACCCGAGAGGAGGGCTTTGATGCCTCCACAGCACGCATGCCCGAGAACCACGATGTGTTGGACTTCGAGATGACGCACCGCATATTCGATGGCAGCTCTTGCGCCGTCGACATGCCCGGCCTGATGATAGGGAGGGACCAGATTGGCCACGTTGCGAATGACAAAGATGTCACCGGGCTCAGCCCCCGTCAGGAGGGCCGGATCCACACGGGAATCACTGCAGGCGATGAGAAGGACTTTGGGGTTTTGCCCATGCTCGGTGAGGTCTTTCATCCGTTCCGGGGCAATCCGGTAATAGCGATCCTGGAACCCCTTGATTCCATTCAAAAGCTGGTCAAGAACCTGATCCGAATCCGTCGACATCTTAAGTCCCGTTGGTAAGCCGTTCGGTCGTCGTTAAAGTCGTGTCATCAATCGGCCTGAGGCAAGCCGCATGAGTCGGAATTCTATACTATTATCCGCTCATCACGCCGGTTGTTGAGGTCCAAGGGCAAGCGCTGCCCCCGTCCTTGCTTCTGGAGCCTCAGCCCAACGATAGAGACGTTGCATGTCCCAGCCTCTCAGCCCCGATCACCGGCCTATCCTGCGTCTTCAAATGCCCGTGGAGCAGGCGTGCCTGGTCCATTTGGCCGAGGCCATCGAAATTCTGGGTGAGGAGGAGGGTTGGGATCCGGCGCTGAGTTTTCAGGTCGATCTGGTGCTTGAAGAGCTCGTGCAGAACGTCATTGCCTATGGTTACCCGGATGGTCGCTCCGGTGAGGTGGTGGTCTCGATCGAATGCGTGGATGGGCAGTTGCGAATGCGGGTTGAAGATGACGGCGATGCGTTTGATCCCCTGGGGCTTCCCGTTCCCGATGTGGAGGCCTCGATTGCCGACCGCAAAATCGGCGGGTTAGGCATTCATTTTGCCCGGACGCTGACCGACACTCAAAATTATTGCCGGGTGGATGGCCGTAACTGCATTGAACTCATCAAGCGGTTCCCGGATGCCACTCTCTGACACGCATCAGCATCTTCTCTTTCGTGTCGGTGATGAATTCTTTGCCGTTCCTTTGCTGGAAATTGAAGTCATCTTGCCTGTGCCAGATCTTGAGCCTTTGGCACAAGCCCCGGATTTTGTCGCTGGACTCCTTCGCTACCGCGGGCGTCTGATCCCCGTGATTGACGTCGGTCTGCTCCGTGGCGTCGGGGCCATTCGGCGCTTGATCAGTACGCGACTGGTTCTGGTTCAAAGCCCCGATGGAGAGCCCTCGCGTCTTGCGCTTCTGGTCGAACATGCCCTTGAAGTGGCAGGGCTGTCCCCCGTTGACCGACTGCCCGAAGCGGTCCTCGGCGAAGGAGGCCATTGGCTGCACCCCAATGTCATGACCACAGGGTCGTCTCTGGTCCGGAGCGTGGACTGGGCGTCATTGCTAACGCCCGAGCTGGCTGCGCTCTGTCCTCCGCCGAGTCTCAAATGAACCCGATGGCTGAAATCAGGCGCTGGTTAGAGGAGACCTATGGGTTGAACCTTGAGGTCGTGGGTGCCGATGCCTTGGAACGAAATGTCAGTCGGCGGGTGAGGGCGAGAAGTCTCAACGCAGTCGCAGACTACGCCAGATTTTGGCGTGAGGATGCCGACGAGAGAGATCTTTTGCTTCAGGAAATGCTGGTGGGTGAAACCTGGTTTTTCCGCGAGCCACCTGCCTTTGAGGTACTCAAACAATGGCTTTTGGCGCGAATGGCCCGCTGGGTTTCGGGGCATCGACTCAGGATTCTGATTCTGCCCTGCGCTTCGGGCGAAGAGGCCTGGTCGGTTGCCGCTGTCGTTCATGCATTAGGGATACCGGCAGATCAGGTCGAGATTGAGGCCATGGACGTGAATCCCATGGCCCTGGCGCAGGCCAGAGAGGGCACTTATCCCCTTCGAAAATCGAAGGATCAGACGCCTCTGGCGCCCATCGGCACGCCCAGTGGCGGCATGATTACCGTCGATCCAGCGCTCCGCCCGATGGTTCATTTTGAGCGAGGGAATGCGATGGACCGTGCGCTATTTCAATCGCGGCGGCCCTATGATCTGATTTTCTGCAGAAATCTGCTGATCTATATGGGATCCTCTGCCCGACGTTGCGTCTTCGAGACGCTGTGCTCGAGCCTCTCGGAGGAGGGGCTTTTGTTTCTGGGGCATGCGGAGCAACCGCCGCCCGATCAGGGATGGCAGCGGCTTCGGGTCAGTGGGGCATTTGCCTGGCATCGGGCCAAGCCCGACGCGATCAAAGACCTGATTGAGGGAATAGCCCAAACCCTGGCGGCGCCATCACCCGGTGACCTGACGAAAGGAGACTGATGGGATGGATGACGCCAAAGACAGAGATCAGGCGCCTTTCGCCGAGTGCTGGAAATCCATCGGGACATTTGGCGATCGGTCGTGTCATCGCCTCTCTGAGGAGATCCACTGCCGTAATTGTGAGGTCTACCGCGCGGGGGGGCGCAACCTTCTGGATCGGCCCCAGCCCGACGCCTATCGGGAAGAACTGACCCGTCAGTTGGCGGAGCCGGAAGTGATTTTGGAGGACAAGCCTCTCGAGTTGGTTCTGTTTCGGATTGGCGGGGCCTGGCTTGCGCTTCCCTCCAGTTGCTTTTTAAGAACCTTGCCCATTTTGCCTGTCGTTCCCATGCCTGGCCGAACCAATGCGGTTTTTCAGGGCATGGTGAATGCCCATGGCGATATTCGGCTCTGTGTTTCGCTGGGCCCTCTGATGGGTCCCGAAATGGATCGGCCGGTGATCGATGTGTCGGCGCGAGTCTTCCCGCGAATGCTGGAAATCAGTTTGAACGGTCAGATCTGGGTCTATGCTTCAGATGAGGTCGTGGGATCGATCGATTGCGAGCAGAACAGCCTTGAGGCGCTTCCCGCAAATCTTGCCATCGCCAGTCAAGGCCTGGTGAGAGGGGTGTTCGACTGGTTTGGTCTGCGGGTCGCCCTGTTGGAACATGAGCGCTTGTGCGCTCTGCTTGAGGAGGCGTTGGAGTGACGATGCTGGATCCGTTCCTGCTGGGGCTCTTTCGAGAGGAGATGGCGGCCCATAGTGCGGTGTTGACCGATGGACTTCTCGCCATGGAGCGGAGCGGTGGTCGCCTGTCTGCGCAGTCGACTGAACCTTTGATGCGCGCCGCGCACTCCCTGAAGGGCGCGGCCCGTGTCGTTGAATTGGGTGAGGTGTCCCGCGTCGCCCACCGGATGGAAGATCTGTTTGTCGCGATGGGGGGCGGACGGCTTGAGGTGAGCCCGGATGTGGTGGACCAATTGCTGGGGGCGCTGGATTGGATGGTCTCCATCGGGGATGTTCCGGATGGCGAGATTGAAGGGTGGGTGACGGCACATGCCGGGGAGGCCGATGCCTGGGAGTCGCGTCTTGCGGCTTGGCTCCCTTCGGCCAATGCCCTTGAGGCCCCGGCGCAGGCATCCGAGACCAAGCCGCTTGTTCTGGAACCCCGCGGGGGGGATTCTATGCCCTTCCCCGAGGCGGAAGAGCGTCGTACAGACCCTCAGATACCGGTTCCAGAAAGCCTGGGGGTGGAGCGTTCGCATGACCTTGAGGCCAGTATCCGCATTTCGGCCGAAAATCTCAGTCAGATGCTTGCCCATTCGGCTGATCTGCTGCTCGAGGCGCGTCGACTGGATGCCCTGGCTAGAAATGCACGATTCACCACGCGGCGCGTCCGGGCGATTGCGGCCAATCGAGGCCTCATGATGGATGCCGAGGAAAGCCTTGTGGCCAGAGAGGAACTCGCCGAGATCGGTCATCTCCTCGAGTCCGACGATGAGCATCTGATCCAGCTCTCAAGTCGCCTCAACTTTCTATCGGAGCGCCTTCACGCCCTGGTCCTGAGAGGTCGGCTCAGGCCTTTTTCCGAGGGGGTTCAGGGTTTCCCCCGGTTGGTTCGCGATTTAGCGAGGGACCTTGGCAAGGCGGTCGATTTCTCCATTCTGGGGGGGTCGACACTGATCGATCGCGACATCCTGACCCGGCTGGATGCGCCACTCAATCACCTTTTACGGAATGCGGTGGATCATGGCATCGAAACCCCAGCAGTGCGTGAGGGCCTTGGCAAGCCTTCGGAGGGTAAATTAACCCTGGAAGCCCGCCATCTCAATGGACGTCTTTTGATCACCTTGACCGATGACGGGGGAGGCATTGATCGGGAGCGCCTTCGGGAAAAAATCGTCCAGAGAGGGCTTGTGAACCCCGAGATGTCAGGTCGCCTGACCGAACAGGAGTTGTTCTCCTTTCTGTTTCTTCCGGGATTGACCACCCGGGAGGCGGTGAGTGAGATCTCCGGAAGAGGCGTGGGTCTTGACGTAGTGCAGACCATGATCCACAGCTGCGGTGGCTCGATTCGGGTGTCTTCTGAGCCGCATTTGGGGACGCGGTTCGAGTGCCAGTTGCCGGTCACCCGCTCGGTGGTGCGATGCCTCCGGATTGAGGTGGGGGGGCATGCCTACGCGTTTCCTTTGTCCCGGATCCATCGGGCCGAACGCATTGCTGAAAGTCGGGTTAAAGCCATGGAGTCCATGCGCTTCTATGAGAGCGATGAAGGCCACGTGGCTCTTTTTTCAGCCCGCTCATTGATGGGTCTGGAAAGGACTGTGGATCCGACCCGGGATCTGGCACTGGTCCTTTTTGAGTTCGAAGGACGCCGATATGCCCTCGAAGTGGATCGGCTGGTTGGAGAGATGGACCTTGTGGTCCGGCCACTCGATCCCCGTCTTGGCAAGGTGGCTCATTTCAGTACTGTTTCGATCGACAGTGAAGGGCGGCCGATTCTGATCGCGGATGTGGATGACTTGATTCGTACCTTTGATCGATTGGCGGGCAAGGGCTTGGGGGGCGTCTTGTCTCCGCAGCCGGCAAAAAGCGCCGGCAGTCGGCGCATTCTGGTCGTGGATGATTCCCTGACGGTGCGTGAAGTCGAGCGTAAGCTGCTTCAGGACGCGGGCTATACGGTAGAAACGGCCGTAGATGGGGCCGATGGCTGGAATCAGCTGGCAAAAGGCCGATTTGCCCTGGTCGTCACCGATGTCGACATGCCCCGAATGAACGGAATTGAACTCGTGACCCGCATGAAGGCTGACGAACGGTTTTGTGATCTTCCCATTATCATTGTTTCCTACAAGGACCGAGAGGAAGATCGTCAGATGGGACTTAAGGCCGGGGCCGACTTTTATCTGACGAAAGGAAGCGTCCACGATCAGGGCCTTTTGTCGGCGGTGCAGGATCTCATCGGCCTGCCGGAGGGCGCTTGAGAGTCGCTATTGCCCATCCGGAACCCGCGGTTCGGCAGCGGCTGAATGTTTTTCTTCAGGACAGTTTCGGCATTGAATGCGTTTGGGAAGCCGAGGATAGCCGGGGAGTCAGATTCCGGTTCCAGAAAGAGCCGCCGGATCTTTTTCTGTTGTCGCTGGAGCTCCAGGGCGAGCGCATTTCTGACTTGACGCGGGATCTGATTAAGGATGCGCCGTGTGCGATTTTGTTGCTGGAAGGCAGCAGCGCTTCCGATGTCTCGACTGTTTTTGACTGTCTGGGGCAGGGTGCAACGGATGTCGCCCGATTACCGGCGCATCCGTTAACGGCGAAACCGGAAGCCTGGACGAATCTCAGGACGCGGTTCGCAACCCTGAAAACGCTGGTGGGTCGCGATCCTAGCCGGGGAATGGTGAGCACTGCGGGCGATCTGTCGGGTTTGCTGGATTTGAATTCCCCTCCAATTGTGGCCTTGGGGGCCTCAACCGGAGGACCGAAAGCCCTCGCAACCATACTGAACGCTTTTCCCGAGAGCTTTCCTGCCGCCGTTGTGATTGTTCAGCATCTCGATGCACACTTCTATCAGGGGCTTTCGGAATGGCTGGCCCATGGAAGTCGTTTGCCGGTTATGGCGGTTGATGCACCGGTGACGCTGGAGGCAGGGACGGTCTACTTGGCCGCCCGGCCTGAACATCTGGTGATCTCGCCCGGAGACCGGCTCAGTTTTACCCGGGAGTGGCCGGAATTGGTGAGTCGCCCCTCCATTGATGTCCTGTTCCGGAGTCTGGCCGAAATCCGGGGCGCCCGGGGGGTCGCTGCGCTGATGACGGGGATGGGACGGGATGGTGCCGAAGGTCTTTTGGCTCTGCGACGTGCCGGGTTCTATACCATAGCCCAGGACGCCCCCTCATCGGTCGTTTACGGCATGCCTCGCGTGGCAGCGGAAATCGGGGCGGCGACCACGGTGCTTCCATTGGACCGGATCGGTGGACGAATTGTTGAGAAGGTTCAGGCCCTCATTGGCTCTGACAGAGAAACAGGAACCCCAGTATGACGGATTCAGGAATGTTTTTTGCGACCCGCAATCATGTGGCGCGTGTGCTGCTGATTGATGATCAACGCATTATTGGTGAGGCCGTTCGGCGCATGCTGGAGGGGGCAATCGACATCGAGTACCACTTTCTCCAGGATCCAGTCGAGGCCGTGGCGACGGCCATTGCATTGAAACCGACCCTGATTCTTCAGGATCTTGTGATGCCCGGCGTGGACGGTATCGATTTGGTTCGTCGCTTCCGTCAGGAGGAGGCGACACGAATGATTCCTCTGGTCGTTCTCTCCAGCAAGGAGGAGGCCGCGACCAAGGCGGAAGCCTTTGCTGCCGGAGCGAATGACTATTTGGTGAAACTTCCGGATCCCGTGGAGTTGGTCGCACGCATTCGCTATCACTCCTCGGCGTATCTGTCGCTGATGGAGCGAAAAGAGGCCTATCTCGCGCTGGAAGCCAGCCAAAAACAGCTGGCGGCGGAGCTTGCGGAGGCTGCCGACTATGTCCGGTCTCAGTTCTCCCCGCCGATTGCGGACGGCCCCGTCAGAACCTCATGGCTGTTCAAGCCTTGCAGCTCGCTGGGGGGAGACTCCTTTGGGTATTTCAATGTCGATGAGGACCACTTTGCGATGTTCCTGCTCGATGTCTGCAATCACGGGATCGGATGTGCACTGCTTTCGGTGAACGCCATGAATGCCCTGCAGCATCAGACGCTTGCGGATGTGGACTATCGCGAGCCGATCAAGGTCATGGAGGCGCTCAATGCCGCGTTTCCGATGGAGAAGCACAACAATCTCTATTTCACGATCTGGTACGGCGTCTTCCAGTGGAGTAGTCGAACGATTCGTTACACCAGTGCAGGGCATCCCCCCGCCATCCTTTTGACGGATTCAGGACTGGAGCAGCTCAAGTGCCGCGCGATGCCGATTGGCACATATGAGGGCAATACCTTTGAGGAGGGGGCCTCGCTGATTCCTGAGGGCGCAAAGCTTTATATCTACAGTGATGGGCTCTATGAGATCCAGACCCGTGATGGTTCTGAGCTTGAGTTCACGGTTTTTCTGGAGGAACTTCAAAAGCCTGAGCGGGTGCCCGGTCGCAAGGTGCATGAGGTTTTCGAAACGATGGCAGGCCTTCAGGGCAGAGCGCATTTCGATGATGATGTCTCGATGGTGGAGTTGTTGTTTTGAGTCCCCAAGAAACGAAGTCTATTTCACACATTTTGATCATCGTTCTGGGGGCCGCCCTGGTTGGGTGCGTCGGGCGGACGCCCCTCGACGGTCAGAGCCTTAACCGGGGTCAGGACGCCCTCGAGGTGGCTCGGCAAGAGGCCGTTCTAAACTATAGCTGTCCCAAAATGAAGGCGGATCATCGCGTGGGCAAGGTGCGGGAGAACGACGCGGAAAGCGGCCTCTTTAGTGAGTACCTGGTCCGGGTCACAGGCTGTGGCCAGGAGGCTGAGTATCGCGTGAGTTGCCGGGCAGGCGGTCTTTGCGCTGTCGAGGAGTAGTTCAGCGCCAGGGCGTTGAATGCCCCATGCTGTGTGAAATGTCGTCATTGAATTGATCAATGGCTTCCAGCGTCACCGCATCGAGGATACGCGCCTCGATGAAGCTCGGTTGCAGCGTTGCGGAATAACTGCCAAGGGCGAGAAGCCGGGTCAGTGTTTCCGTCTCGCGAATGCTGGCGGCGACTAATTTCACGCCACTTTCTTGAAGCCGCACACAGGCCTCGACCAAGGGCCAGGGATTTTGTCCCTTGGCCTCGATACGGCCAAGGTAAGGCGCCACAAAATCGGCGCCGACGGATCGGGCCCAAAGGAGCTGAATGGGATTCGAAAGTCCCGTCAACAAGATGGGGACATCCAGTTGCCGAAGACGATGGATCACCGGGCTCCAGTCGGGGTGACAGGGAACCTTGATGGTCAGCCGTGTGCGGCTGCTTGCAGCGGCAGGCAGGAGTTCTTCAAGCCATGCTGAGATTTCCTCGGGATCCGGTCTTGGGGCTTGAAGCATCAGTTCGGGTAGCTGCCTGACGCCAGCCTGCTGGACCAGATACCGATAGGTGTCGAGCAAGACGGGAAAGCCTGCGCGATGGATCAGGGTCGGATTGGTGGTGACTCCCTGAAGGGGCGGGCACCCCTCGGGCAAGGTCCAAAGTCTGGGATCTGCGGTATCGAGGTAAATTCGCATATTCAGGATTCGATATCCGAGAAGAAGCTGTTGTCCTCGCCCGCTTCATGGAGGGCGATCCGGGTTGCCTGAGCTTCAAGGGCGGCGGCCTGGCTTGAAGACAGAGGGACTGCTCGATCGGGCTGGGCCCGTTCAAATTTTTCGAAGACGGGACGAATTTGGCTCTCAAACACGCCGGGGGGCATCGGAATCAGGGTGCCGCTGGAGAGGTGAACGTCATCAAACGTCACAATGCGCCCCAGAAGGATAAGCCCGGGCTCTCCGGTGGATGCCAAGCCGAGATCAATGAGCTCAAGGGGCTCCCCGTGGATGAGGTCAACGAGGCGAGCACCCCGGTGGGGGCTGATGGCTTCGACCATGAAAACCGAAAAGCGGGCCTCGGTCAGTGCTTTCAGCCAGGCGCTTTCCTGGGCATCAGTGGAGGTTTCGAGGGTTCGCTCGATCAGGTTTTTGCCAGCGCGTCTGAAATGATGCAGGCAGTAATCATACGCAATGGCAATTTCGTCATCTTGGTTGATGATCAGGGTGCCTGATTTCACCAGACCGAGCTTTTTGGCGCATTCGGGGAGCGCGGGCTTTGGAAGTTCCTTAATCATCCGGACCTGAAGGTCCCGGCCCAAGGCTCTGGCGGCGCGGTAACGATCCAGAATCTCCGAGTCATCGGAGGCGCCGGCAAAGCCAAAGAGCCGTTTAAACCAGGCCATCGTAATCCCCCTGATCAGTTGAATAAAGAAGCGAATCGTAGAAGATTTAAGACCAAAGCGCGATTGTCATCCTTCTTTTAGCCCAATTTGCTAGAATCTCCGGCCGTTTTCAAGATTGCTCCCGGATGGCTCAAAAGCTCTATATCGAAACCCTCGGATGCCAGATGAACGAGTATGACTCCGCGAAGATGCGGGACGTGCTCGAGGCATCGCATGGCTTCGAATTGACGGAAAACCCAGAAGAGGCCGACGTGCTTCTCATGAACACCTGTTCTGTGCGCGAAAAAGCACAGGAGAAGGTGTTTTCCGAATTGGGTCGCTGGAAGCCCCTCAAGCAGGCGAGACCCGACGTGGTCATTGGGGTCGGTGGCTGCGTTGCCAGTCAGGAGGGCGAGTTTCTCCAAAAACGCGCACCTTACGTTGATTTGGTCTTTGGTCCGCAGACGTTGCATCGCCTGCCACAGTTGCTGGATCAGGTCCGCAACGAAAAGACGCCTGCCATCGACGTCTCGTTTCCCGAAATCGAAAAATTTGATGCCCTGCCAGAACCCCGGGCCGAGGGCCCCAAAGCCTTCGTTTCGATTATGGAAGGGTGCAGCAAGTACTGTACCTTCTGCGTGGTGCCCTACACCCGGGGTGAGGAGATCAGTCGTCCGCTCGATGACGTGATTGCCGAGCTCGTCAGTCTGGCCGATCAGGGCGTTCGCGAAATCATCCTTCTCGGGCAGAACGTCAACGCCTATCGCGGGCAAATGGAGGATGGAGAGATCGCAGATTTTGCGTTACTGCTTCACTATGTCTCCGCCATCGAAGGCATTGATCGGATTCGCTACACCACCTCCCATCCGGTCGAATTCTCCGACAGTCTGATTGCGGCCTATGGTGAGCTCCCCAAGCTTGTTGGGCATCTCCACCTCCCGGTTCAGAGCGGAAGCAATCGCATCCTGGCCCAGATGAAACGGGGTCACACCCGCGAGGAATATATCGAGAAGATTCGGCGCCTCAGGACGATTCGTCCCGACCTTTCCCTCTCCTCCGACTTCATCGTGGGTTATCCAGGTGAGACGGATGCTGATTTTGAGGACACCATGGACCTGATCGAGACCTTGGGATTCGACCATTCCTATAGTTTTATCTACAGCCCAAGGCCGGGAACACCTGCAGCCGATTTATCCGATGATGTCAGTGCTGAAGAGAAAAAGCGCCGATTACAGCGCCTTCAGAACCGGATTAACGAGATGTCCGCAGACCTCTCTCGATCCATGGTGAATTCGGTGCAGACGGTCCTCGTTGAGGGCACCTCGAAAAAAGATGGTCGAGAGCTTTCAGGGCGGACCGAGAACAACCGGGTCGTGAACTTCCCTGGGGATCCTCGCATGATTGGTCAGCTCGTTGACGTTCTGATCACCGATGCCATGCCGAACTCACTCAGAGGTCGCTGGATTCCCGCGTCATCAATGGCCGCCACCGGGGAGTTTTCCCATGAAGTGCGTCCTTGAGTACTAGTCACGCCACCCGTCATCTCAGGCTCTCGCCGGATGACAACGAGAGACTGGCCAGCTTGTGTGGCCAGTTCGATGAGCACCTGCGGCAAATTGAGAGGCGCCTGGGGGTCGAGATCGCCAATCGCGGCGCAGAATTTACGCTTTTGGGTGACGAGCGGGCAATTGCTGCGGCACAGGGCGTGATCGAGAGCCTGTTTGTGGCGAGTGCCGAGGAAGTCATTACGCCGGAGCGTGTTCATCTCTCCCTTCAGGACGCCAATATCGAATCGTTGCTGGCTGGAGAGCCCACATCCGGTGCGCCAGTCCTCAAGACCCGGCGCGGCGTGATTCGGCCTCGGGGTCTCAATCAGCAGCACTATCTCCAGTGCATCAGCCAAAACGACATCAATTTCGGGATTGGGCCTGCCGGAACCGGAAAGACCTACCTTGCGGTGGCGTGTGCTGTTGCGGCGCTGGAACGCGAGGAAGTCCGCCGTCTGATTCTCGCGCGTCCCGCGGTCGAGGCAGGAGAAAAGCTGGGGTTCCTGCCGGGTGACATGACGCAGAAAGTCGATCCTTACCTTCGCCCCCTCTACGACGCCCTGTATGAGATGCTGGGCTTTGAGCGAGTGGCCAAACTGATCGAGCGAAATGTGATTGAAGTTGCGCCGCTGGCGTTCATGCGGGGTCGAACCCTCAATGATTCCTTCATCATTCTGGATGAAGCTCAAAACACGACAGTGGAACAGATCAAGATGTTCCTGACCCGCGTTGGATTTGGCTCTAAAGCGGTCGTGACCGGCGATATCACCCAGATCGATCTCCCGCGCAACAAGGAATCTGGCCTTCGCCATGTGCTGGATGTCTTGCGGGAAGTGGAGGGCATCAGCTTTACTTTTTTTGGCTCACACGATGTGGTCCGCCACCCCTTGGTTCAGCGGATTGTGGCCGCATATGAAGCCTATGATCTTCGAAATCCCCGGGATGAATATGCACGTTGATCTCGACGTGGTCTGTAAAGAGAGGGTTCCGGAATTCCCCTCCTTTGAACGCTGGGCCAACGCGGCCTGCGAGCGGGTGGATGCCGAGCTTTCGTTACGGATCGTGGGTCTTGAGGAAAGCGCAGAACTGAATGAGACGTATCGGCAAAAGAAAGGACCGACCAACGTCTTGAGCTTTCCCTGTGAAGTCCCAGAGGGAGTGCCCTGCGATCTTCTGGGGGATCTGGTGATTTGTGCCCCGGTCGTCGAAAGAGAAGCCCATGAACAAGGCAAGGTCGCCGAAGCGCACTGGGCACATATGGTGGTCCATGGCGTATTGCATCTTCAGGGTTACGATCATCTGGAGACCCAGGATGCAGAACGCATGGAAGCCCTTGAAGTCGAGATTATGGCCCGCCTGGGCTTTGCCAATCCCTACGAATACGAGGACCCCCCTGCATGAGCGAGGAATCCGGCGGCGAGCATCGAAATTGGCTCGAACGTCTGACACATTTTGTCTCAGGTGAACCTGAGGACCGGGATGATCTCCTGGAGCTTCTAAGGACCGCGCAAAAGCGCAATCTGATCGAGCAAGAAGCACTCTCCATGATCGAGGGCGTCCTTCAGGTTTCAGAACTCCGGGTTCGGGACATCAGCATTCCGCGATCCCAGATGGTGGTCGTGCCGCAGGATGCCGAGATCGAGGCCATCTTTCCCCTGGTCGCTGAAACGGCGCATTCTCGCTATCCCGTGATTGGTGAGGATCGGACGGAGGTGGTCGGAATTCTTCTGGTCAAGGATCTTCTCCTTCACAGCGTGCGTAACCGCAATCGCCTGGTCCGCGAAGTCATGCGTCCTGCGCTCTTCGTTCCCGATTCAAAACGCCTCAATGTTCTCCTGATGGAATTTCGTGCGACCCGAAGTCACATGGCCATTGTGGTGGATGAGTATGGCGCGGCTGCCGGGTTGGTTACGATTGAGGATGTCCTTGAGCAGATTGTCGGTGACATCGAGGACGAATACGATTTCGGCGAGGAAGAGTTCATCTTCCGAAAAACCGAGACCGAGTTCACTCTCAAGGCCTTAACGCCGATCGATGACTTCAACGAGTACTTTGAAGCTGAGCTGACAGACGATGAATTTGACACGATCGGGGGCTTGATCGTGCACGAGTTGGGGCATGTGCCGAAACGAGGCGAGAAATTGGACCTCGGGCGCTATCGCTTCACCGTCATCCGCGCGGATAGTCGACGCGTGGAATTGTTGAAGCTGGTGGTTCTGCCGGAAGACAGCGAAGACTAGTCCGCAAGAACCGAGCGGCACTCCGAGGGGAGGGCAGGCTTTGGGGCTGAGGGCGTCTTGCGATCCGGGGTCGGCTCTGCAGGTTTTGAAAGCCACCAATCCAAGGCGTCACAACCATCCCCTGGTGGGATGGGTTCTTGGCGGACACAGGAGGGACTGTCCGGTGGACAGGTCAGCCGCATGTGAAAGTGGTCCTCGTGATAGTACCAAGGCCTGATCTTCCTGAGCCATCCGCGGTCTCCCGTGGTACTCCGGCACAGTTCATCCTTGATTCGTGCATTGACGAAGATTCGGTCCACTTCCGGGCGATTGGCGGCTAATTTCAGCATGTGTGCGTGGCTTTCATTCCAGAGGGCATAGTCGAGCCCATTGGTCATGGAATTGAGCACGCTGAAGGCCTTGACGTTAGAACGGTCGCTGTTGGCCTTGAAGTGGAGTGTCGGGCTGAGATCAAACCAGACATCGGCATCGAGTCCGGTCTGATGGCTGCGATGACCAAACGGCATGGGGCCGCCCCGGCTCATCCCAAGATCGCCGACATGCATGAGTCCCAAGCCGTGCGCAATATCATGCCCGAGCGAGCGAATGGCCTCAATCAACGTGGGATGGCCCCAATAGCGGTTACGCTCCAAATGCATCACGACATAGCCTGCACCTTCAGGGGGGAGCATCCGCGCGCCCCTCACACAGCCTGCGCTGGCCTCGCCAATGGCGCGGGCGGGTCCACTGGCGGGGATATCGACCTCTGACCATGGGTTGGCCCATGCCAACGGGGCCATGAAGCTGAAGGTCAGCACAAGCCCGTGCAGGTTGCGGCGTCGAATCATCTGTTCTGCGACTCGTCAGTTTTTCCGGTCAGGCTGTTTCGCACATTGCTGAACCAGCCTTGGGCGCGTGTCTGCTTGGTCTTTTGAATTTCGTCCTCAAGGGCTAGCCGCTGCCTTTCCATGGCGAGAAGTTCGATCTCTCGTTGCAGATGGCCATGGACGTCAGGAAAGCTGGTTTCGCGCTGGTGTTTTTCCTCAAGGCTGGCTTGAAGCTCCAGATCTTTCACCTCACTTTCAAGGCGAATGCGTTCGCGCATGAGCCGGACATCGCTTTCGATCCTTTCCCGTTGCCGGGATTCTTCGGCGAGGAGTTGTTCCCGGGCCTTCAGCGTAAGCTCTGACTCCTGAGCCTTGATCATGTCCGTCTCACGTCGCATCAGCTCCAGGACTTCGGACTGTTGTTCCAGTCGAAGCTTTTGCTCCATGAGGTAATGGTGGTGTCGCTCGCGAGCCAGCCGCTCCTGGGATTCGCGTTGACGCTTCATGAGTTGCAGGGCGACCAGGTTTCGGGCGGGATCAGTCGAAGCGATATCGGCATTGAGCTGATCTGGGTCGACTTCGGTAAAAGTGGCATCGATCCGGCATCGGCAACGACTTTGCACGTCTCGAAGCGCCAGCAGCTCTTGCACCAGATCCTCGATGTCGCGCTCAAGACGGCCATGCCCCAATTCGAGCCAGGCACCGGATTCAAGGTCCCTGAGCGCCTCTTCGGCAGCATCCCGAATCACGGGGTGAAAGAGGCTTCGAATGTGGTTACCGAGGTGATCCAGATGGTCGAGATGCTGGCGGGCAAATGGAAGGGTGGGCTGAAAACGGATGTCCAGTGTGGCCGAAAAAGTACATAACTGCCCGAGCGCCGGAGGCGTGAGTCTCAGTGTCCAGTCCTCGATGCGAAGATCAATGACGCGATGGTGAAACTTTCGGGTGTAGTCTCTCGGGCGAGCGAAAAGTCGTTTCCAGGGGCCCCATTGCGAGAGAACGACCCGGCGGTCGCCTTCGAAGCCAGCAATCCAGCGGCTTTCCTCATCGCCGAGTGGGTAATCAGACATGGAACTTCTGTCTCATGGCCTCAGCAAGGCCATCTCGGGTTGCGCCTTCGCCAGGCTGGGCTGGGCCGATGTGTCTCAGTCGTTCCGCGATGATCGGATACAGGTTGGGTGCGAATTCCACGACCCGGCGGCTTTTCTTGCGCAGATAGCCACGATTCAGAAGGAACGCCACGGTAAACATCCGGTGCCACTCAGAGACCCGTCTGGCGCGTTCGAGTTCGGTTCGCTCCAGGCTGAATTCCAGCTCATTATTTTCATTGACCCGAAACTGGCTGAATTGGCGAAGCCCCTCGAAGGCCAGATTCTTTTCGTGCGGGCTCAAGGGTCCGGGTGCTGTGGTTTCCAGACGGTAAGAGAGGATCAGCGTGAAGAAATCGACCATGGCAGCGCAGGCAAACGCAAACCAGGAGATGTTCTTCCACATGTCAAAGCTTGGCGTCATCTGCCGGGAAAATTCCCGGAAGGGCGCAATCCGGGGCGCTGGCACGGGGCTTCGGCCATGGCTTGACGCAATCTGGTCGGCTTCGACGACCAGTTTTTGGAAATTTTCGACCAGTCCAAGATACGCGGCATTGTCTTGGGTCGCGCTTGAAAACTTCAAAAGACTGGTTCGGGTGTCGATAACGGCATGGTCGAGCGGTTGCAGTTGGCTTTCCAGCGCCTTCAAGCGGCCCTGTTCGCTGCCAAGGATTTCATTGAAATAGCTCCAGGTCTTTCCCTTTCCGACCTTCTGTCCCGCCATTCCGGGGGCGGCACTCAAGAAAGCCTGCTTGGTTTCCCGGGACGCTGTTTCAATTCGCTTTCGATGTTCAGAGGCAAGCCCTGACTTGAGGGCGACCACCCCCTCAAGATACTGACCGATATCCTTTTCAAGCCGCGCGCCACGGTCCAGAAGGATCGATTCCCGCTCAGAAAATTCGTAGAACTTGAAGTACGAGAAAGTGATGGAGACCGTCAGTGCTACCACCAGGGACAGGAGAATACTGATGAATCGCCCGGGGTTGGCCCGGAAATGCATAGCCGCGATTTCCAGTGAGCAGATCACCACGATCGACTGGACGGCGATGGTGACCGTCAGAGCGATCCAGGGGGTGATAAAATAACTGAGGCCGTAATAGGTCGTATACCCCGAGGCCACACTGAGGCCGAGGACGATCGGGACCGAAAGGACCCGGAGGAGTCCGACGAAGGTGGTCTGGATCAGGTTGAGCCAGCCGCCAATGCGCCAAGGGGTTGATGAGCTCATTGAGTCGGTTTTTCCGTGCGTTTTCAACCGTTATGCATCGACGAATCGAGTGGTTTTCCGATTGTCCGGGTGCGGTATGCTAACTGGGCTTGCGCTGACTGTGAAGCCGGCGCCGATCCAAGCTCCCGAAATCGATTGACCCTGGAAATGCCAAATTGACGCTCTTCTGGATTTTCCTCATCCTCGTGGTCATTCTCGTGGTCGGAAATGCCCTCATTTTGCTGCGGACGGCTCGTCCCTCAGGTTCGAAGCCCCCTGAGAAAGATCACGAGCGCTGAAGGCTTATTCCCCGATCAGCTTGACCAGAACTCTTTTTCGGCGACGTCCGTCGAATTCGCCATAGAAAATCTGCTCCCAAGGCCCAAAGTCGAGTCGGCCCTGGGTGATGGCCACGACGACTTCACGGCCCATCACTTGCCTTTTGAGGTGGGCGTCGCCGTTGTCCTCGCCGGTTTGATTGTGCCGGTACCGACTGAGCGGTGCGTGGGGGGCAAGTTCCTCAAGCCAGCCCCGGAAATCCTGATGCAGTCCCCGTTCGTCATCATTGATGAAGACGGATGCGGTGATGTGCATGGCGTTGACGAGGCAGAGTCCTTCACGGATGCCGCTCTCCATCAGGCAGCTCTCGACGTCATCGGTGATATTGATGAATCCCACGCGTTCGGGGGTCTCAAACCAGAGTTCCTTGCGGTAGCTTTTCATCGTTTTTTAGCTTGAGAAAGAAAACGTTGATTTTATCACTGGGGGTTTGGGCCAGATGCTTCGGAGAAACTCTGCTCAGGAAACCGTTGTGCCGCCTCGAGATGCGGTATCATGGGCTCGAATTACTGGCTGAATCATCATGTCACCCCGTACCGCAGAAATCGTCCGCAATACCTCAGAAACCCAGATTCGGGTCTCCATCAACCTTGATGGCACCGGCCGCTCGGCGCTTGAAACGGGTGTTCCCTTTCTTGACCACATGCTGGATCAGATCGCCCGGCATGGCCTCATTGATCTTGAGATCGAGGCCAAGGGCGACGTGCACATTGATGACCATCACACCGTCGAAGATGTCGGAATCACGCTGGGCATGGCCTTTGAACGGGCCGTCGGTGACAAACGTGGAATTACCCGCTATGGCCACAGTTACGTTCCCTTGGATGAGGCGCTCAGCCGCGTGGTGGTGGACTTTTCCGGGCGTTCAGGCTTGTTCTGCGAGGTAGTATGGCCTCGGGCACAGGTGGGGGGATTTGATGTCGATCTCTTTGGGGAGTTTTTCCGGGGTTTTGCCAACCACGCAAAAGTCACGCTCCATATTGATAACCTCAAAGGCCAGAACACCCATCATGTGGCAGAAACCATCTTCAAGGCTCTGGGACGCGCCCTGCGCATGGCGGTGACGCCAGATCCCCGGATGCAGGGTGCCATTCCGTCCACCAAAGGTTCGCTTTAAAGTCGAACGACTCTCTTTTTCTCAAGTGCCATGAGCTCCGTCGCCGTCATTGACTACGGAATGGGAAACCTCCATTCCATTGCGAAGGCCCTGCAGCATGCGGATCCTTCGGTCGAAGTGAAGGTCACGCAGGATGCGGCCACGATTTTGGCTGCTGACCGGGTGGTGTTCCCAGGCGTTGGCGCCATGCGGGACTGCATGGCGGCACTTAAATCCAAAGATCTGGTCCGGGTGATTGAGGCGGCAGCCGCCTCAAGGCCGCTCCTGGGGATCTGTCTTGGCATGCAGGCCCTCCTCTCCCGAAGCGAAGAGAATGGCGGAACCGATGCGATCGGACTGATTCCAGGGCAGGTCGTTCGGTTTGCTCCTGGCTTGGCCGATGCGCAAGGTGAAACACTGAAGATTCCGCATATGGGCTGGAATCGCGTGAGCCCGGCGCGCCCTCATGCCTTGTTTGAAGGCATCCCGGATGGGAGTTGGTTTTACTTCGTGCACAGTTTCTATGCCCGGCCCGATTCCCTGGCGGATGTGGGTGCAACCACGGATTACCCGAATCCCTTTGCATCCGCCATCATTCACGGTCGGGTGGCGGCGGTTCAGTTTCACCCTGAAAAAAGTCAGGGAGCGGGCCTGCGTCTGCTTCAAAACTTTCTGTCCTGGGCTCCTGAGTCCTAGGCGATGATGTCCATCCCTTATCTGTAGTTGAGGAAAATCCTATGCTTCTGATACCTGCTATCGACCTCAAAGATGGCAAGTGTGTCCGTCTTCGTCAGGGCCGAATGGAAGACGATACCGTTTTCTCTGAAGACCCCGTGGCAGTCGCCGGGCAGTGGGTCAAAGAAGGGACGAAACGTCTGCACTTGGTGGATCTGGATGGCGCCTTTGCGGGCAAGCCCCGCAACGGTGAAGTCATTCGTTCGATTCGTCAGGCCTACCCGGACGTGCAGATTCAGGTCGGCGGGGGTATTCGTGATGAAGACACCATTCAGGCCTATTTGGATGCTGGGGTCGATTACGTGATCATCGGGACCAAAGCCGTAAGCGCACCTCACTTTGTGCGTGAGGTGGCTGCCGAGTTTCCGAATCACATCATCGTGGGTCTCGATGCAAAAGACGGCAAGGTGGCCATTGATGGCTGGTCCAAGCTTTCCAATCATGACGTCATTGACCTCGCGCAAAAGTTTGAAGACGATGGCGTTGAAGCCATCATCTACACCGACATCAGTCGCGATGGCATGCTTCAGGGCGTCAATGTCGAGGCGACGGCGCGTCTGGCGCGGGCGATCCGGATTCCGGTGATCGCCTCGGGTGGAATTCACACCATTGATGATATTCATGCGCTGGGCGCTGTGGTGGGCGATGGGGTTTCGGGTGCCATTACCGGTCGTGCCATCTATGAGGGGACCCTTAACTTTGCCGAAGCCCGCGTGATTGCCGAGCAATACTGACATGCTGGCCAAGCGCATCATTCCCTGTCTTGACGTGGATAACGGGCGCGTCGTCAAAGGCGTTAAATTTCTTGAAATCAAGGATGCCGGTGATCCTGTGGAGATTGCCCGACGCTATGATCTTGAGGGTGCGGATGAACTCACCTTTCTGGATATCACGGCAAGCTCAGATGATCGCGAAACGATGGTTCATGTGGTCGAGCAGGTGGCGGGAGAAATCTTTATTCCACTGACCGTGGGTGGAGGAATACGAACGCTTGAGGATATCCGCCGTATGCTGAATGCAGGGGCCGACAAGGTCAGCATCAACAGTGCCGCGGTCCATCGTCCCGAGTTTGTCCGGGAAGCCGCTGAACGGTTCGGCTCTCAATGCATCGTTGTGGCCATTGATGCCAAGCGGGTTGCCAGCGATCCCGACCGCTGGGAGATCTTCACCCACGGAGGCCGAAAACCGACCGGCATTGATGCCGTCGAATGGGCGCGCAAGATGGTCGAGTTTGGTGCCGGGGAGATTCTTTTGACCAGCATGGATCGCGATGGCACCAAAGTTGGGTTTGATTTGGCCTTGACGCGCGCAGTCAGTGAGGCGGTCCACGTTCCCGTGATCGCATCCGGTGGCGTGGGTAACCTGGATCATTTGGCCGATGGGATTATCCAGGGCAAGGCCGATGCCGTTTTGGCTGCCAGCATCTTTCATTTTGCCGAATATTCGGTCCGCGAGGCGAAGGACCACCTCAGATCGCGAGGGATCGAGGTGCGCTTGTGAGCCACTGGCTAGAGGAGGTCCGCTGGAATGGAGACGGATTAATTCCGGCGATCGCACAGGAGACCGGAACCGGTGTCATCCTCATGGTGGCCTGGATGAACGAAGAAGCGCTCCGCCTGACGGTTGAGGAAGGGCAGGCTGTTTACTGGTCGAGATCCCGGAAAAAACTCTGGCGCAAAGGCGAAGAGTCGGGGCATCGCCAGCGGGTGATCGAGATTCGGCTCGACTGTGATGAAGATGTGATTCTTCTGGAAGTCGAACAGGTGGGTGGAATGGCCTGCCACACCGGCCGTCATCACTGCTTCTTCAGGACGCTCCGCAACGGCCGTTGGGAAGTGACTGATCCTGTCATCAAGGATCCGCAATCGATTTATGGAGCCAGCTGATGGATGTCCTGACCGAACTGGGTAAGGTTCTCGAGGCCCGCAAGGCAGAAAGTCCGGATGCGTCCTACGTGGCAAAGCTCTATGCCAAGGGCCTCGATGCCATTCTCAAGAAAATTGGGGAAGAGGCCACGGAAACCGTCATGGCCGCCAAGGATGGGGATCCGGACAAAATCATCTATGAGGTCGCGGATCTGTGGTTCCACAGCATGGTGCTGCTGGCTCACCAAGGGCTCTCCAGTGAGCAAGTGCTCGCCGAGCTCGAGCGCCGATTCGGACTTTCCGGGATCGCCGAAAAAGCCGCGCGCGGAGACCATTGATGGCGCTTCGGGCCTTTAATGGGGTTTTGCCCCGGACGGAAGAGGGCGTCTTCGTAGACCCGAGTGCCGTGGTGATCGGTGATGTCTGCTTGGCTTCGAATGTCTCGATCTGGCCTGGCGTTGTCATTCGGGGGGATGTCAATTCGATCACCATCGGTGAAGAAACCAACATTCAGGACGGAGCGGTACTTCACGTCACCCATCGCAGCGCATCAAATCCCGAAGGTTACCCGCTCAAGGTCGGCAAAGGGGTCACGGTGGGCCACAAGGCGGTGCTCCATGGATGCACGATCGGAGATCTCTGCCTGATTGGCATTGGCGCGATCGTTATGGACGGCGCGATCATTGAAGATCAGGTCATGGTGGGTGCCGGCGCTTTGGTTCCCCCCGGAAAGCGGCTGGAGAGTGGCTACCTCTATGTCGGAAGTCCTGCGCGACCTTCCCGCCCGCTCAAAGACGAGGAGATCGCCTATCTCAGCTACTCCAAGGACGGCTACGTTCGTCTCAAAAATCAGCATCAGGCATCGTTCTAGCGAATTCGGGCCCCCTGGGCCAAGTCTTCGATCACCGGAACGGTTTCGGGAAAAATACCTCGCCAGATCAGAAAGGCCTCTGCGGCTTGTTCCACTAGCATGCCGATGCCATCGGCGCTGATGATTGCGTGCTGTTCCCGCCCCCAAAGGACAAAGGGGGTCGGCTCCTTTCCATATGCAAGGTCATAGCAGCTGCCCCCTTCGGCAAGCAGGCCCCCAGGCAAAGGAGGCAGCGCGCCACTCAGGCTGGCGGAGGTCCCATTCAGAATCAGATCGAACGAGCTTCCCGCCAGCTCATCAAACCCTACCGCGCGAAGATCCCCCAAGGCGCTGAAATCGTCCGCGATCTTTTCAGCCCGCTCAACTGTTCGATTGGCAATGCAGAGGCTGTCTGGGTGCTCCAAAAGCAGGGGTTCGACGATCCCTCGTGTTGCTCCTCCGGCGCCCAGAATCAAAATGCGTTTGCCCTTTAGCTTCAGTTCTAGGTTGCGGGTGAGGTCCCTGTAAAGCCCGACGCCATCCGTGTTGTCACCCCAGAGTTGGCCATTTTCTAGGATCTTGAGGGTGTTGACGGCGCCGCTGCGCCGGGCCCGATCGGTCAGGATGTGGGTCGCTCGAAACGCGATTTCCTTCAGGGGGACCGTGCAGTTGAGGCCACGGCCTCCCTCATCAATGAAGGCTTTCAACGTGTTTTCAAATTGTTCGGCGGGAACATCGATGGCCCGATATTCCATGGCTTGCCGGGTTTGTGCTGCAAAACGGGCATGGATGTCGGGCGACCGACTATGGCCGATCGGGTGGCCAAAAACTGCGTAGCGATCCATCACTTCAATCGCTCAGCTGTCTTTGAGCCAACGGGCAGCGTCAAGCGCTGCATACGTCAAAATGGCATCGGCACCCGCACGCTTCATGGCCAGAAGAGACTCCAGTACGGTCTTGCGTTCATCCAACCATCCGGCAAGAGCCGCCGCCTTGAGCATCGCGTATTCGCCGCTGACCTGGTAGGCAAAGGTCGGAACACCGAATTGATCCTTGAGGAGTCGGATGACATCCAGATAGGGAAGTCCGGGCTTGACCATGATCATGTCCGCGCCTTCCTCGATATCCAGAGAAGCCTCAAGGAGGGCTTCACGGCCATTGGCGGGATCCATCTGGTAACTGTATTTGTCGGCAGCGCCAAGATTGGTGGCGGACCCTACGGCATCGCGGAAAGGCCCATAGAACGCTGAAGCATATTTGGCAGCATAGGCAAGGATGCGGGTGTTGATATGGCCGCCGTCTTCGAGTGCGTCACGAATCGCCCCGATTCGGCCATCCATCATGTCCGATGGGGCCACAATGTCGGCCCCAGCTTCCGCATGACTGAGGGCCTGGCGAACCAGAACTGCAACGGTCTCATCGTTCATGACGTAACCGTTATTGTCGATCAGCCCGTCTTGGCCATGGGTTGTAAAAGGGTCGAGTGCAACATCCGAAATCACACCGAGCCCCGGAAGCTCCGCTTTGATGGCCCGGATCGCTCTTTGCGCCAGACCTTGGGGGTTGAAGGCCTCCCGGGCATCCAGGCTCTTGTGCTCGGCGGGGGTCACCGGAAACAGTGCCACGGCGGGAATCCCGAGCTCTTGCGCGGTGTGGCAGGTTTCAACGACCAGGTCGATGCTCATTCGATCGACCCCGGGCATCGAGGCGACGGCTTCCCTTCGCCCTTGGCCTTCCAGAACAAAAAGCGGGTAGATGAAGTCGGCAGGCGTCAGATGGGTCTCCCGCATCAATCGCCGCGAAAAATCATCACGACGCATTCTTCGGGGACGCGTGCGTTTGGGCGTGAATTCGTGCATGTCAGTTACCGGCAAGGATGGCGCATAGTTTATTCGGGGCGAGAAGGTTATTATAGGAAGATACACCCTGTCTGGAGTGAATCCTTCATGAAATCGATGATGTCGTTCCCCCGCTCAGTCCACTGGTTCCTGAGTGTGTCCTTTTTCCTTGCCTTCGCTGGTGGGGTCAACGCAGCTGATCCCCTTGATGCGCCGCAACAGGTCATCCAGCAGACCGCCAATCAGCTTCAGGTTTCACTCCAGAAGCCTGAATACAAAGGCAACTTTGCAAAGGCGACAACGCTGGTTGACCAGATCATCAATCCGCATGTCGACTTTGATCGGGTTTCCATGCTCGTTTTGGGCAAGAACTTCAAGACCGCAACTCAGGACCAGCGCGATCGCTTCAAAAAGGAGTTCCGCCTGTTGCTGGTTCGGACCTATACCACGGCCTTTACCGAATATTCGGACTGGAAGATCAACTATCTGCCTCTGGAAGGGGATGGCAATGACAAGAAAGTCATGGTCAAGACGGAGATCCTTCAGAGCGGCGGGAAGCCCGTCGCAGTCAATTACCGGATGATTCAGGATGGGGCCGAGTGGAAGGTCTATGACATTCTGATCGAAGGCGTGAGTCTCCTTCAGAACTATCGAACCTCCTTCAACGACCAGATTGAGCAGGGCGAGACCATTGACCAGCTCATCGGCAACCTGGCCGAGAGGAATGCGAGTGCCCTCTCGGATCCTGAGGGCGCCAAGAAGGAAGGCTTATAGCCAATCCCTTGCGTGGAGGAAGTCCTTGTAGAGGACTTCCTCGGGGCTTCCGGGTTCCGGCTGCCAGTTGTAGCGCCAGTGCGCGACCGGTGGCAACGACATCAAAATGGACTCGGTCCGTCCGCCTGACTGCAGTCCGAAAAGTGTTCCCCGGTCAAAGACCAAATTGAATTCAACATAGCGGCCTCGGCGATAGAGCTGGAATTCACGTTCCCGCTCCCCAAAGGGATGGTTCTTGCGGGCCTTCACAATCGGCAGATAGGCCTTGAGGTAGTGGTCTCCGACACTGCGAAGGAATTCAAAGCTCTTGTCGAAGCCCCATTCGTTGAGATCGTCAAAGAAAAGTCCGCCAACCCCGCGGGTCTCGTTTCGGTGTTTGAGGAAAAAGTACTCATCGCACCACCGTTTGTACTTCGGATAGATCTCCTCGCCGAAGGGAAGGCAGGCCTCCCGGGCGGAACGGTGCCAGGCCACCGCGTCCTCCTCGAAGGGGTAGTAGGGCGTGAGATCGAAACCACCGCCAAACCACCAGACGGGGGGCTCCCCTGCCTTTTCCGCCATAAAGAATCGCACGTTGGCATGTGAAGTCGGAACGTAGGGGTTTTGCGGGTGAATGACCAGCGATACGCCAACGGCCTGAAAGCTTCTTCCAGCAAGATCCTGACGGTGCGCCGTGGCTGAAGCCGGTAAGGTCTGGCCGATGACGTGGGAGAAGTTGACGCCCCCTTGCTCCAGAACCTGGCCACCGCGAATCACTCGGGTGCGGCCACCGCCCACCCCGCTGGCGTAGCTCCACTGATCCTCTTCAAAGCGCGCAACCGGTTCTTCAGCCTGTAAGCCCTGACAGATTCGATCCTGAAGGTCCATCAGATAGGCTTTAACGGCGTCAATGTCGGGGGTATTCATGGCATGGCTCCGTGGCAACGGGATCAATGAATGGGAAAATAGCGACGGGGTTATCAGGCCGGTGAGGCCGCAGAGGGCGAAATTCTATCACGCAGAGTAGGGTTTCTTGGGGCGCAGGGGAGGTCAGATGCCAGCTTTCGGAGGAGATTTAAACGTGTCAGGGCAAAATCAGGCGGGTGCGGATTACGCATCCTTACTGCGCTGGCTTGATGCCCCGCGATTCAAGGGTTGGGGCGATCTTCTGCGAGAACAGATTCCTGCAGCGTTTTCGAATGAGCGCCATGGGGACTGGCTGCGTTGGCAAGCCATTCTGAGTGCTCTGCCTTTGGTGCCGGAGATCGAGTACGACTTCAATCATTCGGTCGTCACGCTTCGGGGAAACATCGATCCGGAGGAGGTGTCCGCGATGGAGGCTCAGTTGCGTGAACTCCATCCCTGGCGAAAGGGGCCTTTCGATCTTTTCGGTATTCAGATCGACACCGAGTGGCGTTCGGACTTGAAATGGGATCGGTTGGCCCATGCGATCGCCCCGCTGCATGGCCGCACGGTGCTGGATGTGGGTTGTGGCAGCGGATATCACTGCTGGCGGATGCGGGGTGCGGGTGCATCCCGGGTCATCGGCATTGATCCGACCTTGCTCAGCGTGATCCAGTTTCAGGTGCTTCGCCATTTTCTGCCGAGCGAACCCGTCGATGTTCTTCCCGTCGGAATAGACGATCTGCCCCTGGGGCTCGGCGTTTTTGATACGGTCTTTTCGATGGGGATTCTCTATCATCGCCGGTCACCCTTGGACCATCTTCTGGAGTTACGGGGTCTCCTGCGTTCGGGGGGCGAGTTGGTCCTTGAGACTTTGGTGATTGAGGGCGAGGAGGGGGAGGTTCTCGTGCCCCGGGACCGCTACGCACAAATGCGAAATGTCTGGTTTATTCCCAGCTGTCAGTCGCTTAAGACCTGGCTGCTTCGGATGGGATTTAAGAACGTCCATCTTGTTGATGTCACGCTGACGACCCCAAAGGAGCAGCGATCGACGGACTGGATGCGCTTTAATTCCTTGCCCGATTTCATGGATCCTCTGGATCCGAGTAAAACCATTGAGGGATTACCGGCCCCTCGCCGTGCGATCTTTATCGCTGAGGCACCTTAGCGCGGGGAATCCCCTACAATGTCACGTTTTCCTATTGGTCTTTAGCCATGACGCAATCATCCCGTATCGGTTTCATCAGTCTGGGGTGTCCCAAAGCGCTGGTCGACAGCGAACAGATCATGACCAAGCTCAGATCTGAAGGCTATGACTTGGTGCCGACTTATCGCGATGCAGATCTGGTCGTCGTCAATACCTGTGGGTTCATCGATGCGGCAGTGGAGGAGTCCCTGGACGCCATTGGGGAGGCCTTGAGAGAAAATGGCAAGGTCATCGTGACCGGCTGTCTGGGTGCCCGGGAAGAGGAAATTCGCGCGCGTCACCCTCAGGTCCTCAAGATTACGGGGGCCCATGCTTATGAAGCGGTGGTCGAGGCAGTGCATGAGCATCTGCCGCCTGCACATGATCCTTTCATCGATCTGGTCCCCCCAGAAGGCATCAAGCTCACGCCGCGTCATTACGCGTATCTCAAGATTTCTGAAGGCTGCAACCACCGCTGCACCTTTTGCATCATTCCATCGCTTCGAGGCGATCTCGTCAGTCGTCCCGTGGGGGAGGTACTCCAGGAGGCGGAGCGTTTGGTGTCGGCCGGCGTCAAGGAGCTTTTGGTGGTCTCGCAGGACACCAGTGCCTATGGGGTCGATCGACGCTATCGCACGGATTTCTGGAATGGTCGGCCGGTCAAGACGCGATTCTATGAGCTTGCCCAGGCGCTGGGTGGACTGGATGCCTGGGTCCGACTGCATTACGTTTACCCCTACCCGCATGTGGATGAGGTGATTCCATTGATGGCAGAGGGTTTGATCCTGCCTTACCTCGATATTCCCTTCCAGCATGCCAGTGAGCACATTCTCAAAGCGATGAAGCGGCCCGGGGATACCTCGAATATTCTTGCCAGGATCCGAAAATGGCGAGAGATTTGCCCGGAGCTCACGATTCGAAGCACCTTTATTGCCGGGTTTCCAGGGGAAACCGATGAGGATTTCGAAGAGCTTTTGGATTTTCTAGATCAGGCGCAGCTCGATCGAGTGGGCTGCTTTGCCTATTCGCCGGTCGAGGGAGCCAAGGCCAATGCGTTACCGGGGGCGGTCCCTGAGGACGTTAAAGAAGAGCGGTTGGCTCGGCTGATGGCGTTTCAGGAGGAAATCAGTGCGTCCCGTCTGGCATCGCGCGTTGGCCAGAAGGAGACGGTCGTCATCGATGAGGTGGTCGAAGAGGGGGCTGTGGCCCGCACCCGATTTGATGCGCCGGATATTGATGGCCAGGTTTTCATCGATGGGGCCACCCACCTCAAGGTGGGTGACCGTGTCGATGTCATCATTGAAGAAGCGGACGAGCATGACCTTTGGGCTCACCTCGCGGAGCCCGTCGCCCCGGCTTAGTTTTTAGTGATGATGGCCGCCCGGACCATGCACATGGCCGTGGTCGAGTTCTTCAGCGGTGGCATCGCGAACATCGGTGATTTCAACATCGAAGATCAGGGTGATGCCGGCCATCGGGTGATTGCCATCCAGCGTGACTTCATCGCCTTCAACGGAAACGACGGTGACCAGCTGAATGCCTTCCGGGGATTGCGCCTGAAACTGCATGCCGGGCGTGATGTCATCAACGCCCTGAAATGCGCTGCGCGGGACCGCCTGAACCATGCTGTCATCCCTTTCGCCATAGCCATCGGCAGGCGCGACCGTCACCTTGAGCTTTTCGCCCTTGCTCAGACCCGCCAGGGCATTCTCGAGACCCGGAATGATGTTGCCGTGGCCGTGAATGTAAGCGAGGGGTTCCTGATTTTCTGAGCTGTCCAGAACCTGGCCGGCCTCATTCGTCAAGGTATAGTGAATGGAGACGACCTTCTGGTTTTCAATCTGCATGGTAGTGATCCTTGGGATGGTTAATGCGCCATAATAGCGATAAAAACTCCCACTGGGGCACCCTGGGGCTTTTGCATGCCACGATTCCTGTAGGCTAGAATCGAGCGATTGACCTTTTTTCTTAACGTATCACCGAGAGAATCTGGCTATTCTCAGCATCATCAAACGGCTCTTCGGATCCCATGCGTCTCAGACCCCCTCGAAGCCCTCGCAAGAGGTGCCGGTATTGGGAGGTGAAGGTCTTCCGCGGGTCTATACGCGGTCCGAGCACAATATTTCAAGGACCCTCATCAGCGAAAATGCGTTGAAGGTCCTTTATCGCCTAAAAAAAGAAGGCTATCAGGCCTATCTTGTCGGCGGCTGTGTCAGGGATCTGCTTCTGGGGCGTGAGCCTAAAGACTTCGATGTGGTGACGGACGCCAGTCCAGAAGAGGTCCGGCAGGTTTTCAGGAATTGTCGCCTGATCGGGCGGCGCTTTCGTTTGGCCCACGTTCATTTCGGGCAGGAAATCATCGAAGTTGCGACCTTCCGAGCCTTGGAGGCAGAGGCCGAGCACGCAGAGCGGGTGATGCACAATGGCCGAATCCTTCGGGATAACGTCTTTGGTTGCATCGAGGAAGATGCCTTCCGTCGTGACTTCTCGGTCAATGCGCTCTACTACAACATCAAGGATTTTTCTGTCGTTGACTATGTCGGCGGCATGGATGATCACCGTGCCGGAATGATGCGGCTGATCGGGAACCCGGAAAAGCGCTATCGGGAAGATCCGGTCAGAATGCTCCGAGCTGTTCGCTTTGCCGTCAAACTGGGCTTCACGATTCATCCGGATTCTGCCGAACCCATCCCGCGACTGGCCTCACTGTTGCAGGAGATCCCGCCGGCCCGTCTCTTTGATGAAATCGTCAAGCTGATGCTTTCGGGTTATGGCGTTCAGACCTTCGAGCAACTCAGGCATTTCGGCTTGTTTGGCGCCTTGTTTCCCGATACCGAAAAGGCATTAGGTCGCATCCCCGAAGGACACCCCCTGACCTTCCTCGCGAAGTCTCTTGAGCGGACTGACGAACGGGTTGCGGAACAGAAGCCGGTGACGCCTTACTTCTTGTTTGCCGCTCTGCTTTGGGAGCCTGTTCGCCTGCGTGCCAGCAAGCTGATCGAAAGCGGACAGAACCCCATTCTGGCTTACCAGGATGCCGGAGATGAGGTGATTCGCCGCCAGCTCAAGTGGGTGGCCATTCCCAAATCCATCGCGCTGCCTGCTCGCGAAGTCTGGGCAATGCAGCCCCGTTTTGAAATGACCCAGGGCGGTAGAGCGTTTCGTCTCATCACGCATCCCAAATTCAGGGCGGCCTATGACTTTCTCTTGCTCCGGTCCGAAACCGGGGAGGCTGACCCTGCGTTAGCCGACTGGTGGACCCGTTTCCAGTCGGCCGATGAAGCCGAGCAAAAATCCATGATCCGGACCGGGAGTGGCAATCGCCATTCTTCCCGTAACCGGACCCGCAAGCGGCGCACGCGCCGCAAGCCGAATACCAATGCTCCTACCCCCTGAGGGGGCGACAACGCTCTGCGTCATCGGTCTTGGCGGCAATCTGGATGCGCCTGCCGATCGAGTTCGGCGTGCCCGAGAGGCACTTGCGGGTCATGAAGACATCCAAGAGGTCGCTTTTTCCAATCTCTACAAGAGCCGGCCGATGGGGCCAGAAGATCAGCCGGACTATGTCAATGCGGTGATGGCCATTGACACGCGTCTTGAGCCACTGCCATTACTGGATTTTCTTCAGTCCATCGAGTCTCTTGAGGGACGGGTGCGTCTCGGTGAGCGCTGGGGGCCTCGGACCCTGGATCTCGATCTTTTGATCTATGGAGACCAGGTGATCCAGCACCCAAGACTCTTGGTTCCTCATCCAGGTCTTGCGGTGCGAGAGTTCGTGTTGCACCCTCTGGCCGAAATTCTTCCAGATCTCGTCGTCCCGGGCGTGGGGCGTGTCCGTGAACTGGCCGAGCAATGCCCTGACAACGGAATTGAGGTAATGGTCCCATGACCCCTAATCGTCGCGCGCTGGTCGTGCCCGATCTCAAGAAAATGAAGCGGGACGGAAAACCGATCGTTGCCCTGACGGCCTACGACGCCACATTTGCTAAAGCCATGGATGATGCGGGCGTCGATGTCATTCTTGTCGGTGATTCGCTGGGCATGGTCATTCAGGGGCATGGCACCACATTGCCTGTTACGCTGGATCACATGGTCTACCATGCCGCGGCCGTGGCGCGCGGGAGTCGTCGGGCGATTCGAATGGTGGACCTTCCCTTCATGACCTATGCGACTCCCCAGGATGCGCTCGCCAGTGCCGCGAGGCTCCTTCGTGAGGGAGAGGCCCACATGGTGAAGCTTGAAGGTGGCGCGGCAAGGCTTGATGTCGTTCGGGCTCTGACACGCGAGGGTGTTCCGGTGGCGGGCCACCTTGGGCTTCTTCCGCAATCGGTTCTAAGCCTTGGGGGCTACACGGTGCAAGCTCGGGACTCGGCAAGCGCCGAAGCCCTTGTGGAAGATGCAAAACATCTGGAAGAAGCCGGAGCCGCCGCCCTGATCTTGGAGTGTATACCTGCGGGTCTTGCTGAAAGGGTCACCCAATCGATCTCGATTCCGACGATTGGAATCGGAGCGGGGCTTGGCTGCGATGGGCAGGTCCTCGTCCTGACGGACATGTTGGGGCTTTCCCCGAAATGCCCGAAATTTTGCAGGGACTTTCTGAAAGACGCCGCCACCATACCCGATGCGTTTGCCCTTTATGTCGAGGCGGTCAGGACGCGAAATTTCCCCGAAGCTGAACACGCTTTCGGCTGACCTTCATCGCATGAAGAAGATCCAACGGCTCACCGAGCTTCGTCAGGACATCGCAGCCTTCAGGTCAGCGGGAGAGCGCATTGCGTTGGTCCCGACCATGGGTAACCTGCATCAGGGGCACCTCCAGTTGGTCAAGGAGGCGAGACGTCTGGCCGATCGGGTGGTAGCCACGGTGTTTGTCAATCCGACGCAGTTTGGTCCAGGAGAAGATTACGCCAGCTATCCAAGGACGCCAGAGGCGGACAGGGCTGCGCTGGCGCAGGCCGGTGCCGATATCCTTTTTATTCCCGAAGTCCATGAGGTCTACCCTCGCGGCCTGAGTGCCCTGACTTCAGTGGAGGTGCCAGGTCTTTCAGAAGAACTTTGCGGTGCCTTTCGTCCCGGTCATTTTCGCGGAGTCGCCACCGTTGTCCTGAAGCTGTTCAATATGGTGAATGCGGACATCGCCGTCTTCGGTGAAAAGGACTATCAGCAATTGACTGTCATCCGCCAGATGGTTGCGGATCTCAATCTTCCTCTGACGATCCACGGGGTCCCGACCGTGAGAGAGGCTGATGGGCTTGCGATGAGCTCGAGAAATACCTACTTGAGCGCCGATGAACGGAGAAAGGCTGCGATCCTCTACGCGACGCTGAGATCTTCAGTGGCCGCGCTGAAAATCGGTCAGAGCCCGATTTCACAGATCGAGGCGGAAGCTTCTGCCGCCCTGGAAGCCGAGGGCTTCAGGGTCGATTATGTCTCGGTTCGGCGGGTTTTAGATCTCGCAGCGCCGGGCCCTGAGCAAGATCCGGGGGGATTGATGGTGCTGGTCGCTGCGCGTTTGGGAAAAACCCGTCTGATCGACAATCTTCGTGTTTCGGTTGAGGTCTAGTCTAACGCTCGACCAGCTCATCGAGTCGGTGGCCAAGAGCAGACTCAATCAGGTCCTGCCGCACAAAATGCTGCGCTTCGTTGCGAACGAAGTCCGCGAACTCCGTCGCAATCGCCGAAAGCCGTTTTCCCGCCCGATGCACCATGAACCATTGTCGGATGATAGGGAAGGCCTCGACATCCAAAATGGTGAGACGGCCACTTTCAAGCTCGCGATCCAGCGTGTGGATTGAGACGATACCCAACCCCAGCCCCTCCTCAACGCCCTGCTTGATCGCGGTGTTGGTGTTCATCTCCATGCTGACCGTGAGGTGGACGCCCCTCTCGCCCAAAAAACGCTCCACCGAGTTGCGAGTTCCGGAGCCGATTTCACGCATGATGAAATTTTCTTGCCCGAGTTCGGAGAGGGGGATATTTTTTCGTCCGGCCAGAGGGTGCGCGCTGGGGGCAATGATCACCAGCGGATTGATGAGGAAGGATTCGGTTTCAAGATCCTGTTGATCCGGCGGTTGCCCCATCAGGAGGAGATCGGCTTCGTTGTCCTCAAGATTCTGCAGCAGGCCTTTGCGGTTGGTGACTTTGAAGCTCACGCGAACCTTGGGATGCCGGCGGCAGAATTCCCCGAGAAGACGAATGGCGAAATAGTGAACGGTGTTGGCCACCGAGACCTTAAGACGCCCGGCTTCGGTTCCCTTCATTTCCTCAATCAGGGCCTCAGCCTCATCCAGCTGCTGGGCAATGGATCGGCTCAGCTGATAAAGCTCCTCACCCGCCTGCGTCAGATAGATCTTTTTTCCAAGCCGCTCAAAGAGTGGCAGCCCGATGGCGTCCTCCAGTTGGCGGATCTGCATCGATACGGCGGGCTGGGTGAGGTACAGTTCTTCGGCAGCACGCGTAAAGCTCAGTCTTCGGGCGACGCGCTCGAAAACCTGAAGCTGTCTCAGGGTGATATTCATGGCTTTTTCGCTCGATTCATAAGTTCTGGTTTATCGTTCAAGTAAGTAAATCTTACTTCTACTTATACGAGTCTCACCGTAGAGTGTCCAGCCCAATTCCGCTGGGAGTTGCTAAAGGCACCTTACCAGAGTCAGGCTCGGGCACTAACGTCTCACCTAGCACGATATAGTGATGTGGATCGTGACAAAATAGTGCTTCCTGATGGATAATTGTCCGTTCCGAATTCATCAACAATCTTAGAAGGAGAGCAACATGCCGTCGCGCCGAGAACTTGCGAACGCCATCCGCGCATTAAGCATGGACGCCGTACAAAAGGCGAATTCCGGTCACCCGGGTGCGCCTATGGGTATGGCTGATATTGCCGAGGTTTTGTGGAATGACTATATGCGCCACAACCCGGCAAATCCGAGCTGGCCGGACCGGGACCGTTTCGTCCTGTCCAACGGCCATGGCTCCATGCTGATCTACTCCCTGCTTCACCTGACCGGCTACGCCGTTCCGATCGAAGAACTGAAGCGTTTCCGCCAGTTGCATTCGAAGACCCCAGGTCATCCGGAATATGGCTACACCCCGGGCGTTGAGACCACCACGGGTCCTCTGGGTCAGGGCATCACCAATGCCGTGGGCATGGCGATCGCAGAGCGGACGCTGGCAGGTCACTTCAACCGTCCAGGTCATGAGATCGTCGATCACAACACCTACGTCTTCCTGGGCGATGGTTGCTTGATGGAAGGGATCTCCCATGAAGCCTGCTCATTGGCTGGCTCCATGAAGCTCGGCAAGCTCATTGCCTTCTACGATGACAACAACATCTCCATTGACGGCGAAGTTCGTGGCCATGGTGACGTAACCGGTTGGTTCCTGGATAACACGCCGAAGCGCTTTGAAGCTTATGGCTGGCATGTCATTTCTAAGGTTGACGGTCATGATCCTGAAGCCATCAAGAAGGCGATCGATGAAGCGCGTTCCGTCAAGGATCGTCCTTCGATCATCTGTTGCCAGACCATCATTGGCTTTGGTTCGCCGAACAAGCAGGGCAAGGAAGAATGCCACGGCGCTGCGCTCGGCAATGACGAAATCGCGCTGACCCGTGAAAACCTCGGCTGGAAGCATGCTCCCTTTGAAATCCCCTCCGATATCTACGAAGGTTGGGATGCGAATGAAATTGGTGCCAAGGTTGAAGGCGACTGGAATGATCGCTTCGAAAAGTATCGTCGCGAGCATCCGGAACTGGCCACTGAGTTTGAACGCCGTGTTGCGGGTGAACTGCCGCGTGATTGGGCTGAAAAGTCAGCGGCATTCGTTGCCGCGGTCGACGCCAAGGGTGAAACGATCGCAACCCGTAAGGCGTCCCAGAACAGCCTGAACGGTTATGGTCCTCTCCTGCCCGAACTTTTGGGCGGTTCTGCGGATCTTGCAGGATCCAATCTGACCCTTTGGTCAGGTTGCCGCGACGTGAACGCCCCGGGACATACCGGCAACTATGTCTACTACGGTGTGCGTGAGTTCGGTATGGCGGCCATCATGAATGGTATTACCGTTCATGGCGGTTTCATTCCCTACGGCGCGACCTTCCTCATGTTCTCTGAATACGCGCGCAACGCGCTGCGTATGGCAGCTCTGATGAAGATCCGCACCATTTTCGTATTTACCCATGACTCCATCGGTCTGGGTGAAGACGGCCCGACGCATCAACCGGTTGAGCAGACAGCGACCCTCAGACTCATCCCGAACATGGATGTCTGGCGTCCTTCTGATGCGGTTGAAAGCGCCGTTTGCTGGAAGTCAGCGATTCAGCGCAAGGATGGTCCTTCCACCCTGGTGTTCTCTCGTCAGAATCTCCAGCACGTTGCGCGTAATGCTGAGCAGATCACTGCCATTGAAAAGGGTGGTTACATCCTTTCCGACAGTGAAGGTGCACCTGAAGCCATCATCATTGCCACCGGTTCAGAAGTTGAATTGGCCATCAAGGCCAAGGACGCCATGGGCGACAAGGGTAAGAAGGTTCGCGTGGTGTCTTTGCCCTCAACAAATGTGTTTGAGCGTCAGAGCCAGGCCTACCGTGACTCCGTCCTGCCGCCTTCTGTGACCCGTCGTCTCGTTGTCGAGGCAGGTGTCACCGATGCATGGTGGAAGTACGCCGGTTCCAACGGCAAGGTTCTGGGTCTGGACCGCTTTGGCGAATCCGCACCGGCAGGCGACCTCTTCAAGGAGTTCGGCTTCACGGTTGAGAACGTCATCAAGCACGTCGAAGGCCTGTTCTAATAATGGCAGCAGGGTGGCCTTCAGGGCCACCCTGTCCTGTTCACGCTTTTACGAGAACTCATCATGGCGCTAATCTCACTTAGACAGCTCCTGGATCACGCCGCTGAGCACAGCTACGGCGTACCGTCTTTTAACGTTAACAATCTTGAGCAGATCCAGGCGATCATGGAAGCTGCCCAGGAAACCGAGAGCCCGGTGATCGTCCAGATCTCCGCGGGTGCTCGAAAGTACGCTGGTGAAGCATTCCTGCGTCACCTGATGTACGCTGCGCTTGAAACCTATCCGGAAATTCCGATCTGTATCCATCAGGATCATGGTGCCTCACCGGCAGTCTGCTTCCGTTCCATTCAGAGCGGTTTCAGTTCGGTAATGATGGATGGCTCTTTGCTCGAAGATGCAAAGACCCCTGCCTCTTATGAATACAACGTTGAAGTCACCAGCCGCGTAGCGTCACTGGCTCATGCCTGTGGTGTTTCTGTGGAAGGTGAGTTGGGTTGCCTTGGCTCGTTGGAGCATGGCGATGCAGACCACTCAAAGCTGTTGACGGATCCTGAGGAAGCTGCGGACTTTGTGAAAAAGACCAAGGTTGATGCTCTGGCGATCGCGATCGGCACATCCCATGGGGCTTACAAGTTCACCCGTCCGCCCACCGGTGAAATCCTGGCCATCGAGCGTATCAAGCAGATCCATGCACGGATCCCCGGTACCCACCTGGTGATGCACGGTTCCTCCTCGGTTCCGCAGGATTGGCTGCAAATCATCAACGAATACGGCGGTGATATGGGCAAAACCTACGGCGTTCCGGTTGAAGAAATCGTCGAAGGAATCAAGCACGGTGTTCGCAAGGTCAATATCGATACGGACCTTCGTATGGCCTCTACGGGTGCCATCCGGAAGTTCTTTGCGGAGAACAAGAAGGAATTTGATCCCCGTAAGTTCCTGATTGCTGCGACCAAGGGCATGAAGCAGATCTGTAAGGATCGCTACGAGGCGTTTGGCACGGCAGGCAACGCTGGGAAGATCAAGCCGGTTACGCTGGCTGAAATGACCGACCGTTACGCTGCGGGCAAGCTGGATCCTGTGATCAAGTAAGTCGCAAGTCGTGTGAGAAAAAAGGTGGGCACTGTCCCACCTTTTTTTGCCTTCAAGTCTTGTTTGCCCCAATAAATGCGGGCGATAGGGCACAAAAAAACCGGCCGAGGCCGGTTTTTTTGTAGTAAGTCCGGAAGGATTACTCGAGGTTCGCGTGACGAGCGCGCATTTCCTCCTCAGGGATCCCTTTCTCATGGATGATCTGAGAGATGGTCGCCTCAAGGAAGGTGAGCGTCGACAGTTCGAAGACGGTGCCCATCGGCATGCCGACAACCTTGGTATAGAGTTCCGGCTTGCCGATCGTGAAGACACGATCTGACATGTCGCCCAAGGTGGAGCTCGTCCGGGAGGAAATCAGGACCAACTTGGCCCCAAGTTCCTTCGCACGCTTCGCAAACGCAAGCATGGTTTCGGTTTCGCCAGAGCCCGAAATCACAATCAGCAGGTCATCCTTGCTGATGCTGGGCGTGACGATTTCTCCCACCACGAAAACGTTGTAACCGCCGTGCATCAGACGCATGGCGAAGAAGCGAGCGACCAGAGCAGAGCGACCGGCGCCCGCAATAAAAATGCGGGACGCCGAGTCAACCAAGCCCGTCAACTCTTTATCGAGTCCGGCATCGGTAGCATCAAGGATGCTATCAATCTTATCGAGAATGAGCCGACGATGACCCATCTTATGCTGCCTCGATCAGGCCGCGAATTTCGCGAGCTGCATCACCCGGGTTCGGTGCGCCGTAGATGGCTGCGCCGACGACAACGATGCCAGCGCCTGAGCGCGCAACCTGCTGAGCGGTAGACTGCTTGATGCCACCAGCAACAGAGATGCGAACCGGAAGGCCAAGCTTGGCAACGAGCTGAAGGTCAGCAAACGGGGTCTGGCCAGCGGCCTGAGCGTCAAGACCGGTGTGAACACCGATGATCTGAGCGCCGAGCTTTGCAGATTCACGTGCACAGCCCGCCTTGTCCGGTACGTTGATCAGGTCAACCTGAACTTCAGCGTTGTACTTGTTTGCCGCCTTGATGACGCCAGCGATGGTCGGAAAACCAGAAACGCCGAGTACGGTCACGATGTCAGCGCCCGCTTCGAAGAAGGGAGATGCTTCGTATTCGCCAGCATCCATGGTCTTGAGGTCAACGAGGATCAGCTTGTTCGGGAACTTTCTCTTCAGTTCGCGAACCAACGGAAGGCCATTTGCCTTGATGTTCGGGGTGCCGATTTCAAGAACGTCGACGTAAGGAGCCGCCAGAGTAGCGAGCTTGAAGGTGGTGGCGTTGTCCAGGGAGTCCAGAGCCAACTGAATTAATGGTCTTGCCATTGTGATCTCTCCGATAGTCTAGTTTATGGTTAGTTAAAAGCTCGCGTGCGATGCATATAAATTAATGCACTATTTCCGAATTTAAGTCAGAAGTCCGTTTTCTGTCAACACGCGTTCCGAGTTTGATCAAGGAGCGCATTTGGACTCTCTGATCGTTGCCGGTATCAGACCCGTTCAGGACGGGCCTTCTGGGGTCTTTGGGGACCGGGGAAGGGATCACATCCCTTCCTCACCCCACAATTCAAAAAACGCTGTTTAGGCAGCCAGTCCCTGAGCCTTCAGGTACTTGGCTACGCCCGTTTCTGCAGGTGCCGCTACGGCTGCTGCAGGGGCGGTTGCGTCAATATACTTTTGAACACCCGTCGGACCCTTTGCTGCGGCCGCTGGGGCCGCAGCTGCCGCTGCAGGCTTCGCTTCCGCAGGCAGCGAGGCAAGGTACTTGGCCACGCCGGTCTGAGCGGCAGCCGGAGCCGAAGCCGGAAGAGTGGCGATGTATTTCGCAACGCCGGTCTGTGCGGCGGCTACCGGAGCGGCTGCAGCTGCGCTACCTGCCTGGCTGGCAAGGTACTTTTCGACACCGGTCTGGCCAGTAGCAGCGGCAGGAGCCTGTGGGGCAACAGCAGGAGCAGCGGCAGTAACCGCCGGACCCTTCTTGCGGGTCAGGAAGAAGGCAGCCGCAGCGGCACCAACACCGCCCAGGAGGTAGATCAGGTTGGATGAGTCTTCCGCCGGAGCCGCAGCTGCCGGAGCGGATGCGGTGTACTTCGTTTCGCTCTTGGATGAATTACTTGAAGAAGAGGAAGACGAAGAGGAAGTGCTGGCGCTTGATGACGGGGTGCTCGAGGTCTTAGCGATCAGTTCCTGATCCTGCTTGATGATTTCAGGCTGGAAGTCAGCGGCCGGATACTGCGTCTCAGCGCCGACCATCGGGCTTGAGATCATCAGGGCCACGAGTACGCTTTTCGTCAGATTACGAACTTTCATGTCTTTCCCCTCGAGATGAATTAGTTTGATTATGGCCCCAGAAGGGCAGGGAGCGTGGGTTTTCGCTCGTGCAAGTATAAGGTGGCTATCTGTCAAATGGAATATCCGCTCTGCTTTCCATGAGGAAGGGGCTGAAGCCCCTGGTTTTCCTGGCCCTGGCTCAGGGCATTGATCTCAGCAGGTGAGGGAGTTCATCCATGTGGTGAAAAACTCTGGCGCCAAGGCTCTTCAGGTCGTTGCCCTCATGTCTTGGTGCATAGCCAAAGACCGTCATTCCTGCTGCAATCCCTCCCCTTACGCCAAAAGCACTGTCTTCAACGACTGCACAGGCTGAAGGGGGGTAGCCCATTTTTTCGGCGGCAAAGAAAAAAAGGCCAGGATCAGGTTTCCAGCTCTTGCATTCATAGGCACTGAACACACTTTGGCCAAAGTAGGGCAGCAGTCCTGTCACCCCCAGGCTGATTTCCATCTTTTCGTGGGGGCCATTCGAGGCGACACATCGCGGAACATGAGAGGCCTGAAGAAAATCCAGCACGTCTGGGACCCCGGGCATCGTCTCAAGCCTCTCCTCAAAGGCGACCGACATGTCCTCGCGCAACCGATCCAGAAATGCAGGCGGCAGGGGGGCCCCGAGGCGCTCCTCGATTAACTTTAAGGTATCTGCCATTTTGCGGCCTGCAAATGCGGCCAGCGCTTCATCCAAGGTGATCGCATGGCCCATGTTCTGAAGGCTTTCCACAATGACCTGATTTCCGACCCGCTCGGTATCGACCAGCGTGCCATCGCAATCGAAAATGATGAGTTGAAAAGGGGGCACGCTAGTTTTCCAGAGCGTTGAGTGCAGCATAGGCCAGCATTAGCCACTTGACGCCGCTTTGCGCGAAACTGACCTGAACCCTGGCCTGACTGCCTTCACCTTCGGAGTGGAGAATGACGCCGGTCCCAAATTTGGCGTGAGAAACTTGCTGGCCAATGCGAAATCCGGATTGACCCTGATCGGTTAAAGTCCGATATTCATTCATCGAACGCGTTGCGGGGCCGCCCATGCGAACCGGCTCGATGAGCGATGAAGGAATCTCCCGAAGAAAGCGAGAGGGTCTGGGGTAGGATTCCTTGCCATAAAGGCGTCGAGATTCTGCGTGGCAGAGCACCAGTTTCTTTCGACCTCGGGTCAAACCGACATAGCAAAGTCGCCGTTCCTCCTCGAGTCGGCCTGGGTCCTCCAGGGACTGTAGGCTGGGAAACAGACCCTCCTCAAGCCCGACCAGAAAAACCAGCTCAAACTCGAGTCCCTTGGCCGCATGCAGGGTCATGAGTTGCGCGCAGTCATTGGAGGGCTCGGACTGGCTTTCGCCAGATTCCAGGGCCGCATGTGCCAGAAATTGGTCAATGACAGGCAGTTCAGGGTCCAGCGCAGGCTCATTTTCGAACTGCCGCGTCGCATTGACGAACTCGGCCAGGTTTTCCACCCGTTGTTCGGCTTGCTCCCCGCGCTCCTTGCGGTAATGCTCAAGAAGGCCTGAGCGCACCAGAAGGTCGGATGCTCTGGCAGAGAGTCCCAAGTCGGCAGTGCTTGCGATCAGGTCCTCCAGCAGGGCTATAAACGCATTGATCGGATTTCTAGCACGACCCGGCAGGCCTTCATCCGCCGCGATTTGTTGTGTCGCCTTCCACAGCGAGATGCCTTCATGGCGGGCAAGTGCCCTGATGAGCTCGAGACTTTTGGGACCAATGCCCCGGGTCGGGGTATTGATGATGCGCTCAAAGGAAGCATCGTCGTCCGGGTTGCTGACCATGCGAAGGTAAGCCAACGCATCCTTGATTTCCTGGCGTTCAAAGAAGCGCAGACCGCCATAGACACGATAAGGAATGCCCAAAGCGATGAGCTTTTCTTCAAATTGCCGAGACTGGGCGTTGGAACGGTAAAGGATCGCGCATTCCTGTCGCAGGTTCCCTTGCTCCGACCAGGCCTGAATTTTGCGGGCCACAAAGTGGGCTTCATCCTGCTCGTTAAAAGCCGTATAGAGCGATACAGCCTCCCCTTCGGAGTCTTCCGTCCAAAGCTCCTTGCCCAAACGATCACTGTTATGACTGATCAGCGCATTGGCTGCCGCCAGGATGGTCCCGGTGGAGCGATAGTTCTGCTCCAATCGGATCAATTCGTGGCCCGGGTAGTCTTTCTGGAACTTTTGAAGATTCTCGACTTGGGCGCCCCGCCAGCTGTAGATGGACTGGTCATCATCGCCAACAACGAAGAGATTTTGGTCAAGTTCCGTGAGGAGTCTCAGCCACGCATACTGAATGCGATTGGTATCTTGAAATTCGTCCACCAGCACGTGACTGAATTTCCTGCGATAAAAGTCGAGGAGTTCCTGGTTTTCCTGAAACAGCTCGAGGCAGCGCAGCAACAGTTCGGCAAAATCGACGAGACCGGAGCGGTTGCACTGCTCTTCATAGGCGCGATAGATCGCCAGCATCTGGCGCTCGAAGGGGTCGCCCGGCTCAGGAAGGTTGCGCGCGCGACGGCCTTCTTCTTTCTGCGCATTGATGTACCACTGCACCTGTCGGGGTGGCCAGCGGGTGTCATCCAGCTCTAGACCACGAATGATGCGTTTGATCACCCGCTGCTGATCATCCGAGTCGAGGATTTGAAATGCCGGGGGCAATCCGGCCTCCTGCGCATGTCGTCTCAGAAGTCGGTGGGCGAGCCCGTGGAAAGTCCCGATCCAAAGATCGCGTGTTGGAATGGACAGCAGGTCCTCGATGCGGGTTCGCATTTCCTTTGCCGCCTTGTTGGTAAACGTGACGGCCAGAATGCGTTGCGGAGGAATGGACTCAGCCTGAATGAGCCAGGCAATACGGTGGACCAGAACCCGGGTCTTGCCGCTGCCTGCACCGGCTAAAACAAGCAGGGACGAAACCTCTGCGCACACGGCTCGGCGTTGCCCCGGGTTGAGAGACTCTATAATTGAGGTGATATCCATGCGGCATTTTAGCTGAATCGCCTTGATTGGCTGAGAGTAAGCAAGCACAATTGCCAACCTGATGCCCAATTCCCACTCGGAGGTCCCTATGAGCTTTGATTACAAACGCGCAATGAAGCGTGAATTCAATGTCGGCAGCAAGGAGCAGCGGATTCGCTATGGCGCCGGAATTGGACTGGTTCTGATCTCCGTCTTTCTGGCGAACATCGCCATGTTGTTGATTGGGGTCGGCTTGATCGTCACGGCCAAGATGCAATGGTGCCCGGCCTACTCCGGTCTTTCTAAGAGCAGTGTGCTTCCTGGTGATGAGCCCCCCGCACCTAGCGCTCCTCATCACTAAGGCCGCTTAGCTAAAGCGCCTGACCATCGGCGCCATCCCACTCCAATGCCCGCACCTGCGGGCATTTTTCGTTATTAGGGTCTGATCACCCGCAGCGCTTGACCCTTCCATACCGTGTCCCCGCTTTTACGCCACGCGAAAAGTCCTGGTAAGGGGCCCCATGGATCCCTTACCTAGATCCGTACAATTCACAAGCCATTGATTTTAAATGATATTTAAAATCATCCTGTTCGCGTGTGGAGGCTAAGAAAAACAACCACTTGACTTGTGGGGCGACACTTTCTATATTCGCGTAAAAGTGGGGAGAAGTGGGTAAAAGTGGTGTGAAATGGGGAGTAAGGGGGTCAGGTGTTTAGAGGCGTCAGCGCAATCAATCTCGACGACAAGGGTCGACTAGCGGTTCCTACCCGCTATCGCACCGAGTTGGGTGATTGCTGTGATAACCAGCTGGTTGTCACGGTCGGCCTCGACAAGTGCCTTTTGCTTTATCCGCTTCCGGAATTTGAGGAAATCGAGCGCAAGCTTGTGAAGCTGCCGGCCTTGAATAAGAAGGCAAAGCGGCTGCAGCGCCTTTTGATCGGTCATGCCACGGAATGTGAGCTCGATGGTCAGGGGCGCTTCCTGATTCCTGAGCCACTCAGAAATTTTGCCGGATTGGATCGACGGGTCGCATTGATTGGTCAGGGCAACAAGTTTGAGATTTGGGATGAAGCCGGGTGGGTCGCTGCCCGCGATGAGTGGATTGATGAAGAGCAAGCAGACGATGAGGAACTCTCGCCGGAGCTTGGTGCGTTGTCTCTCTGATGAGCGGTGTCAGTTCACCGCATGTATCGGTCCTGCTGAATGAGAGTGTGCAAGCGCTCAGGCTGGCCCCAGATGACTACGCCGTTGACTGTACGTTCGGCCGAGGCGGACATAGCCGGTTGATGTTGGAGCAGCTCGGGCCTTCGGGTCGGCTTTTGGCCATGGACAAGGATCCTCAGGCGATTGCGTCCCAGGAGGCGCTGGGGTTGCGGGAGGACGGGCGATTTGCGATTCGCCACGGAAGTTTTGCAGGTCTCTCATCCGAGATTGAGAGCCTGGGTTGGACGGAAAAGGTTGCGGGAGTCTTGATGGATCTTGGGGTCTCCTCTCCGCAGCTTGATGAGGCTGATCGTGGATTCAGCTTCATGCGGGAAGGGCCTTTGGATATGCGAATGGACTCCAGTTCGGGGGAGACCGCTGCGGAGTGGTTGGACCGTATTGGGGAGGCTGAGCTTGCCAATGTTCTGTGGAAGTGGGGTGAAGAACGTTTCTCAAGGCGCATCGCTGCAGCAGTGGTCGCCAAGCGTCGGGAAAAGCCACTCCAGACGACGCGAGATCTGGCAGGCCTGATTGAGTCGGTCGTTCCAAACCGGGAAATCGGCAAGCACCCGGCAACCCGGAGCTTTCAAGCCATCCGGATTGCAGTGAACCGTGAGCTTGAGGATCTGGAGGCGGCATTGGAACAGGCTCTTGGCGTACTCAAGCCGGGCGGACGATTGGCCGTGATTTCCTTCCATTCGCTGGAGGATCGGATCGTGAAGCGTTTTTTCAGGGATCAGGAGCGAGGTTGGAGTCACGGACAGGCCCCGCACCCCATGGCGGCTCCTCCGATATCCCGCCTGAAGCGGATCGGCAAGGCAGTGATGCCGGGTGCAGAAGAAGTTGCAGTAAATCCCAGAGCCCGAAGTGCGGTGCTCAGGGTCGCGGAAAAGGTTTGATATGAGGTTGCTTCTCCTAATGGTTCTGATCGCAGTGGCTTCGGCTTTGGGTGTGGTGCACATGAAATACCGGACGCGATTACTTTTTTCAGAGATTCAGCGACTTCAGCAGGCCAATGAGGCTTATGACGAGGCCTTGGCCCAGCTTCAGTTTGAACAAAATCGTCAGGCGGATCGTGAACGGATTGAGCGAGAGGCGCGGGTTCGACTTGGCATGAATGTTCCTGATCCGGCCACCATTATTTCGATTAAGCCCTGAGGAATCCCAACATGAAGATCATCAAGCCCAACGAGGCCCCTCAGGATTACGGTATTCGGTGGCGAGTGCTTTTGGGCTTGCTTATGACTTCACTTACCGTCTTGATCGGCCGTGCGGTTTATCTTCAAGTCCTGGACAAGCAGTTTCTTAAGCATCAGGGGGATCTGCGGCATGTCGGCGTGATGCCGATTCCGGCACACCGGGGCAAGATTACCGACCGCAATGGGGAAATCCTGGCGGTCAGTACGCCGGTCAAGACCGTTTGGGTTAATCCGAAAGAGTTTTTGAAGGCCGCCCCCACACGCGACAAGATTGAGGCCATGGCGCGCCTCGTGGGCATGCGTGTTGAGGAAATCCTTCAGAAGGTGGGTGAAGACGAGCACCGCGCATTTGCCTACATCAAGCGAAAGATGAGTCCTGACCTCGCGGATCAGGTGCTTGCCATGGGGATACCGGGGGTTTACGCCGATCGGGAGTACAAGCGCTATTACCCGACCGGAGAGGTCACCGCCCATCTCTTGGGAACGACCAATGTGGACGGCAATGGTCAGGAAGGCATGGAGCTTGTCATGGATTCGGGGCTCCGGGGCGTGGACGGGGCGCGGCGTGCTGTCAGAGATGGTAAGCGTCGAGTCATCGAGAAAATCGAGGAAGTTCGTCATCCGGTTTCCGGCAAGGAAATTGCTCTGAGTATTGATTCCAGACTCCAGTATCTTGCGCACCGCGAACTCAAGAACACGGTAGCCCAGCATCACGCGCGCTCGGGGACTCTGGTGTTGATGGATGTGAAGACCGGCGAAGTCCTGGCCATGTCCAATCAGCCGGCCTTCAATCCCAATAGCCGGTCTCAGGCCGCGCCGGATGTCTCCCGAAATCGGGCAATTACAGATCTCTTTGAGCCGGGCTCAACCATGAAGCCGTTTGCCATCGCATGCGCGCTGGAACTGGGCCTCACCAATCCACGTGCCATCATCAACACCAATGGAGGGGTTTGGCATGTCGGGACCAATGTGGTTAAGGATGTGCACAACTACGGCGTGATGGATGTCACCAAAGTGATCCAAAAGTCGAGCAATGTGGGCACCAGCAAGATTGCGTTGACCATCCCGCCGAGAAAGCTTTGGGCCTTCTACCATAACCTCGGGTTCGGCCAGACATTGGAGACGAATTATCCGGGTGAAGCCCGCGGACGGCTGTCCGATTACCACGGATGGAGCACATTTGAGCAGGCAACGTTGTCCTTTGGCTATGGCGTGTCTGTCTCCGCCTTGCAATTGGCCCGTGCCTATACCGCCCTCGGGAATGAGGGGCTGATGCCCATGGCCAGTCTGACCCGCGTGGACGAGGAGCCTGAAGTGCATCGGATTATGTCTGCCAAGACCGCGAACATGATGATGGGCATGCTGGAAACCGTCGTATCCAAGGAAGGTACCGCATTCCAGGCAGCGGTTCCGGGGTATCGCGTTGCAGGTAAGACCGGGACCGTTAAGAAGCTGGGAGCCCATGGCTATACGGCCTCAAGTTACAACGCCCTTTTTGCAGGTGTAGCGCCTGCAAGTGACCCCCGATTGGTGATGGTCGTCATGATTGATGAGCCCTCCGCCGGGGACTATTACGGCGGAGTTGTCGCGGCTCCAGTCTTCTCCCGAGTGATGCAGGAAGCACTGCGCGTTCTGAATATTGCACCTGACCAAACCGCGCCCTCGATCATGGTGGCTCGTCAGGATGGGCCGGCATGACGATTCCACCCGCCCCAGATCGATCCGTCGATCTGGCGAGGCTTCTCAAGGGATGGGTCGCTGCTGAAGCGATTCCATCCCTTGACGTTACCGGGATTGAAAGTGACAGTCGAAAGCTCAAGCCAGGCACCCTTTTTCTAGCGACCAAGGGTCTTCATCGGCATGGACTCGAATTTCTCGATCAGGCTCTCGCCGCGGGGTGCCCCGCAGTCGCATACGATCCTGAAGGGGCTGAAGTCATCCGCGGCCTTGGCGATTCCATGGTGCCGTTGATCGCAGTTCCAGATTTGACGCGTAATCTCGGCTTAATGGCTGCACGCTTTTATGAGGAGCCCTCAGCCGCTCTCAATGTGATTGGGGTCACCGGCACCAATGGCAAAACATCCTGCACCCATTTTCTTGCCGAAGCGGTACAGGGAAGTCGCCAGGCCTCGGTGGTCGGGACCCTCGGTTGGGGCAAGCCCGGGCATCTTCGGTTGACACAGCACACGACGCCTGAACCCATTGAATTGCAGCGAATCCTGGCGCATCTGCGTGACGAGGGTTTCCAGATGGTCGCGATGGAGGCCTCTTCCCACGGGCTTGCCCAGGGTCGGCTGTCAGGGGTTCGGTTTCAAGGCGCGGTGTTTACGAACTTCTCTCGCGACCATCTTGATTATCACGGCACGATGGATGCCTATCTGGAAGCCAAACTGAAATTGGCGCTTTGGCCTGGGCTTCGATTTATTGCTTTCAATGCCGAAGAGGCCTTTGCCGCCCCGATTGTCGGGCGCATGAGCGGCAAGCTGGAGCTTTTGGGTTTTTGTTCAGAGAGCTACCAGACCGCCCTTGAAATCCCCCTGCTTCGCTTTGGTGCGGCGTCCTACCATCCGGAGGGAATGCGTTTTGATGTCATTTACCAGGGCCGTCGGGCAACGATCAAAACGGCGCTCTATGGCGACTTCAATGTTGAAAATTTGACCGCAACGCTGGCGGCCATGCTGTGTCTGGGTATCGAATTTGATCTGGCCATTTCTCATTTGGAGAGGGTGGTCGCGGTGCCTGGCCGTATGGAACGTGTTCCCTGCAAGGGAAGGCAGGTGATCGTTGATTACGCACACACACCTGATGCATTGGCCACTGTGCTCGAAGGGGTCAGAAAACATGCGCCGAGCAATCTTTGGGTGATTTTTGGGTGTGGTGGAGATCGTGATCGGGGCAAACGCTCTGAAATGGGAGCCGTTGCCTCTGCAATGGCCGATCACATTGTCCTCACGGACGACAATCCCCGCACAGAAGACGGTGATCAAATTATTCGGGACATTCTGTCGGGAATCTCTCGTCCCGACGCGATTGTGATTCGGGATCGGCGGGTTGCAATACGGCATGCGCTTGAGGCCATTGGGCCAGAAGACCTGCTGGTGGTCGCCGGAAAAGGCCATGAAACCACACAGGAAGTCGCCGGAATCAAATATCCATTTAACGACCGCTGCGTCATTGAAGAAACCTGGCTCGATCTTGTGAGAGGGTCCAGGCAATCTGCGGTCGAAAGCCACCCACAGAGATTCGTACAGGGGTAATTACATGCTACTCGCGCTGGCTGACTGGCTGTCTAACTATTTTGATGACTTTCGGGTCTTTCACTACCTCACCTTCAGGGGGATTCTCGGCATCTTGACGTCGCTGCTGATCTCCCTTTTGGTGGGGCCGGCAATGATCCGTCAGTTAAGCAAGTACAAGATCGGGCAAAGTGTGCGGGATGACGGCCCGCAAAGTCATTTTTCCAAGGCGGGTACCCCGACCATGGGCGGCGCACTCATTTTGGTCGCCGTGAGTCTCACAACCCTGCTATGGGCGGATCTTGATAATCGCTACATCTGGGCGACGCTTCTGGTGACTTTGGGCTTCGGCATCATTGGTTTTGTGGATGACTACAAGAAACTGGTGCTCCGAAACAGCAAAGGTTTGGCCGCACGTCACAAGTATCTCTGGCAATCGATATTCGGGATTGCCGCATCCACCTTCCTGTATGTCTCAGCAACCGTTCCGGCTGAAACGACCTTCATTTTGCCGTTCTTCAAGCAGTTTGCCTGGAACATGGGTTTGGCTTATCCGATCCTGACGTATTTCGTCATCGTGGGAACCAGTAATGCGGTTAACCTGACCGACGGTCTCGATGGGCTGGCCATTATGCCGACGGTTTTGGTGGCAGGGGCGCTGGGAATTTTTGCTTACCTTTCAGGTAACGCCGTATTTGCCGACTATCTGGGTATCCCTTTTGTACCGCTTGCAGGGGAGTTGGTGATCTTTTGTGGTGCGCTGGTGGGCGCAGGGCTTGGGTTTCTTTGGTTCAATGCCTACCCGGCCATGGTGTTCATGGGGGACGTCGGGGCGTTGGCACTGGGCGCCGCTCTAGGAATTCTGGCGGTATTGGTTCGTCAGGAAGTTGTCTTGGTGATTATGGGTGGCGTTTTCGTCGTTGAGACCCTATCCGTGATGATTCAGGTCTTGTCATTCAAAATGACGGGGCGCCGGGTCTTTCGAATGGCACCTATTCACCACCACTTCGAGCTCAAGGGTTGGCCTGAACCGCGCGTGATCGTGCGATTCTGGATCATCTCCGTCATCCTTGTCCTGTGTGGGCTCGCCACACTGAAGCTCAGGTAGGTCGATGAATACTGGCTTGCGCATCGGGCAGTATCTCGAAAGGATCAGCACCCGTCTGGGTCTTGATGCGCAATCGGCCGTGCTGATTGTTGGTCTTGGAAAGACAGGCTATTCGATTGCGCGCTTTCTTGCGTCTCAGTCGGTGCATTTTGCGATCACGGACACCCGGGATGTGCCCCCCTTCATTGAGGAGTTTCGCGAAAACTTCCCGGATGCAGCGGTCTTTTTGGATGGGTTTAATGCGACGGCATTTGAAGCAGCCACCCATCTGGTGATCAGTCCAGGTGTTTCTTTGGATCATCCCCTGATTGCCGCAGCCCAAGCGCGCGGGGTTCCGGTGATGGGTGATCTGGATCTGTTTGCTGCCGTTGTCGATGTTCCCGTCCTGGCTGTGACCGGATCCAACGGTAAAAGCACGGTGACCACCTTGCTAGGGCTGATGGCGGAATCTGATGGCCGGCAGAGCCGAGCGGGCGGAAATCTCGGCACTCCCATGCTGGATTTGATGGATGAAACCGTCGAAATGTACGTCCTTGAGCTCTCGAGCTTTCAGCTGGAATCCTCGCACCTTCTTGAGCCACTGGTGGCTACCGTTCTCAATATCAGTCCTGATCATATGGACCGGTATCCGGATCTTGCGGCCTATGCCGCGGCAAAAGAACGAATCTTCAATGGCCAAGGCGTCATGGTGCTGAACCGGGATGACCCCGCGGTGGTCGCGATGGCCCAGACGAATCGGAAGGTTGCCTGGTTTGGTCTTGATGCTGCAGAAGTCGAGTATGAATTGCGGGAGCATGAGGGACAGGAGTGGATCTTTGCCCACGGTGAGCCTGTGATGGCCCGCAGTGACGTGAGGTTGCACGGACGCCACAACCTCGCCAATGTGCTGGCCTCGCTGGCGATCGGTGATGCCGCTGGGTTATCGCGCAAGGCGATGACGGAGGCCATTCGCGAATTCACAGGGCTTCCCCACCGCACGGAGTGGGTTGCGGAAATCAATGGCGTCACCTTTATCAACGACTCCAAGGCCACCAATGTCGGTGCCTGTATCGCGGCACTTCACGGGATGGACAAGCCGGTGATTCTGATTGCAGGCGGCGATGGCAAGGGGGCCGATTTCAGGGTACTTCGTGAAGCGGTAGGCCAGAAGGTGAAGGCCCTGATCCTGATTGGTCGGGATGCGCCTTTGCTGGGCGAGGCGCTGGGTGATTTGGTGCACACGGTGATGGCCGTGAGTTTGTCCAAAGCCGTTCAGGCATCAGCGCAAATTGCGGTCGCCGGCGATGTGGTCATGCTGGCGCCAGCCTGTGCAAGCCTGGATCAGTTCAAGGATTATCAGGAGCGGGGGCGAATTTTCCAGGAAGAAGTGAGGAACCTATCGTGATCCGAGGCTGCCGGGGCAACGTGATTCGCCCCTTCTTTGAGGAGGAAGAGCGGTGATGTCGAATCCAAGTAAGGGGCTGGTGCTGCAGTGGCGGGGGAGCCGCTTCTACATTGATCCCATTCTGCTGCTGGTGACCCTGACCTTGTTGCTATTCGGGTACGTCATGGTGGCATCAGCGTCTTTGCATCTTGGCGACAAGATGGCGGGTGACAGCTTTTACTTTCCTCGCCATCAATTGATGCATATCGCGATGGGTCTCGTCTTTGGGATTGCTGCGGCATCCGTCAATCTTGAGGCGTGGCGCGAGCTGTCGTTCAAGCTCTTCTTTCTCGGCCTGATTCTGCTCGTCGTTGTTCTGATACCCGGCGTCGGGAAGTCGGTCAATGGGAGTGTGCGCTGGCTCAATATCCTTGGCATCCGGATTCAGGTTTCCGAAATCTTCAAGCTGATTTCAGTGATTTACATGGCGAGTTTCATTGATCGCCACATCAACGTGGTGAGAAGCTCCTGGTCCGGCATCCTGAAGCCCTTCATGCTTCTGGGTGTCGGTGCGCTGTTACTGCTCAAGGAGCCTGATTTTGGCTCGGTGGTCGTCATTTTTGCCGTGGCCTCAGGCATGCTGCTACTGGCCGGGGCCAAGTTCTGGCACTTTGGTCTCTTGGTCGGCGCCTTCATCATGGCAGGTGTTTTTCTCGTCATCACAGCACCCTACCGGCTTCGCAGGGTCTTAAGTTTTCTGGATCCCTGGGACGATCCTTTGAACAGTGATTTTCAGTTGTCGCAGGCGCTCATCGCCTTTGGACGGGGGGAGTGGACGGGCGTTGGATTAGGATCCAGCATCCAAAAGCTCTTCTATCTCCCGGAGGCGCATACGGATTTTCTCTTTTCAGTTGTCGGGGAAGAGTTAGGTTTGTTGGGCACAACCTCGGTCATTCTCTTATTCATGTTGCTGGTCTGGCGCGCGTTTGTGATCGGTCGTCTGGCAGAACAGTCTGGGACACGATTCTCCGCCTATCTGGCCTATGGGATTGGCGTCTGGTTTTCCGTTCAGGCCTTCATCAATATGGGGGTCAATATGGGTCTTTTGCCGACCAAGGGCCTGACCCTGCCGCTCATGAGCTATGGCGGCGGCAGTATCATGATCATGAGTGCGACTCTTGCGTTACTGTTCCGGGTGAGGAGTGATGCCATCGCGGCTGTGACCGCAAAGCCGCGGGTGAGGGCGACGTGGGCAAACGTGTGATGATTTTGGCGGGAGGGACAGGCGGGCATGTGTACCCCGCTCTGGCCGTTGCCCGCGAATTGATGGATCGGGGCAATGAGGTGGTCTGGATGGGAACCCGGCGAGGGCTTGAAGCCCGAGTCGTTCCTGCGGCCGGCATCCCGGTGGAATGGTTGGCCGTTGAGGGGGTCCGCGGGAAAGGAATCAAAGGGGCGCTGAAAGCGCCTTTCATGGTGATCAAGGCCTTGACCCAGTCCTTAGGTATCCTCAGAAAAGTACGTCCCCAAGTGGTTCTCGGTATGGGGGGGTTTGTTTCTGGACCCGGGGGGCTCATCGCGAGCCTGACGGGAATTCCGCTCGTGCTTCATGAGCAAAATCGGGTGCCAGGGACAACGAATCGATTGCTTGCATCGCGTGCTCGCGTGGTTCTGGAGGCCTTTCGGGGCAGTTTTCCCGCAAAAGCGCGAGCAAGAGTCACAGGAAATCCGCTGCGCAGAGAAATCGTGGGCTTGAGTACGCTCTCGCGAGACCGCGAGCCTGGCGCCCCGCTGAGGATTCTGGTGGTGGGTGGAAGTCTGGGTGCCAAAGCATTGAATGAGACCGTTCCAGAAGCGCTAGCGCTTCTGGGCTTCCCCTTGGAAATTCGGCATCAAACCGGGCCAGCACTTCGTGATGAAACGGCATCGCGCTATCAGGCCTTGGGCTTGAAGGCGGACGTTTTAGCGTTCGTCGAGGATATGGCTGAAGCCTATGCATGGGCGGACATGGCGATCTGCCGCGCCGGGGCAATGACCATCAGTGAGCTCGCCGTCACGGGCCTTCCTGCAGTGTTGGTCCCTTATCCCTATGCGATCGATGATCATCAAACTAAAAATGCCGAGGTCTTGTCAGAGGCGGGCGCGGCCATCCTGATGCCACAGAATGAGTTGACCGCGGAGCATCTTGCATCGGCTATTGCCGATGTGGTTAATTCGCCGGGCCGGCTGGAGGCGATGTCTCAAGGGGCCCGCCAGGTTGCGCGTCCTGCAGCGGCAGAAATTGTCGCGGCGGTTTGTCTTGAACACGCCAATCAAAACAAATTAAAGAGATAAAGAGGGTATGAAGGTCTCTGCCGACAATCAACGTCAACATGGGATGAGCCGTATTCGGCGGATCCATTTCATTGGGATCGGCGGAACCGGAATGAGCGGGATTGCCGAGGTGTTGCTGAATCTGGGGTATGACGTTACAGGTTCCGATGTGGGGGAAAATGCTGCCACGCGGAGGCTGAGGGACCTGGGGGCGATGGTCTATCGGGGACATGCCTCGGATCATATTCAGGGTGCCGAGGTCGTCGTGGTTTCGACCGCAATTGAGCGATCCAATCCGGAACTTGCAGAGGCGCTGAGCAAAAAAATCCCGGTTATTTCCCGCGCTGAGATGCTCGCTGAGCTCATGCGGTTCCGTTACGGCATCGCTGTGGCCGGAACCCATGGGAAGACCACAACGACGAGTCTTTGCGCCAGTGTGCTTGCTGAGGCGGGGCTGGACCCGACCTTTGTAATCGGCGGGCGACTGAACAGTGCGGGAACCAATGCCCAGTTAGGCAAGGGAACGTTTCTGGTCGCTGAGGCCGATGAAAGCGATGCCTCATTCCTGCATCTTCAACCGATGATTGCGGTCGTGACCAATATCGATCGGGATCACATGGAAACCTATGCCGGAGATTTCGAGCGTCTCAAGGAGACCTTTGTCGAATTTCTGCATCACGTCCCTTTTTATGGTTTGGCTGTCCTTTGTATTGAAGATGAGGGAGTCCGAGAAATCCTCCCTCAGATCAGTAAGCCGGTTGTGACCTATGGATTTCGGCCTGAGGCGGATATCAGGGCCGTGGACGTCCGCCGTGAGGGTCTTCAGAGCAGTTTTACCGTGGAGACGCGCCGAGGGGGGCGATTTGACGTCACCTTAAATCTCCCCGGTCAGCACAATATTTTGAACGCCCTGTCCATTATCGCCATTGCCGAGGAGCTTGGGATTTCGGCTGAGGTCATCCGACGTGCACTGAGTCAGTTCAAGGGGATCGGACGACGTTTTCAGCAAAATGGCCAAATTCCGCATCACGGCGGCAGTCTCACCTTGGTCGATGACTACGGTCACCATCCGCGCGAAATCGAAGCTACGCTGGATTCGGCGCGCCAGTCCTACCCGGGACGGCGCTTGGTCATGGTCTTCCAGCCCCATCGATTCACGCGAACGCGCGATCTGTTCGAAGACTTTGTCCAGATCCTCTCCAAAACCGATGTCCTGATCCTGTGCGAGGTCTATGCCGCGGGTGAGAAACCCATTGCCGGGGCCGATGGTCGGTCATTGACTCGGGCGATTCGAATGCGCGGCCAGATAGAACCCGTGTTCCTGGCTGAAGTCCTTGAGCTTCCTGAATTGCTGGCGGGGATTGTCGAAGCGGATGACGTGATTCTCACCCTTGGCGCAGGAAATATAGGGGCTGTGGCACTCGATCTTCCAAAGACGCTGGGCGGGATTCTCGCGGCTGGGGAATCTCGGTGAGCGAGCCCCGGGATCTTCTCGGGGACAGCCTTCCTCTTCTGGGCCGCCTCTTGATCGATGAGCCGATGGCTTCCCACAACTCGTGGCGAGCGGGCGGGAAGGCCGATCGCTTCTATCTGCCTGAAAATCTTGAAGACCTCTGCCGTTTCTTGAAGGGATTGCCCGAAGGCGAGCCGCTGCTGTGGCTTGGACTGGGCAGTAATCTTCTGATTCGCGACGGTGGGATCAGGGGCACCGTTCTTTGTACGCTGAATCGACTCAAGCGGCTTGAGCTTTTGCCGGGGCATGTGGTCCGGGTCGAGGCGGGGGTTCCATGCGCCCACGTGGCCAAGTTCAGCGCAGATAAAGGTCTGGTCGGCGCCGAATTTCTTGCCGGGATTCCTGGCACCATGGGGGGTGCCCTTGCCATGAATGCCGGTGCATTTGGGGGTGAGACCTGGCCCAAGGTTCTGGACGTCACGACGGTTGACCGTCAAGGCGCGCTCCATAAAAGAACGCCCGAAGAGTTTGTGGTCGGCTACCGGAGTGTGAAAGGTCCGGCGGGGGAGTGGTTCATCGGAGCCGACCTCCAGTTGGCTGAGGGCGATGTGGAGACTTCTCGCACCAAAATTAAAGGGTTGCTCGCTAAACGTGCGGCGACGCAGCCCACCAATCTTCCCAGTTGCGGTTCAGTTTTCAGGAATCCCCCGGGTGACCATGCGGCCCGTCTGATTGAGGCCTGTGGTCTCAAGGGGTATCGGATGGGAGATGCGCAGGTTTCCGAAAAGCACGCGAATTTTATCGTCAATGTGGGCGCCGCGAAGGCTTCCGATATCGAGGCATTGATGTTGCATGTCAAAGGCACAGTACGTGACGTTCATGGCGTTGATCTGATGCCGGAGGTGAAAATCGTGGGAAGTGCGGCTGAGGGGGCATCAGAATGAAAAAAAAGGCAGAGACAGCGGCAAGTTTTGGGCGGGTGGCTGTCCTCATGGGGGGAAGCGCTGCGGAACGCGAAGTTTCCCTGAAAAGCGGAAAAGCGGTTCTGGAGGCCCTTGTCAGTCGAGGTGTTGAGGCGGAAGGCTTCGACGTCGGGCGGGACATGATCGCCCCGCTGGTGAAGGATTCCCGAGGATTTGATCGGGTATTTAACATCATTCACGGCCGGGGCGGCGAAGATGGGGTTCTGCAGGGAGCCCTGGAAACCTTGGGTCTCCCTTACACCGGGAGTGGTGTTCTGGCCTCTGCACTGAGTATGGACAAACTGCGCACCAAGTTGTGCTGGATGGGCGCAGGATTGCCGACGCCGCGTTGGATGTTGCTGAGAACGGAGGCTGATCTTGAGCGTTGCCGGGATGAGTTGGGATTCCCTTTAATTATTAAGCCTGCACAGGAAGGCTCAAGCATTGGAATGAGCCGAGCGGATAATTTTGTTGATCTTAAGGAGGCATGGCGGGCCGCATCGTTATATAATTGTGACGTGTTTGCGGAAACGTGGATCACCGGGACGGAGTACACCGCCGGAATCCTCGATGAAATGCCGCTTCCCCTAATTCGACTGGAAACACCACACGTCTTTTATGACTTCGACGCCAAGTATCGCGCCGAGACGACTCAATATCACTGCCCCTGTGGATTGCCTCCTGCAACGGAGGAGGCAATCCAGTCTCTGGCCCAAAGGGCCTGCGAAATCGTCGGCGTCCGTGGCTGGGCGAGAGTCGACCTGATGATTGACGCGGCCGGCAGCCCTTGGTTGATCGAAGTCAACACCGTTCCCGGCATGACGGACCACAGCCTTGTTCCGATGGCAGCCCGAGAGGCGGGGATCAACTTTGAAGAGTTGGTCTGGCGCATCCTTGAAACCAGTTTTGAGCGGGGTTGAAGAGAGTGGCCAGAGTTCGCCGGTATCAGCGCAAATCCAACGCACGCCCAGTCAGGGTGGTGTTGGGTGTGCTCATGATGCTCGGTGTTCTTGGCGGAATCTATGAGCGAGATGCAGCCATCAGGGCCTTTGATCGCTGGACGCCCATCCGTTATGTTCGGATTGAGGGTGCTTTTGAAGGTTTGGAGCCGCAGCAGTTTGAGGCGGCGATTCGTCCCATGGTGCAAGGAAGTTTTCTGACCACGAGCCTTGCTTCCCTCGAGATAGCGGCCCGAGAGGTCCCTTGGGTGGGAGATGTGACGGTCAGTCGCGTTTGGCCGGATACCCTGGTCTTCACGATTGAAGAACTGGATCCGGTGGCGAGATGGGGTGATCGCCAATTGATTTCATCTACCGCGAAAGTCTTTAATCGACCGGCTTCAAAGGTCGATTTTGATCATTTGCCGGTCCTCAAGGGTCCGGTCGGCCGCGAGCGGGAAGTCCTGGCGATGCAGGGGCAGCTGGACCAGAAGTTTGCTGCAACCGGAACCCATGTGGTCAAGCTGAGTTTGAGTGAGCGTCTGGCCTGGACGGCAACGCTTGCGAGCGGACTTGAGATTACCTACGGCAATTTGTCGCCGGCGGAATCCACGGAGCGTTTGCTGGAGTTGCTTCCGCATTTGCAGGAACAACACCAGGCTGAAATCAAAACCGTTGATTTGCGTTACCCGCGTGGGTTTGCGATCAGCTGGAAGGCCCAGCCGGCGGGGACGGTCCCAGGGTCTTCGGCTTCAGATGGGCATGGCTAGAGCACAAACAGCATGCAAACAAGAATAAACAAGGCATTCAGGGGCGGGCTCTCAACACATGGCTAAGAAATCAGATCGCAATCTGATCGTTGGATTGGATATCGGCACCTCAAAGGTGGCCTGCATCGTGGGTGAGATTAACCCGGATGGCGATATCGAGGTGGTGGGTCTTGGGACCCATGCATCCAAGGGTTTGAAGAAGGGTGTTGTGGTGAACCTCGAAAGCACCGTGCAGTCGATCCAACGAGCGGTCGATGAGGCGGAGCTGATGGCGGGTTGCCGCATTAACTCGGTCTATGCGGGGATTGCCGGCAGCCACATCATCAGCATGAACTCGCATGGCATCGTGGCCATCAAGGATAAGGAAGTGACGCAGGGTGATGTCGACCGCGTCATCGATTCTGCCCGGGCTGTCGCGATTCCCGCTGATCAGAAGATTCTTCACATCCTCCCGCAGGAGTATGTGATCGACCGACAGGAAGGCATCAAGGAACCCGTCGGCATGTCGGGGATTCGGCTGGAGGCGCGTGTCCACATCGTGACCGGCGCTGTCAGTGCGGCTCAGAATATCGTGAAGTGCATTCGTCGCTGCGGGCTGGAGGTCGAGGACATCATTCTTGAGCAGCTGGCCTCTAGCGCAGCGGTTCTAACCGATGACGAGAAAGATCTTGGGGTGTGCCTGGTCGATATTGGGGGCGGTACGACCGATATTGCCGTTTTCACGGATGGGGCCATTCGACATACCGCCGTGATTCCGATCGCGGGCGATCAGGTGACCAATGACATTGCGGTGGCCCTGAGAACCCCGACGCAGTTCGCTGAGGAGATCAAGATCAAGCACGCGTGCGCATTGGCGCAGTTGGCCAGTCTTGAGGACCTGATTGAAGTTCCCAGCATCGGGGAGCGGCCGATCCGTCAGATTTCAAGGCTCAACCTCGCAGAGATTGTCGAGCCGAGATACGAGGAGTTGCTCCTTCTCGTTCAGGCGGAGCTTCGCCGGAGCGGTTTTGAGGATCTTATCGCTGCCGGAATTGTGCTCAGCGGCGGAAGTGCTCAGGTCGAAGGGCTAACGGAATTGGCTGAAGAAATTTTTCATGTACCGGTCCGGATCGGCATGCCGCAGATCATTACCGGCTTGAATGAAGTGGTTCGTAATTCCGCCTATGCAACCGGGGCGGGTTTGTTGATGTTTGGACGGCAGCAGCACCAGCATGGAGAGCATTTCGGGTCCGTGGGACCAGGGTTCCGGGGGATGTGGAATCGCATGAAGACTTGGTTCTCAGGACATTTTTGACATAACAATTCAATCAGGGGTGGTTAAATGAAATTTGAAATCGTGGATTCCTACAGCCAAAACGCGGTCATCAAGGTGGTCGGCGTAGGCGGAGGCGGTGGTAATGCGGTCAACCACATGGTCAGTAGCAATGTGGATGGCGTCGACTTCATTTGTGCCAACACGGATGCTCAGGCCCTCAAGAGCCTTGGAGCCCGTTCGGTGATTCAGCTTGGAACGGCTCTCACCAAGGGATTAGGTGCGGGTGCAAACCCGGAGATCGGTCGTCAGGCCGCGCTCGATGACCGTGATCGGATCCTGGAAGTGCTTGAAGGCGCCGACATGGTATTCATTACGGCCGGCATGGGCGGCGGCACCGGCACCGGTGCGGCTCCGGTGATCGCTGAAATCGCCAAGGAAGCCGGAATTCTGACCGTCGCGGTTGTGACCAAGCCATTCGCTTTTGAAGGCAAGCGCCGAAAGGAACTGGCTGAAAAGGGGATTGATGAGCTGAGCCAGTTCGTTGACTCACTGATCACGATTCCAAATGAAAAGCTGTTGCCCGTTTTGGGTCGCGACGTTTCCTTGATGAAGGCCTTCGCTGCCGCCAATGACGTTCTTTTGGGTGCGGTGCAGGGGATTGCTGACCTCATTACGCGTCCGGGTCTCATCAACGTGGACTTTGCTGACGTCAGAACCATCATGTCTGAAATGGGACTGGCCATGATGGGAACGGGCGTCGGTCATGGTGAAAACCGGGCGCGTGAAGCGGCTGAGGCAGCCATCGCGAGCCCGCTGCTTGAAGACATTAACCTGCAGGGTGCTCGTGGCATCCTCGTGAACATCACTGGTGGCATGGACATGGCCATTGGCGAATTCGACGAAGTGGGTAACGTCGTTCGTGAATTCGCATCGGATGATGCCGCCGTCGTGATCGGTACGGTCATCGACCCGGATCTTCACGATGAAATTCGTGTGACCGTGGTGGCAACGGGCCTTTCAGGCGCACGCGCCGCCAGCGAGCCGAAGCTCACCATCGTTCACAAGAACACGGGTGAAATCGACTACACCGAAATGACGCGTCGTCCGGCCGTGGCTCGCAAGCATTCACAGCTGGAGCCCCGTGCGGAATCGAAGAAAGAGCGTGAAATGGATCTCGAATATCTCGATATCCCTGCTTTCCTCCGTCGTCAGGCGGACTAAGCACCCTTGGCCGGGCCGCCCGATGGCGGCCCGTTGGTCCCGGTTCTGGCCCTCCGAGGGGGGGGGAGCAGGCCCGGAAACACAAACGTGATCTGGAGAACCCGGATGATCAGGCAAAGAACCCTGAAGAACATCATCAAGGCCACCGGCGTCGGTCTACATACCGGCGAAAAGGTGTATCTGTCCCTGAGGCCCGCGGCCCCCAATACCGGCATCGTTTTCCGCCGGGTTGACCTTCCTGAGCCCGTCGATATCCCTGCCACCCCGCAGAACGTCGGTGAAACCACCCTGTCAACGACGTTGATTCGGGACGGGATTAAGGTCTCGACGGTGGAGCATTTGCTTTCGGCCCTGGCCGGACTTGGGATTGATAACGTCTACATCGATGTCAGTGCGGCCGAAGTGCCGATCATGGATGGCAGTGCCGGTCCTTTTGTGTTTCTGATTCAGTCCGCAGGTGTCGAGGAGCAAAATGCTGCCAAGCGCTTCATTCGCATCAAGAAGCCGGTCAAGGTTCAGGACGGCGACAAGTGGGCGATGTTTGAGCCCTACGAGGGTTTCAAGGTCAGCTTTACGATCGATTTCGATCATCCGGCATTCAGTGAAGACTCTCAGACGGCCACGATCGACTTTTCTTCAACTTCTTTCGTGAAAGAAGTCAGTCGCGCACGAACCTTTGGTTTCATGCGCGACATCGAGGCCCTGAGAAAGCGGAAGCTCGCTCTGGGCGGAAGCATGGACAATGCGATCGTCGTTGATAACTATCGCGTCCTCAATGAAGATGGTCTTCGTTACTCGGACGAATTCGTCAAGCACAAGATTCTGGATGCCATCGGTGATCTCTATCTTCTGGGGCACAGTCTGATTGGGTCCTTCACGGGATTTAAGTCCGGTCATGGCCTCAATAACCAGTTGCTCCGGCAGCTTTTGAGTCAGCCCGATGCTTGGGAAGCAGTGACCTTCGAAAACGAGCAGGTGCTTCCGATCTGCTACAGCCAGTTGGCGGGTGCTCTCGAGTAGAGCGTCTTCGCGAAGGGCAAGAAAAGGCGCAGGTCCCTAGGGCTTGCGCCTTTTCTTTTTAAGGGTCTCGGTCAGTCGTGAGAAGGCGTCCCTGAGGGGGTCTTGCGCCATATGGCCCGTCATGCTGGTCAGGTGGGTGATGACCGCTTCTGTCGGTGGCGTTCGGGGCTTTGGGGGTGGCGCAGGTCGCACAGAGGCCGGTCTTGTGCGTGTCCTGATTTCCGAAATCTCAAGGAAGCCGGTTCCCCGGAGCAATTGCATCAGTCTTGGGGCATGGAAACGACCCAGGTTGGCTGCGGCGGCACTGGACCACTCGAGGGTCAAAATACCCTGCCGCAGACCACATCCGAGGAGCTGCTCCTGGAGTGCTCCCGGAAGGGCCTCCTGAATCCGTTTCTTCAAGGCGGCTTGCCTCAAGGATTCGGCGACAAGACCGCCTCCAAGCCCTGATTGGAGAAGGGTGGTGAGCGGTTTTGGGGCCTGAAACATCAGATTTTGTGGATGGATTTACCGGCTCAACGGTCGTCAGGATGAAGGTTTTTGCGGTATTATTCCACGATTAACATACCCGAAACCGGAAGCACACCGTAATGCTAGGCAACCTTGTCAAGATGGTCGTTGGGAGTCGAAACGACCGCATCGTCAACAAGAAGAAAAAAATCGTCAAGCGCATCAATGCGTTGGAGCCTGAAATACAGGCTTTATCTGACGAGGCGCTCAGTGCAAAGACCCAAGAGTTTCGTGACCGGCTTGCCGGTGGCGAGACGCTCGACAGTCTCTTGCCCGAAGCTTTCGCGACGGTCCGTGAGGCCTCGCGTCGTGTTCTCAATATGCGTCACTTCGATGTTCAGTTGATTGGTGGCATGGTCCTCCATGACGGCAAAATTGCCGAAATGAAGACCGGTGAGGGCAAGACGCTGGTGGCAACCCTTGCCGCTTACTTGAATGCACTTCCCGCAAAGGGCGTCCACGTGGTCACCGTCAATGACTACCTCGCTCGTCGCGACTCGGAGTGGATGGGGAAGCTTTATAACTTCCTCGGTCTTTCGGTGGGATGCATCCTGAGCCAGTTGGATACGGAAGAGCGTCGCGAGGCCTATGCCGCCGACATCACCTACGGCACCAACAACGAATTTGGCTTTGACTATCTTCGCGACAATATGGCGTTCAGCCTCGATCAGAGGGTTCAGCGTGAACGCAGTTTCGCGATTGTCGATGAAGTCGACTCCATCCTGATCGATGAGGCGCGGACGCCCCTCATCATCTCGGGTCCGACTGAGGATCGAAGTGACCTTTACCAGAAGATTCAGGTCCTGATGCCCTCACTGGTCAAGCAGGAAGTCGAGAATGGACCGGGCGATTACTCGCTCGATGAGAAGGCTCGTCAGGTTTTCCTCACGGAAGAGGGCCACGAAAAAATCGAGACGATGCTCGTCGAAACGGGCTTGATGCAGGCGAGTGAGAGCCTCTACGACGCGATCAACATTCGGTTGATGCACTACGTCAATGCCTCTTTGCGGGCGCATGCGCTGTTCCAGCGCGATGTCGACTATATCGTTCGCGACGGTCAGGTGATCATTGTCGATGAGTTCACCGGTCGGGCCATGACAGGGCGCCGCTGGTCAGAAGGCCTTCATCAGGCCGTCGAGGCCAAGGAACGGGTGCCGGTCCAGAATGAAAACCAGACGCTGGCGTCCATTACCTTCCAGAATTACTTCCGTCTTTACAGCAAGCTCTCCGGGATGACCGGGACGGCGGATACGGAAGCGACGGAATTCCATGAGATCTACAATCTGGAAGTCGTCTGTATCCCTCCAAACCGGATCATGGCTCGTCAGGACCTTGGTGATCTCGTCTATCTGACGGTTCGCGAGAAATACGCAGCGATCGCCGAAGACGTCAAATCGTGTGTGGAACGCGGGCAGCCGGTCCTGGTGGGCACCACCTCGATTGAGAATTCGGAACTCATCTCCAACCTGCTGCGTCAGAAGGGTATTGAGCACAAGGTGCTCAATGCCAAGCATCACGAGCAGGAAGCCCATATCGTCGCGCAGGCCGGTATGCCGGGTGCCGTGACGATCGCCACCAACATGGCAGGTCGCGGAACTGACATTGTGCTCGGTGGTAGCCTTGAGGAAGACACGGCGGGCCTTGACTCTAATGATCAAGCGGCCCACGCGGGAGCCAAAGCCCAGTGGGAGGCACGCCATCAGACCGTGGTCGCATCGGGCGGTCTCCATGTGATCGGCTCCGAGCGACACGAATCCCGCCGCGTCGACAATCAGCTGCGCGGCCGCTCCGGTCGCCAAGGGGATCCGGGATCCTCCCGCTTCTACCTCTCGCTGGAAGATCCTTTGATGCGGATTTTTGCATCCGATCGCGTCTCGACGCTGATGCAGCGACTCGGGATGAAGGAAGGGGAGTCCATCGAGCATCCCTGGGTCACCCGCGCGATTGAAAATGCCCAGCGTAAAGTTGAGGCCCGTAACTTCGATATTCGTAAGCAGCTTCTGGAGTACGACAACGTCGCAAACGACCAGCGCCGTGTGATCTACCACATGCGTGATCAGCTGATGAAGAGCGAGGATATCTCCGAGACCATTGAGTCTGCGCGTGTCGATGCGGTGGCTGAGCTATTCGGTCAATTCATTCCGCCACAGACCCTAGAAGAGCAATGGGATGTCTCGGGTCTTGAAGAGTCGATTGATCGCGAGATGGGTGTCGAACTTCGCATTCAGGAATGGCTGGATGCCGACAACCGTCTGGATGAGCACACCCTCCAGGAGCGCGTTGCCGAGGAACTTTCGACGGTCTATGCCGGCAAGGTCGAGGCCATTGGGACGAGCGTCATGCGTCACTTCGAAAAGACGGTGATGCTTCAGGTTCTGGATGATTCCTGGAAGGAGCATCTGGCGGCCATGGATCATCTTCGCCAGGGCATCCATCTTAGGGGCTACGCCCAGAAGGATCCCAAGCAGGAATACAAGAAAGAAGCCTTTGAAATGTTTACCTCGATGATCGAAGGGATCAAGCACGAGGTGACTGGCATTGTGTCCAAAGTCCAGGTTCATTCCGAAGCCGAAGTAACCCGAATGGAAGAGCAGAATCGGGCGCCGGTCGAGTTTGAGTATCAACATGCGGATGCCCCCGATCTTGTCAGCGGGGTAATTGGCGAGGAGCAGGGCTACACGCTGCCGCAGGGAGATATGGGATATACGATCGGTACGTCGGAAGAGAGCGACGAATCCGAGGAGTCCAATCGACCCTATACCCGCGAAGGCGAGAAAGTCGGTCGCAATGATCCTTGCCCTTGCGGATCGGGAAAGAAATACAAGGTTTGTCACGGCAAGCTGGATTGACCTGAACGGCAGGAGGCCCCGAATGGCGGTTGCTCAAGCACACGGCGTTGCTCGACCGGTCCCGGGGATTCGTCTTGGGACGGCCCAGGCGGGAATCAAGAAAAAGGACCGGGACGATGTTCTGGTCATTGAGGCAGATGAAGCGGCAGTCGTTGCGGCCGTCTTTACCCAAAATGCATTCTGCGCCGCACCTGTGCTGGTCGCGCGTGAGCACCTTCAGGGCGCGCCGCGTTGGTTGCTGATCAATTCGGGTAATGCCAACGCGGGCACCGGACCTCGGGGTTTGATGGATGCCCAGTTGACCTGCGAGGCGCTGGCCCAAAGGGTCGGCCACTCGGGTCACAATGTCCTTCCTTTTTCTACTGGTGTCATCGGAGAATACCTCCCGGTAGAGAAGATTCAGGCGGCTTTGCCTCAGGCCTTGAGTGACCTTCACGAAGATCACTGGGAACAGGCAGCGCGCGCCATCATGACGACCGATACCTACCCAAAGCTTGCAAGCGAGACGGTGGATGTCGGTGGCTACACCGTGACCGTGACCGGCATTTCTAAAGGCGCCGGCATGATTCAGCCGAATATGGCGACAATGCTCGCCTTCATTGCAACGGATGCCCAAATTGAAAAGAGCGCACTGCAGGCGCTGCTGGCAGATGTTGCGGATCAAACCTTCAACTGCATTACGGTCGATGGGGATACCTCGACCAATGATGCCTGCGTCTTGATGGCTTCTGGTCGTTCGCCCCTCTTGATGCCGGGTACTCCCGCATTTGATGCCTTTTCGAATGCGGTGCATGCGGTTCTTGGACAGCTTTCCGAGGCCATTGTGCGGGATGGGGAAGGTGCGACCAAGCTCATCCGAATTCAGGTCGAGGGCGCGCGGGATCGGGATGAAGCCCGAATGGTGGGTAAGACCATCGCTCACTCGCCGCTGGTCAAAACGGCTTTCTTTGCTTCCGATCCCAACTGGGGCCGCATTCTTGCGGCGGTCGGTCGGGCAGGTTGCGAAAATCTCGTGATTGAGGGTGTGGCGATCTGGCTGGATGAGGTTCAGATTGTCGAGGCCGGTGGTCGTTGTTCAGGCTATACCGAGGAGGCGGGTGCCAGGGTCATGGCGCAAAACGAGATTCTCATTCGGGTGGCGCTGGGTCGCGGCGAGGCGAGTGAGACGGTTTTGACCTGCGATTTTTCCTATGACTACGTCCGCATTAACGCGGAATACCGCACCTGACTTTCGGGTTCCTCCCGCCATGAATTCAGCCCGCATGCAGATCGAGGTTGCCGCGGGGGTCATTCGAGACGACGCTCAAGGGCGGGTTCTCGTGGCCAAGCGACCCGAGGGTGTCCATCAGGGTGGGCTCTGGGAATTTCCTGGCGGAAAGCTTGAGGCGGGTGAAACGGTTTCGGAAGCGCTCAAAAGAGAGCTGTGGGAAGAGATCGGCATCACCGTTCACACATCGACGCCCCTCATTACCTTGGAGCATGCCTATCCGGATCGAACGGTTCGCCTTCATGTGCGGGAGGTCCGTGAATACTCCGGTGAACCTCAGGGTGTAGAAGGTCAGCCTGTGCTCTGGGTGACGCCCGATGAGCTCGATCACTATGCATTTCCGGCTGCCAACTACCCCATCAAAACAGCCGTCCAACTGCCCGATCGTTACCCGATTCTGAACCTGGATGATCATTCGGTCGAAACCCTTGAGGGGCTCCTTCAGACTTGGGCGAGGCAGGGTATCGAGCTGATTCGGTTTCGAACGCGCGTTGAGCAAAACGCTGCGCAGCGCATCGCCGACGGAGTCGCAAAGGCGATGGCCTTGGGTATTGACGTGTTGATCGATGGGTCGAGTCCTCTGATGGAGTCGAGCGGTGCTGCGGGACTTCATCTTCGCGGTCAGGCCCTTCGGGAATGTTCAAAGCGACCGGTGGCTGAGGATCGTTGGTTGGCAGCCTCCTGTCATGATGCCCTTGAGTTGGCTGCGGCGGCCCGTCTTGGCGTTGATTTCGCTGTTTTGGGGCCGGTTCTTCCAACCGCAAGCCATCCGGGTGCACCTGCGCTGGGTTGGTTTCATTTTGAGTCTCTGGTCGCGAAGGCCCCATTTCCGGTTTATGCGTTGGGAGGCGTGGGTCCCCAGGAGATTCCGATGGCGCGCGAACACGGTGCGCAGGGTGTCGCAGCAATTCGTGCCTTTCTGCCGGATCCGCACGGTCTAGGTGCGTAATTCCCCAAAATGGTGTACTTTGTGCGGCGGTTTGCCGCGCAAATACCCAAGATCAAGGCAATACCTTGATGGTATCGAACTTGCATATAACAAGGGATCGGATTCCATCCCAAATTAGTTCCTGTAAACACCGCGAGGAGTGAAAAAGAATGAGCGCAAAAGACGTCCTGAAGTTGATCAAGGAAAACGAGGTCCGCTATGTGGATCTGCGTTTCGTGGACACCAAAGGCAAAGAGCAGCATGTCACCATCCCGGCCAGTACTGTGGATGAAGACATGTTCGAAGATGGCAAGATGTTCGACGGTTCGTCGATCGCGGGTTGGAAGCATATCAATGAATCCGACATGATCCTGATGCCTGATGCATCCACCGCTGTTCTCGATCCTTTCTTCGACGACGTCACGCTCATTATCCGCTGCGACATCATCGAACCGGCTGACATGAAGGGCTACGAACGTGACCCGCGCTCCATTGCAAAGCGCGCAGAAGCGTACATGAAGTCCACTGGCATCGCCGATACCGCGCTGTTCGGCCCGGAAAACGAATTCTTCGTTTTTGACGATGTGCGCTGGCATGCAGACATGAGCGGCTGCTCTGTCCGGATCGATTCTGAAGAAGCGGGCTGGAACTCTTCAAAGTCCTATGATGACGGTAACACCGGTCATCGTCCCGGCACCAAGGGTGGTTATTTCCCCGTTCCGCCGGTTGATTCCTTGCAGGATCTTCGCTCTGCAATGTGTAACACCCTCGAAGACTTCGGTATGGTGGTTGAAGTTCATCACCACGAAGTCGCCACGGCTGGCCAGTGTGAAATCGGCGTCAAGTTTGGCACCCTGGTCAAGAAAGCGGACGAAGTTCTGGATCTCAAGTACGTTGTACAGAACGTCGCTCACGCCTATGGCAAGACCGCAACCTTCATGCCGAAGCCCATCGTGGGTGACAACGGAAGCGGCATGCACGTTCACCAGTCTCTGGCGAAGGACGGCAAGAACCTCTTTACCGGTGACCTTTACGGTGGACTTTCTGAAACCGCATTGTTCTACATCGGCGGTATCATCAAGCATGCAAAGGCACTGAACGCATTCTGTAATGCCTCAACCAATAGCTACAAGCGTCTGGTTCCTGGCTTTGAAGCGCCGGTCATGCTGGCCTACTCTGCGCGTAACCGTTCAGCGTCCATCCGCGTTCCTTACGTCCAGAATCCGAAGGCGCGTCGCATCGAAGTCCGTTTCCCGGACTCAACTGCGAATCCTTACCTCGCTTTCTCTGCCATGCTGATGGCGGGTCTCGACGGCATCCAGAACAAGATCCATCCGGGCGAAGCGATGGATAAGGATCTTTATGATCTGCCGCCGGAAGAGGAAAAGGCCATCCCGCAGGTGGCTCACGCGTTCGACCAGGCGCTCGAAGCTCTGGACGCAGACCGTGAGTTCCTCACCCGTGGCGGTGTCTTCACCAACGACGCGATCGATGCTTACATCGGTCTGAAGATGGAGGAAGTCACCCGTCTGCGGATGACCACCCATCCGGTTGAGTTCGATATGTACTTCAGCCTCTAAGGTTGAGGTCCATCTCGAGGTGAGGCCTTGGCTTCACCCAAACCCGAAAGCCCCGCTTGCCGGGGCTTTCGTTTGTCTGAGGACAAATTCGAATTAGATGCATCGTGGGCACTCATCATCACAACAATTTCGGCAACCCGTATCGTCAACAATGATGATCGCGTGGGATGGGCTGGAGGCGTCCCATAGGAAGACATCTTCTTTCCCAAACCAGGGCCGCCTTGGCTTTTGCCCCATCATGTGTCCGTTCAGCCTTCGATACGTTGAAGAACCATGTGAATGCCTCTCATCGTTAGTTTTTTTTAGTTTTGGATTTTGGATTACCCTCAAAATGCCTCATCGAGTGGAAGGAGTAAATTGGCGGGTGATTCGGAAGGGTTTTAGCATTTTGATGCTTTTCCTCTGGGCAGTGGCCTCAGACGCGAAGGATTACATCGGACACATGTCTTTTTTTGAAGATGTGTCGGGTCAGCTTGCTTTCGAAAACTTGCCTCAAAAGGATTTCAAGGATTTTTCCGGCGTCCTCAGTAAAGGTTACAGCCCGTCGACGTTCTGGATTCGTCTTCATATCGATCCGGAGGGGACGACCGATCCACTAGTTCTCCGAATCCGCCCCAACTATCTCGATGAGATCGTTCTCTATGATCCCGAATTAGGTTCCATGGGCCGTGCCGCAACAGGTGATGAAGTTAAAACGAGGGATCATTATGAATCCCTGAATCTCAGCCTGACGATCCCTGCAGGCGGAACATCCAGGGATGTCTGGCTACGGATCCGAACGAAGAGCAGCTTTCTTTTCACCGTCGAGGCGCTCCACCTGGATGACATTGCCCGGGATGATCAGGTTCAGCATCTCAAATCCGCGTTCTATCTCTCGCTGATTGGTCTTTTCATCATTTGGGGCACCTTGAACTGGTGGGGAACGAGAGACCAGGTCATCGCGCTCTTCGTCCTGAAGCAGACCTTAGGCTTGGTCTATCTGGCCGGAATTCTGGGTTATGTACGCTATTTCTGGCCGATCTCATGGAGTCTGTCACCCGGGTTTCTGGTGGATATGAGCATGGGGTTTTATGGTGCTGCGGCGTTCTGGTTCGAGTACCGGTTCCTTCGGGAGTTTCGTCCAAATCAGTATCTGCTGTCCGCGCTACGGTGGATGCCAGCCTTCCTGCCCATTTATTTTATTTTGACCGCACTGGGTTGGATTCAGTGGGCCTTCATGCTCTGCATGATCCTTTTCGTCGTGGGGCCCATCCTGACGTTTTGTCTCGCCTGGACGACAAAACCCGTGACGAAAGCATCTGAAGGTCAACTAATTCAGTTGCCTCGAAAGCTACTGGTGACGGTTTATGGTGTCATTCTGCTCGGACTCTCGTCGACCACATTACCCGTCATGGGTTGGGTACTGGCGGGGTCCATGGTCTTTGATGGTCCTCTCATCTATAGCCTGATGAATGGTCTTGCGATCCTGGTCCTTCTTCAGTTACGAATCAACATTAGTGAACGCCAGAGGGTAGCTCTCGAAATTCAGAATCGTGAGGTCAAGAAGCAGGTCGAAATCGAGCGATCCGGGCGCGAGGAGCAGTCCCGGTTTTTGGCCATGTTGACTCATGAACTCCGGACCCCCATGACGGCGATCCGGATGTCGTTGGGTGCCTCGGACTGTGACCCCGCCATTTACTCGGAGGCTGACGAGTCCATTGCTGAAATGGCGGCGATTCTGGACCGCTGCTTGACGGCCGATCAGCTGGACCGGGGTAAGCTCACACCACGTTCCAGTCAGTTCTGGGGCGGTGTGGAACTGCGAAGCCTGGTTACGCGTTGTTCAGATTCTTCAAGGGTCGAGCTTCAGATGGATGAGGATGTCCCGATCAAAAAGGATGTGGTTTTGTTCCGGATGGTGATGACCAATCTGATCGACAATGCACTGAAGTACAGCGAACCCTCTTCCAAGGTGTCAATAAAGGCCGAGCAGGTCGACTCTTTGTGGTCCATCCGGGTGGAAAACGTCCCGGGAAAGGCAGGTTGGCCAGATCCTGAGCAGCTCTTTCAAAGATACTATCGCGCACCCCGAGCCCAACGCATCTCAGGCACCGGCTTGGGCCTCTACTTGGCCCATGAGTTAAGTCGAAGCCTGGGAGGAGAGCTTCGTTACACACCCTCATCGATCCACATCGGGTTCACGCTATGCCTGCCCCTTTAAGTATCGCGCTGGTTGAGGACCACGATAAGGTCCGCGTTGCGACCGCCGTATTTCTTAGAAAGCATGGCCATCATGTCTTCGAGCTCGAGTGCGCTGAAGATTTGGAAACCGTCGTGGGAGGCGCACTGGTCCACCTCTTTATCCTTGATCTCAATTTGCCGGGCGAAGATGGGCTGGCCTTTGCGAACAGATTACGAAAGATTCAGCCTCACGTTGGGATCATCATGATGACCGCCCGTGCAAGTTCTGATCACATTGCCAGAGGCTATCAGGAAGGCGCCGATGTCTATCTGGTGAAACCGGTGGTGCCGGAAATCCTGCTGGGCGCAATTGAGTCCATCCGGCGGCGTTTAAGCCTTGCTCCGCTCAATGATGAGGGGGCATTTCGGTTGGAACTCTCCTCTCTCTCCCTTTTTGGACCCGCTGGAAAAGTAGGGCTCAATCAAGCGGAGCTCGCGGTCCTTGTTGGACTCATGCGCTCTCCGAAGCGAATTCTGGATATCTATCAGGTCGCAGAGCTCATGGGCCAGACCGAAGAGACCTTTAGTCAGGCCTCAATCGTGGTTCGGATTGTGCGGCTTAGGAAAAAGATCATGGCCGCGGGAGCAGCTCGCAGCTGCATCAAGACCCAGAAGCCATCTGGCTATCAACTCTGCATTCCCATCAAAATTTTCTGAATTGTTGGCACTTCGCCCGAAGTACCGTCACACCCCGATGTGACAGAGCCTTCAGCTAATCTCTCCCCGGATTCCAGCGAGGATCGATCCGTTCTCCGTTAGTGTTCGTTAGTTTTTAATTTCCAGCCCCTGCTAAAAATAGTGCGTAAGTTTTCCTAATTTTTGGCGGGGGTTCTTGTGAAGCTTTTTTTAACGGCTTTTTTGTTGTTTGGTGGTTTGGCGATGAGTTTAGGAGTTGGTGCAACGACCATATACCAATACTCAGGCACTCCCTCAGGCGTTGGGACAGGCTTTAATAACTCTAATCCAGCGGCCATAAAAATTACTCCGTCGACTAATGCAACAGTAAGTACCATTCTGGTCAGTTTGGGTAGCTTTGGTACTCCATCAAACCCCATCGTAGTAACAATTTGTAATGACAACGGAAGCGGAACAGCACCCTCAGGTACTTGCCCGGCAACATTCACGACGGGTACATCAAGCATTCCGATGTGGACCGACGTAACTTATACGGGATCCTACTCGGCTACCGCCAATGCGCCTTTTTGGATCAAATTTAGTAGTCTTAGCACGGGATTCAGTGCGTTCTGGTCTGTACAGAACACAGGAAGCAATACGGGAGGAAGCTACACCTACAATCCAGGTACAGTTAGTTGGGATCCCGCTAGTGACTTTGTCGTAACGGTTTCGGGAACTGTTCCAGCCTCAGCCCCCACAGCTACTTCAGGCGCCGCTTCTTCAATCACAACAACTGGCGCGACGCTTAATGGCACGGTCAACGATAACGGTGCAAGCACAACCGTTACTTTTAATTATGGGTTGACTAACGCTTACGGTTCGTCAGTGACAGCAACGCAAAGTCCAGTAGCAGCAGGAGCGGGTTCAACAGCTGTATCAGCTGGATTAACTGGATTAACGTGTAATACCACCTATCACTTCGGAGTCACCGCTACAAATAGTGTCAACACAACGAATGGTAGCGATGCTACTTTTACAACATCTGCGTGTGCAGTCGCAGTTCCGACGCTCAGTGAATGGACACAGTCGCTGCTGGCATTGATGGCAATCACACTTCTTGGTTGGCATTTTCATCGCGAAGGTAGTTATTGATCTACCAACTCGCGGGGGGGATCGCGGGGAGGGATGTGATGGGCGCTTTGGCGCCCGTTTCATTTTCGATGTCCTTCAAAATCCAACAATGCGTAACCGAATCATTCTTCTAGTTGGATTGCTGGGCCTTGGAACTTTAATCGGTGGTTGGGGTGTACCCGTTCACGGGGTTTGATCAGGCGGCCATTTTTTCGATCTGATTTGAGGCTGGGATTGAGTGGATGTGATCGATGGGTAGCCTGATGGTGACAGCTTCGCCCTGGATGCCTTCCTCGCAGA
>JBILGU010000060.1:0-7078 GCA_044350805.1 Methylococcaceae bacterium
TGATTCACGTTTTGCAGGTCTGCTGTTCTTCTTTGACGCAGCCGGCAACCGTACGATCACTCAGATCGATGCTCCGCTGATCCCGTCCTTCATGTAAGTCTGAAAGGTGCCGGCCTGGCCGGCACCCCCAGACCCTGAAGAGGGAACAAGAAACCCCCTTGTCGCGAGACACGGGGGTTTTTCTTTTGGGATAGGCTTTTGAAAAGGACTGAACTTGGCCCTTACTTAGCTTGGATCTCGGGAGGAGCTGAGATTAAATAGGTATCTTCATGGCTGTAGGCTGGGCTACAGCAACAGAGCAAGACCAGTGGCTTGAAACCAGTATTCTCAATGCAGTGCAGGGTCCCAGGCGGGATGCAAACCGAGTCTCCCATGCGGACTTCAAAGACCTTTTCACCCAGTGTTATCAGGCCCGTCCCTTGCGTGATGTGATAGATCTCCTCGGTTAGCCGATGTTGATGCAGAAGGGTTTTTCCGCGGACAGGAATGGTCGCTTCAGCCAAACTCTGATTCAGGTTGCCATGGACATGAGGATGCATGAGTTCTCTGATCACTGATCCATCCTTGGTGAGATAGGGTTGGACTAATCCGTAGGGCTGATATTGGATAGACTGCGTCACAAATTAACTCCTCCATGCCGATCACGAGACCCCCATGGGTTCGTGCGTCTGGGTTTGCAACGATTCTAACGTTGACGTATGCCTGAAACGATTCTTGGTGCTTCAAGCAGTGAGCTGATCATTAAAAAAAGCCGATTTCTTGGAAGGGTAGAACCTGCCAGAGATCGGGGGCATGCTCTTACCCTGATCTCGGACCTCCGCCGAATGCATCCAACGGCCACGCATGTCTGCTGGGCGTTGATGGCGGGCGGGCAATCGGCTGCGGTGGATGATGGTGAGCCGAGTGGGACCGCGGGTCGTCCGATGCTCGAAGTACTCAGGCACCAAAAGCTTGAAGGGGTCTTAGCCTCGGTGGTCCGCTACTACGGGGGGATCAATCTGGGGGCCGGGGGGTTGGTGCGAGCCTACACGGATGCCATTGCCCAAGCCCTAAAAAATGCAACCAAAGTGCCGATTGTTCCCCTGAAAACGATGACGTGTCGTTTTCCCTTTCATTTGGAAGGGATCGTTCGTAATCGAATCGGTCAGGCGGGTGTGACCGTGGTGGCCGTGGAGCGGTCTTTGGATCTTGAGATGATGGTGCAAGGCCCTGAGGATCTGGTTGACGGACTCGTCTTGGCCCTTAGTGAAACTGGTCAGGGTCGAATTGTCTGGGCTGAAGTCTGACCTCGACCCCAAGATGTGAGTGCTCTGGGCGCCTTTGTGCATGGATCAGAGGAAGCTAGCACGGTTGGCCATAAAAAACGGAGGCCCATGCCCCCGTTTTTCCATCGGTGAATCAGTGATCCCTCAATGCGGCGTTGAGCCCATGGGTTCCGGCGGAGGGTTCTTCGCGGCTCTGGCTTCTGAATAGCCGTGGGTATGCGGCGTCAACGCATCGAAAGTCGCCGGTTTTCCACGATAGCATCCAGGCCCGTAGGGGTACTCGCTATTGACGTGATAGTGGTACATGGTCTGCTTTTTGCCATTCCATTTAATCGTTCCGACATGCCCATGGCACTCATCGAGGTCGTTGTTGGTGAGCAGTCGGCCGTTGTCGCCGCGGGGGCCGTAGATCCCAAAACCATCCAGGGCATACCCATAGAGTGGTGAGTGGGTGTGGGCTCCGCCTTTGTTTGGTAAGCATTTCCAGGAATACCCGTGATAGTGATACTCCTTGTTGTAAGGATGCCCCCAACACGAATCAAGTGGCAGCGCTGCGATGGGGTCGACCCAGTAGGTCCCATAGGCTAAGTTGGCATGCCAGACAGACCCCGTCTGTGTGACGACCCCTGTCACTAGCGAGTTGATACAGTAGGGCTGCTCGGAATAGGTCGGATTGCGCGGAACCGTGATGTCGAGGTCGTAGGCGGCAATCGGGATTGCTGCTGCGCTTGAATAACCGTCGGCTGGGAGTGATGCGTACCAAGAGTATGCCGGAGTCCCCTCTTGTACCGGGTATTTACCCGTTTTGTGATTGGGTAAGCCATTCCCTTTAAAGTGACGCTCCGTTTTAGTAAGCGTTGTTTTAAAGATGGGTTTTCCATTGCTCACATTGCCCGAGACGTAGGGAATCAGTGAGGTATTGACATCAAGACCGGTGACCCAAGGGGTCTTGGCGTCATAGAGGGTTACGTTCGATGGCAGGCCCGTGATGCAGACCCATTGACCGTTCCTTTGGGCCTTTCCAAGGGAGAGCCCATTCGCTGAGGTCCTAAAAGTGACCGGTGGTTCAGTGGGGTCAAAAGCATGGCTAGGGGTGAAGCCACCCAAGAAAAATGTAAGCGCCCCACTCAGCGCCACGAGCGTTTTTTTCATGACAAAACTCCAGAATTATTCGATGACTTTCTGACACTTGTATATATGTTTTTTATGCTCTAGGGAATCCCGAATTAATGCGGTGATGAGTCTCCCGTAAGAGCCATAACTTCAAATTTTGAAAGAAGATGAAGTCAGACGTTATAAAGATCGCCGCCTACTTCGAAAAAGCCCGGTTTTCAGGCCATGCGTTGATTTTTGGGCGCAATAACTTTGCGAGCTCATGCCATCACCTTCTTGCGAGTCAGGTAAATCTTGGCCAGAACGAAGAGCACTTCCCACTGAATCTCGTTCTTGGCAATCCCACGATAGCGGGTTTTTCGATGGCCCAAGAGATTCTTGACGATATGAAATGGATGTTCCACACGAGCCCTGATACTGGCCTTCAGTCGCTCCGCATATTGGGTCAGTCCTTTGATTTCGCTCTCGGGAAGCTTCTTCACCTAACCGAGCGCGCGGGCAACCTGCCAATCGACGTTCTTGTCTTCATTTTCAGTACGCTTCGCAACCCCTATATAGCCCGCATCCGCAAAGACAATCTTGTCATCCGGACGGAGCAACCATTGACGTATGCCTGAAACGATTCTCGGTCATTTAACCCGTGAACGGATCATTAAAAAGCCGTTTTCTCGGAAGGGTGGAACCTTCAAGGAATCGGGGGCATTGCCCCCGATTTTCTCAATGCAAGATCATTGATCGATCAATGCATTTGTTGGATTAGATCCTGACTCAACGGGACGCGTGGAGGATACTTCTCAGCAAATCCCTCAGGAAAACCGTGGCTAGCCGCTGAATGTGATGATCGCGCATTGAAAACAAGAGGCTTTCCATCGCCGCCGCCTGGTGCAAACGCATTGAAATTAGAAGGCTTTCCACGGTAGCAGCCAGGTCCATAGGGGTACTGGCTGTTGAGGTGGTAGTGGTACATGGTCCGCCACTTGCCATCCCATTTGATGCGTCCGGTATGTCCATGACACTCATCGAGGTCGTCATTGGTGAGGAGGATGCCATTGTCACCGCGGGGGCCATAGATCCCAAAACCATCCATGGCATAACCAAAGAGCGGCGAGTGGGAGCTGGCGCTACCTTGATTCGGCATACATTTCCAAGAGTAACCGTGGTAATGGTATTCCTTGTTGAAAGGATGTCCCCAACACTCATCAACCGGCAGCGCGGCAATAGGATCAACAGGGGTACTGCCATAAGCCAGGTTGATGTGCCACACCGTGTGCGTCTGGGTGGCGACACCCATCACCAAGGAGGTCATGCAATAGGGGGTCTTCGAATATGTCGGATTTCTTGGAACCGTAATGTCGAGATCATAGCGGGCAATCGGGATCGCTGCTGAGCTCGAATAACCCGGTCCACCCGGGGCGGCTGCATACCACGAGTAAGCCGGAGTCCCTTCTTGTACCGGGAAAACACCGGTATTGTGAGTGGGTAAGCCGTTCCCTTTAAAGTGACGCTTCGTATTGGATACCGTGGTCTTGAAGATCGACCTTCCATTGTTCACACTTCCCGAGACGAAGGGAAACGATGAAATATCAACAAAATCGACCGAGGTTCCATAGGAAGAGAGCCAAGGGGTCCCTGCGTTAGAGAGTTTTATGGGCGCTTTGATCTCTTCAAGGCAAACATACTGGCCGTTCACTTGAGCTTTGTTTAACAGCAGCCCATTTGCTGCGCTTCTCAAATAAAGCGGTGGTTCAGTGATGGGTGGGTCAGCATAGACAGGAGCGAGGCTCCCCACGCAAATGGTGAAGGCGCCTGTGGCCAAAAGCAGCAGCTTCTTCATGACTACACTCCATGGTGATACGGTGAATACAACCTTACTTATAGCGGTTTGTTCTGATCAAGGTAATCCTTCGATCGTAGGATTGAGGCACGTGCTCTAGGGGTTGGAAAATAAAGGCACATCAAACGTAAAGCGCCTTAAAAGCCGGGCGTAAACTAGGACTCATATGCCCTCATTTCATTCCGCTGCACACGCTAGAAGCTTGATTGGCATTTCAAATAGCCTTCGTCATGTAGCGTGGGTAGGGAGTTGATGTACCAACAAAACGCCTATCTTCTCCTTTTTGCCGCAGCTTTACAGATCGGCTATCTAATTAGTTCATCCCTCCATCTTCAGTCGCAAGCCAGAAGCACAACCTGGAAGATCTGGGTGTTTGGATGTGTTTGTCTAACCATCGGTCTTCTGGTTCTTAGTCATCAGTTTTATCACTTGTCGGTCAGTCTCAATCCTGAGGGGCCTCTTTTCGAAGTGGGGTTTGGTTTTTGTCTACTGGGCGCGATCAATCTTTTTTACCTTTTTGATGATCTGCAAGACTTGCCCAAAAAACCCACCCTCATCAAGTTTTTTATCTTTTTGTTGGCGGCAAGCCTCACGGTAGGGTCCGTCGATAGCTTTCGAGATCGTTTAGTCGCCAAAGATCTGGTATTGCTTTTCTTTTCGCTCTGGTTCTTGTGCAAAGTCATCATGCTGAGGAAAAGGAAAGCTTTACAAGAGGCGGGCACCCTCATTTTTTCGGCCGTGATCTTTGTCGTGGCATCTTTCTATTACTTATGGGTATTCATTGAGTATCAAGACTCGATGAGGACCTCGGAATCCCTGGTAAACACTTTTGTTGAATCCATGGATGTCCAGATTTGCCTCGTCGTCTTTATCTATATGACGCTGGGCTTTTACTGGACGAGCGAGGGCGCCAAGGCCAGTCTTAAATACAAGTTGGACAATGAACGAATTACAGGGCTTTTGAAGGAGAAAGATCTTCTCATCCAGAATCTGTTGAAGGCGAATGTCTTGGTCGAATCGGGAGCCCTTTCTGCGGGGATTTCCCATGAAATCAACCAGTTCCTCTCGGTGATTCAGGTGAATTCTGAGCTCGCAATTCATGCGCTCCATCAAGGCGAGCAGCCTGAGGTCGTTGAGCAATATGTTGAAAATGCCATCAAGTCCAACCAATTGGCGGCTACCCTGATTTCGAGTTTGAAAAGGTTTTTCTCAAAACGTGAAGAGGTGCCACAACTGTGCGTCATCGATGAACTCATTTCGGAAGCGGTGGATCTTTATCGCGATCGATTGAAAAAGTCGAAGATTGAGTTGGTCTTGAATTTGGCGGCAAAAGAAGAGGTCACCCTAAGGCGTCCCTTGATGCGACAAGTCATTGGTAACCTTTTGGTGAATGCGATCGAAGCGCTGGATCTCATCTCACGAAAGGACAAACTGATTCAGATCAGGAGCCAAATCACCCATGGGCAACTTGAGTTTTCGATCTCCGATAATGGGCCAGGCCTCAACGAGGCGCTGGCAGGGGACGTATTCAGCCTTTTTCAGACCTCGAAGAACCATGGCACAGGGCTTGGTCTGTGGCTCTCACTGCACATCGTGGAAAAGCATCATGGGTGCATCAGCCACTCGAATCTCCCAAGTGGTGGCGTTGAATTTAAAGTATCCATTCCCTTCCTGCCGAACGAAGACATTCTGAGCGCGGGCGGGGGTGAATCGAACCTCAGGCCTGAGGTATGACTTATGGCTGAGCATGACCCTGGCGAGAACGAGAAGACCATGCGTCCAGGTTTGCCCACTCCGGCCGAAGGCCATGTTTATCTGATTGAGGATCATGATGACTTACGCATGGGTCTGATCAAAATCCTTCAAAACTTTGGCTTTATCGTCCACGCATTTCCAAAAGCAATTGATTTTTTGAATGCCCATCTTAATCACTCCCCAGCCGTCATTATTACCGACATGCGCATGCCCCAGATGTCCGGAGTTGAATTGCAGGCGATGCTTCTAGAGCGGGGGATAAAAACGCCGATCCTCTTTATTAGTGGCGAAAGCAGTGTGGAACAGAGCGTCACGGCCATGAAACAGGGAGCCTTTGAATTCCTGATCAAGCCCTTTCCCCAGAAAAGGCTTTTGGCGGCCGTTTCTAGAGGGATCGAGATCGATCTTGAGAACCGCCATGCGGCTTTTCTTGCAGAAACCCTGGAAATACGGCTCCGTGTCTTGAGCCCGCGTGAGCTCCAGGTCTTTTGGCTTCTGACCAAAGGGTACAGCAACGCCGAGATCATGGCGGACCTTGGGATCTCCTTGGCGACCGCGAAGCAATACAAGACCCAAGTGATGCAAAAGATGGGCGCGCACTCGATTTCTGAACTGGTCGAACTGACGCAAGGGACCCTATCGCGCCCTTAAGTCGATGGAGAGGGTCCGTGTGTTGCGAAGGCTGCGCTAAAATCGAAGGTCAACCAAGGAATCCCACCCATGCTGATCGACTCCCATTGCCATCTGGACCGACTGGATCTCGCACCCTATCAAAATGATTTCTCCCGACTGATCCGAGAGACGATCGAGGGCGGCGTGAGCCACCTCCTGTGTGTTTCGATCACCCTTGAGAAATACATCGGTATGCGCTCTTTGGTCGATCCCCATGCTGAAGTATCCGTATCGGTCGGTGTTCATCCAACGGAGGAGCACTGCGAAGAGCCGGATGTCGCTCGTCTCATCGGGCTTGCGGATGATGCGCGTGTCGTGGCCATCGGTGAAACCGGCCTCGATTACTTTCGCTGCGATGCCTCGCATCAGGATCGACAGCAGGCGCGCTTCAGGACGCATATCCAGACCGCGATCGCAGTTCAAAAGCCCTTGATTATCC
>JBILGU010000016.1:0-64121 GCA_044350805.1 Methylococcaceae bacterium
CGAAGGGAGCAATTCCGAGGATCTGTCAGGGGCCCGATGAAGCGCGAACCGAGAGCCTAAAATCGTCCAAGATCATGCCAACTAAGGCATGGAAGCCGAGGGCGGAATGATAGGCGCGGATTCCAACGGCCTTGAGAAGCCCCCTTCCATGAGCATTTCTGCAAAGGCGCCTTGCGCGGCAACCAGTTGATCGAAGCTCCCTTGCTCCACCATGCGACCCTGATCCAGAACAATGATCTGGTCGGCGTGTGAGACCGTTGATAGCCGGTGTGCAATGACAAAAGTGGTTCGGCCTTTCTTGAGCACATCGAGGGCACGCTGAATTCTGGCCTCGGTCCAGGTATCGAGGGCACTGGTCGCCTCATCCAGAATGAGTAAGGGAGACTTTTTGAGGAGCGCTCGTGCGATGGCGATGCGTTGACGTTCTCCTCCTGAAAGATGCCCTCCTTGTTCTCCAATCACAAAGTCATAGCCCCCCGGTTTTCTCAGAATAAAGTCCTCCGCCTCGGCCTTTTGGGCTGCGTCATGGATCTCCGCCTCGGTGGCCTCGGGCCGGCCGACCCGGATATTCTCGAGAATGCTTCGGTTGAAGAGCCCCGCATCCTGGAAGACCACGGAAATGGCGTGACGGAGGGAAGGCCGTTGCACTGCGTGAATGTCCTGACCGTCAATCAGGATTCGGCCGCTGTCGATCTCGAGGAGCCGCTCCAAAAGAAGCAGGGTCGTGGTTTTTCCAGACCCGGTTTTTCCGACCAAGGCAACGGTTTGTCCTGGGGGGACTTCAAAATCAAGTTCGAAGACCCCCTGCGGGGATCCTGGATAGCGAAAGGACACCTTTTCAAAACGAACACGTCCGTCGGTGACCTTCAGTTCGGGTTTGTCCGCTTCCTCCAGGGACGGCGAGGTGTGCTCGAAGAGGTCAAGGAAGCTTCGAATGGTCGGCATCTGGCTGAAGATGCGAACCGTGAAACTCGACAATTGGTCGAGCTTCCCGATCAGCAAGCTGGCAAAGCCGACAAAACTCACGATTTCGCCAAGACTGATCTTTCCCTCTGCCGAAAGGTAAGCCCCGGTGCCAAAGATCGCGACCATGGCCAGGGTTGCTGAGGCCCGGGTCAACACGGTCAGAACGGCCCACCAGGTCAGGACCGGATACTGGACCTCAAGCAGTTCTCGCATCAGCGATCTGATGGAAGCCACCTCCACCTGGACTCGCTCAAATCCCTGAACGACGGTGATGTTTCCGATGACATCCCCGACCTGACCAAAGACACCCGAGTTGTAACTCTCGACCGCCTGCTGGCCGGATTGGCTTTTCCGGACGACGAGGATATTGGCGAGGGTGTAGAACGTTGCAAGGAGCCCCAGAATTCCGGCCAGTTGAGTCTGCATGTGAATGGCCGTCGGGATCAGAAAAGCAATGCTGACCAGCGCGGCCAAATGTTCCCTGAGAAATGTGAGCCACATCCAGAACAAGGCATCACTGCCTGCCAGGAGGATCCTGACGGTGCTGCCGCTTTCGCCTTGCCTTTGCGAGGGAAGGGTCATGACGCTTTCGAAGGCATCGGCAAGGACAGAGAGCCGAAGACGATGGGAAAGCCGATCAGCAGCCATGGCGACAAGAACGCCGGCCCCCATGCCAAACAAGCCGAGACCTGCCCAGAGCGCGATCAGATCCCGTGCTGCCTGACCTTTGGAGAGCGCATCCACAACGCGACCGAAGAGGACCGGTTCCGCCAGTTGAATCAGACCGAGGGTGATGTTGGCCATGACTAAAAGCGTGGCCAGCCCTTTTTCGGGAGCCAGAAGCCCCAGTGCTCTGAGGTAGGTTCTGATCAGTTCCACGGAATCTTTTTTCGCCGAGACGCAGCGTGGCGCAATGATTTAACGACGCCAGAATGCAGGCGTCAGAAGAATCAGGGCCGTAAAGATTTCCATCCGGCCGAGGAACATGGCCAGGGTGCATACCCAAGTCTGGACATCGGTCAGAGCCGCGTAATTGGTGGTCGGGCCGACCTCGCCCAGACCGGGGCCTGCATTGTTGAGGCAGGCGAGGATGGCTGAAAAGGCGGAGAAAGGATCGAGCCCCGTGAGGACCAGAACCAAGGTCAGGATCACGATGGTCGCAAAGTAGGCAAAGATGAAACCAAGGACTGAAAGGGTGATCCTGGAGCTGATGACTTGTCCCCCCAGCTTGAGCGGATTGACCGCGGTGGGGTGTGTCAGAAGAAACATCTGAAGGAGGCTCTGCTTCCAGAGGATCAGGGTGCGCATCATCTTGATGCCACCCCCGGTAGAGCCCGTGCAGGCTGCAATACAGCTCAGGAGAAGCATCCAGAGAGGGGCGAAAAGAGGCCATTCATTGTAGTTTTCACTCGAAAATCCACAGTCGGTGGCGATGGAAACCACATTGAATGCGGCATGTCGCAGATTGGCGCCGAAGGTTGGATAGGTGCCTACATGCCAGAGAATCAGTCCCACGCCGAGGGCGCTTCCAAGAACCAGAACCAGATAGGGCAAGGCCTCCATATCGCGGCCATAGGCTTCGAGGCTTTTTTCCCGAAAGGCGGTGAAATGGGTTGCAAAGTTCATCCCGGCCAGCAACATGAAGACAATCAGCACCGTTTCAATTTCCGCAGAATGGAAATACCCCACACTGGCATCATGGGTCGAAAACCCGCCGAGGCTCATGGTGGCAAAGGCGTGACAAATGGCATCGAACCAATCCATGCCGGCGGATTTGAGGGCGATACTGCAGGCCAACGTGATGAGGGCGTAGGTCACCCAGAGATTCTTTGCTGTCTCGGTGATTCTTGGCGTCAGTCGGCTGTCTTTCATGGGGCCTGGAATTTCTGCCACATAGAGCTGACGGCCACCAACGCCCAGAATGGGGAGAATGGCGACCGCCAGAACGATGATCCCCATGCCGCCGAGCCAGTTGAGTTCGTGGCGCCAGAGGTTGATGGCGGGAGGAAGGTAGTCGAGGTTGCTAAGAATCGTGGCCCCGGTTGTTGAAAGCCCAGACATGGACTCAAAGTAGGCATCAGTGAATCCCAGGCCCTCGATGTAGGCAAGGAGTGGAAGCGTTGAAACACTGGCCATGCCGACCCAGGTCACGAAGACCAGGATGAAACCGTCTCGTGCCTTCAACTCGACCTGGAACTGTCGCGTCAGCGCCCAGAGAACGAGCCCGGACCCGAGGGTTAAGACCATGTCGAAAAGGAAGATTTCGAGGGTCCCATCGTCATAGAGGAGGGAGGTCAGAATGGGCAAAAGGTAGGTCAGGCTGTAGATGATCAGCATCAGCCCGAAAATCCGAAGATGTGTGAGGAGACGTCTCATGGGTCTATCCCCGAACGATCCAGCGCAGAGGCCTCGGTAATGACGCCCAGCGCATCAAAGTGCACGGTGAGATTTCTGATAGAACGGGCTTTACTCACACTCTGAGGCGCCAATGCAAGGGCTTCAGGGATCTCGTTGAGAAGGTGCTTTGCACTGCTCAAGGGGGCTTTGGGTTTCAGAAGATTGCGAATGAAAGTCCAGATCGTCCAGATCAGGAGAATTCCGAGAATCGTCAGACCATAGAGCTGCAATAAGTCGATCAGGCTCTTGTAGCCCCCGAACCAACGAACCTCCGCAGAGAATTTTCGGACCCCCAGAAGCCATCCGCTCAAGGACACGAGAGGCACCAGAAAATAGATCCAAAGTGACCAGCAGGCCAAAGACACGAACCAGGATCCAAGCCTTTGCGTCAGGCTCTGGAGGTGCGGGAGCTCAATAATCAGGTCTTCCTGCTTCATCGCTGGCGGAGCCCCCGATCCAAAGTAACCCAGACCGCACGTTGCCCCCGTTTCTTCCTGATCGCCCGGAAAAAGCCATTTACGGTAGTGCCCACATTGATCAGCCAGTAAACGATGGGATACCAGATCATCCAGTAATAGTAGCGAGCCAATCCCCCGGTCTTCCTCTCGTAGCGGGCGTCGATGAAAAGGCTGACGCCGAACTGAATCAGGCAGGTAATGCTCAGCAGCATGCTGGTCCAACTCGGTGATAGATCCTCAAGCCGTTCCCGGTGAGTTTCGTGGAAGAGCTCCATGGGCAGGAAGATCAGGGTCGCAAAGACCAGAAAAGACCAACTGATGCTGATGACCGATTCCAGATAGAGCAACCACATGCCTCGGGAACGCCATCGCCACATCGCCCCAAAATAACGAATGAGCACTTCAACGCCGCCTTGGGCCCATCGGGTGCGCTGCTTCCACAGTCCCTGAAGGGTTTCAGGCATCAGCACCCAGCAAAGGGCCCGGGGTTCGAAACGGATGGTCCACCCGGCCAGCTGGAGTTTCCAACTGATGTCGATATCCTCGGTCACCATGTCGGGGCTCCAGTAGCCCACATCGGCAAGGGCCGACTTCCTGAAGGCTCCAATGACGCCAGAGATCGTGAAAATCCGGCCATAGAGTCTTTGGGCTCGTTTGATCATGCCCACAATGGCCGAGAACTCGCCCACCTGAACCCGTCCCAGAAGCGTTGAGCGGTTTCGAATTCTGGGGTTGCCGGTCACAGCGCCGACATCCGGATGCTTGATGAAGTGCCTGACGAGCCAGAGGATGGCGTCTGGAGCCAAGAGTGCGTCGCCGTCGATACAGACGAGATAATCGCTGTCTGTCAGAAGGGCTGCAGTCCGAAGACCGACCGCTTTGCCTTGATTGCTGGCGAGATTAATGATCCTGAGGGTCGGGTAGGTCTCGCAAAGCTCCTGAAGGATTTCGAGGGTGTTGTCCCGACTTCCATCATTGATCGCCAGAATGTCGAAGTTGGGATAGTTCTGGCCCGCACAAAATGCGATGGTTTCTCTGACGTTGTCGGCTTCGTTGTAACAGGGAACCAGGATTGAGACCTTTGGGGCTTCGCTGGGGACGGGGGGGTCCAGAACATCCCCGGCTTTGCGCCGCTCATGACGCCAAAAATAAACAACGGCTCCAATCATCCAGACATACGCCATGAAGAGCGGGTAATAGAACATGAACCGCGCCAGGGCGTCATCGATTAACGACCATTCAGGGCGAGTAATCAGCGTTTCCAGGGACCCATGTTCGAGGAAACTGCCGAGGAGGCTTTGAATGCGGGTGGTCCAATCCTCCATGGAGGGGTCGAGCTTCATTTAGGATTTAGGGTGTTACTTCAACCGCAAAGACCTGGTTCAGGGTGCTGAGTGCAGGCTGGTCCGAAAAAACATTATCGGGATAGTAACCCAGATGTCGCGCACCGGCTTTCCTGAGGAGGCTGATCTGACTTTTGAAGGTTTCCATGGGAATGGGCTTTTGGGTATTCCAGTCGACGGTCTGAAGTTCAAACACCATTTTTTCAAAACCGTGGGGCTGTTGCCCGACTTTTTGGGCGAGTTGCTGTAGCCAGGCCGCGGGTTTTTCAGCTTTTTCCATGAAAGGCATGGCCTCGATGGCGACATAGTCGTAGTGCGCCAAAAAAGCAGGGAGCGATTGGGCATACCACTCCTCGCTTTCAGGCTGCATGACGGGCAGGGCGTAGAGATTGCGTACTGTCTTCAGGTAAGGTCTGAAGACTTTTGCCCGTTCGGTCAGATAGTCGGTGTATTGCGTCATTAACTCGGTCTTATGCCTCGCCCAGGCCATTCGCATTTTAGGCGTGCCATGGAGCGCCTTGAAGTCTGACGGCAATCCCCAGACCTCCTGGGTAAAGCGCAGTGCCCTAGGAGACACATCCTCATAGTCCGAGAGAATGCCATCATCGTGGAAAAGAATGCCATCGAAGGAGGCGAATTTTGCAACATCCTCGAAAAGATCCCCAACCCAGCGGCGACCCTCGGGGCTAAACGGCGAAATCCGGCTGTAGATATGCGATGGAACCCTTGGGCGGCCATCGCGCCACTCCATGACCCGCCAATCATCAGAGACATCCGCTTTATAGGCCATCATCGGCATCCAGGCGTAAACCTTGACGCCTGCACGGGTCTTAAGTTGCCAGGCCACCCGGTTGAATAGATCGGCCTTCACCGGGAGATGACGGTTGGGGAAATAGAGTGCATCAGCATTGCCGTCACCATCCGGATCCGAGTAGGCCTGAAGGTAAACCGTATTGGCTCCACTGGCTCTGACTCTCTCGATGACAGCACCAAGATTGCGTTCTGTCTGTTCAGGATCGCGGTCATGGATGTAGTCCATGTCGAGGTGAATCACGCGCAGTGGACGGTCTGCCCGAAGGCCTTCGACGATTGCCGCAAATTGTTTTTCATTCGGGTCATCGGCGATCAAAAGGCGATGCATGGCTCGAAGGTCAGCCAGGGTATTGAGGCCGTCCCATAAGGCCATGGTATGGGGCATGCCGGCATCACGCGATGCTTCAAGCAACCATTCGTTGTATTCCCCAAAGGGCCAGACCATGACCCGGGGCCTAACGCCCGCATGCTGCCAGATGAAGTTGGCGCTCTGGGCAACGGCCGTGCTGATCCGCTGACGATATTCCTCATCGTCTTCGTATTGGCGAAGATCGGCATCAAAGCCGTGGGTGGTTGCGGCCGCTTGCTCATTCCCCTGGGGGTTTGAAGGGATGCCGTGATGCAGGTCGTAGCTATGGGATGCGACCTCGACCAGGCCTGAGTCGACCAACTCACGCACTTGAGCCCAACTCAGCAGTGTTTTGCCCTGAGGGCGCTCTGCTGCAGTTTCAGATTCCATCCACGTGCCGACCAGTGCCACCACAGCGGAGTAATGATATTTCTTCAGAAGGGGGAAAACACGGCTATGGAAGCTTTCATAGCCATCATCGAAGGTCAGGAGTATTGCTTTTTCCGGGAGGGCCTTGCCCCCCTTGGAGGCATTGACAATGTCCTGATAGCTGACCACATGGTATCCAGACCTCTTGAGCCAGGCGAAATGGCTTTCAAGGTGATCCTGACAGACCGCAACCCGATCAAACGGAGGAACACGTTCTTCTTCAGGAATGATGTCGTGATAGTTGAGGGTGATGAAGGTGTTGCCCGCCGCCAGCACGGGTGAGGCCTGCCACAAGGCAAGGCTGGCAACGGTGAAAAGGACCGCGCGTAGACCCATGGCTATAGATCTCATCGGGGGCACCCCCAGTTCTCGGATAGCGTCAGAAATACCGACCATTCAGAAGGAAATGCGTCACGATGCTACCCACATACCCCAGAGCAATCACCGGACTCCATTTGAGATGTGACATAAAGGAGTACTTCCCTTCCATTTGACCGAGCAAGCCCACACCCGCTGCAGATCCGATGGCTAGAAGGCTTCCCCCGACGCCCGCGGTCAAGGTCACAAGGAGCCACTGGCCATGACTGATGTCCGGTGCCATGGTCAAAACCGCATACATGATCGTGCCGTTATCGATAAAGGCCGAAACGATCCCCACCAGAATGTTTGCCCAGGTCGCGCCAAGATCCTGGTAGAGCGCGTGTGAGGCGACATGAAGGTAACCCAGATAGCTCAGTCCCCCTACACTCACCATCACCCCATAGAAAAAGAGCAGGGTGTCCCATTCCAACCGTGAGACGTTGTGGAAGACATCGAAAAAGAGGCCATCTTCCGATTTGATCGGCGCTGCGGATTCGTCTTGAAGGCTGCTGTCGAGTGCCGCCTCCGTAATGTCCGTATCCAGAACGTTTTCCTTGTGCCGGGAACTGTAAAGGTAATAGAAATAAAAGCTGAGATAGGATAGACCAGCCAGCATTCCAGCCGCTGGGGGAAGGTCCAGAAAGTTTTCAAAGCAGACCGCAGTCAGGATCGTGAGCAGGAAGAGAAACACGATCCCCATGGCGCCACGGCGCATGGGTTTAGCCGCTTCAGGTGCACTGGGCGCGCCTTTGGGAACCCAGAAGTGCATGATGCTTGCCGGCAGGACGAAATTGACAACGGCCGGGATGAAGAGCGCAAAGAAGCTGGTGAAGGGAACCACTTCCTTTTGCCAGACCAAAAGGGTCGTGATGTCACCAAACGGGCTGAATGAACCCCCGGCATTGGTTGCAACGACGACATTGACGCAGGCTACGCTGATGAATTTGTTGTTTTTTCTTCCCATGGCCATGAGCACAGCCCCCATCAGGAGGGAGGTCGTCAGATTGTTCAGAACGGACGACATGAAAAAGGCCAGGGTTCCAGTGACCCAAAAGAGCTTGCGATAGCCAAATTTTCTGCCCAGCAGCCACACTCTCAGGTTTTCAAAGACACCCCGCTGCTCCATCGCATTGAGGTAGGTCATGGACACCAGAATGAAGAGAAAAAGCTCTGCATACCCCTCAAGGCTGGCTCTGAATGCCTGACCGGAATGGGCTCCCAGACCCATGCGTGTGTACACGGTTGCAATCAGTACCCAGATCAAGCTTGCAGCAAAGACCATGGGCTTGGATTTGCGGAGCTGCGTGCTTTCTTCGAGCATCGCCAGAATGTAAGCGAGGAAAAAAATCGCCAAAGCCCCATAGCCGATCCAGCTTCGGGTCAGATCCAGTTTGGGTTCGATCGCTTCAGCAAGGCAATAGCTCGGCAGGCCTAGAATTAGGAGCAGGGGGAGATAGCGAAAGAAAAGTTTCATGGTCTGACTAGCGTTCCAATAGGCTGATGATCAACTGGGACAGACAAGTCTGACCGCCGTTCCCTGCTTCAGATCAAGACGAAATCATACGCGAGAAGGCATGCATTCGTTAGAGCGAATGCATGCCGATCCGGCGTAAGCCGATTACTCTGGGTCGTAGGCCGGACGCCCCATGCTGTTCGGATTGGTGAAGGCCGAGATCCCGCTGTTTCCCCAAGGACCGGAAGGGCCCCATTGGGCTTGCTCGTTTTCGCCGATCTCATGAATCAGAGTGTTCTGATTGGATCGTTGCATGTCGACGGCCAGTTTTTGGAGCTTCTGCATTTCCTGCTCGCGACCCACATAAAGGCAGCTACATACGACGGGGTCCGGATACATGAAATACACGGTTCCACCCATGGGAAGGCGAGCGATTTTACCCGGAGGCAGTTTGGTCAGGAGGTCCTGTCGTTCCTTGGTATCGGCAAGGAGAATCTTGAAGCCAGCCTCATGGAGCTGAAACTCCATGTTTCGGGCGGAGGATTCGGCAATCTCATGCTTGATTCCGGCGCAGCCTGTAAAGAACAGCGCTGCGACCAAATAAAGAGCTCGATGGTTCATGGGGGGCCTTACACGTTGGATGTCAGTTTTTGTAGGGAAGGGTTGCAGTAAACCCGTGGACCTTGGCTCGGGGTTTGAAGTCTGGAGGGGACCAGGGTTTGGCTTCTTGCCCCACAATATAGCGGGCGAGCCAGCTCGCCTGTTGTCGCACGGGGAGGACATAGGCGTAAATCTGACGGTTCGCACATTCGGCGGCATCGCCAATCGCGAAGATCGAAGGGTCCGAGGTTCGAAGCCACTCGTCCACAAGGATGCCCCGGTCGGTCTTAAGTCCGGCTGACTGGGCCAAGCCAATGCGCGGCTTGAAGCCAGTGGCGAGGACGATACCGGTAAAAGGCCCCAAGATCTCCTCTTGAAGTGCAATGTTCATGGCCCCTTCAGTCCCCCGGATGGTCTTGACCGTTTCTTCGAGCCGCAACGTAATGCCTTGCTCTAAGAGGACTTGCGCGAGGAGAGTGGCATCCTCATCCTCGAGTTGCCGCTCCATCAATTTGGGCAGCGGGTGGATCAAGGTCACGGCATCTCCGGCCCGCGCCATGTCCGATGCGATTTCACAACCGATCAGTCCCCCACCGATCACGCCCCATGAGGGGGTGACGTCTGCCGCAAGGGCCTGCTCTCTGAGGCGACGTAACCCGATGAGATCATCGAGACTGTTAACAAAACGAAGCTGAGAGCCCAATGTCTGGAATGGCGGGGGCACAAATGCCTCTGAGCCCGGTGCCAGTATCAGCAGCTCATACGACAGCAGCCGCTCTTGCCCGTGATCCAGAAGCAGGAGTTGTCGCTTTTCTCGATCAATCGCGGTGACCGTGCACCCCGCATCGATTTCAATCCCGAGGGCTCGAAGGGTATCGAACGATTTCAGGATGATTTTTTCTTCGATGTCATCACGAGTAAACCCATGGGAGAGCATGGGGCGGGCGTAATAACCGTGGGTCTCCTGCGTCAGGACTCGAATGGACCGCTCGGGCATCAATTTGTGCAGTTCCTCGGCCAGCGTAATACCGCCCAGACCCGATCCGATGATCACGGTTTCCATGTCTTAACCCAGGGGGCGAATGCCAACGCTATGGCGTATCTTTTCCATCAGGGGGCGCGAGAGGCTCCGCGCCTTTGTGGCGCCCTTTTGGAGCACCTCCTCGATTTGGCCGGGAGACTCCATGAGGGCATCGTAGCGCTCCCGGGCCTCCTTGAGGTGTTCATTCAGGTACTCAAAGAGTACGCCCTTCATTTCTCCCCAGCCGATGCCTTCGGCGTAACGGGTCTTGATGGCCAGGGATTCTTCGGGCGTTGCGAATGCCTTGTAAATACTGAAGAGGGTGCAGGTCTCGGGATCTTTTGGGACGCCCGGCTCTAATGAATTCGTTTTAATTTTGTTGATGAGTTTGCGGAAAGGCTTTTCGGCCATGAAGAGCGGGATCGTATTGTCATAGCTCTTACTCATCTTGCGGCCATCCAGGCCCAGGAGGGTGGCGGTATCCTCGCTGACGACCGCTTCGGGAATGCTGAAGTGTTCGCCATAAATGTGGTTGAATCGACCTGCAATATCCCGGGCCATTTCGATGTGCTGGATCTGATCCTTGCCGACCGGGACCTTATGGGCGTTGAAGATCAGGATGTCGGCCGCCATCAGGATGGGATAGTTGAACAGTCCCATGGTGACCCCTTTGTCCGGATCGGCCTCCCCTGCGTCTTGATTGGCTTGGACGGATGCCTTGTAAGCATGCGCTCGGTTCATCAACCCCTTGGCCGTGACGCAGTTGAGCATCCATGCCAGTTCCGCAATCTCCGGAACATCAGACTGGCGATAGAAAACAGCGTTGTCCGTATCGAGGCCCAAGGCAAGCCAGGTCGCAGCAATCTCCAGCGTCGACTGGCGGACTCGCTCAGGTTCTTGGCATTTGATCAGTGCGTGATAGTCGGCCAGAAAATAAAACGGCAAGACATCGGCCCGGTGGCTCGCCTCAATGGCAGGACGGATAGCGCCGACATAGTTTCCAAGGTGCGGTGTGCCGGTCGTGGTGATCCCGGTCAGAACATGCTGTTTTGCGCTCATGATTTACTTTGACTGTCTCGAATGGAAGGGCCGATCCACGAGATTGACAGGTGGCTGATCGGCTCGGCGCTGGGAAAGATAGCACAGGAAGATCCGACTGCCTTGGCGAGTCGGAGGGATGACTGATTTACAATGCTTAGAGACTCTGAGGAACTGCTGATGCTGCCAAAGGAAAAAACGGACCCCCAGGAAAATCCCCTCTGCTGTGCGCTGATCTATCGTCGCGCGGCGGATGAGGATTTTGTGCAGGGGGATGGCATCGGCTGGAGCACCCGAAATATTCGGTTTCAAGGGATCAAAAGCCTTGTAGCCGGTGATGCAGCGGAAGTTCGCCTCGAGGCTGTCAAAGGCCTTTTCCCGCCATTAATGGTCCTCACCGAGGTCAGCGCCTGTCAGGCGATTATGGGAGGGCGTTTTGAAATTACGGGACAAATCAAGGGAATCCTCACCCTCTGAGGAACGCACGGAACCGGACCATGTATTCCATCACCAAAGACATTTATTTCTGCTACGGCCATCGCCTGATGGGGCACCCGGGTAAGTGCAAGCATTTGCATGGGCATAGCGTTAAGGCGGCCATTACGATCGTTGCTGAATCTTTGGATCATCAGGGCATGGTCTGCGATTTTTCCGAGGTCACCCGAGCCGCGCAAAACTTCATTGACGACACGCTCGATCACAATTTTCTCATTCATCGCAAGGACCCTCTCGTTCCTGCCTTGACGGAGGCCGGGGAGCGGTTTCTTCTGGTCGATGAACATCCGACCGCTGAGTTTCTGGCAAGGCTAATCTATGAGGCCATTCAGAAAGAAGGGTTGAACGTCACACGCGTGACCTTGTGGGAGACCACGAGTGCTTCGGCCAGCTACGCCGAGGATCGATGAGTCAGCCCCATGTCGTCTTTTACTCCGGTTGAAAAATCCTTCTGGCTTCATCGGGTGTGTGAAGCCAACTATCAACGCCTCACTCGATTGGTTCCCGAGCTCGAAGCGATGGCCACGATGGTGACCGCTGTTCCTCAAGTGCCGGGAAAACCGGCTTTGCGATTTCGATTGCTTGAGCGTTCACCGTTCACGCTGGTGCTTGAAGTGACGCACGATTTTGAAGGGCCTTTTCAGGTGCTTGAGGAACCGCAGGTTCGTATTCGGGTCAGCCTTGATGCCAAAACCGTCGAAATGTTGAGTGACCGGGAGCGCCCCGACCTTCATGATGTCCTCGGCCGAGAGCCGGCTCCGGCCCGGGTCCTCGATTACAAATGGACCTTGAACTACTTTCTATCAAGATGGTTGGATCATTGTCTTGAGGCGGAGTACTGCGTCAGTTGAGGCCACTTAGTCGGGATGTCTTTTGAGCGCATTCAAAAACGCATCGCCGTAGCGCTCCAGTTTTTTCTGCCCGACCCCGGAGAGTCGTGCAAATTCTGCAAGGCTTTGGGGTCTCTTTCGGATCATTTCATCGAGAACGGCATCCTGAAAGATCACATAAGGGGGCACCCCTTGAGTTTCAGCCAATTCCCGGCGAAGAATTCTCAAATCCTCGAAAAGTCGCGTTTCCTCGGTGGTTCTTGCGGGCCGGCCTTTGGATGCCGAGGTGCCGAGGCTCGGCTCTGCGTCTTTTCGCAACATCAGTTCCATTTCGCCTTTCAGCAGGGGCCGTGCTCTGGGATCCAGTTTGAGACCCCCGTGGCCTTCGGGATCTACCGCCAGATAGCCCAGGGTCACCAGTTGGCGATAGATTGAAAACCAGCCCTTGTCATTGATGCCCTTGCCAATCCCAAACGTGGAGAGCTGCTCATGGCCGAGGCGCTGGACCCTCTCGCTGTGCCGGCCGATGAGGACGTCCACGAGGTGTTGGACACCAAAGCGTTGACCGGTTCGGTAGACGCAGGAGAGTGCCTTGCGGGCCGCTTCCGTGCCATTCCAGCTGGCCGGGGGGGAAAGGCAGTTATCGCAGTTTCCACAGGGCTTTTCCGGCTCCTCGCCAAAATAGCGAAGGAGGACCTGGCGGCGGCAAAGCGTGGTTTCACAGAGGCCGAGCATGGCTTCAAGGCGTTGCCGCTCGAGTGCCTTTCGCTGCTCGTCGGCATCGGATTCATCCAGCATCTGTCTTAAGGCCACGATGTCTTGTATGCCAAACAGCATGAAGGCATTCGCGGGAGCGCCGTCTCGCCCGGCCCGTCCGGTTTCCTGGTAATAGGATTCGATGCTTCGGGGAAGATCAAGGTGGGCAACAAAACGCACGTTCGGTTTGTCGATCCCCATGCCAAAGGCAACGGTGGCGACCATCATCAGGCCTTCCTCGACGGCAAAGCGACGCTGATGTTCCTGCCTCACCTGTGAGGGGAGGCCTGCGTGGTAGGGCAGGGCGCGAAATCCCTCTTTTGTGAGCCATTGGGCTGTCTCTTCGACTTTGCGTCGAGACAGGCAATAGAGAATGCCGCTATCCCCCTGATGGTGGGTTCTGAGGAATTTGAGTAGTTGGGGTCTTGCGTTTTGTCGGGGGGCAATGGCATAGCGAATATTGGGGCGATCAAAGCTTTGAGCAAACACCCGCGCCGACTTGAGTCCCAGTCTTTCCGTGATTTCATGGCGCGTCCTTTCATCAGCGGTCGCCGTCAGCGCAACCCGGGGGACCTTTGGATAGCGTTGATGCAACAGCGAGAGCGCCAGGTAGTCGGTTCTAAAGTCATGACCCCATTGAGAGACGCAATGCGCCTCATCAATGGCAAAGAGGCTCACTGTGATTTCATCGAGGAGGGCGAGGAAACGGTCTGTATTCAGCCGTTCGGGGGCGACGTAGAGAAGTCGGAGTTGGTCGCTCCTGAGCGCGCTTTCGACATCGCGTTGCGTTTCAAAATCCAGCATGGAGTTCAGGAAGGCGGCCTGAACTCCAAGCTGCCGCAGAGCCTCCACTTGATCCTGCATCAGCGCAATCAGTGGCGAAATGACAACAGCTGTTCCCGGGCGGCACAGGGCGGGCACCTGATAACAAAGTGATTTCCCACCCCCGGTGGGCATCAGGACCAGCGCATCGCCGCCCCCCATCACATGGTCGACAATGTCCCCCTGGAGCCCCCGGAAATCCTCAAATCCAAAGATGGTTCGAAGGATGTGTTGGGGGGTATGCATGGGTCTATTCTAGCGGAGCCGGAGGGGTCTTCTAAATCCTCATCTTGGTGCAGGATTTTTGAAATTTGCACAAGACGGGTGCGGGTTGTTGCAAAACGACATCGGCTGTTGCCTTATTTTCAATACTTTAGTCTTTGGCACAACTTATGCAATAGTATTGAGGTCATCTACACTGGAGGTATCCCATGCGACTTCGCACCCATTCCATTTTCAGGACTGCCGCACTGAGTTCGGCCCTGATCTTTGCCCTGAATCCGCTCGGCGCACAGGCCGAAAACATTGAAGACACCACGGGTCTTGTGGATTACGCATTGGGCAGCAAGAACCATCAGCCGCTGTCGGATTACGGCGTCACCTGGGGCGGCTGGATGGATTTTGGTGTCACGGCGAACGCCAATGCCCCAGCGGACAAGTTCAATGGCCCGGTGACCTTCGGTGATCGCTCTGGCGAACTCCAGATGAATCAGTTCTATGGTTACCTGCAGCGGGCAATCACCGTCGGAAGCGATGACTTTGATATCGGTGGCCGCGTCGACGTGATGTACGGTACCGATGCGATCTTCACGCAGGCCTATGGTGCTACCGCTCTGAGCCCGAGAGGGATCCCGGAAAATCGCGGCAACTACGATCTTCACCTGACCAGCTGGAGCCAGCGCTTCTATGGACTGGCGCTTCCGCAGGCCTATGTGGAAATGAACCTTCCGATAGGTAATGGCCTTGCGGTCAAGGCCGGTCACTTCTACACCCCGGTTGGGTATGAAGTCGTCACCGCCCCGGACAACTTCTTCTACACCCATGCCTATACCATGCAGTACGGCGAGCCCTTCACGCACACCGGTATCCTGGGTAACTATGCCTTTGATGATAACTGGTCAGCGATCCTCGGTACGGTAACCGGCAGTGCAACCGGCGGTTGGGACGGCAACTTCAATACCAACCTGACCGCGTGGGACTTCATCGGTGGCGGCACTTGGACCAGCGATGAAAAGGACTACTCACTGAACATTACGTCAACGGCTGGTCCGACGGGCGGAAACGATAACAGCACTTGGGCCCTTTACAGCATCGTGGGCAAGGGCAACTGGCTCGACAACACCCTGCACTATGTCATTCAGCATGATCACGGGTTTGCCAATGACGTATTGACGCCAACCGGATACCAAAATACCCAGTGGTACGGTATCAACCAGTACATTACCTATGACATCCAGGATAATCTCGGTGTCGGTCTTCGTGCTGAGTGGTTCCGTGATCAGGATGGATTCCGAATTGCAGGTCCTGCACGCTGCGGTGGTTCATACAATCTTCGGACGCCGGGTGATGCCTCCTCGGGCTATTCGTACGCCTGTAATGGTGGCAACTGGGCCTCTTATGAGTTGGGTGGTGCGAGCTACTATGGTCTGACCGCAGGTGTGAACTACAAGCCGTTGAAGTGGGTTACCGTTCGCCCGAATGCGCGTTACGATTTCTCAACCTCCAATGTGTTCATGAACTCTCAGGGGCAGATGCTGGACTACCAGTTCACCTTCTCAACTGACATGGTCATTGTTTTCTAAGGCGTAGCCTCAAGGCAGCAACGCGTGATCCGAACTGAACATAGCGAGAAATGATATGAAGATTTCAATGAAACTCACCCGACTTCTTTTGATTCTAAGCGCGGCAATGATGGTTGCTTGTGCCACGAAGAAGGCGCCTGAACCGACCCCGATCCAGAAGACGCTGGAGCAGGCGGAAAAGGACGCACGTTCGGGTAACGAAGACAAGGCCGTCAAGGAAATTGATGCGGCTGAAAAGGCCTTGATTCAGGAAGACAAGAAGGCGCCCGTATCCCAAGGGTTCAGAAGTTCGCAAGGTAACGACACCAAGGCCAAGGCTGAAGCGGATGCACTGAAGGAACTCGAGCACGCCAAGAAGGATGCCAAGGGCAAGCTTGCTGGCGATTCAGCTGATGAAATCAAGAAGGCCATTCAGGACGTTGAGGTCAAGGAAAAGAAGTAATTCCTTCCCGCACTTGCTCCCTTTAAGGAAAACCCGCTTCGGCGGGTTTTCTTTTGGCTTCTTGAAGGCAATGTTTCGAATCGACGATTTTGAGACGGACCTGTAGAGTAGGGCCTCGGAATGGAGGCCCCTATGACCTATTGTCTTGCGATACAGTCTCTGGACGGATTTGTACTTGCGTCTGATTCAAGGACGCATGCCGGTATCGATCAGGCCAGCGTCTACGGCAAGATGCATCGGTTCCCCGTAGGGCCGGACCGGATGCTGGTCCTTTTGTCCGCCGGAAGTCTTGCGACCACTCAGGCCTTGGTCCACCGGGCTGAGCAAGCGCTGGCTCGCGATGAGCCCGGGCGGAGCCTGATGCGTGCGATGACCGTCTTTGATGCGGCCCAATTCATTGGGCAGATGAGCGTCGAGATTCAAAGCCAGCACTGGGATGCTTTAAATCGTTCGGGCTTCAGCCCCGAGGCGACCTTTATTCTTGCGGGCCAGATTGCCGGTCAGGAGCCCGAGATGTTTCTGATTTATCCCCAGGGAAACTGCATTAAGCCGCCGCCGGATACGCCCTTTTTGCAGATTGGTGAATCGAAATACGGAAAGCCAATATTGAGTCGGGTCGTTCATCCTGAAATTTCCCTCGAGGATGCCGCGCGTTGTGCTCTGGTTTCTCTGGATTCAACCATGCGAAGTAATCTGACGGTGGGGCCGCCCATTGATCTGATGCTTTACCGGCGAGACCGTTTTGTGCCGGATCAGGTGCTGCGTCTTGATTCTCACTCGCCTTACTATGCTCAAATTCAGAGTGCCTGGTCGCAAGGACTTCGGGCCGCCTTTGCGGGTCTGCCGCGGTTTGATTGGGAGGTCTGATCCCTCTGGATCGCCCCAAGATGGGGCAATTTCATGGTGCAAAAAGGGGATTTCCTGTCTTTTGTTGCTGAGCGAGAGCACTGAGTGCGTCTTTAGCGCCGGTCTGGTCGCGCTTTGCCTGTTTTCTGAGTCTTGGCATGACTTCTGCTTATAAGGGTTTGTCCTAGAAACAAATGCTCTGCGAGTAGGAGAACAACCTCGATGAAACTCATCACTGCCATTCTCAAACCCTTCAAGCTGGACGATGTCCGGGAGGCCCTCTCCGAGGCCGGCATCACCGGCATCACCGTGACCGAGGTCAAAGGCTTTGGACGTCAGAAGGGGCATACCGAGCTCTATCGCGGCGCCGAGTACGTGGTTGACTTCCTGCCAAAGATCAAACTTGAAGTCGCGATCAGCGATGAGTTGCTTGAAACCGCTCTGGATGCGATTGCGACCACAGCCAACACCGGAAAGATCGGTGACGGCAAGATTTTCGTGACCAACCTCGAACAAGCGATCCGTATTCGCACCGGTGAAACCGGTTCGTCAGCGCTCTAAGGCTCTTGAGAGAGAAAATGCCATGAGAAACTTATTTCAATCCCTGATCACCCTGTTCCTGACGGTCGCTCCATTCGGACTCGTCTATGCTGAAACCGTCGCTCCAGTGCCCGACAAGGGCGATACGGCATGGTTGATTGTGGCCACCATTTTGGTGACCTTGATGGTTCTGCCAGGCCTTGCGCTCTTCTACGGCGGCATGGTGCGCAGCAAGAACATGCTGTCCATTCTGATGCAGGTCTTCGTGATCTTTTCGCTGATGGCCTTGCTATGGGCCCTCTTTGGCTACAGCGTCGCCTTCACCGAAGGCAATGCCTTTTTTGGCGGGCTCAGCAAAGCGTTCCTGATTGGGGTCAAGCCTGAATCCGTGGCAGCGACCTTCAGCAAAGGGGTCGTCGTTCCTGAATACCTCTACGTTGCCTTCCAGCTGACTTTTGCGGGAATCACGCCGGCATTGATCGTGGGCGCCTTCGCCGAGCGGGTCAAGTTCTCAGCCATCCTGTCCTTCATCGTGTTCTGGTTTATATTCGCCTACCTGCCGATGGCTCACATGGTCTGGTATTGGGCGGGTCCTGACGCTTACACGAGCCCTGAAGCGGGTGCAGCGGCAGGCGCAACGGCAGGCTTCCTGTTCCAGAAGGGTGCGCTCGATTTCGCAGGCGGCACCGTGGTTCACATCAATGCCGGTATCGCAGGCCTTGTCGGGTCCATCATGGTGGGTCGAAGGGTTGGTTTTGGCAAAGAGTCCATGGCACCGCACAGCGTGGTCATGACCATGATTGGTGCCTCACTCCTGTGGGTCGGTTGGTTTGGCTTCAATGCAGGCTCCAATCTTGAAGCCAATGGCACGACCGGTCTTGTCTTCCTGAACACCATGCTGGCGACCGCTGCAGCGACCCTTGCCTGGGTCGGTGCGGAATGGCTGAGTCGCGGAAAGCCAAGCATGCTCGGTGGAGCATCCGGTGCCGTTGCGGGTCTGGTTGCCATCACCCCGGCGTGTGGCTGGGCAGGTCCGATGGGTTCCATTGTACTGGGCCTTGTGGCGGGTGCAGTGTGCTTCTGGTCTGTCACCACCCTCAAAAGAGCGCTGGGCTATGACGACTCGCTCGACGTCTTTGGGGTTCACGGTGTCGGCGGAATCATTGGTGCGCTGGGGACCGCGATCGTCGCTTCACCCGCCTTGGGTGGGACCGGCGTCTATGACTACGTGGCGAACGCGGTTGCCGAATACGACCTTAAGACGCAGTTCATTAGCCAGTCCTGGGGCGTCGGTGTGGCGCTGGTCTGGTCCGGTCTGGTTTCAGTGGTCGGCTTCAAGCTGGTCGATCTGATCATCGGACTTCGGGTGAGCGAGGAAGTCGAGCGCGAAGGTCTCGATATCACCGAGCACGGTGAAACCGCTTATCACCACTAACCCTTTCTTGTGTGGCTCTCCCCTCGGGCGTCTTCGGACGCCCTTCTTTTTTTGGGGGGGGGGCAAAATTAGGCCGGATTGTTGGCGTTGGGGACGCGAGCCCGTCGCGATTAATCCCTGCGATGGGGCAGGGCCTTGGGGGCTGTTCCGTTCAGTGATTCGACAAAAAGGTTCGCGCGACTGATCGAGCGTTCCATCGCACCAATCAGTCCTGAAACGCCCTGGGTCATGGTGTGAAGTTCACCTTCCAAGGAATCGATCGCACGGGCATTCAGGTTGTGCTTTAGAAAAAGAACCTGATCCTGAAAAACTCGCAGAACCGGATCGATTTTGCCTTCAGCCTTTCGCATGGCGGTAATCAGCTGCAGATAATGCTGCTGTGTCATCCTCAGCTTCTGGCGGCTGCTGCTTCGCAGGGATCGGTTGCTGTACTGATCGAGTTCGTCTTCCCATTCCCGAAAAAGAGCTCTTGCGACCGTTTCGACGGCACCAATTCTTTCCTGAACCAGTTGCGCACGCGACTGGCTATAGTCGAACTCGACCTTGAGCTGTCGATAAACCGTCTCAAGGTTGCCGCCATCAAATTGTGTCAGCTGACTGAATTTTTCAAGGGCGGTTTGAAACTGGGTTTTGGCCTCTTCGAGGCTATCGCGAGCCTGCTCCACCCGGGTCACCAGAATATCGCGTTTGTGGTGGCCGGCCTGTTCAACGGTTCGAAAATAGACGCGTTGAAGTCTGGCGCCGAAGGCCCGAAAGAGGGCATCGATGAGGGACTCGAATGAGAGAGGCGGGCCAGGGTTTCGCATGGCAGGTAAGGGGCGTCGTTTGGACCTTGAAGCCAAGGCATTTTACAGCGTTCTTTCGGTGCCCGGGAAATGACTTTGAAACGGGGTGTGGGCGGAATCTAATCCGGAACAAAAACCCAGTAAAACAGTCTGAAAAGAGTTTCCAGAATATAGCCAAAAAGAGTAGAATTCGCGGTCAATAAACCATGTGACACTCCAGAAGGACCCACTCCAATTGGGATTATCCTCCCTTCGGAGATCAAGCGAGGACAGGCATTCACCCATGAAACATGACGACTGGGACAGTAAGGAAATCGAGGCCGTGATCGAGGCTCTCAAGGATCAGCCCGGGGCATTGCTCCCCATTTTGCACGCGATCCAGGACCAGCTGGGGTACGTTCCCACAGAGAGCGTCCCAACGATTGCCGACGCCTTGAACCTCACGCGTGCCGAAGTGCACGGAGTCATCACCTTTTATCACTACTTTCGACAGACTCCTCCGGGTCGAAGGACCATTCATGTCTGTCGGGCCGAATCGTGTCAATCCATGGGGTCTGATGTGCTTGAGGCCCATGCAAAAGCCAGCCTTGGCATTGACTATCACGAGAATACGAAAGATGGCGAGTTCTCCCTGGAACCTGTCTATTGCTTGGGTAACTGCGCCTGTTCTCCGGCCATCATGATCGACAAGGAAATTTTTGGTCGCGTGACGCCTGAGCGATTTGATGCCATTGTCGAGGAAGTGCGGGGGACTCATGGTTAAGGTTTATGTACCGCGTGATTCCTGCGCGCTCAGTCTTGGTGCCGAAGCGGTGGCGACGGCCGTCTCCCGTATTGCAGGCCAGCGCGGCCTTGACGTGACCTTGGTCCGAAACGGTTCGCGTGGTCTTTACTGGCTGGAGCCGATGGTTGAAGTCGAGACGCCACAAGGACGAATCGCTTTCGGCCCCGTCACAGCCAAGGACGTCGAGTCTCTTTTTGATCAAGACTTTCTTTCCGGCGGGCAACACGCCTTGTCCTTGGGTCTGACGGCGGAGATTCCCTTCCTCAAAAACCAGGAGCGTCTGACCTTCGCTCGCGTCGGCATTACGGACCCGGTGAGCCTTAAAGATTACCTGGCCCATGAGGGGTATGAGGGGCTGCGAAACGCCCTGGCCATGACGCCTGCCCAGATTGTCGATGAAGTCACAGAGTCTGGACTTCGGGGCCGTGGCGGCGCCGCATTCCCCACCGGAATCAAGTGGCGGACCGTTTTGGGTGCTGAAGGGGATCAAAAATACATCGTCTGCAATGCGGACGAAGGCGACTCTGGCACGTTCTCTGATCGCATGATCATGGAGGGCGATCCCTTTGTCCTTATCGAGGGTATGACCATCGCCGGACTGGCCGTCGGAGCGACGAAAGGCTATGTCTACCTTCGCTTTGAATACCCCCATGCCGAGCAAAATCTGAATGCAGCCATTCGGGCTGCCGAAGCCAGTGGCTTCCTCGGCGACAATATCCAAGGTTCGGGGAAAACCTTCCACCTTGAGGTCCGTATTGGTGCCGGCGCCTATGTCTGCGGTGAGGAAACTTCTCTGCTGGAGAGTCTCGAGGGGCGTCGCGGACTGGTTCGATTCAAGCCGCCGCTGCCGGCGATCAAGGGCCTCTTTGGAAAGCCCACGGTTATCAATAACGTCATTTCACTGGCGTCCGTGCCGATCATCCTTGCCAAGGGTGGAAGTTTTTACAAAGATTTTGGCATGGGTCGTTCGCGCGGTACCTTGCCGATCCAGCTGGCGGGAAATCTCAAGCAGACGGGTTTGGTCGAGCGCGCCTTTGGTGTGACGCTGCGCGAAATCCTTTACGACTATGGTGGGGGCTCTCAGTCCGGTCGCCCGATCAAAGCGGTTCAGGTGGGTGGACCTTTGGGTGCCTACGTGCCTGAGTCCCAGTTCGATACCCCCCTCGACTACGAGGCCTTTGCAGCCCTTTGGGCAGTATTGGGTCATGGTGGCGTTGTGGCGTTTGATGATGCTGTCGACATGTCTAAGATGGCGCGCTATGGCATGGAATTCTGTGCCACAGAGTCCTGTGGAAAGTGCACTCCTTGCCGGATTGGTTCAACCCGGGGTGTCGAGGTGATTGACCACATCCGGGAAGGAAAAAATGTCAGCGAGAACCTGAAGCTTTTGCGGGACCTGAGCGACACCATGCTCGCAGGCTCATTGTGTGCTCTGGGTGGAATGACGCCCTATCCCGTATTGAGCGCCTTGAATCATTTCCCTGAGGATTTCGGCGGACCCGCCGACAAAGCATCGGCGTAGAGAATGGAAACAGCCCGCACAAATCTTAAGTTGCGGCACTCTGGCGATTGAGGAGACAGACAATGGCTCAAAGAGATTGTGACTACGGCACCCCGGAAAGCGGGTCCGACAAGCTGGTAGAGCTGGAAATCGATGGTTTCAAGGTCCAGGTTCCTGAAGGGACCTCGATCATGCGAGCGGCAGCAACCGCCGGTATCCAAATTCCCAAACTCTGTGCGACCGACAGCCTTGACCCCTTCGGGTCCTGCCGGCTGTGTCTGGTTCAGATCGAGGGCGGAAGAGGCCTTCCGGCATCCTGTACCACCCCGGTGGCCGAAGGCATGAAGGTCTGCACCCAAAATGAACGCCTGGGACAAGTCCGCCGCGGTGTCATGGAACTCTACATTTCAGACCACCCCCTGGATTGCCTCACCTGTTCTGCCAATGGCAACTGCGAGCTCCAGGATATGGCCGGTGCCGTGGGTCTTCGCGAAGTCCGATATGGATACGAAGGTGAAAACCATCTGGATGCTGTGAAGGATACGAGCAATCCTTACTTCCAGTTCGACCCCTCCAAATGCATTGTCTGCTCACGTTGTGTGAGAGCCTGTGAAGAAGTGCAGGGCACCTTTGCCCTGACCATCCAGGGGAGAGGCTTTGAGTCCAAGGTGTCACCCAGCCAGAACGACGCGTTCATGGATTCCGAGTGCGTATCCTGCGGTGCCTGTGTTCAAGCCTGTCCCACGGCGACCCTGATGGAAAAATCCGTCATCGAGATGGGGCAGCCGGAGCACAGCATTGTCACCACCTGTGCCTATTGCGGGGTGGGTTGCTCTTTCAAGGCTGAAATGAAAGGCTCTGAAGTGGTCCGGATGGTTCCGAACAAGGATGGACATGCCAATCATGGCCATTCCTGCGTCAAGGGTCGTTTCTCCTTTGGCTACGCGACCCATAAAGATCGCATTACCAAGCCAATGATCCGCAAGCAGATCACGGATCCCTGGCAGGAAGTCTCTTGGGAGGAAGCGATCAACTATGCCGCCTCAGAATTCAAGCGAATTCAGGCCAAGCATGGCAAGGACTCGGTCGGTGGTCTGACCTCGAGTCGCTGCACCAACGAAGAAACCTATGTCGTACAAAAGCTGATCCGTGCGGCCTTTGGCAACAACAACGTGGATACCTGTGCGAGGGTGTGCCATTCACCGACGGGCTATGGTCTCAAGCAGACCATCGGCGAATCTGCAGGAACACAGACCTTTGATTCGGTTCGCAAGTCGGACGTCATTTTGGTGATTGGTGCCAATCCAACCGATGGCCATCCCGTTTTTGGATCGGCCATGAAGCGACGGATTCGCGAGGGTGCGAAACTGATCGTTGCCGATCCGAGAGATATCGATCTGGTGCGTTCGCCCCATATTCAATCCGATTACCACCTAAAACTGAAACCCGGTTCCAATGTGGCCCTGGTCTCCGCGATGGCTCACGTGATCGTGCGTGAAGGTCTCGCCAATGATGAATTTGCGCTGGCGCGATGTGAGCCTGAATCCTACGAGAAATGGAAGACCTTCGTCTCTGACGAGCGTAATTCTCCGGAAGCCATGGAAGCGGTCACCGGGGTTCCGGCGGATTTGGTTCGGGGCGCCGCGCGGCTTTATGCCACGGGTGGCAACGCAGCCATCTACTACGGTCTGGGTGTGACCGAACACAGCCAGGGCTCTACCACCGTCATCGGTATCGCCAACCTTGCGATGGCGACCGGAAATGTCGGCCGTGAGGGAGTCGGCGTGAATCCTTTGCGTGGACAGAACAATGTGCAGGGTTCGTGCGACATGGGTTCCTTCCCGCATGAGCTGCCGGGTTATCGGCATGTCTCGGATACCACCACCCGCAGTCAGTTTGAGGAAGCCTGGGGTGTCAGTCTCAGTGCTGAACCGGGTCTTCGAATCCCGAACATGTTCTCTGCCGCCATGGACGGGAGTTTCCTCGGACTTTACTGTGAGGGCGAAGACATCGCGCAGTCGGATCCGGATATCCAGCATGTTCATGCAGCGCTTCGGGCCATGGAATGCGTGGTTGTGCAGGATATTTTCCTCAATGAAACCGCGAAGTTCGCCCATGTCTTTTTGCCGGGCTCTTCCTTCCTCGAGAAGAGTGGGACTTTCACCAACGCCGAGCGTCGGGTCTCTCCCGTTCGCAGGGTGATGGCACCTTTGGCTGGCTACGAAGACTGGGAGGTGACTCAGCTTCTTTCCAATGCGCTGGGTTACCCCATGCACTACAACAGTGCGGAAGAGATTCTGGATGAGATCGCAAGTCTGGTACCGACCTTCGCAGGGATCAGCTGGAAGAAACTCGAGGAACTCGGAAGCGTCCAGTGGCCGTGCAATGATGAGGCGCCTGAGGGCACCCCGACCATGCATGTCGGAACGTTTGTGCGCGGCAAGGGCAAATTCCTTCTGACGGAATACGTCCCGACCCGTGAAAAGACCACCAGCCGCTTCCCGTTGATCTTGACCACGGGGAGAATTCTTTCCCAATACAACGTGGGCGCTCAGACACGGCGAACCGCAAATTCGGTGTGGCACTCAGAGGACCTTCTCGAAATCCATCCGCACGATGCCGAGAACCGGGGCGTCACCGATGGCTGTTGGGTCGGCATCAAGAGCCGGGCAGGCGAAACCGTGCTGCGTGCCAGTGTGACCGATCGGGTGCAGCCCGGCGTGGTCTATACGACCTTCCATTTCCCTGAATCTGGCGCCAATGTCATCACCACGGATAACTCTGACTGGGCAACCAACTGCCCAGAGTACAAGGTGACTGCCGTACAGGTGACCAAGGTCAATGCGCCATCTGAATGGCAGCGGGACTACGAAGCCTTCTCCGAACAGCAGATCGGTTTCCTGGAGAATCGGACGGTCGGCGTCGAATAAGGCATGGATTCACCGGGTGATCTCGGGTGGCCCAGCTATCGCGTCCGGCGGGTTGACCGCTGGCGTGATGGCGAGGGGGAGAGCGTCGATGATTGTGTCGCTGAAGAGGCGCCCATTGCTCTGGTTTACAACGGCGAACCCCATGTGGTCATGTTGGCTACACCTTTGGACCTTGAAGATTTTGCGCTCGGGTTCAGTCTGACGGAAGCCATTGTGTCTTCCCCCGCAGAGGTGGAATCGATTCGAATTTTTGAACGCTCTAACGGGATTGAAGTGCGGCTTCGTATTCCGGAGGCCCGCTGTGAATCGGCCCGCGAGAAGGGGCGTAATCTCACCGGCCGCACCGGTTGCGGGCTTTGTGGTGCACGCACTCTAGAGCAGGCGGTCAGGGTTCCAGGTCACGTCAGATCCCGATCGGAAGTGACCGCATCCGATGTGGCGAAGGCCCTCGAAGACATTAAAAAGTTTCAACGGATCAATCAGTTAACGGGCGCCGTGCATGCGGCGGCCTTTGCTCTTCCGGGCCAAGGCATTGTCGCCGTTCGCGAGGATGTGGGCAGGCATAATGCCCTCGACAAGCTGATTGGCGCGCTGGCCCGACAGGACGTCGCCTTCGGGAAGGGGTTTATCGTGGTGACCAGTCGCGCGAGCTTCGAGATGGTGCAAAAGTGTGCGGCTGTGGGCGTCGGTCTGATGGCCGCGATTTCTGCGCCCACAGGGCTTGCCATTCGTCTGGCCGATGAAACCGGTTTGACTCTGGTCGGGTTCGCACGGGATCAAAGCCACGTGGTCTATACTCACCCTCAACGTCTGGTGCACGAAAGAGTTCCTCTTTCTGGGGCATCGGCTGGTTCACGTTCTTAGGAAATGTCCCCTTATGGAAACAGAAAATCTTGTTCGCATGGCCAACAGTATTGCGGCCTTCTTCAATGCCGACCCTGATCGCGAAGCCGCAGTCGCGGGCGTTGCCAATCACATCAAGCGCTTCTGGGAGCCTCGAATGAAGGTGGCCATTCTGGCTTATGACGCGAAGGGTGGCGAAGGGCTCGATGATCTGGTTCGAAAGGCCCTCGCGCAACTGGGTCGCGAAGCGAAGTAGGCACTCGAGCCACTTTCTCAGTATCTGGAAAGGGGTGCCCTATGCTTTCGGTCTTCTGTTCGCCTTCACGGTATGTCCAAGGTCGAAATGCCACGGGGCAACTCCCGGCTGAACTCAAACGTCTGGGGATGGGCGGTCGCTGCCTGATCATTGCAAGTCAGACGGCGTTCAGGCTGTTGAACGATCTCTGGCAGGACGCTTTTGCGGCCTCAGGCATTCCGTTCGATGTGGTGCTCTTCAAGGGTGAGTGCTCTCGGGTCGAGATCGAAAGGCTGATTGCAGAGGCGCGTCATAAGGGCGCAGAAACACTGGTTGGCGCCGGCGGTGGCAAGGTGCTGGATACCGTTCGGGCAGTCGCTGGCGCACTTCACAAGCCGGTGGCCTGTTGCCCGACGACAGCGGCCAGCGATGCCCCCTGCAGTGCTTTATCGGTGGTTTACACCGAGGCGGGGGTTTTTGAAGAATGTCTTTTTTATCCCCGGAATCCCGAACTGGTCCTGGTGGACACGACTGTCATCGCAAAGGCACCGGTTCGCCAGCTGATTTCGGGCATGGGCGATGCTCTGGCGACGCGGTTTGAAGCTGAGGCTTCCCGGCAGGCTTTCCGGCGCAATGTCGTGGGCGGCCTGAGCACGATGGCGGCGGCGGCGATCGCAGATCTTTGCTACCGAACGCTACTCGCCGATGGTGAGGCAGCGGTTGAAGCGGCCCGTGTTGGGGCTGTGACGCCGGCACTCGAGCGAATTGTTGAAGCGAACACCCTGCTGTCCGGCCTGGGATTCGAGTCCGGGGGTCTTGCTCTGGCGCACTCGATTCATAATGGACTGACGGCGGCACAGGAGACCCATGGCTGTCTTCATGGCGAAAAGGTCGCTTTTGGAACACTGGTCCAACTGGTCCTTGAGGGACGGGGCCCTTCTGAAGTGAACGAAGTGCTCGATTTTTGTATTCGGGTCGGTCTTCCCGTCACGCTGGCCCAGCTGGGGCTGGATGCACTGCCCCGGCCTCTGGCCTTGGCCATCGCCGAGCGCGCCTTGGCGGAAGGTGAAACCTCTCACAATGTGGCATTTCCGCTTTCCCTTGAAAGTGTGGCGGAAGCGCTGTACGCCGCCGATGCCCTCGGTCGAGCCCGGCTGAGGGTACACGCTTAATTCTTAAGCCAGGAGCGAGCCCACCGCCTGGCGGGCTTTCTCAAGTAGCCTTGGATCCTCGCTTTCCAGTTCCAGCGGAAAAGATTCCTTTCTGAGCCAGGTCATTTGGCGCTTGGCGAATTGACGCGTTGCGGTGATGCCTCGGGTGCGCATCTCCTCGAAGGAGGCGTTACCCTCCAGATGTTCCCACACCTGTCGGTAACCGACGGCCCTCATGGAGGGCAGGTCGAGATGGAGATCCCCTCGATCCTTGAGTGCCTGAACTTCCTCGATCAATCCCTTTTTCAGCATGGCCTCGAATCGCTGAGAAATCCTCTCGGCCAGACGCGCCCGATCTTTAGGGGCAACGAGTACCGGAATGACATCGAAATCTTTGGGCGGCGGCGGGTTCTCTGCAATCACATCGGTCATCGATCGACCGGTCAGTTGATGAATCTCCAGCGCCCTTTGGATGCGTTGAGGGTCATTTGGGTGAATCCGATCGGCTGCCACAGGGTCAATGGCCTTGAGCCTTTCATGCAGAAACCCCCAGCCGTGATGTCGCGCCTCTGAATCGAGCGCTGCGCGAATGTCGGGATCTGCGGGCGGAAGCGCTGAAATGCCATGGAGGAGTCCATGAAAGTAGAGCATGGTCCCGCCGGCGAGGATGGGGACCTTGCCCCGCTGTGTAATCTCGAGGATGCATTTTTCAGCATCTTTTTGAAATTGGCCGGTCGAGTAGCTCTCAGAAGGGTCAAGAATATCGATGAGGTGGTGAGGGATCCCTTCGCGTTCCGAAAGGTCAGGTTTGGCCGTGCCTATGTCCATTCCACGAAACACCAGGGCCGAATCCACACTGATGACCTCGCCCCCAAGGCTCTGGGCCAGCTCGATAGCCAGACGTGACTTCCCCGATGCCGTGGGCCCCATGATCAAAACGGCCTTGGGTCTTTCGGTTTGCGCGCTCATGATGGGCAAGGTCCGGGAGGATGTATTGATGTCACCTGCATAGCTGACTATACTATCTGGCTTTATTCGCTCTTGAGGAAATGACCGATGGCTCGACGTCCCCTGGTGGTCGGAAACTGGAAGATGAATGGCACGCGTGCCAGTGCCCTGCAGCTGACCCAAGACCTGATCCAGGGACTCCCGGCGGATGCAAAGGCGGATGTGGGCATCTGCCCGCCGACGATCTTTATCCCGGAAGTGGCTGAAGCACTGATGGGTCGGTCGATCCGTCTGGGTGCCCAGAACGTTGCCAATCAGGACTCTGGTGCCTTCACCGGTGAAATTTCCGCCCCAATGCTGAGGGAGTTCGGCGTTTCTCTGGCGTTGGTCGGACACTCTGAGCGTCGTGCCATTTACGGGGAATCAGACCAGCTGATCGCCGTTCGCTATGCTAAGGCGATCGAACATGGCGTCACCCCGATCCTTTGCGTGGGCGAAACGTTGGAAGAGCGTGAATCCAACAAGACGTTCTCCGTTATCGACGAACAATTGGTGGCCGTCCTGTCACTGAGTGGCGTTGAATCGCTGAAGAAAGCCGTGATTGCTTACGAACCGGTTTGGGCGATTGGAACGGGTCTGACCGCAAGCCCTGAACAGGCACAGGAAGTTCATGCCTATATTCGGAGCAAGATCGCTGCGCTGGACGCTTCAGTCGCTGAAGGTCTGCAAATTCTTTACGGTGGAAGCGTCAAGGCGGACAACGCAGCGGCGCTGTTCGGTCTGCCCGATGTGGACGGTGGCCTGATCGGCGGCGCCGCTCTCGATGCCAAGTCCTTCCTTTCCATTGCCCTGGCCGTCTGACGGAAATACCCAATGTACCAGTTCATCCTGATCGTTCATGTGCTGATCGCCGTTGCGATCGTTGGCCTGGTCCTGCTCCAGCAAGGCCGGGGTGCCGATGCGGGTGCTGGCTTTGGTGCGGGTGGATCCAGTTCAGTTTTCGGTGCGCGGGGCGCAGCGTCATTCCTTTCCAGGACCACGGCCATTCTCGCTTCTGTGTTCTTTGTGACCAGTCTCAGTCTTGCCTATCTGGCCAGCAACAGGGATAATAAAGGGCAGGACATCATGGATGTCCCCGGGGCAACTCAGCCGGCTAAGGCTGATCTACCGCCCCCGGCAACGCAAGCTCCGGCAAAGGCCGATGTGCCCAAGCCTGCCGAAAAGGCCGATGTGCCCAAGCCGAACAAGCCGCAGGACAAGAAAAAATAGTCCTCAGGCGTTCTCCCCGACCGGGGAAAAGTTAAAAACGCGGATGTGGTGAAATTGGTAGACACGCTATCTTGAGGGGGTAGTGACGCAAGTCGTGTCGGTTCAAGTCCGACCATCCGCACCATATGACAGCCACGTGCTGACCCTTCGGCCCGCTTGATCCTCAAGCGGGCCGTTTTGGTTTTAGGGAGTTTGAAAGATGCAGTTCAGAACCATGGGGATCGACGGGGCCGCCCGAAGAGGAGAGCTCGCCTTTGCTCGGGGCCATGTTCAGACTCCTGCGTTCATGCCGGTGGGGACTTATGGCACCGTAAAGGCCATGACGCCGGAGGAGCTCAAGGACATCGGCGCGGAGATCATTCTGGGCAACACGTTCCATCTGATGTTGCGTCCCGGAACCGCTACGATTCAAGACCATGGTGACCTCCATGACTTCATGCATTGGGATCGCCCGATTCTGACGGACTCCGGAGGATTTCAGGTCTTCAGTCTGGGTGCGATGCGAAAGATCACCGAAGAGGGAGTGAGATTCCAGTCACCCATCGATGGGGATACCGTGTTTCTCGGGCCGGAAGAGTCGATGCAGGTCCAAAGGGCGCTGGGCTCCGATATCGTCATGATCTTTGATGAATGCACCCCGTATCCCGCCACCTGGGAAGAGGCAAAAGTCTCCATGGAGTTGTCGCTTCGATGGGCTGCGCGAAGTAAGGCGGCCCATGGTGACAGTCCCTCTGCGCTTTTTGCGATCGTTCAGGGGGGCGTCTACGAGGACCTTCGCATCGCCTCACTGGAAGGATTGCTCGATATCGGCTTTGATGGTTATGCGATTGGCGGGCTTTCCGTTGGGGAGCCCAAGGAAGATCGCCGTCGTGTGCTTGAGACCGTCCTTCCGAGGTTACCGCAGGATAAGCCGCGATATCTCATGGGCGTGGGTACTCCGGAAGACATTGTGGAAGCGGTCTCCCTGGGGATCGACATGTTCGATTGCGTGATGCCGACACGTAATGCCCGAAACGGCCACATCTTTACTCGAAATGGCATCTTGCGACTTAGAAATGCCGTTCATCAGGGCGATACGGGACCTATCGATCCCGAATGTGCTTGCTATACCTGTCGCAACTACAGTCGTTCTTATCTTCGTCATCTCGACAAGTGCAGCGAAATTTTGGGGGCTCGTTTGAATACGATCCATAACCTCTTTTATTACCAGGAATTGATGCAAGGGCTTCGTGCGGCCATCGCGGCAGGTCAGCTTGAGGTCTTTGTTGAAGACTTTTGGCGCCGGCGCACTGAGGATTCTGTGGCATAATTGCGGTTTTGATTCCCCCGTCTCGAGGAGAACCCACATGAGTTTTTTCATTTCGGAAGCATGGGCTGAAGCTGCACCGGCAGCCGCACAGGATCCCGGTTTTGTTGGTCTGATCCTGCCGCTCGGCATCATGACCGCTTTCTATTTCCTTTTCATCATGCCGCAACAGCGCAAGGTCAAGGAACACAAGAAGATGGTTGAAGCGTTGGTCAAGGGAAGCGAAGTCGTGACCAATGGAGGACTCATCGGGCGCGTCGTAGAACTTGATGATAACTTCGTTGAGCTCGAACTCTCCGATAACGTCCACGTGCACGTTCAGCGTAGCGCGATTACCTCGATGCTCCCCAAGGGGACGTTCAAGGTCAGAAAGAAGTCAGAAAAGGCCTAAGGGTCTCCATCGCCTCTCGGTTGCCCGACCGACCTGTTCACTAGGCAAAAATCATGCGTAATTATTTTCCAATCTGGAAAAACAGCCTCATCATCCTCATCCTGACTTTGGCAGTCATCTATGCACTGCCGAATTTTTTCGGGGAGGACCCGTCGGTCCAGTTGTCGCCGAATCGTGGCGCTGTGCTTGACCAAAGCCTGGTTGATCAGGCGCAAAAGTCATTGACGGCCCAAGGCCTCAAGCCCAAAGCGGTTGAGTTGAGTGACAAGCGCCTTTTGGTTCGCTTTGAAGACACCGATCTTCAGTTGCGTGCGGCAGATAGCCTCAAAGGAACCTATGGGGATCGCTATACGGTGGCGCTGAATCTCGCGCCGGCAACGCCAGGATGGCTGAGAGCCATTGGCGCCGCGCCGATGTATCTGGGTCTGGATCTTCGGGGCGGTGTCCACTTCCTGATGCAGGTGGATATGGAAGCGGCCGTTCGTCAGGCCGAAGAGCGCTATGCCGAAGACATCCGTACGCTTCTGAGGGACAGCAAAATCCGTTATGGCGCGGTGGATCGCAGCAATCATGTCATCCAGGTGAAGTTCCAGGACACGACGGCGCTCGCCCAGGCTGAAAATGCGCTCCGCCGCGAGATGCGGGGTCTGACCTTCAGTGATGAAGGCACGACGCTGACCGCGCGGGTCTCTGATAATGAAATTCGGGAAGTCCGTCGTCTGGCAGTTGCCCAGAACGTGACGACCTTGCGAAACCGTGTCAATGAACTCGGTGTGGCTGAGCCTGTGATTCAACAACAGGGCGAGGACCGCATTGTGGTTCAGTTGCCGGGTGTTCAGGATACCGCTCGCGCCAAGGAAATCCTGGGTGCTACCGCGACCCTCGAATTCCGCATGGTCGATACGGACCATCCGACGCCGACCGATGAAACCAAGACCCCGATTGGGTCCAAGCTTTACAAGGATCGCAAGGGAACTCCGGTGCTTTTGCAGCGCAAGATCATCGTGACGGGTGACCAGATCATCGATGCCTCATCCGGGATTGAACAGCAGTCAGGTTCGTCTGCGGTCTTCATCACCCTGAATGGTCCGGGTGCCCGCAAGATGGCGGATACCACGCGTGAAAATATCAACAAGCCCATGGCGGTGGTCTATATTGAAAACAAGACCGAAACCAAGGAAGTGGGTGGCCAGCGCGTCAGCACCAAGCGGACGGTGGAAGAGGTGATCAACATCGCGACGATTCGCGATCGCTTCAGTAAGCGCTTCCAGATCAGTGGCCTCGATAGCAGTGATGAAGCCCGTAATCTTTCCTTGTTGCTTCGCTCCGGTGCCCTTGCAGCCCCGGTCGACATTGTCGAAGAACGCACCGTGGGACCGAGCCTCGGTAAGGACAACATTGCACAGGGTGTCCGCTCCTTTGAAATCGGCTTTGCCCTGGTGGCACTGGTCGTTCTCTTTTACTACAAGGTGTTCGGTATCGTTGCAAACGTGACGCTGCTGTTCAACGTGGCCCTGATTCTCGCCATTCTCTCTGCCATGCAGGCGACGCTGACCCTGCCGGGTATCGCAGGGATCACCCTGACAGTCGGTATGGCGGTCGACGCCAACGTCCTGATCTATGAGCGTATCAAGGAAGAAATTCGCAATGGCGCCTCACCACAGGCAGCCATCTATGCGGGCTTTGATCGAGCCTTTGCGACCATTTGGGACTCTCACATCACCAACCTCATTGCGGCCATCATGCTCTTCGGCATTGGTTCAGGCCCGGTGAAGGGATTCGCCGTCACATTGACGATCGGCATCATCACCTCGCTCTTCACGGCGGTGAGCTGCACGCGAATGATGGTGAACTTCATCTATGGGCAACGCCGTCAGGCCAAGTTGTCGATCTAGTGGTATCCCTCGAGATCCAAGAGCCCTACCGAATTTTCAGGAGTAGTTAGTCTTGTCTACATCTACCATCAAGCCAAAGCATCCGTCCATTGACTTCATGAAGTGGCGCGGCTTTGCCGTCATCGCCTCGCTGGTTCTTAGCGTCATCGCCATGGGATCTCTGGGCGTCAAGGGTCTCAATTTTGCCGTCGATTTCACTGGGGGTACGGTGATCGAAGCCGGCTACAAAAATCCGGTTGATCTCGGTCTGATTCGGACTGAGCTGGAAGCGGCAGGTTTTTCAAATCCGACCGTGCAGAACTTTGGAACGATCCGTGATGTCCTGATTCGTCTTGCACCGCTCAAGCAGGGCGAAGATGGCAACGCGCTGCGGGCCAAGGTGATGGACGCCTTGAACAAGAATCCGCAAGACCGACCGGAAATCCGGCGGGTTGATTTTGTGGGGCCTCAGGTCGGTGATGATCTGGTCGAAGGCAGTTTGATCGCCCTCATTGCCTCCGCGTTCTTCATTCTGGTCTATGTCGCATGGCGGTTTGAATACCGCTTTGCACTGGGTGCGATTCTCGCCACCTTGCATGACATCACCATGATTCTCGGGTTCTTTTCAATCCTTCAGCTCGACTTCGACCTGACCGTCCTTGCAGCGGTTTTGACCATCATGGGTTACTCGCTGAATGACACCATCGTTGTTTTCGACCGAATCCGTGAAAACTTCAGAAAAATTCGTCGGACCGATACCCTCGAAGTGATCAATCTCTCAATCAATGAAACCTTGAGTCGAACCCTGATGACTTCGTTCCTGACCTTCCTTTCCGCGGTCGCGATGGCCGTCTGGGGCGGCGAGGTCCTGCGCAATTTCGGTTTGGCGCTGGTTGTCGGTATCTTCGTCGGCACCTACTCCTCGATCTATGTCGCATCCGCTCTGGCCTATCGCCTCGGTATCAGTCGCGCGGATCTTCTGGTTCCCGAAAAAGAGGGTTCCGGTGACGATCGTCCCTGAGGACAGCGTTGCATTTTCCCTCTAAGAATCAAGGCCGCGTGAGTGGCCTTTTTTCTTAGCCCGCTTCCACCCTATTTTTTTATCTGATGGACATCATTGATCGTATTGCCGATGAACTCGGCGTCAAGCCTTCCCAGGTTCTGGCAGCCGTCAAGCTTCTAGATGAAGGCGCGACCGTCCCCTTTATCGCTCGATATCGCAAAGAGGCCACCGGAAGTCTTGACGACACCCAACTGAGGCTTTTGGAGTCACGGCTGATTTACCTTCGTGAACTGGAAGCACGACGCGAGACGGTGCTGGCCAGCATTCGAGAGCAAGACAAACTCGCCCCTGAATTGGAATCGGCGATTCTGGCGGCAGAGACCAAGACCTTGCTGGAAGATCTTTACCTTCCCTACAAACCCAAACGTCGAACCAAGGCCCAAATAGCCCGCGAGGCAGGTCTTGAACCACTGGCCTTGAGCTTACTCGCTGATCCGGCCTTGGATCCTTCGCAGGTGGCCGCGGGCTATCTCAACCCAGAGCACGCCATTCATGGGGTTCAGGATGCGCTGGATGGGGCCCGGCAGATCCTGATGGAGCAGTTTGCCGAGAATCCACAAACGGTGACGAGCCTTCGCGAGCGGATCTGGAGCGAGGGCATTCTTTCCGCCCGTGTGATTGGCGGGAAGGAAAATGAAGGGGCGAAGTTCAGGGATTATTTTGAATATGATGAACCACTGGCCAAGATTCCCTCCCACCGGGCGCTCGCCCTTTTTAGGGCGCGAAATGAAGATGTGATCGACCTCAACCTCTTGCCGGGCAAGGATCCCGAGTCTGCGCACGAGACTGCGAAGGGGCTGATGGGGCATGATCAGGGGATCGAAGCCAAGGGTCGACCTGCCGATGCCTGGCTGCAGGAGTGTGTCCACTTTTCTTGGAAGATCAAACTCTTCCCTAAAATTGATCTGGACCTCAAGCAACGACTTCGGGAAATGGCGGAGGAAGAGGCCATCCGGGTGTTCGCCAATAATCTCAAAGATCTGCTACTGGCCGCACCGGCCGGCCAGAGAGCCACTCTGGGCCTCGATCCTGGCCTTCGGACGGGGGTCAAGGTGGCGGTGATTGCCGGGACCGGGAAGCTTCTCGAGACCGCCACGATTTACCCGCATGTTCCCCGAAATGACTGGGACGGCGCACTCAAGACCTTGGCGGGTCTTGTGCAAAAACATGGAGTTGAGCTGTTGGCGATTGGCAACGGCACGGCCTCACGCGAGACCGATCAGTTAGCAGAAGCGCTCATTCGCCTGCACCCCGAGGTCCGGCTGACCAAGGTCGTGGTTTCGGAGGCAGGGGCTTCGGTCTATTCGGCATCAGAGCTTGCGGCCCATGAATTTCCGGCGCTGGACGTTTCTCTTCGCGGCGCCGTTTCCATTGCGCGGCGGCTTCAGGATCCTCTGGCAGAACTCGTCAAGATTGAACCCAAGGCCATCGGTGTTGGCCAGTATCAGCATGACGTCAACCAGACGCACCTGGCCAGAAGTCTGGATGCCGTCGTCGAAGATTGTGTGAATGCCGTGGGGGTCGACGTCAATACCGCCTCCGTGTCGCTTTTAAGTTATATCTCAGGACTGAGTCGGTTACTGAGCCAGAACATCGTCGATTTTCGGGATCAAAACGGTCCCTTCCAGAGCCGTGATGAACTTTTGAAGGTACCGCGGTTTGGGGAGCGGACCTTTGAGCAGGCGGCGGGATTTCTCAGAGTCATGAATGGCAGTGACCCCTTGGATGCCTCCGCCGTTCACCCGGAAACCTATCCTGTGGTCAATCGACTCATTGCCAAGACCGGTCAGGACATTCGGGGCCTTATTGGCAATGCGGCCTTGCTTCGGAGCGTCAATGCCGAAACCCTGACCGATGAACGCTTCGGGCTTCCGACGGTTCAAGACATCCTGCGAGAGCTTGAAAAGCCCGGGCGGGATCCACGTCCTGAATTCAAGACGGCGACTTTCCGTGAGGATGTTTCGGCCCTTCAGGATCTCAAGCCGGGTATGGTTCTCGAGGGCGTGGTTACGAATGTCGCAAATTTTGGCGCGTTCGTAGATGTCGGCGTGCATCAGGATGGTTTGGTGCATGTCTCCCACCTGGCCGACCAGTTTGTCAGTGATCCTCGGCAGGTCGTCAAGGCGGGCCAGGTCGTCAAGGTGCGCGTCCTGGAGATTGATCTTCCCAGAAAGCGGATCTCACTCAGCATGCGGTCGGATACGCCTTCCCAGGGCCAAAAGCCTCCGGTGGATGGACCCCGCAAGGAGCCGCAAGGTTCTGGTCATCCCAAGCCGCGCTCCAAGGAGCGGGCGCCTGCGCCGAAACCGCAGGGCGCCATGGCCGATGCGTGGGCAAAGGCCGTTCGAAAATGAGAAAATTTGTCCGGAACTAGTCCATAGGAAGCACTGCTGCCGTGAGCCAGACACATAAGCCTCAGAAGGGATTGATGATTGCGGCGCTCGGCGTCGTTTTCGGGGATATCGGGACCAGCCCCCTGTATACCCTCAAGGAGTGTTTTGGTGGGGAACATGCCTTGTCGCCCACTCCGGATAACGTTCTGGGTGTTGTTTCCCTGATCTTCTGGGCGGTTCTTATCGTGATCTCCCTCAAGTATGTCACCTTCATTATGCGGGCCGACAACAAGGGAGAGGGCGGCATCATGGCGCTGATGTCGCTGGTCGCGCAAAGGGTCCAGATCAGCCCCTCCCTGCAACGCATCCTGATGCTGCTCGGCTTGATTGGGGCGGCTCTTTTCTATGGGGATGGGGTCATTACGCCGGCGATTTCCGTTCTGAGTGCGGTGGAAGGGCTTGAAGTGCTCAAGCCTGAATTGCACGACTTTATTTTGCCGATTGCCTTGAGCGTCCTGATTGTCTTGTTCCAGTCGCAACGGCACGGAACCAGCAAGGTCGGGGGACTCTTTGGGCCGGTCATGCTCGTCTGGTTTTTGTGCCTTGCCATTTTTGGGGTGAGCAGCATCCTTGAATCACCGGAGGTCATTGAGGCCACTAACCCGCTGCGCGCCATCCGGTTCTTTACTGATAACGGCTGGCGGGGAACCTTGACCCTCGGCGCGGTGGTTCTGGCCGTCACGGGTGGGGAGGCGCTTTATGCCGACATGGGCCACTTCGGGCGAAAGCCGATTCGAAAGGCCTGGTTCCTGATTGCGATGCCCGCGTTGCTGCTGAACTACTTTGGACAGGCAGCGCTTCTGATTCGGGATCCCTCGGCGGTCACAAATCCCTTCTATCTGAATGTCGGGCCGGCCTGGCTCTCCTTCATGATCATTCTCGCGACGCTTGCGACCGTCATTGCCTCCCAGGCCGTTATTTCGGGGGCGTTTTCGCTGACGGTTCAGGCCATTCAGCTCGGGTATTGTCCCAGGCTCTCAGTGAAATACACCTCAGAAGATGAGATGGGACAGGTCTTTGTTCCGGCCATCAACCTCATGCTGATGCTCGGTGTGATCATCCTGATCGTGGGTCTCCAGTCCTCATCGGAATTGGCATCGGCTTATGGGATTGCCGTGACCGGGACAATGGCGATCGATACCGTATTGACGCTGGTGGTGGTGCTGTCGCTCTGGAAGTGGAACCCTGTCATCGTCCTTTTGGCCGGGTTGGGATTCCTTTCCGTGGATCTGGCCTTCTTTGGCGCCAATGTGCCGAAGATCCCGGATGGGGGTTGGTTCCCCGTCGTGATCGGTCTTGTGGTGTTCACCATCATGAGTACCTGGAAAATGGGGCGCAAACACCTTCAGGAACGGCTGCAAGAGCGGTCAATGCCGGTTGACGAGTTTCTGATTTCGCTGGAACAAAATCCACCCGTTCGGGTGGAGGGCACGGCGGTCTATATGACCCTGAGTCCGCAGGGCATTCCCTTGTCGCTCCTTTTTAACCTGAGCCATAACAAGGCCTTGCACAAAACGGTCGTGATCATGAGTGTGTTGACCGAACCCACACCCAGGGTCAACCCTGAAAAGCGTCGAAAGATTCAGAAACTTGGGGAATCCCTGTTTCGGGTGACACTGCACTATGGCTTTGCAGAATCTCCCAATATCCCCAAGGCGCTTCGCTCCTGCAGCCGGGAGATCCACGTCGATCCGGCCTCGACTTACTTTTTCATGAGCCGAGAGACGCTGATCGCAGGGGGAGAGTCTGGCTTGTCGCGATGGCGGGCCCGGCTCTTTATCACCATGGCCCGAAATGCAGGTTCGGCTGCACGCTACTTCCAGATCCCTGTCGAGCGGGTGATCGAACTGGGCACCCAGGTCACCCTCTGAGTTTTTGATCTATCGATCGCGCCCAAGCGGCATGGGGCGAGAAAAACGATCGAGGGTGGGCGCCACAAAATTCATGACCAGAACGGCAAACGCCAGACCGTCCGGGTAGCCGCCAAAGCGTCGTATCAGAATGACCCAAAGTCCGATTCCCGCGGCGTAAAGCCATCGCCCCCGAGGGGTTGCGGCGGCTGAAACCGGGTCAGTGGCAATAAAAAAAGCGCCCAGCATGGTGGAACCAAGGAAGATCGTTGGCCACGCCGACGCGCTCTCGGGGTCAGAAACGGCATCGATCAGGAGAATGCCCAAGACTATGGCCCCGAGAAAGCCCAAAGGAATGCGAAGGTCGAGCGTTTTCCTGAGCGCCAACCAAACACCGCCCAAAAGATAGGCCGCGTTCAAAAGAATCCAACCCCAGACGGGTGTTGAATCGCTGAAGGTCACCCGCCCGAGATCCTTCCAGCCCTCATGGATCAGATTCAGGGGAGTGGCCCGGGTGATGGCATCTGAAACGGAAGTTCCCCCGCCAAAAAGAGCGGTGAGGGCATTGCCAAAGCTCAAGGCGCCTGCCGGGAGCTCATATCGCATGCCCGGCCACAACGTCATCCATCGCGGGAAGGCGAGTATCAGGAGGGCAAAGCCCAGCATGGCCGGATTGAAGGGATTTTGCCCCAGTCCCCCATAGACATGCTTTCCGATCAGGATCCCGAGGGCCGCCCCAATCAGGACCAGCCACCAGGGGGAGAAGGGAGGAACCGAGAGCGCCAGAAGCGTTCCTGTGAGGACCGCGCTCAGGTCTTTCAGCGTCTCAGACGCGGGCCTTTTTCGGACGGAGAGGGCGAGCGCCTCAGCTGCCAGAGCCCCCAAGATGCCCAGGCTGATCTGGAAGAGAACGGCGCTGCCATACAAAAATGTCAGGACGAGGATGCCAGGCACAAGCGCCAGAAGGACATCCTTCATCACCTCCGGAACCGTTCGCTCCGGACGAATGAAAGGTCCACGCTGGGGGGGGAGAAACGCCTGACTCAACGGGAAGGACTGTGCGGGGAAGCGGCGCGCTTAGAGTCCGCCTTCATTGTCCTTGAAATACTGCACCATTTCCTGAACCAGCTTCCAGGCCGCAAACAACATCACGCCGTAGATGGCCCATTCTTCAATCGACACGTGCGCATGGTCCTGATCCAGAATGGACATTCCCAGCGCCCCGATAATGACGAGGGCGGCATAATTCAACATGGCCATGGTAAGTCTGTCTCCTAATGTGGGGTGATGCGACCCTTTTACGAGGGGTTCCATTCTTTCGACAACAAAAGCGACTGAAAGTTAGCTTACTCGGTTGCGCTTGTGGCTTCGTGGTTTAAGGCCGGTGTCCAGATCCAGTGCCCCTGTGCGCCCAACTCCAGACGCGCCCCCGGGGAATCCTGGGCATCCAGGGTCTGCTCGAATCGGACCACGGTAATGCCGCGGCTCTCAAGACACGCAATGACGTGTTTTAACACCGCAGGCTCCAATGCGCTTCCAAGTCGTTCCATCAGGACAAAAATGGGTTCGGACAGAAGCACTCGGGCAATGACGATCAGTTGTTGTTCTGCCAGTGATAATTCACTCTGCCAGTCGTGAATCGTATCACTGTCTTCAATTCGATCCATGAGGTCATTCAAACCAATCTCTTTGAGGACGCCATGGATTTGTGATTCGGGCGTGTCGAACGCGGCCAGGATGGGCGCTTCGACTTCGCCAATCGCCTCCGGATAGGGTCTGACAAAGAGTTCACGCAGAGAGCAGGTGGGAAGGTAGGGCCGCTCAGTCACGAACAGGCACATATTGAGGGGAGGGCGCCGGACCCGCCCGGAATTCACCAGCGGCCAGACGCCGGCGATGGCGCGAAGGAGGGCCGAGGGGGCGGAGGCCTCATTCGAATACACCAGGGTCCTTTGCCCTTTGGAGAAGGTGACGTTGAGGTCTTCGACCACGTTGTGATGATTATTGGCGGCTGCAAGCGTCAGGTGTTCAATCTGGATACCGTCCAACTGATCCCAGTCCTTGATCGTTTCCTCCTTGATCTCGGTGATCCGCTTCCTTTCAGACAGCACACTCTGGGTCATGCCAGAGAGGCGCTTGATGATCGCGACAAACGATGAGATGGACTGGAATTGGGTGATGATCAGAGAGAAAGCGCCCATCAGCTGAGTGAAGGCCACGGCCGATTGGCTGATGACACCGAATTCAACATCCCCGTCGATAAACAAAGGCGCAACAATCAGGGCAGGGATCAGCTGGATCATCCAGTTGTAGCCTGTCGTGAAGAATCCGACATTCCGATTTACCTGAATGATTTCGGTGAAGTTTGAGGCCAGGTCGGCAAGCCGATCCCAGGTTCTGCCTACCCAGAGATCTTTGCGCCGGGCGAGGGTAATGAGGTCACCGTTTTCACGCAGATGTATCAGGGATGCCCGGAACGCGGCCTCCTTGTCGAGTTGATTGTAGTTGAGCTTGATGAGGGGCCTGCCGAGATGGATAGTCAGCCACGTTCCAATGAGGGCATAGCCAATGGACACCCCGAAAAGGAGCGGACTGATCGAGATGAGAACCCCGGAAAAAGCGATCACTGTCAGGAGCGCGTTCGACAGCATCAGAATGAAGGAGATGGTCGTTGTCGTGAAGTTTCGGACATCTTCGGCAATCCGTTGGTCAGGATTTTCGACGCTGCCGGTCTGTTCGAGCCGAAGAAAAACCTGATGGTCGGCATAGAGCTCAAAGAGGCGCCAGGTCATCCATTTGCGCCATAGGAGCCCCATGGATTCCTCGCAAAACCGGGACATCACCGAAGCAAAGGTCAAAAGAGCAAACACACCAATCAGCCGGAGGGCCTCTTTCGTAAAACCGGCACGATCATGATCGGCAATGGCGGTCATGAAATCACGTCCGACATAACTGTTGATGACGTTGAGTCCGTTGATGGCCAGCATCAGGGTGACCAGTCCGATGATCAGGAGACGGGCCCGTGCGCCCATTCGGGGATCCACGGCCACGTGACGAATCATGATTCGGAGGTGACCGATGGCTTCACGAAGTTCAGTGATAGAGGCGTGAGTCATGGCTTCCGGATCCTCTGGTGTGCCGTTTTGGGCAGATTTGGAACCCTATCTTCAGTCCAGAGGAAGACTTTTGCAATCACTCATAAGGGGGGGACCTCCCATCCGGATATTCACGAGGGGGAAATTCGCGATAATGGAGTCCCCCCTTTGAAAGAGATCTCGCCTTGGATGCCTTTTTTGCCAGCATTCCGCCCCTGCTTCGGGCGCTAGGCCTGACCCTTGGAATGGGGTTGCTGCTCGGATTGGGCCTTCGGGAATATTACCTTTCGCGTCCGCCCACGATGCGCGTGGGGTCAACCCGAACCGTCATGCTGGCTTCCATCGCCGGCTTTGCGCTCTGGGCGCTTGAACCTCGAGGCGTGGCCTACGCTTTGGGCATTTTGATTCTGGGGGGCTGGATGGCACTTTTTTACCAGCAAAAGCTGGCCCGTCAGGGGGCTGGAGTGCTGGGGATGCTGTTCATCCTTCTGGGCTATGTCCTCGGTTCTTTGACGCAGGAGGCGCCCTCTTGGTTGGTTGTAGCGATCGGGATTTCCGCCCTGTTTGTCCTTAATTCGCGCGACAAACTGGTTTATCTGACCGAGCACATGGCCAGTCAGGAAGTCATTACGGTGGCGAAATTTCTGGTGCTTTCCGGAGTGATCCTTCCCTTGACCCCAGGGGATCCGATTTCAGAGGTGTTGCCGGTCTCGGCGCATGAAACCTGGCTGGCAGTCGTCGTGATCAGCAGCATTTCCTATGTCAGTTATCTGGCCCAGACCTATTTTTTCAAGGGGAAAGGCATCTTGCTGACGGGTGCCATTGGAGGACTTTATTCGAGTACGGCAACGAGTCTTGTGATTGCCCGGCAATCAAGCCATGCCGAAACCGACTCGCGATCTTATGCGGCGGCCATCCTCTTGGCGACGGGAATGATGTACCTCAGGCTCCTGATGCTGGTCGCGATCTTCGACCTTGAGATCGGTATCATTCTTGGGCCTTCTTGTCTGGTGTTTTTCGCCCTGCTCATTGGCGTTGCCATCTGGATTAACCGACGACCTGAAAATGCAGTCTTCGGAGCGCCCCATATGGGGGGACGGAGCAATCCTCTGGAGTTCGATGCGGCCGCCCTTTTTGCCGTTTCCTTTCTCGTGATTACGGCGTTAACGCACTATCTTCTGGGGGCCTTTCCAACCCATGGTCTTCAAGATATGGCCCTGATCTCGGGCTTGACGGATATTGATCCCTTTGTGATGGCGGTGGTCAACGGCCACCTCGAAAAGCCCAAGACTGTCCTGGCTGCCGCCATTTTATTGGCTGCGGGCAGCAACGGGATCATGAAGGGAATATATGTGGCCGTACTGGGTTCCCAGACGACACGCCGGATCGCCCCAGGCGTCCTTTTGCTGACGGCGGTCTGCACGTTGGGTCTCGCGTTCGGGCTATTGCCAAAATCCTGAGTGCGCCTCCACAGGTTCGGATGGCTCGCCCTTTGGAGTCAGGATTGCCCGAGCCGCCTTGGCCCGGACAATCCACAAGGCCCTAGTGCTGCATCCCTTGCATGCTGCCATCGGGGCCTGGCGCTCCTGGCGCACCGCCCCCTGACATGTCGTGGCCGCCGTGCCCGCCCCGGCTCACGCCGCCTGCGCTCTGTCCCGCGCCCGAGCCACCGCCTCCTGCACCCGCACTGACGCCCTGGCGCTGCCGAAGACCAATCGCACCCCCTGAGGCTTTGGCGATGTTTTCCTCGGTCAGCCCACCGAGTGCGAGGGCGGCATCGACGACCAGGCTGGTGATATCCGTAATATCCATGCGATCGGCCAGGGGACTGGTGACGACGGCGCGGACGACCTGATTCACCCCGCCAGGTGGCGGCGTAAACACTAGGAGAATGGGATAGGAGGTCCCGGCGGGAACCTTGACGGCAAAGTGGCTGCTCTGACCCTCCAGGTGTTGGGTCAGGATGATTCGGTCGCTCTTATCCTTGACGTCCAGCTTGCCGGTTGTCAGGGGACCATGAATATCGGAGATATTGCCTTCGATGAAGGCCTCTGAACTCATCTGGGCGTTTGATTTTGATCCGCTGTCGCATCCTGACAGGCTGGCGCTCAGCACCAGCGAGAGGGCAAGCAGAGCGGTTTTCTGACGTGAGGTTTGTAAGGTTTTGATGATGGGGATTGTCATGGCGTTGCAACCGAAATATGGAACACTGAAACTGAAGGCAGGGTTCGCCTAACCGAATCACGGGGATGGATCTTTACCATCCCATCGTAGGCGAATTTATAGCATATGGGGTCGCTGGGCGGCCTTTCGGCTGATGGGTAAGATCACGCAGCGAAAAATCAGCGAATACAGCTTGCCTGTTGCTCCATTGAAAGGTCTAATCAGGCCTGGTGTTACATAATCATTTCGGAGACTGGGCATGATCCATCAAGTGATGACCCTCGGGAAGTTGCCTGCATCCTATCGAATCCTCTTTACGGGATTCCTTTTGGTCGTTGGTGTGGGGCTGCTGATGGCAGGATTCCAGATCATGGAGACCCACGGAAAGGCCGATGGCAAGCCGGGTCTTTCGGTAGATGACATCGTCTACAGCTATTACGGTAACCGCAGTGGCTCCAAGCTGGAGTCGATGCTGAACGGCCAGATGGAGCCCATGGCCCCTGATGAAGTGCGGTTCAAGATTATTCAGTGGGCTCGGGATGAAGCCAGCCCCATCGAATGGAATAAAGAAATCAAGCCATTGTTTGATCAGTACTGCGTCGCCTGCCACGGGCCGGGTGCAGCCATTCCCGATTTCACCAAATTCGAAAACGTCAAAAAGGTGGCGGAGGTCGATGAAGGTGCCAGCATTGCATCGCTCACCCGGGTCTCGCACATCCACCTTTTCGGGATTTCTTTCATCTTCCTCTTCGTCGGATGGATCTTCGCGATGGCGCAGTATCCCCTCAAGTGGAAGCTGGTTCTGATCTCAACCCCCTTTGCCTTCCTGCTGCTTGACGTCCTCTCCTGGTGGTTGACCAAGTATCACCCGATCTTTGCATGGCTCACCATGCTCGGAGGTTTGGGCTATAGCGTCGCTTCGACCATCATGATCTCGACATCCCTGATTCAGATGTGGCTTCCAGAGCACCAGTGGCCGGCCCGTTGGATCAAGCCCAACAAGAACTTCTGATGGTTTTCCTCCAAGGGACGACATCGTCCCTTGGAGATTCAGAGGGTAAAGAGAAAGTCCCGGATCAGCATCCCGGGCACCTGGCATCCCCCCAGTGAACGCTCCTGATAGGTCTCCGTCTCGGGCAACCTCAAGGTGTGTTGGGTGACAGCCTCCAGTTCCGATCCAAAAATGCGGTAAAGGCTCTCGTCAAACCGAAGATCCTTGATCGGTGCGATGATTTCACCGTCTTCCACCCAGAAACAGGCATAGCGGGTCATGCCGGTCAGTCGAGCCGTTTTTCGCTCGCTCCAGTTGAGGTAATGAAGATTTCCAAGGTAGATCCCGGTCCCGAGTCGCTTCAGCGTATCGGCAGGTTGAAGGTCGCCACAGAGAATCTCCGGTGATCTCATGCCTTCGCCACTGGAAGCCCCGTTGGCCGTCAGGCCGTATTCTTTGGCGGTTCGTTCATGAATGAGGAACGTGCGAAGTTCGCCTCGCTCGATCAAAAGAACCTCTTCCGGAGAGACGGACTCCGATGAAGTGAAACGTGGGCTCAGCCCCAGCTTGAAATTTTCCCGAAGCGAGAAAAGGGGGGAGAGGCGTGACTCCCCGCGCGCCAGTCCCTCAAAGGCCGATTCTCCCCGCTGAAAGGCGCCATGACTGACGGCGCCCCAAGACAGCATGCCGACCAAAGCCTCAACGGCCTGCGGCGCGAGAAACACCCGATAGCCTCCGCGCGGCAAGATGCGATTTTTTCGCTTGAGGGCGGGCAGCTTCTCGCAGCTCTCGGCAAGGGTGGTTCGAAGGGCGTCCTCCGCATAGACAGAACCGGCGTAAAGGCCTTTGACCGCTTTATTCTCCCCATCCACATTGACGGTGTAGATCGAATGATCGAGAAAAAAGCTCTCGGAGCTAAAGCTTCTGAATGTGCCTTTTGAGTTTGCGGTTGCCCGGATCTGAAGGCCACCCGCATAGAGTCCTGCAAGGTCCATGTTCTGGCTCGCACGGTAAACCGCACTGCTGATCTCACCCACCGATGGGAGTGTGCCTGAGTGAGCCTCATCGCCCTCGCCATGATTCTCAAGAGGGGTGACGAAGGGGTCTTGTGGGAGAACGCTGCACTCGTTTCGCGCGTGAGCGATCAGTGAGGCGACCTGAGCCTGGTCGGTTGCTAGGGATCCCGTCAGGTCAAAACCGAGGACGAGCCGCCGACCGTCGAGCCGAAAATCCAGTGTGACCCGCTGTTGATCCACATGCGTTGCCTGACGGACTCGACCCTGATTGAAGCGGACGTAATCCTGGTTTTCAGCGGAAAACGACAGTCCGAGATCTTCCTGATCCCTCAGCATCGCAAAAGCGGCGTCGGCCAATTGCCTGAAGGCTTCAATCCGGCAAGCTTTAGCGCTCATCGGGCGCCCCCGAAGACTTCAATGTTCTTGAACAAACAACTCGGCGAGGCATGGCCGACCCGGATCATCTGATTCGGCTCACCCTTGCCGCAATACGGCGTGCCATACATCCTGAAAGTCTCGGAACTGCCGACCGCTTTCAAGGAATGCCAGAAGGGCAGGGTGATGCCCCGATAGTTGGGGTTTTTGAGAACGCGGGTCAGGCGTCCCTCCTCAATCAGTTGAGCGTATTCACAGCCGAACTGGAACTTGTTGCGGTAATCGTCGATGGACCAGGATCGGTTGGACTGCATGAAAACTCCCCGCTCCACCTGATTCAGCATGGATTCAAAGGAGGTGTTGCCCGGTTCAAGATTGATGTTGGCCATCCGATCGATCGGGGCGCGGTTCCACCCGGAAGAGCGAAAGTTCGCTACGCCCGGAATACCGCTTCGAGACTGGCTTTCCAGTCCCCCAAGCCCACGAAGGAGCCGGCCCTCCTGGATCAGGTACTGCCTTTCCGCAGGGGCGCCACCATCGTCAAAAGCATAGCCTGCAAATTCTCCAGGCAGGCAGGGGTCAAAGACGACATTCATGAGGGGGCTTCCGTACTGGAGTGTCCCGAAGTCCTCGGGTTTAACAAAGCTCCAGCCCGCATAATTGCGCTCATCCCCCAAAATGCGGTCGAGTTCAAGCGGGTGACCAATGGATTCGTGGATCTGAAGAAGCATCTGATCGGGGCTAAGGATCAAATCCATCGTTTCATCGGGACAGTTTTCGGCTTTCAAGAGGGCTAGAGCTTCTTGGCCTGTTCGCTCACACGCATCGAGAAGTTCGTCCCAGTCGAAACTCTCAAGTCCGGATTGAAGGCAGCGGGCCGTCGGCCCATTGAGGCTTCGCTGCTGGGTTTCGCTTCCTTCTGCGGCAATCGCTCCAAAGTTCTGGTAGCTCAGAAGGTGATGCTGCCGAAGGTCCGTGCCATTGCTGGTGACGTAGTGTGTCTCGGATTCCACCAGAGTTGCTTCTGCCACTGCGGTCACAATCGCATCTGAGACCTTCAGTCGTTGTGTGGCTTGAATCAGATGCCCCGTAAAGTCTTCGAGGCTGATTTGATCCAGTCGGATCCTTGAAGGACCCTCATGTCGGGCCATGCTGGCGGGCCGCTGCGCAACGGAAAGATCAGAACGTCGTTGAGCGGCTGTTGCACGCGCCATTTCCGATGCCAAAGATGCAGCGTGGCGGAGACCTTGGCTGGTAAGATCGCTGGTGGCGGCATAGGCGATTTGACCCTCCGCCAATGCTTCAATCATGACCCCCCGGGTTTGGAGGATCCGATTGGATTCCATGTGGCCGTTTCGTGCCGAACGATGGTGGTGGGTCTCACAGGCGAATCGCAGACCGATCCAGTCGGCTTCCTTAGAAACCGCATTCAGCGCTGCGACGGGATCGAAATCGGCAAGGGCAGTTTGAACGGTCAGCGAAGGCGCAGACATGGGGGTATTCTCCGAGTAAGGCATCATGCCTTGGACCCGCATTCAGGCGGGAGGTTCGCCGTTACGGGTGTCCCTCGGTACCCCTCAGGCCGAGTGGCCGCTTTCTGCTAGTTCGCGGGGCGATAGATGGGGTTACGTGGATCGGAATGCGCCAGACGAATGGGCGGTTTGGCTTTGGTCACGCTGAAGATCTCGTGAGTGATCTCCTCATACAAATCCGTTGTCCATTGGGGGAGACTCGGGTAGCTTGTGTCCAGCGGCCGCAGTCTGGGGTCGCTCGGCGAGATAATGACACGAATGTTTTCAGTCCCGACATGGGCTGAAAGAACAAAAAGCTCCTCAATTGCCGCATCGCCCATGGCCAGGCAGCCTGCAGAAACTGCCTTGCCGTGGATGAAAATGTCACCCCCAAGGTCGCTTCGGCCCTCATCAAGGGCATGATCTCGATCGAACTGGTTCGGATAATCGACCTTCATGGAGAGATGATAGTTGCTGTTCGGATTCAGCCTTGAGATGTGGTAAATCCCTTCAGGAACCTGTCGATCGCCCTGTTTCAATTTGGGGCCACGCATGCCGCTGGCAGCCCGGATACCGTAGGGTTTTACCAGCTTGAAGGGTCCCGTATCCCGCGCCCACAATTCGAGTTTCTTTTCATCCTTGATCGCAATCAGGACGATCTCGTTCGGGGGATAGGCAACCCCCGCTTTTTTGAACAACGGGCCGAGTTGTTGGATGGCAGAGGGGGCAAACGCATCGAGGACGTCATCGACGGTCCGGGAGGATTTGGGAAAGCGAATCCCGGATGAGACGGAGGTGTCCATGGGGATGTCGAGATAACGTTTGGGTTTACTGGATTTCGATGGCTTGCCGGGTTTGGATGCCTTGGTGATGGTTTGAGGTTCCATCGCACAACCGGATAAAAGGCCCAGGCTCAGTGCCAGCCAAAAGATTCTCTTGCCGTTCAGCATGCGTCGGTGGGATCTCAATTGAAAATGGAGGTGTGCCTTGTTCTTCCAAGGCGGGGAGCGCTCAAGCGCGCTCCCCTCATCAGTCTTTTGGGTCCGAAGGGTCTAGGCTTTTCGGCCGTAGTGACTCTCAATGTATTTTTCGACCATGACCTGGAATTCTTCAGCAATTCGGTCGCCTTTCAAGGTGACGGTTTTGACGCCGTCTTCATAAACGGGGGCGACAGGATCCTCACCGGTTCCCGGAAGGCTGATGCCGATGTTGGAGTGCTTGCTTTCGCCAGGACCATTGACCACGCAGCCCATGACAGCCACCTGCATGTCTTCGACACCCTGATAGGTTCGCTTCCATTCCGGCATCTTGTGGCGGATGTGGCTTTGGATGTCCTGCGCCAATTGCTGGAAGTAGGTGCTGGTCGTCCGCCCACAGCCCGGGCAAGCCGTCACTAGGGGAAGGAATGAGCGGAACCCCATGGTTTGAAGAATTTCCTGAGCGACGATCACTTCCTGTGTCCGGTCGTTCATCAAAGGTTCAGGCGTCAGTGAGACGCGAATGGTGTCGCCGATGCCCTGCTGCAGAAGGACGCCCAGAGCGGCACTGGAGGAGACAATCCCCTTGGAGCCCATGCCCGCCTCAGTGAGGCCCAGGTGGAGGGCGAAATCACACCGTTCGGCCATCATCTGGTAGACCGCGATCAATTCCTGAACCCGGCTGAGCTTGCAGGAGATGACGATGCGCTCCTTGGGAAGGCCCAGTTCAATTGCCTTGTACGCGCTTTCAAGCGCGGAGGTAATGACCGCTTCCCGCATGACATTTTCAAGTGGAGCCGGGTCAGACAAGGCGGCGTTTTCATCCAGGAGTCTTGCAAGGACCGACTGGTCCAGACTGCCCCAGTTGACGCCAATGCGTACCGGCTTGTCGTACTGGCAAGCGAATTCGATCATCTGGGCAAACTGGGGATCGCGTTTTGAACCGCGACCCACGTTACCCGGATTGATGCGATATTTGGCGAGGCTCTCGGCGCAGGCCGGGTACTTCTCCAGAAGGCGGTGACCATTAAAGTGGAAGTCGCCGATAATCGGGACGAAGCAGCCTTTGGCCTCAAGCTTCTCCCGAATGTAGGGAACCGCTTCTGCAGAGGCCTCGTTGTTGACCGTCACTCGGACGAGTTCGGAACCGGCGCGGGCCAGTTCATAAATTTGTTGAACCGTGCTCTCGACATCGGCCGTATCGGTATTGGTCATCGACTGGATGACAATGGGCGCGCCCCCCCCGATTTGGATATTGCCAACCTTGACGCCGACGGTTTTCTTGCGAGCAATCATCTTTTTTGACTAGCCATGGAGTGATTCAGAGCCCCAATTTTAACTCGAAACCCCCTCAAGGTGGGTTCTGTCGAGGCCATAATTCTGGAATCAGGCCATTTCTCGAGCGATATCGAAGATGGCTTCGGCATTGAGAACCTGCGTATTGCTTTCAAAGAGTCTCGCAATGCAGGCGCGATGGAGTGACAGTTTGAGTGTTCCAAAGCCTATGGCGCCCCACACCTTTTTACCTGAACGCTCGGCGCCCCGGTCCATCATGTCGAGGCCGCCAAGTCCGAGGGGCGGTGTGGCGTTCGCGTCAGCGACCAGTTCAAGCGTCGGGTTCGAAATCCAATGCTCCTCTTTCAGAAGCTCCACGCCGGTTGCGCCCGCGGCGATCACAATGTGAGCGCCTTCAAGGGCCTTGGCGCGATCTTCAGCGGTAGGTGCTTCCAAGGGTTTGACCGCAATGCCGAAGCGTTCGGATAAATCCCTCGCCGTTTTTTCAGCCCGGACCTGTTCACGGCTGGTGAGGATGATTTCGCTGGCACCCACCTTGGCCAGCATGAGCGCTGCTCGCTGGCCGACGGGCCCCGTTCCTGCGAGCACCACGGCGCGTTTCCCGGCGATAGATCCGCTGGTCATGAGTTTGGCAACGCAGGCCGCGGCGGTGGTATTGCTGCCGTTACTGTCCAGCATGACCGAGACCCTGAAATCGCCGAAAAAGCGCTTCCTGATCGCAGCGAGGAGGGCTTCGCTGGCTTCCATATCGCTGCCGCCCACGAAAATCGCGGTGTTTTTCTTCTCCTTGGGTGGGCGAGTGAAGATGGTGCCGTCGACCAGAGCGCCGACGAGCTCGGGCGTCAGGCCGCCATGTCCAATGACATGGTCAGCTCCGCCGTCATAGGCAACCACCGTATCAAAGACGGAAGGGTGAGCATCGGTATCGAACTGAAATAGAAGCTTTTTCATGGGGAAATTGGATGTGGGTTTAATGTCCTTTTGCTGCAAGTTACCCCACGGGCACAGCAAGGTAAACCCCGAGGTTGCTTTATACTGAGCGTCTTCCTTGATGTTCCATATGCCTACCCTTGGCTTACACCCCAAATTAGAAGACGGGCTTCCTCGCGAGATTTCTGATGAATATTGTTCACGACCAATCCGTTGAGTCCTTTTTGGACGCATTGGCCAGCAAGTCGCCTACACCCGGCGGAGGAAGTGCCGTCGCCGTCTTGGGAGCGATGGGTGCCGCGCTGGTATCCATGGTTGCGAATCTGACGATTGGTAAAAAGAACTACGAGGCCGTTGAGGCGGAAATGCGCGAGGTGCTTGGGGCTGCGGATCAGCTGAGAGGGAGGATTCTTGCTCTGGTCGATGCTGATATCGCAGCGTTTGATCAGGTCATGGCGGCCTATGGTCTTCCCAAGGAGACGGAGGCGGATAAGGCCTCACGAAGTGAGGCTATCCAGATGGGGCTCAAGGCGGCAACCGAGGTGCCGCTGGCGTGTGCTGAACTTTGTCGGGAGGTCATCCTCCTCAGTCGATCGGTAGCCGAGAAGGGCAACCGAAATGTGATCAGTGATGCCGGTGTAGCGGTGCTCGCTGCGCATGCCGGTTTCCGAAGTGCGGTACTCAATGTGCATGTCAACACGGGGACGATCCGGGATGCTGACTTCGTTGCGGACGCTCTGGCGCGCCTTGAAATCCTGGCTCAGGATCTCGATGCCACTGCCGAAGCCACCTACGAGATCGTCAAGTCGAGACTATGAGGCGGAAATTTTCCTCTAGCGTTTGACGTGCGGCGCCGGGGTTGTTATGATTCGCCGTCTTGATGGTTCGTCAAGCGACACTCAAGGCTTAGTCCTCCGGGGTATAGCGCAGTCTGGTAGCGCGTCTGCTTTGGGAGCAGAATGTCGGGGGTTCGAATCCCTCTACCCCGACCAAGCGCTTGTAGCTCAGCCGGATAGAGCATCGGCCTTCTAAGCCGAGGGTCGCAGGTTCGAGTCCTGCCAAGCGCGCCATCATCTCAAGACTCTGTCGATGGTGACTGTAGCTCAGTTGGTAGAGTCCAGGATTGTGATTCCTGTTGTCGCGGGTTCGAGCCCCGTCAGTCACCCCACCCGCCCTGACGGGTGTAACAAGTTTCCGGGCCGTTAGCTCAGTTGGTAGAGCAGTGGACTCTTAACACGCAAGTCCCTTGCTTGAGCCCCAGCGACACAGCTGATTCGGACGGAAATTCCTAACCTTCACACACCAATCGGTACCCAATTGTGAAGGAAACCCCATGGCTTCTATTCGTCTTCTTGAGTCTGGCAAGTACAACGTACAGGTCAGGATCTCTGGTCATAAACCCGTTTCCAAAACCTTCAAAACGCATGCAGAGGCCAAGGCTTTTGCAAGGGAAATGGAGGCTGCTGCCGTCATTTCTCAGACCGTTGTAGCTAATCCTCACGCAGCCGCAGATCCGTTAGCTGAGCATCTCAGTGTCTCCTTTTCAAAGTACCTCGACAAATACCTTACGGAAGTCTCAGTCAAGCTGAAGTCCCATCGGACCAATGTCATCCGGGCGAGGGTGCTGAGGCGTTTTCTTGGGGATCTTCCCATTCGTGACTTAACTCCAAGGCGTGTGGATCAGTTCATGCGGGAGCGACTTGGGGAGGGCGTATCGCATTCCACCTGCGTCCGGGAGTTGGCCATGATATCGGTTGTCTTCAACACGGTTCGGAAAAGGTGGTTTATCAGTTGTGAGAATCCAGTTGCTTCCATTGTTAAACCCAAAGAAAACAAGTCTCGTGACCGAATCCTAAAAGAAGATGAGCGTGAGTCGCTTTTACGTGTTCTGGCTGATCAGCCTCAGCTGAGGGCGATCGTGCTTTTGGCAGAGAGCACAGCTATGCGAAGGGGAGAGCTGGTATCGATCAGCTGGGAAAATGTCGATCTTCAAAAGCAGGTTCTTTTCTTGCCCGATTCCAAGACAGGTGCGAGATATGTTCCTCTTTCGAGCCAGGCTGTTAAGGTTCTGGAAGAGGTCAGAGGAGCCAAGGCCAACGGCCGCGTTTTCAATATCTCAGATTCATACCTTTCTCATGCATTCAGGGATGCGTGCAAAGCAGCGGGTTTGGTTGACTTTCGTTTTCACGATCTGCGTCACACGGCGATCACTCGGTACGCAATGATGGGGCTCAATGTCTTGGAGTTGCAAGCAATCAGCGGTCATCGGACCCTTCAGATGTTGAGTCGCTATACCCACATACAGCCCGATCAGTTAGCCCTGAAACTTGGGTAACGAACTTCAATTTTGCGTGTGGGACAGTAAGCGAGTGAGGTGATTAAGTTTGATGGTCTTCTTCGGTGCTGGCACTGCTAGAAACACATCATGTAGTGGCTGGTGGATGTTGACAACACAATATATACCGTTTTAAACTTTTACCAACTAAGTCGCGTTGTCCTTTTGGACGTCAAACACCTTCCGCGCACACTCCCGCCGACCACCAGTCGGCTACTCCCATTCCGCGGGACGGTGTGCGCTTTGCCTTCGGTCCCGGAATGGTTTCCAAACCTCATCCTTATGGCCGATCATGAAATCTCTGAAATCAAAAAAATGTCGTGGCCTCGCTACTGCGCAGGCGGCGGACTATCTTGGTGTTTCTGAAGCACTGCTTCGAAAAGATCGCTCACGCTCTTCCCCTAACATTCCTTACAGCAGAGTTTGTGGACGCATCGTCTATTACCCAGAACTGCTTGATAGCTATATCACCGCAGTTACTCGTGGCGGTCCCGTTGGAGCGGAGATCAAAAAATGAACAAGGCGCGGGATCTGTATGTAAAGCTCGCATTTGGCGAGAGTCACACAAGCAATAGGGTTCGTAATCGTGAGATGTCATTCAATGAATTGGCTGTTCTCCTGTCCCAGCCGGGTATTGGCCCCAAAGGCGGTGAGTATCTTTTGCGGGGACCCTGTAAAGAAAACGAACGTAAAGACAAAAACCTTACCCAAGCCACCTTGCTGGTTTCTGAGGCAGATGATGGGTTGGATCTTAGGACAGGCGAAGTCATTGATGACCATGCGCCAGATCCGTTGTTGATCCATGAGTATCTTAAGGAGCATGACTACACCCATGTGATCTACACGTCACACAGTAGCGAGGTCGATGGGAACGGTTACAAATACCGAATAATTATCAAGCCTGAGCGCCCGATGAACCCATTGGAGTCAAAGGCGACGATCATCGACTTGTTCAATAGGCTGAATGAAGCTGGTATCGGAATCTACAACGCTCCTGAGAACGTGAAATGGTCGCAGCCATGGTTTCTTCCAAAGGTTCAAAGTGAAGAACTGAAGAGGAACTTCAAGTTCTATTCACATGAGGGGAAATCGATTCCGGTGGTCACGGAGATTCCCTCAGCCTCAGCAGCCGGTGCAAAGGCCAAGGGTCAGAGGAAAGATAATGAAGATGGGCTGGATCCAATTCGCGCCCTGCAGCTGGCTGTAAACGGCGATTTTATTGCCGTAGTTAGTGAGTTCAATAAGCAGGGCGTACCGGAGGCTTACGCCGAGTTACTGGAGCGGCATGGGTACAAACCAGAGGGGAGCAACCGTTGGAGAAAACCTGACTCCTCACATAGTGCGGGCGTTTCAATTTATCAGGGAGAATCAGACGGCGCGTGGCTTCTGAGTTCCCATCATGAAAATGATCCGTTGCATGAACCTGAGGGAAAGCCCATCGATTACTTTGAGACGTACGCCCGTCTTGAATTCGGCCATATTGAAGAAGCTAGGCGTAAGCGCGAGGCCAGGGATGGGGCCCGCAAAATCCTACTTGATGTATTGAGAGCAAGGACGGCCGGGATGGGGAGGGCATCCAAGAATCCAGCAGATCAGGTTTCACCCTTTATTCCCATTCTCACACCGTTAGAAGCGCGTATGAAGCTGGCTTACATCGAAGCCTGTGACGGTGTACTGCATATTGAACTTGATCGCATGCCAGTACCGATGAAGACGGCACGTAATAAATTCGCTGCGAGCAGCTACACGGCTGATGTTCAAGGTAAGCAGAAAACCATGCCTGTGCTGGATTTATGGATACAGGACCCTGACCGATTGAGTTATGAGGTGACTGGATTCCAGCCCGGTGGTGGTCGAGACATTGAAAGTCCCGATGGCCGTCGTGCGATCAATCTATGGAAACCGATTCATCGGGAGGGGATCGTTGATCAGGTCAAGATCCAGTTCTTGATTGATCATATCCAGTGGTTGTTCGGGGACCGCGCTGACAATTTTTTGAATTGGGTAGCTCACATTGAACAGCAACCGGGGATCCTTCCGCATGTCGCATGGCTACACATTGCACCTTACACTGGCCTCGGTAGAAATTGGATTGCAGGTGTACTGGCAAGGGTTTTCTGTGGCTACGTCGCCGCAGGTTTGAACCTGGTCCAGATGTTGTCTGATGGCTTCACAGACGATCTGAGCCAACGGCTATTGGCCCAAGTTGATGAGATCCGGGAAGGGGGTAAGGAGCGGTGGGAACACAGCGAAACCCTCAAAAGTTACTTCAACGCTGAATTCCGAATCATCAACCGCAAAGGGATTCCCGCATACCGGGAGCGTAACTTCTGTCGCTGGTTACTGTTTTCTAATCATATAGATGCAGTACCTATCCAAGACAATGACCGGCGCGTTGAGGTCGTGATCTGCCATGAAAGCCCCAAGAGCGAGGAGTACTACATCCAGCTCTACTCCATGCTTGATGATCCAGACTTCATCAATTCAGTGGGTCTCTGGTTGAGACAGAGAGACATTACTGGATTCAATCCCGGATCCCCAGCCAAATTGTCAGCTGATAAGGCCCTCGTTCTTCGCGGCCAAAAATCCGAGGAGGCATTGACCATAGAGGATCTGATTGAGACCTACCCGAGTGACGTCATTTCAAACACCCGATTGGCGCAAAAGCTTGATCCTTACTCGCTTTCACAAAGCTTAAAGCCAAACCAAAATGGATTGCTAAAACGTTACGGACTCATCGCCGCTCAGGTACGTGCGGATGGCAAGCCTATAAGGGTGAAGATTCTGAGAAATCCACTTAAATGGGCGGGGCCAGACGTGACTCCAGATGAACTTCGTGCCGAGCTTCAGCGAGGTGAAGTTGCGGTGAAAGATCATGAGGAATCCACGGTCGATGCGACCGGTAAGGTTGATCTGTTTGACCTTGAGTCTGCGGACCTCGATTAGATCGATCCACACGCGTAACAGTCGTACCAGTCGTAACGGTGTTTTCACCTCGTATAGGGAATGATTAGGAGTCAGAAACGTTATGTGTTCATTTATTCCTAAGCCAACCTAAACCACTGGTACAGGTGGTACGACTGGTACACACCGATTTGAAAATTGATGAAGGTAATAATCATGACTGACCCCACAGACACGGTCTGCGCCGGAAACAGTTCGGTCCTAGAGGATTGCACGGACCGTAAGCATTCAGTTCAATATTTTTACTATGGCTCGCTCAACGAAAAACGTGGTGATAAATCCCAATCGCCTGAATTACTTCAGGCTTGGCGTGCGGGTCCGCTGCTTGCTCTTCGGAGAGGCAGATCATCGAGGGAGGGCGTGGTCATATGGTTAACCGATCCGGAACTAAAAGCACCAAATGCGATTAAGGATGATCTTGATGAAATCTTTGGTGATATGCCCTTAAGTGATGATGAACAGGCGCTCGGTGAGCTCAGGGAATGGCTTTCAATCCACAGCAAGCCAGAGGAAACCGAAATTCCATGGAGAATACTTTCTAGGATGAAGCTGGATCCAAAGGGATGGTTGAGAGTTCCCGTTCTGTACTACTGCGACTGGGATGATTTGACTCCTGATGCAGCTGTGTTTGCACCTCCACCTGCGGAGGGGAGCCTAGAGCGACTCGTTGCGGAATGGGATGATTGAGCTTGGAGGGAAGGATAACTTGGACTTCTTATCCTGCAAGACCTAACCGAACAATAGGAAAACGTGATGCCTCTCCCCGGCCTTACTCCAGATCATCAATGCTCCGCAAAGTCCAAAAGGTCACAAAAGCGGTGCCGCAACCCCGCCGTCACAGGCTGCCGAACCTGCAGGATGCACGGCGGCAGAAGACTCGATCTATTCAAGCGCGGTTCGGATCACCCAAATTACCGCCATGGCAACGAGACCCTTGAGGCCAAGCAGGCGCGGTATGAAGCCAGTGTTCAATTTCGGGAGCTGTGGGAGTTGGGTAGTCAGATCGGGATGTTCGAAGGTCGACTGCTGGGTAGGAAGCCGGATTGAAAGCATAACCGACCGCATCAGGCGGATGCGCTAGGTGCCCAGCTAGCCGACGCGTCGAAACCCAAAACCGACAACCGTGCCGGACTTGGCCTGGAGTCACACTCAACCGCCAGCGGACTTGCTGGCTTTAACAAACCGGAGGCGGACATGCCTGAGACTTAACGTGATACGAGATTTTTATGAATATGCGAACTACTTTCGAGACGCTTGAGGGACTGGACCACGCCCTCTACAGCACCGTCGGTCAGATTGACCACCTCAAAAACCAATTCAAGGACCAAACCGAAACCTGTCCGGGTGTAGGTGATTTCATCAAGGCAGGGTGCGAGCACCCGGTACTCATCCGCTACGTCTACGACGGCAATGGCCTTGCCCAAGGCTACCGGGTGGGACCCCTCTGCGTATTAAGGCTAAAACCTGATAGCGAGAGCGCCATAGAGTTATGGCTGGACCCTGATGAGGAGCTTGAGGCGGCGATGGCCGAGGATGTGATTGAGCCCTTCCGAGCCCTGCGGAATACGCTCACGGTAATGGAGCACGACAATGGTCTCGACCTTGAGTTTCAGGTCCCCCAAGCTTTGATAGATAATCTAGCCTCCTGCCCGCTGGTGCTGAGAGAAGGCGCCCTGCGGGAGCTGACACGAGCCACCGGCGCCACTGTGTCGGAAGAACTCATCCTGACCCTAATGATTGGCTGGTATGAACCGGTATGGCGTCAGCGATTAAAGGATGTGGCGAAAGCCGCTAGTACTGCCCGCAATGAGATCTTCCGTGCAAAGAAACCCAAGGAGACTGCCAGTGACAAGCGCCGAGAAAATACTTCAGGCCCTGAACACTCTAACCACCGACAAGCCCCCCGGCCCTCAGAGATCTAAACCTGTCACAAGGGCAAGCGACAACGCGCTTAACTTGCGATACGAGTATCCATTCTTTCTTGACGCTCCGCGGATGGTACATTGAGCGCGTCCACTACCAAGGGGCTTCTTTCAATGAAGCCCTCCCTCCAATCGAGCTCCAAGCTTTTCTTCATCAGCAGAATGTTGATGGTTTACGCAGCCCTCTATGGCCTAGAGGAGATCATGGGGACCGTGATCTGGAGGAACATTAACGCTGGCCTTTACGAAAACGTGCGATTAATGATGAATCAGATTCCTGATGCTGGATTGGACTTCCTCTTTTGGCTTCCGATTCTTGTCTGGTACAGTCAGCGCAGATTTCGACTAGGCCTTATTCTGGCAACGATCTTTCTGCTATTCATTTTTGGTGCAGCCACTTGGGACTTTGCCAATTCGAACCACTACGAGATCAGCATCTACTCAGGTGGAATATTTCTGGTGGTTTTGGTTATTGCAACTTTGGATGCTTGGATAATTGGAAAGAATGCAAGATCACCCTCTTGCAAATGCCATAAATGCGAGCAGATGGGTTGAATAATTACGAGTGAAAATCAAGTCGGTGCTAGACGGATCAATTACATGCCAAGTAACTTCTGTCCAACTCCGATTATCAGAAAGGTGATGACCGTAAAGATGACCACCCCAAGAGCGAGCCATAAAATAACCGCACAGCCCTCCGGCAGTTGCTTTTCATCTTTTTCCTCCCTCCAAGCATCTTTGCCTCCCCCTGTGGGGTCCCCCGCCTGCTGGTATGAAGGGACCTTATATTTTTTTGCGATTCGGTAAATGACATCCGCAGCGTTCACAGAGCTTCCCAATACTGTTATCACAGAGTTCAGTTCCCTAGCCGCCTCCTTATAACCACCAGAAAGAAGCTTTTTCGCAAAAATTTTGATGCTGGCATTGCTTCCAAAGTATTTAGTCAGGTACTGATCTTCGAGGCCATTTGCGATCAGAGTCGCACGATCAAAAGCTTTCTGTTCCAGAAGGCAAAGTTTGAAGGTATAAGCAAGCTCAGGGGAGATTGAAGCTAGGTTATTGTAGAGTACTTTAAGGCCATGTACGTATTCCGCAGCCATCTCCCACTTGGCGTTGAGAGTCTCCTCAGCCGCACGAAATCCCCGATGGTCAGAGCCATCTGGGTCTGAATGATACTCAGGTTTTTCTTCTGCTCTTCGCTGGTCGTAAGCCTTGCGCTTGGCTGGATCACTTAGAACCGAATACGCCTCGACAATATCTTTGGTCCTTCTCTCAGCCTCAGCCCTGTCACCATTGAACTTGTCCGGGTGGTAGATCTGCATGAGCGCCTTGTAGGCTGCGCGGATAACAGCATCTTCAGCGGTATCAACAACACCAAGAATCTTGTAATAGTCCGGATTCATAGCTACTTCAGGGGTGCCGGGACAATTATTCGATCAACTTCAGGACGCAGTTTCCGAAGTCCTTAGTTCCGGGTTTGAAACCCAATTCGGCACAGTTCTTTTTTGCCGCATCCTTTGAGCTTTGTGGTTTTTCTGCCTGCTTAGGTGTTCTCTCCTCAATGACTTGAGGTTTTGGTTCTTCTGCTGGTGGGGTATACGCGTTGGCGCATGTGAAGAAATATGAATTTACAGCGCCGCCATCACAAAAAAACAGCCGAACTTATATCCGGTATACAAGGCAGGCTTACTGAATTCCTTTCCACAGTATTCTTGAGCTCGGACAGATGCATGAGAGTAGCCTTTATCAGAATATGTGCTACTCCAAACCGATATCATGGATGAGTTATTTGGATTTACATATACTAGATTGCATCCTGACAAAAGTGAAAGCAACAAAAAGGGGATAACGATTTTATTTAAAATGTTAGACATTAGCCTTTCAGTTGCAATTTGTATACTGGCCAGTGGTCGTGCAGTTAATGATGCGCCCATTTATCGTGTACGTTTGGAAGTACGGAGTCATAGGCTGAGGAGCCAAGGGAGCCGGTCCTACCGGAGCACCAGTGCAAGTTCCTCCCGCCATCATGTTGAGGCCGCAACGCATCATTGCCATGCCTCTAGCCTGTTTCTGCTGTTCTTGATAAGCGGCTAACTCCTGCTGGTACTGCTGTTGACGTGCCGCATATTCCTGCTGTTGAGCTGCAGCCTGACGATTGAACATGTCGAGCTTCATTCGACATTCTGAGTAAGGAGCCGATCCGGGAGAAAAGCCGTAGGACTGGCAAGTTGAATCGTCTCTTGAGCCATCACCAGTTTGCCTTTGAGCCGGTGCTGATGAGGCACTACTAAATGTCTCCCCGTTTTTCTGTGCATGCTTGAGGAGTTTCAGGGCGCATTTCGCGTTCTCCGTGCTGTTGTACTTAAAGCCCAACTCCGCACATTCCTTCTTAAACTCTTGAATATCTGACGCAAGGACAACACTAGTAAGAAGCGGAAGAAATACCACCAGAAAAATAGTCTTAGAATATTTGATCACTGGACTACCATAATATCAGTTTCCCATAAGATCCATTACGCAATTTGCAAAATCCTTGGAGCCTAATTTGAAACCTAGTTCATTACATTGGTTTTTGAATTTATTTAATGGTTGTGAATCATCGATTATGCTGGAGCTATCTGCCTTGCTTTGCTCTCTCGCGCTCTTAAGTCTGGCTTCCAGTTCCTTTTTGTCTTCCTCCTCTATTTTCTTCTTTAATTCCAGCAAATTAATATCAAAATTAATTCTGTCGTATAGTTTTTCAAGGCCAGCAGGAGCTGTTATCAAGTTACAAGTTAAGCAAGAGATCGAGATATTTGCTGGGCTAGCGCGATTGATATCCAGAACATCTGATTTTAAGGCAAAGTCATGCTCATAATCGCTGTCAACGCTATGAAGAACTCTCGTTTTTCCCCCGAAATTAATAGAGAGGTCATGAGTTTCTGAGGTCTGTTTCCATATTGAATTGCCTGTTTTCTGGCCAAGCTCTTTTTTTATCATAACCTCACTGGATAATTCCTCTTTCCAGCCAACAAGATTTTCTATCCAAGTTTTTGGGTTTAGAATTATCACAAGCCCTGCGGTTAATATGGTCCCGGCAAAAAAAACGATCTTATTTCCATGCCCGCCATAGTTAACTATTTTCTTTTCTATATATGAGGGTGCAGAATACTCTTCGAAAAACCCATAGGATTTTAGTCTCAGTGATATTGTTGAATCATTTATATGCGCATAATTTATTCCGCTATACCTTTCCGATGGCCTATCAGAATAGAAGGTCTTCTGCTCATTTTTTTTGTTATCTTCTTTAATTATTTCTATCTTTGATTCTCTTCCCTCGGTGACATGGCCTATGCTCGCGCAGCCAGAGAGAGAAAACAAATAAAAGACTACGATCGCTCTAATCAATGTTTACTACTCCACAGGCGGGTTATATGTAATTCGAGAATTCATTTGGAATCTACACGCACTAATGAGGAACATCAACCCACGGTGTGGTAGCCGTGGTCTATCAGGCCTCAGGGATAAAGACTGCTACCTTTCCATGCGAGGTAGCAATGTCGGACGAGTTCGAGGAGCTGAAAGCGACTCTCAGCCATAACCTCAAGAAGTACCGAGCAGAGAGGGGGATTTCTCAAGAGCGCCTTGCTCTCGAAAGCGGTGTTGATAGAACTGTGGTTTCACGATTGGAACGCTGCCTGATTAATCCAACTCTTCAGATTATTCTCAGGCTGTCTATCTGCCTTCAGGTTAGCCCTGACTTATTGCTCAAGAAACCGGATTTCGATCATTGAATGTCGAACCTGCTGGAGACACTCGCCATATTTGGTTAGCCTATAGACCTGACGGACACTAGGCAGGCCATGAAAAGACTCTTTCTCTCTGTCGCTATATCGGTCGTTATTCTTCCTTGGATTAAACAGCCGAATTCGGTAAGGAACCTGAAGCTCGATACATCATCGATCCAAGCAAAGAGGGTTTATCGAGAGTCTCTGATGATGTGGTGTGCGGCACTCGTGTACCCAAAGAACCTTTTTGATACGGCGAACGGTTAGCAGCTATTTTTGGGAATGGTGGAGACATGGAGCGTGTGATCTTGATGATCGTTATGACGTTCATAGCCGCATCAACGGCAATGGCAAAAAAGCACACCGTGGCCCCGGTTAAGGAAATGGAAGAAGAATGGAGGGGTCCCATAGTGATACCGAGTAGACCATATGGACGATGGCCGCCAGCAGTGTGCAATTTGATCATGGATAAAAACGGTAAAAAAAGCAGTTTGTCTCCGATTCATGGACAGACAAAGCCGGGGCAAAAAGGTACCAGTTATCCGATCTGGAATCAGGATGTAGTGAAACAGGAAGAGGAGACTGGGCAGAAGTCCGATGTTGCCCGCGTACGAAGACTAGGCTATTTCCAGTAAAGATTTATCGTGAGATCAGATCGCTACCCAGCGGTTACTTTCGGCGTAGTTGAAGGCTTAGAACCATCACGATGCCGAATTGAACCGCGTAGTAGAAAATTTCAGCGCCCCCTGCACTGCGGGGTGCTCCAAGGACGATGAGCATGATCGGGTCGCGTGAGATCTTACCGACCCCCACAAAGCAGAACGAGCGCCGAAGCTCCCGTTCTCAGTCATCATCAAAAGCCACCGATCAATAGCTGTTCTGGCGATTGTTATGGAAGTGCCAAGCAACGCCAATGACCATCAAAGCCAGCATCAATTGCGTCCATTCAGAAAGCGATGGGATTGAGGTAGCAGGACTAGCCGGTCCCAGAGGATCAGTGATGCTCCCGTTTGCAGCCCCATCGGCATCACCCGCTCCACCATCTGTAATCGTGTAAGTGATCGTATTCCCACTGATCGTCACGCTATTTGTCCAATCCAGCCAAGTCCCGTTGAGGTCTTTCCATACTTTCGTCCCAGCAGGGAGTGCTTGTGGGTATGTCAACGTAACTGTGATCGTTCCACCAACGGATGTGCTGGCTGTAAAACCAAAAATGTCGTAAGGGAATGACTGCCCTGAAGGCGGGTTGATTGCAGCAGTGAATTGAGCAGATCCCGGGGTAAAGGTTCCATTTGCCACAGTGGCATTGACACTTCCTCCAGGCGTTGTTCCCGAAGCGTTAGGAGATTGGTATTGGTAGGTGAACAAACCCGACCCTGTTCCCGTCTGTGTGTTTGGATTCGTCACAACAACGTCCACCACACCAGCTGCATGCGCTCCAGTCGTACAAGTGATGCTCGTAGATGAGACTACTGAAACCGAAGTACATGCGACTCCACCTACTGTAGCCGTCGCTCCCGTTAGGAACCCCGCTCCAGTAATTGTTATTCCTGAGCCACCAACTGTGCTACCGGAAGTTGGCGAAATAGAGGTGACGGTTGGGGGAGTCGGCGCAGTGAGCAGGGGGGAAACTGCATATAGCGGTTGCGATCCGGCTCCAAAATCGATAAATGTTATCCACGATGAATTAGTCTGTATGGAGAGTCCGGTTCTCCGGATTCCAGAACCAAGCTGATTCCCAATGGCCGGGGATCCGTTGCTCTCGCAGCCCGTCCATGTTAAAGCCGTATTTGGGGGCCCGCCAATGGTTGTCCCTCCACTGGGTGTCACACCCGGATTGCTATTAAGGATCTGGCCTAAACCACCTGAAAACATCGCTGATGCAGTGGTGCTAACCAGAACCTTTGTTACGGTGTAGACAGGCTTTGTTAAATCAATAAAAGGCTTGCATTGGTCCACCGTGCTCGTTGCGCCGAGGGCTTTCCAAGTAAGCGAGCTAACGCCAGGCAAGGACGTTCCGACTTGCGCGTTCGCATTAACGAACGCATCATAATCCCGCATATCCGTCGAGGTAGCTTCGATAGTCCCAGATGTCGTGAAAATCAGATAAAACTGGCTCCCGGGACTCACACCCGCAGGCACGAGGCTAGCCGGGGCATCCAACGCAAAGCCTGAGATTGGGATGAGAAGAAGCGATGCCATTAAAACGAGCATTCGCCTGTAACTCCTGGCAAAGATTAAGCTCATCCAAACCTCAACAA
>JBILGU010000061.1:0-6224 GCA_044350805.1 Methylococcaceae bacterium
GCATGACGATGGACAGTAACCGGTCATGTAAACATGACTTTTTGAGGCTTGAGCCCAGTGCAGCGAAAGTTGCACGCTGGGTTCTTAGGGGGTGGCGATGGAGTAATCCATCGCTACTACCCGACTAACGCGCCCCTAAACCTGTCATGTGAGCCCTAACCAACGCAGTGCCAATCGGGATCGATCCTGAATCTGGAGTTTCGATTTCAGGAAATCAGCGACTGGGCCCCGCGGATGGAACCTACTCGCAAAGTTCCTTTTAGCCTTGCGGCTCTTTTTGGTTTTTGTTCGGCCTTTTTTCTTAATGCAGCCCCATTAGGGTATGCATACTCTAGTTGCTCCGATTAACAAAACGGAGTCTATCCGATGCGAAACCGACACTCTCTAAACACCAAGTCGAGAATCATTTTTACGATCTCTGCTGAGTGCATCGACCAACTTGACACGCTGGCTACCCGGAGTTGCCGCACACGATCGAACGTAATTGAGTTACTGATCTCCAGTGCACACGAACATCCCGAGGCGAATCGAATCTTGGGCGGTTTAGTATGAAAGCTGACCGAAAGTCCCAGATGCAGGCGTTTGATGACAGATGTCTGGACGATTTCAACCAAGGCATCGATTATGATGCTGAACTAGACTTAGCATTCACTTCGGCAGAAAGCACCATACCAAGCTATCTGAGGCCCCCAGGGCCAGAAGCGGGGGCAATACTAGAAGAATACGGACTTGATCGCGACGACTACCTCGTTCTAGTTACGCGAAACAGGGGAGAGCCTGAAATCTCCTATGTTTTCACGGGAGGCGGAGCACCTTGCGAGGAAGAGCTTACTCTGCTTCAAGTCGGTCTCGTTGATATCGGACCGGAGCAGGCGGAAATGATGCTTAGGATCTTCGGGCGCCTCTTAGCTAGTGCGGAGGTTAAAGAAACCAGCATCCTCTGGGACCTGCTTATTGAAGCAAGCCCCAGATTCGCTGAGGCAAATCCCCTCTGGTAACGACCTAGTTGAGAGCTCGCCTCACAACTTCAGCCCGACACCATTCAATAAAGCGTCTACGATCCTCAACTGCTCTCTCTTTTCTCATGGGTCCCCCCCTGTGGATTGAGGAGCCATCGTAGGCGCTTTCATTTGGGGCTGCTGCGAAAGCTACCAAGTAGTGCAGGATGTCTGGCTTCCGTATGTTGAGCAGTTGGTAGTCTTCGGCATGTTGTTGATAATGTTCTGGTTGGCGTTGGAAAGGCTTCTTGAAACATTTGACCAAGCCTGAGCTTCAGCCTTTGCACCCTCAATCTCCTGTTCCTGCTGTTTTACCCCAAGACCAAATCGATTTTGCTGCTGGGTAAGAAGACAGTTCGCCATAGCGTCAGTATCCGGTTTGAAACCGAGCTTCTGACAGAACTCTTTGTCTTGGGCTAGACCTTCAGCGGCCGCCTTTTCACGCTGCTGTCTGACCGTAGGGTCATTTGCCATTTTGGCTTCGGCCTCTTCCGTGGTCTTACCACAGAACTTTTCTTCCTTATCTGCGCAGAAATAGGTGCATCGACCATCACTTAACGTATAACCCGCACTCCATTGACCACCTCTCGTGCAGTGCCAATCAACCATCTGACAACCGGCAAGCCCCGACAAGACCAATACGAGAGCAAATTTCACGTCGACCTTTCTTGTAGGTGCCAAAATTTAGCGCCCATACCCTTGGTATCCACCATACCCGCCATATCCACTCTGCCCATTACCGTACCCTGAGTTGGATCCATTCCCGTAGGAAGAACCAGATCCATAAGGTGATACCGTCCCACGTTCACCCGTGTAGGGGTTCGTGTTCCCGCGCGTGGAATAGTTGTTATATGGGTTGCCATCAGGGTCACTTCTCATATGCCCCTGAACGTATGTGCCATCTGATCGGGTGTAGGGGTTAACGTAGGTATCAGCTATCGCAGGAGTCATTAGAAAAGCCATGACCAAAAGCGTTATCAGTTTCATAAAACCTCCGTTTAACTATGCGTCGTATTAGATTTGTTCTCCCACCAAGGACCGATCAATCACGCCTTTGCGACTCTCACGATCTCTTGCTGGCAGGAGCTTCACCCACCCCAGTAGTGAGGTATTCTCCATGGAATCAATGGTGTATTCGTCATCATTATTGATGACATGTTATGAGGCTCTAATAGCAGCCGTTCAGCTTTAAGGAAACGTGCAAACCATTTGTCATGCCGAACCGTAGCGACGCCCCTCCCCTTAACCGTCGGATTAGACCCCAACTTCTCAACCATCACTCGACGTTGAAGGCAGGCGCGTTCAATTTTTTGATGACCGCCATATCGCCAACTCGACCGAGTGATCCTATGGCAATGCCGACATAGAAGTTCACGCCTAAGCCCTGAGCCGTCAGGACGACGCTCTACGATCGGGCAGCTAATGTGAAACACTTTGGTTTCACAGCCGGGGCAAACGAAAGCGACGCGATACCTCCCCTTGCAAATGTGAATTTCAGATAACTCGATGACGGCGTCCTGCCCCAACAAATCACCTGAAACATGAAGACGCCCGTCTGCGATCTCAGCCCTTAGCTCAAAGCTCTGACCGCTGATCTCCATCCGCTGAACAAGGACCCCTGAGGGCGAAGAGGTTAGCCGTAAGCGGTCGGGCTTAGGACCGACGACACCATGCCGGTAGAGATCCGTGATTCGTATCGTCGCGAAGGATTCGGGAAAAATGGCTGAACGCTTTCTGGACATGATAATTCCACATAAATTTTGTAGGAATTATGCGCTCGGGGCTTAGGGGCTGGGAGACCCGCATGGGGGGTTGGGGGTGATGATGGAGTAATCCATCGCTACTACCCGACTAATCTGATTTCTTAGGGCTAGTCAGGGACCTTTGCGTGCAGTCGACGTTATGATCCCAAGAGCTCCCCAATCATGAGATTGAACCCGAGAGGTTCGGGTGCGGGTTAAAATCGGAAGTTTAAGGCTGCCCGCAGGACGTTTGTATTCATGGTGGCTTTCATCGATCCTAGCGGGTAGCTGACTTGCTCCACCTGCGAAATGGTTGCCCCCATGGCGTTGCCATAGTCGGTATAGAGATATTCAAGGCGGGTGGACAGATTGTCCAGAACCGCATACTCAACTCCACCGCCGAGTACCCAACCCGTTTGAGCCGTAGTGGTAGCCGCATAGTTGCCAGACTCGCTCTGGTATGAGGCGCCCATGCCGCCGAAACTCACGCCGGTAGTAACGAAGGGGAGCCAACGATCAAATGCATACCCCAAGCGGAGTCTGAGTGATCCCTGAACGTTGTATTTGGTCTTGAACTGATCATAAGCAGAAGCGGTCGGGTTCCACTGCGTCACGGTATTGCTGGTCGAAGGGTAAGTGAAGTCCGCTTCACCACCCAAAACTAAATGTTCATCCAGCGCATGGAGATAGCCGAACTGAATCCCAGGATTGACCGCTGTGGAGTTCGATTGATAACGATAGGTGCCTGTCGAGGACAAGAGGTTGATGTCCTGTGCACTGACCGTTGATCCGCTCCAGAGTGCACCCAGATTGAAGCCGGCGTAGGCGCCGGTCCAGTCGGTGGTCGGCTCGGCGCTTGTGGTCATCGACGCGATTGTCAGCAAGAGCCCGGTCAGCATGGTTTGGGTGTGCAGTTTGTTGTTTTTCATCACTCATCTCGGGGTAGTTCCCGCTCCTTTGAGCGGGGGGATTCAGACAAAAAGAAGTTTCAAATCTTTCGACGATTCACATTCCTAGCGAATGTTGATCACGAGGGGCTCTGAAGTGATCCCATCGACCGTGGCTGTGACGGAACACGTCCCTGCACCTCTCCCGGTGGTTTTGACAAAGAATTGGCGAGAGATACCCCGAATGACACAGCGGGCATGTCCTCCACCCTTGGTGGTCCATTGCACTTTCTTAAAAGCTACCGGTTGTTGATTCAGGAACACCTTGAGGTATTCACCCCGATGCAGCTTGAGGTGGGTTCCGCCATCGATGGTAGGAATATTGTGATCGGGAGCGGGATTGATCCCGGTATAGCTATAAAGATTGTTCGCAAGATTGCCGCCAATGGCATTGATGACCTGAACGCTGGCAGAGCCCAGCGGGCCCGGAGGTGTTATGCAGGTGACATGGGTTGCATCGACGGCGGTAAAGTTTGAGCAACCGTTCCCCCCGATGGAAGCGCCAGTAGCCCCGGAAAAGTTGGTTCCCGTGATTATCACAGGTGTCCCGCCCGCTGCAGGTCCCTGATTGGGCGAGATGGAGGTAACCGTGGGGGTTCCGGGAATTACGGTGGGTGCATCCGGATAGATAGTGACCAAAAGGTAGCCATTCTGGTTTGCAGTGCTCGATGCGCCGCTCCCATTCACGAAATTGAGGAGGTTGTTGCCAAAGCGATCTGCGTAGGCAAAGCCATAGGCCGTCGTATAAGGAGCGATGGAGGCTGCGTAGGTGTTATATCGTTCAGGATGCCCCGGTTGTGCCTTGGCAAAGGCTTGCCCCGGATTTTGCCACCAGATCTGGCTGGGATTTTGACGGCCGAAGAGGCTGCCTGGGTACCCTGTGCTGAGACCTGCGAGGAAATCTCCCATGATCCGGCCGAGAAGATCGTTGTTACCCGCATTGGCCATGTTATTTGGGCCACCTTGTCCCGATTGGGCTCCATTCGGAGCGCTAACGGCTGTAATAGTGGTCGAGGAGGTCCAGTTGAAGGGCGTCACGTTTTGATAGACACCAACGGTTTGATCATTGAGTAAATCAAACGTCGTCGTCATCTGGAGATTCTGGATGTAGAGGGATCCGCTACAAGATGCTGGAAATGTGCTTGTGTTTAGTTGACCGGTATAGGTATTGCCGCTGATTTTTACCGTATTTGTTCCGGAATTGACGATGACCTTCATGTCATAGCACTGGGGCTGATAGCCATTTCCAGCGATCAGAGCGCCATTTTGTGAAACGCCGACAAAATTGTCCGCCAGCTGGATGACCAGCGAACCATTATTGAGGCCTCCGCCTGAGGACAGGGCAGTCAGATATTGGGTCCAGTTATGGTAAGGGTTTTGGAAGGTATAGCCTCCTGCAGAAACGTTTCCGGCCGTTCCGTCGACACCTCGGACGATACTGGTATTGGGGAGTGTGGAGGGAAAGTTCAGTCCGAGATTAGCGCCAGGATAGGGCAGATAAAGGTTGGCGTAGGGCACCGTTTGAGAGGTCGCCGGATCTGGATAATTTGCAGGGACAGCGCTTCCGATCGCCGCCATCATGGTTTGCGTGTCAGACGCCGTCTGATTGTTGTTGGTCACCCCCTGAGCCTTGATGCCAGGGCCGGTGTTGATCTGGATTTGAAGGGGTATGGAGAACCATTGCAGTGCGGTCTCGTCCACCCAGATCTCAGACCCCGTGCCCGGTGAAGGCGCGTTGTTGATAGTCGGCTCGATAAATTGATAGCGGGTGTTGAAGTTCGTGCTGGATACGCCGGTGGGGGTTGGGGCACCTTGCGAGAAATCCAAGGATCGATCGTAACTGAACCAAAGCCTTCCTGAATTCCAATAGCCGACATTGAATGTGGGGAGGCCCGTTGCGACGTCGGTTTGAACCGTGTTCAGGGGAATGCCCTGCGTTGAGGACCCTCCCTCCAGCGTATAGGGCACCACTGTCCCGCCATTGAAAGTGGCCGCGAAGGTCGATTGATCGGAGGACCCTCCCGCGAAATTGAGAAATACCGCGCTATTGGGCTTCCCCGAAAGATTATTGATGGCAATTTTCATTGCAGACTGGGCTGAACCGGCCCAGACTATCAAAATAGCCATGCACAATCCCGAAATGACTGGGTGTTTGCTTTGAATCAATCGGCGTGAGTCTGGTCCAAGCATGATTTTGGCTCCAACGCTTTATCCTGAGTTTATGGGGCGATTCCAAATAAGGAATCCCCCTGCTTTAGGCCAAGTTTCACCTGGCGCACGTAATTTCCACACACTCCGTAAGCATATTCCTCGTAATGGAAAGTGCAAGCAAATGATCAATATTTTCGGCATTCAGTAGGGATGGGCCCTTTATTCGGGTGCTTTGCGGGAATTTTTAAATTTGATCTAAGGAGCCGCGGATTTAATCAGTGAGCCCGGTAAATTCAGGGCTCCCGGCCAGTAAAATAGACGGCAGTTCTTCCGACCGCCAATCAACGTAAAACGATGCAGCAACAAACCAGCTTTCTGGACGTGCT
>JBILGU010000005.1:0-153121 GCA_044350805.1 Methylococcaceae bacterium
CCGGCGCCGACGGTGCGGCCACCTTCACGAACAGCGAAACGCAGACCTTCTTCCATCGCGATGGGGTTGATCAGCTTCACGGTTACCTTGATGTTATCGCCCGGCATAACCATTTCAACGCCAGACGGCAGCTCAACTGAGCCCGTCACGTCCGTCGTACGGAAGTAGAACTGCGGACGGTAGCCGTTGAAGAACGGCGTATGACGTCCACCCTCATCCTTTGAAAGGACGTAGATTTCCGCTTCAAAATGCGTGTGCGGCTTGATCGAACCCGGCGCCGCCAGAACCTGGCCACGCTCAACGTCTTCACGCTTGGTACCACGCAGGAGTACACCCACGTTGTCGCCTGCAACCCCTTCGTCCAGCAGCTTGCGGAACATTTCAACGCCGGTGCACGTGGTCTTGACGGTGTCCTTGATGCCGACGATTTCGACTTCTTCACCGACCTTGACACGGCCACGCTCAACACGACCCGTGACAACCGTTCCGCGGCCTGAAATCGAGAACACGTCTTCGATCGGCATCAGGAAGGACTTTTCAATGTCACGTTCCGGTTCCGGAATGTAGCTATCCAGTGCATCCACCAGCGCAATGATCGCCGGGACGCCAATTTCACTCTGGTCGCCTTCCAGCGCCTTCAGAGCAGAACCCTTGATGATCGGCGTGTCATCGCCCGGGAAGTCATACTTGGAAAGCAGCTCGCGCACTTCCATTTCAACCAGCTCGATCAGTTCAGCGTCATCGACCATGTCTGCCTTGTTCAGGAAGACCACGATGTAAGGGACGCCAACCTGACGCGCCAGCAGGATGTGCTCACGGGTCTGCGGCATCGGACCGTCCGCAGCAGAACAAACCAGAATCGCGCCATCCATCTGCGCCGCACCGGTGATCATGTTCTTGACGTAGTCGGCGTGGCCGGGACAGTCAACGTGGGCGTAGTGACGGGTGGGTGATTCGTATTCAACGTGTGCCGTAGCGATCGTGATTCCGCGCGCACGCTCTTCCGGCGCTGCGTCGATCTGATCGTATGCCTTGAATGCACCACCGAAACGCTCTGCACCAACCTTCGTCAGTGCCGCGGTCAGGGTCGTTTTGCCGTGGTCAACGTGACCGATGGTACCAACGTTGACGTGCGGCTTGTTACGCGTAAATTTTTCCTTAGACATCCGCAAAAACCCCTTAACTGTTGATTGCTAACAACCCTAACTACTGGAGCCCATAACCGGACTTGAACCGGTGACCTCTTCCTTACCAAGGAAGTGCTCTACCGACTGAGCTATATGGGCAAAACTCATTGTTTTGGAGCGGGTAGCGGGAATCGAACCCGCGCCATCAGCTTGGAAGGCTGAGGTTCTACCATTGAACTACACCCGCCACGGTAAAACCGCCCGAATGGTGGAGGGGGAAGGATTCGAACCTTCGAAGGCTGAGCCGTCAGATTTACAGTCTGATCCCTTTGACCGCTCGGGAACCCCTCCAATCGGGTTAGCAGGCGATTATGTTCAAAAGAATGAAGGCCGTCAACCCCTTTCGTCCCTCTCCCGAACCCTGACATTTAACTCGTTCATCGCCCGAGAATAGTCGCCGGACAGAATCAGCGTCAGGGCGCGCATCGCTTCATCGACGGCCTGCCCAATGTCCTGAGCCTCCATTTTGGACGGTGCATCCAGCACATAATTGGCCACCTGAGACTTGTCTCCGGGATGCCCGATACCCAATCTAAGCCGATAAAACTCGGGGGATTTGAGGTGAAGCACCATGTCCCTGAGGCCATTATGGCCGCCATGGCCACCCCCCTTCTTTAACCGCACGACGCCTGGCGCCAAATCCAGCTCATCATGCGCCACAAGAATTTCATCCACCCCGATCTTGTAATACGCCGCCGCCGCCAGCACCGAGGAACCACTTCGGTTCATATAGGTGGAAGGCTTCAGCAAAACCAATGCGTCCGCACCGGCATCCTTTCGCGCCACCGCTCCCTGGAATCGGGATTCCTCACGGAAAACCACCCCCAAGGATCGGGCCACTTCGTCCAAAAACCAAAACCCGGCGTTATGCCGGGTTTTTTCGTATCGGGAGGTCGGGTTTCCCAACCCGACCAGGAGCCGGATCAAGCGCTACTCCGCTGATGCCGGGCAGCCAAAAAGCTGAATCAAGCTTCCTCACCACCGCCAACGCGGGGCGCCTGGATCGCAGCGACGAGCTGGTCATGACCCTCACCGTGCAGGAGCTCGACAATCTGAACGCCCGGCGGAACCTTGATGTCCGACAGGTGGACAGACTGGCCGATATCCAGCTTGGCCATGTCGATCGCGATGAACTCCGGTAGACGCGCCGGAAGACACGTCACTTCAACATCAACCATCGCATGGGTGATCACGCCGCCCTTCTTCGCGCCCACCGAGGTTTCCTGATTCAGGAAATGCAGCGGAACGTGAACCTTGATCTTCTGGGATTCGGTGACCCGCTGAAAATCCATGTGGAGGATGATCGGGCGACTCGGATGACGCTGCATGTCCTTAAGGATAGCGGTCTCGTCCTTGCCATCAATACGGAGAGTCAGAATGTGGGAATAGGTTGCCTCATCCTCGAGCGCCTTATTGACCTTGTTGTGGTCAAGGGTGATGCCCACAGGCTCACCGGTACCGCCGTAAAGCACAGCCGGGATCTTGCCCTCTACTCGCAGACGACGCGAATTTCCACGACCCAAATCCTTGCGGAGTTCCGCATCAAATACATAACTGCCTGCCATCTTTTTTCTCCAAATACTCTGAGCAGTTGTGGGATACGCCGACCTTAGTCAACGTACATCGAACTGACCGATTCCCCAGCCGCCATCCGGCGAATGGTTTCAGCCAACATTTCGGCAACACTGAGCTGCCGGATTTTCTTACAGCGCTTGGCTTCCGGACGAAGCGGAATCGAGTTGGTCACAACCAACTCATCAAGCACCGATTCGTTAATGTTCTCAAGGGCTCGCCCTGAAAGAACCGCATGCGTACAGTAGGCAACGACCTTCAGGGCACCGTGCTCCTTCAGTGCTTCCGCGGCCTTGCACAAGGTTCCGGCGGTATCCACCAGGTCGTCCACCATGATGCAGGTTCGACCCCTGACATCCCCGATGATGTTCATCACCTTGGCCTCATTGGCCTTCGGACGCCGCTTATCGATGATGGCCAAATCCGCCTCATCCAGCCGCTTCGCCAACGCTCTTGCTCTCACGACACCGCCGACATCGGGCGAGACCACCATGAGATTCGGATAATGCTGACGCCAGACATCACCGAGCAAAATCGGCGAGGCGTAGACATTGTCCACCGGCACATCAAAGAAGCCCTGGATCTGGTCCGCATGAAGATCCAGCGTCAGAACCCTGTCAGCGCCGGCCGCGGTAATCATCTTGGCGACCAGCTTCGCGGCAATCGGCACACGGGCCGAGCGAATCCTGCGATCCTGGCGCGAATACCCATAGTAAGGGATGACCGCCGTTATCAGGCCCGCCGATGATCGACGAAACGCGTCGATCATGACCAGCAACTCCATCAGGTTCTCATTCACTGGCGAGCAGGTCGGTTGAATGATGTAGACCTGCCGGCCGCGAACGTTCTCCTCGATTTCAAAGGAGATTTCCCCGTCCGAGAACCGCCCGATGGTCGACTGACCCAGTCGCATGTTCAAGGACCGAGCAATGCCCTTGCCCAAGGGCAGGTTCGCATTCCCCGAAAAGACCATAAATGTCGGATCAGACATTCAGACAGCTTCCTTTGTCGCGGTTACCGGTGGATTTGGCTGGGGCGCCAGGATTCGAACCTGGGCATGGCGGGATCAAAACCCGCTGCCTTACCGCTTGGCTACGCCCCAAAAAACTTCAATACCAGACTCATCGACACGCATCGAGCAAGGGCGATCGGTTGAGCCCCTTGGCTACAAAAGATCGCCAAGCAGGCCCCAGGACCCGCTTCGCATCAAGCGCCTCCGCTTCGGTCGGATAGGCGGCAAAAACACACGCCCCTGTGCCGGTCAGGCGGGCTTCGCCGACCACGGACAGTGCGGTGATGGCGGCGGCCACCTCAGGGTAGTGCTGCAGCACCACCGGGAGGCAATGATTTTCCCGCCGACCCTCAAAAAAGCTTGCCATTTTGATTGGCGGGTTGTTTCTTGTCAAATCAGGGTCAGTGAAGACTCGTCCCGTGGCCACATGACACTCCGGCACCACGACGAGATACCAAGGCTCCTCCAGGTCGAGCGGCGTCAGATCCTCGCCCACCCCTTCGCCCCAAGCAGCAAAGCCTTCGATAAAGACAGGGACATCAGCCCCAAGCTTAAGGCCCATCGCTTTAAGCTCAGCCTTTGACAAGCCCGCACCCCAGAGATGATTCAGTGCGACCAACGTCGTCGCGGCATCCGAGCTTCCACCGCCCAGACCACCCCCCATGGGCAGATTTTTTTCAACCGAGATGGTGACGCCTTTAGAAATTCCGGCCGCAGCCTGCAAGGCTCGGGCCGCACGCACGGTGAGATCCGTCTCCTCGGGAACGCCTGGCAATGGATGGGCCAGGCCGATGACTCCATCCTCGCGAAGGGTGAATTCGATCCAGTCGCATTGATCAATGAACTGGAAAACGGTCTGCAACAAGTGGTAGCCGTCTTCGCGCCGACCGACAATTCGAAGCAGCAGGTTAAGCTTGGCCGGCGCCGGAAAGCGGGCAGAGATGGAAGCTGTCGTCATGATTTGCCTGTGGTGAGTGAACTTGGATTCCATTGATCCATGATGATCTTCAGGCGCACGCCGCCGCCTTCCACCAAAAGACGACCCGGCAGAGAGTAACCGCCAACCGTCATCAGATTTGAAGGAACAATACGCCAGCCTTGCTGCATGAACGCGCCCACAGGGCCCGAGGCCAGGGGCTGCGATGGCTCTTCGGCATTCGGGATACCCAATATCCAGCAGCGAAGACTTTTGAGGGGAACCGCAAACCCCAGCCGGGCCTTCAAGGCCGCCTCAGGATCACGCGCCAGATTTTCGATTCCGTCACCCTCATTGATGTAAATCAGATCTTTCTGAAGGATGATTGAGATCAAGCCTTGGCTCAGAGGCCCTGACAGACGGAGCCGGTCCTGCTTGAGATCATGGCTCCAAGTGAGATCTGCTTGCCAGGAGTCCTTCGCGGCATGGACACCAATGCGTCCCTCCATATCCCAAACGGTCAGCCGATCCGGCGATCTGGCCGAAGACGGCCCGTCAGACTCACCCTGTAAGGTCGCACACCCTGAGAGTCCAAGCAGCAGGAGCATCACCCCAAAAAATCGATTCATTCAGACGCACCCTTGAACACCTCGGGGTAGGTTTGATGAATGCGCTGCATGTCCTGCTGCTGTGAATCTCGCTTCCAGGCATCGAGCCAAATCTGACGCGCCTCCGCTTTCCGACCCACAGTCCAGAGCACTTCGCCAAGATGTGCGGCAATCTCGGGATCCGCAAAAAGCCCGTAAGCCTTCTTAAGAGGGGTCAGAGCGTCCTGACCCTTGCCCTTGCGAAAAAGAACCCAGCCGTAGCTATCCAGAATCGCAGGATCTCCAGGCCGCTTGGCAAGCGCCCGCCGAATGTAGCCCTCCGCCTCATCAAGGCGAGCAGGATAATGAACGGTCAGGGAAAAACCCAAGGCATTGAGCGCCGCCGCATCGTCCGGATTTTTTTCCAAAAGCGCCTTAAGATCCGCCTCCATGACATCCAAGCGACCCAACTGTTCGCCCAGAAGTCCGCGCGTATAAAGCAGTTCCGGCTGACCGGGCATCTGCCGGATCGCATCCGACAGGAGATCAAATGCGGCTTCCGACTGGCGCAGCTTGATCAACATTTCAGCCTCGATGAGGAAAAGCCTGAGGCGCTCTTTGGGGAATTCCGCCCTTGCCGCCGCCAATCTCTCTCGGGCCTCGCCGTTCCGGCCAAGAACGATCAGCGCTGAAATCGCATTGAAGCGCGCATCGAAGAGCATGGGGCCCTCCTTGATCCGATCAAACTCCTTCAGTGCGGCCTCGGTATGACCCTCGCGGGCATCAATCAGAGCCAGCGAAAATGCGACTTGCGGACGCAGACGCTGATCCGTGGACAAAAGATCAAACTCCTTGCGCGCTTTCGTGAGCTCGCCTAACTCCAACCAGACCGACGCCAGTGCGAAACGGGCATCATCATTGCTGGGATCCTGGGAAACCACCTTGGCCAATTCCCGTTCGGCTGCGGGAAAGTCGCCCACCTTGGCTAAGAACTGCCCATAGATCAGAGCCAGACGGGGATTCTTTGGATCAATCCGGTGGGCCTTTTCAAGTGCCGCCCGTCCAGCCTTAAGATCGCCAGACTGCAACAGCAACTGTGCCTGCAACATCAGAGCCCGACTCCAATTGGGTCGCATTGCGAGAGCTCTGGAGATCTCCTCTTGGGCGACCATCGAAGCCCCCTCCTCGACGGCCAAGTAGGCGGAAGCCAAGTGAAGCTCGGCGACTTTTGGCAACTGGTCGACCAACTCACGCATGATTTCGAGGCCGCGCTCACGCTCCTTTTCAGCATCGATCCAGCGCACCAGCTCAATGAGCGTATTCTCAAAATCAGGATCTTTAAGCGCGATCAGATGGCGGATTTCATCGGCCGCTTCACCGATCTCATCATTCTTAACTCTGAGGATAAGGGTCAGCCGATGGGCAGAAATGCTCTTGGGGTCGAGCTCTGACCAGACCTCGGCCGCTTCGGTCGCCTTGTCAGCGCTCTTGACGAACACTGCCACCTGGGTCGCTCGTGCGGCGACTTTGGGGTCATGGGTCAAGTGAAGGACGCGCATGTAGTAATCCAGCGCGAGCTCAAACTGCCCCCGCTGGCCCGCGACCTCTGCCGCCAGCATCAAAAAGACGGGATCATTTTCATCCGCAGGATCGGGCGCGCCCTGGGCCGTCGGCTCAGGCGCTGCAGTCTCCTCCGTCCCGGGCGCCCTGACACCGGCACAGCCAGTTGCCCAGAGGATTCCAGCCACCAACAGGGTCACAAAGGTTTTCAGCACGGGCTAAGGGCCTCAAGAAGTTAAGATGGGGACGCGTCCACCCCGGTCGGACAGGGCATTTACGAGGAAGAATCGGGAGGGTTCGAGCAACAATTGCCCGGGCCCATACCCAGAAGGCTCGCTATTCCCTAGAATTATATTCCGAAAGCATCATGCAGTGAGCCGAATGGCCATCATCACCCTGGGACTTAACCATAACACCGCCCCCGTTTCGGTTCGCGAACGCATTGCGTTTCCTGCCGAGGGGCTGATCCATGCACTGAAGAACCTTGCAGGAGTCCCGGTGGTCGAGGAGGCCGCAATACTCTCGACCTGCAATCGGACCGAGCTTTACTGTGGACTGAGCACACAGGATCCCGAGCCTCTCCTTGACTGGCTTGAGCGGGAACAGCGGCTCCAGCGGGCAGACTTTCAACCCTTCCTCTACACACACCAAGACAGCTCGACCATTCGGCACATGTTTCGTGTCGCCTCCGGCTTGGATTCGATGGTTCTGGGGGAACCACAGATCCTCGGTCAGATGAAGTCGGCCTATCAGGTCGCGACGGAAGCTGGCACCTTGGGGAAAACCCTCGGCAAACTCTTTCAACACACCTTCAGCGCAGCCAAGAAAGTCAGAACAGATACCGCTATTGGCAGCAGCCCTGTTTCGGTCGCCTTTGCCGCAATTCGGCTTGCCCAGCGCATTTTTGAGGACCTCAGCGAACAGACCGCTGTCCTCATCGGCGCAGGAGAAACCATCGAGCTGACCGCGCGACACCTGCGAGAAAACCGGATCGGCGAACTCATCATTGCTAACCGAACCTATGATCGGGCGCACCTTTTAGCCCAGCAGTTCAACGGCTTTGCCATTTCACTGCATGAACTCCCACAACATTTGGCCAAGGCCGACATCGTCGTCTCATCCACGGCAAGCCCCCTCCCGATCCTTGGCAAGGGCAGCGTCGAAAGCGCAATCAAGGCCCGCCGCCACAAACCCATGTTCATGGTGGATCTTGCGGTCCCCCGCGACATTGAGCCTGAGGTCGAGCAGATTCGGGACGTCTACCTTTACACCGTCGACGATCTGCGTCACACCATCGAGGAAAGCCTTCGCTCCCGCCAGGAGGCCGCAAAGCAGGCTGAAGAAATCATCGACGTCGAGGTCGCGCATTTTCTGAATTGGATGAGAGCTCAAGGCGCAACCGATACGATTCGGGAACTCCGGGCTCAAGCCGACAGCATTCGGGAAGATGCCCTTGAACGCGCGTTGAGGGGCCTTCGTGCCGGACAATCCCCTGAAGAAAGCCTCGCCTATCTTTCTCTCCTCCTGACCAACAAATTTACCCACCTCCCCAGCACCCAGCTCCGACAAGCCGGGACCCACGAGCGAGAAGACCTGATCGCTGCTGCGCGAGAACTTTTCCAACTCAAGGATAACCACTGAATCCGTGAAAGACTCCATCCGGCAGAAACTCGAACAACTCTCCCAGAGGTTCGAGGAAATTACCGCGCTTTTAGCCGAACCTGAAACGCAGAATGATCAAGATCGCTTCCGCTCCCTGAGCAAGGAATATGCGCAGCTCAATCCCCTGGTCTCGACCTTTAGGGACTATCACGCCGCCATTGAAGCCAAAACATTCGCCGAAAGCCTGAGTGGCGACGCCGACCCCGAGGTTCGCGCCATGGCCGCAGACGAAATCAAAACTGCATCAGAGAGCCTTGAGGCGCTGGAGCAAAAACTCCAGGTTCTTCTCTTGCCTCGGGACCCTAACGACGAGCGCAACGTCTTTCTCGAAATTCGGGCAGGGACCGGCGGAGCCGAGGCCGCGCTTTTCTCCGGCGACCTTTACAAGATGTACCTCCGTTACGCCGAGCAAAAGGGCTGGAAAACCGAGCCAATCTCCGAAAGTGAGGGGGAACAAGGCGGCTTCAAGGAAGTGATCGTTCGCATCAGCGGCCAGGATGTCTATTCGCAGCTTAAGTTCGAGGCCGGCACCCACCGGGTTCAACGGGTACCCGAGACCGAAGCTCAAGGCCGCATTCACACCTCCGCCTGCACGGTTGCGATTCTTGCCGAAGTCGAGGAAGTTGAGATCGACATCAACCCTGCGGACCTGCGCGTTGACACCTATCGAGCCTCCGGTGCCGGAGGGCAGCACGTCAACAAGACCGAATCGGCCATTCGCATCACCCATATTCCGACCGGGGTGGTCGTCGAGTGTCAGGATGAGCGCTCACAACACAAAAATCGTGCCCGCGCGATGTCGCTTCTTCAATCGCGGATCCTCTCGCAAAAACAGGAAGCGCAGTCGGCCGAAATCGCCGCCTCACGAAAACTTCAGGTCGGGAGCGGCGATCGCTCTGAGCGCATTCGGACCTATAACTTTCCTCAGGGGCGCCTGACGGATCACCGAATCAACTTGACCCTCTACCGCCTCGAATCCATCATGGAAGGCGAACTGGATCCTGTCATCGAACCTTTGCTGAGCGAACATCAGGCTGAACTTCTCGCCCAACTCGGCGAGGAATGATGGCGATGACGGCCGCCATCGCAACTCTCATTGCCGAGGGGGTCCGACGCCTTAAAGGCCAAAGTGAGCAACCCTCGCTGGAAGCCGAAATCCTGCTCAGCCATGTGACCGGAAAAAGCCGATCCCACTTTCGTGCATTTGCCGAAACTGCGCTGACGGAATCGCAAACCCACCGATTCCTTTCGCTGATCGAACAGCGCCGTTCCGGGCACCCCATCGCCTATCTCACCGGCTTTCGCGAGTTTTGGTCGCTGGATTTTGAGGTCACACCGGATGTATTGATCCCCCGGCCCGAAACCGAACATTTGGTCGAGATCGCACTCGAGTGGATTCGCCCCCTTTGGGCGCCCGATCTTCTCGATCTTGGCACAGGAAGTGGCGCCATTCCGATCAGCATCGCCAAAGAGCGCTCTGATGCCCATCTCACCGCCGTTGACTTTTGCCCCAGAGCACTGGCCCTTGCCCAGAAAAATGCAGACCGCCTTGGGACTCCGCAGATTCGTTTTCTGCTCGGCGACTGGCTTAAGGCCCTCCCGAATGCGGCGCGGTTTGACCTGATCGTCAGTAACCCCCCCTACATTCCGGATCAAGACGCACACCTTAGGTCTGGCGATCTCCGTTACGAACCCCAATCTGCGCTCGCTTCAGGCCCCGATGGACTCGATGCCATTCGAACCATCGCTCGCGATGCGCGCGCCTTCATCAAGCCCGGGGGCGGAATTGCGCTGGAGCACGGATTCGACCAGGCACCCGCCATACAGGGGATCCTCGAAGGACTGGGCTACGGGACCATCGAAACCCGCGAGGACCTCCAAAGACATCCGCGGGTCACCATGGCAAGATACGGCTAACGTCGCACCGAAAGGAATGCCCATGGACCTCCCCCGAGAACTGACCAATCACTTGTTCCACCTCGCTCAAACGACAACAGATTCTCGATCCTTTGGCGTCATTGGGGCAGAAAACGGCATTCCGCGCGCCTGCTTCTCGCTGAACGACGCACCGGAAGGCAGCGCGAGCCAGTTGATGACCCAGCTTCAGGCCAGGGGACTAGCGCCCTTCGCGACCTTTGCCCTCGCCGACGATCTGTCAGCGCCACCGGAGCGACCCCAGCCCCTTTCCCTGCCCTCGCTCCCGCATTTGGTGATTGGCTCCCGGATCAAGGGCGTGCTGGAGATTGACGCCTACCTTGAGGGGCCCTCGGGATGGTCGGCCATCGAACTTCGGCTGCCTGAGGTCTGAAAGGCTCAGGAGAGCCGCTGATGCAGGGGGCTCTTTCGGGGGAAATGCGCTTTTAGAAACTCCATCTGGTCACTCAAGACCCGCCGCCCCTGGAGATAGACGTACTCGGCATGGGTCGGCATGAAGGGAATGGCCAAAAGCTGCATGCCCGCCTGCTCCGGCGTCCGACCCGCTTTATGATTGTTGCAGCGCTTGCAAGCCGTCACCACATTGCCCCAAAGGTCGAGGCCTCCCTGACTGAGGGGTTTGACATGATCACGAGAGAGGTCGGAGTGGCGGAATTGATAGCCGCAGTAAAGGCAGAGATGGTTGTCGCGTCGGAAAAGGGCTTGATTACTGAGCGGAGGGGAGTATTTGGTCGCGGGCGAGGGGTTTTTTCGATGATGATGATACGTAGCGATGATCGAGTTGACCTCGATTCGACTTCGCTCCCCGGTTCGGGCATTCACACCACCGTTGAGCGTGTAGAGGGCGGTCCCGCAGCTATAGGCCACAAGGCCCAAGTGATAGAGCTTCGCTGCCTCCTGGTAGCCCAACCATTCCAAGGGCATACCTGAGGCATCCGTTCGTAACACCTGTAGCTGACCAATCTCCATGAGACCTCCTCTAATTTGAATGTAATCTTTTTATTCGGGCATTCGTTTCTACATAACCAATTGATTCAGAGCTTAATCCGGACAGTGTATAAAATTTGCGAGAAAGGAAAAACTCTTTGCGTTCTTCTCGCCATGGGCCAGATCTGATGGCGATTCAAAATCGCGAAAACCGCACCATCTTGAAAGTCGCACTTCCGGTCCCGATGGATGCTGAATATGACTACCTTCCGCCGCCCGAGGTTCCGATAGAACGCCTCCTTCCGGGCATCCGCCTTGAAGTCCCCTTTGGGCGCCAGAAAAAAACAGGGCTCTTGCTGGGGATTGCCGCGTATTCAGAGCTCCCTTCGGAACGGCTTCGGCCCGCACTCAGAATTCTGGACGAAACCCCCATTCTGTCGCCCAAGGATCTTGAACTCTTGCGCTGGGCCAGCCGCTATTACCATCACCCCCTCGGGGATACGGTCTTCACCGCACTTTCAACGGCGCTTCGAGCCGGCAAAGCGGCCTCGGGACGAACCGTCCGGCGACTCACGGCCTTGCCGCAAGAAATCCCTGAAGCGCGACCCCTCAGAGCCCCTCGGCTACAATTCCTGCTAGGGCTTCTGGACCAACATCCCAAGGGGCTCAGTTCTGACCAGATTCGACAGGAACAGTTGGGGGCAGCCGCCCGATCACTGGTCGAAAAGGGGCTCGCCACCTGGCTTGAGCAGATCGAGGAGGCCATAGAGGTTCCGCCTTCGGGGCCAAAGGCACCGCAGCTGCCTCTAAATTCCGCGCAAGAAAAGGCCCTCTCTCTTCTTTCAGCCAGCCTTGGAAGCTTCAGCGTCAATCTGCTCTATGGCGTCACGGGCAGCGGCAAAACGGAGATCTACCTTCGCCTGGTCGAAGAGGTTCTCGCCCGAGGACAGCAGAGCCTGGTGCTTTTGCCCGAAATCAACCTGACCCCCCAACTGGAGGGCCGCTTTCGGCACCGGCTGGCAACCGATATCCGCATTCTTCATTCCAGCCTCACCGAAACGGAACGACTGCATGCGTGGATGGCCTTCCAGAGCGGACAGTGTCAGGTCCTCCTCGGCACGCGCTCAGCGCTATTTACACCCGCCCCGCGCCTTGGGCTCATCATTCTGGATGAGGAGCATGACGCCTCGTTTAAACAGCAAGAAGGCTTTCGCTTTTCAGCACGCGAAGCGGCCATCATGCGAGGCCATCTGGAAGGCATTCCCATCGTTCTGGGATCCGCCACTCCGGCCATGGAAACCCTTTTTAATGTGACTCGGGGAAAATTTCGCCGGATCGATCTTCCTGAGCGAGCCGGTGGCGCCCAGCCCCCAAGCTTTCAGGTGGTCGATATTCGCGCAGAGTTTCTCGAGGAGGGATTATCGGCACGCCTCGTTGCCGCCATTCGGGAGACCCTCGCCCGCAAAGAGCAGGTCCTTCTCTTCGTCAATCGCAGGGGCTTTGCGCCGGTTCAGACTTGCCACGCCTGTGGCTGGGTCGCCACCTGTCGACATTGCGACACCCGGCTGGTGACGCATCAATCGGAAGCCATCCTGCGGTGTCACCATTGCGGTTTTCAGCAATCCATCCCGTGCAAATGTCCGGGCTGCGGAAGCGACCAGCTGGTCCTTTTAGGACTGGGGACTGAAAGAATCGAAGAGGCGTTGTCTCGCCTGTTTCCGACCCATCGACTTGTGCGAGTCGACCGCGACACCACCCGCCGAAAGGGCCAGCTTGAGACCTATCTCGAATCGGTGCATAGCGGTGAAACGGACATTCTCATTGGCACCCAGATGCTGGCCAAGGGACACCATTTTCCCGATGTCACCCTGGTCGGCATCCTGGATGTTGATGGCGGCCTCTTTAGCAGTGACTTTCGCGCCTCCGAGCGAACGGCTCAATTGATCCTGCAAGTTGCAGGACGGGCCGGAAGGGCACATCGCCCGGGCCGGGTCCTTCTTCAAACGCGCCACCCGGGCCATCCGGTCATTGACGCCCTCATCCATCAGGGCTACGAGGCGTTTTCGACGATTTGCCTCAAAGAGCGGGAACTGCTGGCGCTCCCTCCCTTCAGCCATCAGGCATTGATTCGGGCGGATGCCTCACGCCAGGAGACCGTGCGCGATTTCCTTAAAGGCCTGGCAGAGGCCCTATCCCCTGCAAGCTTTCCCGAAGTCATGGTCCTCGGACCCGTGCCCTCCCCAATGGAGCGCAGAGGCAATCGCTATCGCTGGCAAGTTCTTCTGCAATCGAGCCAGCGCAACGGGCTTCATCATGCCCTCCATCGCATGCGCCAACATGTCAGGGAGGACGCCAAGCGCTGGAACGTGCGCTGGAGCATCGACGTGGATCCGATCGACTTATACTGAAACATCCTCTTGGTCGATCCACCAGGCTGTTTTCTCTTTAGTGCCGCAGGATCAAAATTGATCCATTTAAGAATTTTGCGAGGAATCAAGGCCTCGTTTTTCGAGCGAACCTAGCGGAAAATCTGGGCTAGAGGCCGCTTGTGGAACGTTTGGATTTAATCTGGAACAATGGTAGCCGGGGGAGACACCTCGCAAAAATGTACGGCAGATCAAGAAGAAACCTGATCCCGATCAATGCATCGCCGCTAAAACAACAAGAGGACACCGACAATGACAGATAAACCCGTCCGCCCGACCTCGGCAAAAAAGCCCAAGCGAGCCACGGCCGCCAAGAAACCTGCGGCTAAGGCCCGTCCGGTTGCCGCGAAACCCGCTAAGCCGATTTCGCAGCCACCGGTGGCTGCGACCCCTGCAGCTGCAGCTGCAGCTGCACCTGCCCCTGCCCCTGCGCCCGCCCCAAGTCGGCCCGCACCGTCAGCTTCAGCCGCACCGGCGCGATCTGTTGCCGAACAGCTCGGTGGCAAAAAGGGTGTTGCGTCGCTGTCCGACAAAATCAGCGCCCTTTTGATTGGTGATCCCAGGGTCAATCACTCCCTGTTTGGAACGCCGCGCGGGGAAGTCGTTGATAAGGTGAAGTCGCTCCTGTCTGTTGCCGTCGAGGAAGCCGAGGAAGATCTCGAGGCCCTTTTCGCTCCACTTCGCGAAAAGGGTTTCAAGGAAGGCCAGTTTGCTCACCTTCTGACCCACATCAAGTCTGCCGCCAAAGAACTCGGTCACCCGGAAGAGCTGGCTCACAAGGTCTTTGCCGCGACCGAAAAGGCGCGAAAAAAGGTCTTTAACCGCTAGTCATGCCGGTCGCCGCCAGGGATGGCGGCGCCCCCTCCGTGATGTGATTGGCGCCGCCGAATCAGCGGCCAAACCTCACCCATTGCCACCAGCAAAAGGTAGACGCTCATCAGAAGCGCACCGGCGGCCTTGGTACCCCAACCCAGTCGAAGCGCCACGAGAGGCTGAGCCAGGGTCAGCCCAACTGAAAGCAGAAGATACCCAACTATCCGAGCCACAGGATAAGGCACCGGGTAGAAATACCGGCCCAAACCCCACGACAGAATCACCATCGAAGCGTAGCAAGCGAGCGTGGCCCACGCCGAACCGAAATAACCGTACTTCGGGATCAGGGCGATGTTTAGCGCAACCGTCAGGGCCGCGCCCAGAATGGAAACCCAGGCCCCCCAGCCGGTCCGATCCGTCAGCTTGTACCAGATCGAAAGGTTGATATAGATGCCAAGGAAGAGATTGGCCATCAAGAGAATCGGAACAATGCCAAGGCCCTCCCGGTACTCTTCGCCAATGAAATACTTGAAGACATCCAAGAAAAGGACGACCCCAAGGTAGATCCCACTGCAGCAGACCACAAAGTAGCGCATGACCAGCGCGTAGGCCTGCCTTGCATCCGACCGTCCCGCCATCGCGAAGAAAAAGGGCTCCCCGGCGTACCGAAAGGCCTGGACGAACAGCGTCATCAGAATCGAAAGCTTGTAACACGCCCCATAGACCCCCAGCATCCGAAGATTGGTCGAAAGATCGAAGGGCAGCAGATATTTGAGGATCGCCCGATCCAGCATTTCGTTGATCATGCCGGCAAATCCGATGATCACCATCGGGAGGGCATAACGAAGCATCGGCCGGACGAGACGAAGCCCCCCGACAAAATCGATACGACGAAATTCGGGCAACAAAAGTACCCACTTGGCCGCGCTTCCGATGAGGTTCGCGAGGAAAATGGCGCCAACACCGATTTCAGGGTCCAACCATTGATCCCAGGGAAACTCAGGCCATTTCAAGCGGAACGCCGGAAAACCCAAAATGAAAAGGAGATTGAGCCCCATCGTGAGCAAGATTTCGGTGAGCTTAATCGCCGCAAACCGGATGGCGCGCTCTTTGGCCCGCAGTCGTGCAAAAGGCAGCGCGCAAATGGCATCCGTGGCCAGAATCAGGCTAAACCAAACCAGATATTCCGGATGCTCGGGATAGCGAAGCCAAATGGCCAATGGCTCCCGAAACGCGATGACCAGCCCCAGAAAAAGGAGATTTGCGGGAATCAGAACCCCAAGGGCAGCACCGTAGGCGGATGAATCGCCAACGCCGGGGCGCGTTCGAAATCTGAAATAACCGGTCTCAAGCCCAAGCCCCAGGAGCACCGCAAAAAAACCGGCATAGGCATAGAACTCGGAGACCACCCCATAGGCCTCGGCGGCAAACACATAGGTGTAAAGCGGAACCAGGAGATAGTTGAGGAACCGACCAAGGATGCTGCTCAAACCATAGACCACAGTCTGAGATGCCAGCTTTCGGAGAGATTTCATGGGGGGCCGCGGTGCGAAGTTGTAACGTATTGTAAAGGCCACAAGGGCCCTTCCCAAGGACCCTCGGATTTTGGCTTTTCCCATTCAAGGGGATACCATGCCCCTGAAGCATCTTTCCACGGCGTCCCGACGGGCCTGACAACTGCATGATCGAATTTCAGAATGTCACCAAACGCTATCCCGAGAGTGGCGAAGCCCTCTCTGATGTCAGCTTTCGCATCGAACGGGGTGAACTTGCTTTTCTGACCGGACATTCAGGTGCCGGAAAGAGCACGCTGCTTCGCCTAATTCCTGCATTTGAACGACCCAGCCGGGGCGACATCATTCTGGATGGGGTTCAGGTACCCAAGCTCAGCCATCGTCAGATTCCTCACCTTCGCCGCAAACTGGGCCTGATTTTCCAAGACTACCGACTGCTCAATGACCGCAGCGTCTTTGAAAACGTTGCGCTGCCGCTTCATATCACGGGCCACCATCCTCACGATGTGGGTCGGCGGGTTCGCGCCGCGCTCGACAAGGTTGGGCTTCTTAAGAAGGAAAAACGTTTGCCCATGGCGCTCTCAGGCGGTGAGCAACAGCGTGTGGGGATTGCTCGCGCGATTGTGCACAAACCGCAGCTGATCCTTGCCGATGAGCCCACGGGGAATCTGGATGCCGAACTCTCCGAAGAGATCATGCGAATGTTCAAGGATTTCAATGCCGTTGGCGTTACCGTCCTGATTGCAAGCCATGACCAGCCCTTAGTCCAAAGATTCAGCCAGAGAACGCTCAGGCTGGAACATGGCCGACTCGCAGGAGACGACTGATGGCTCAGCGACGCCACACGGCTCCCCGCCAAAGCCTTTTTCGCCAGCCCTTTGCTCAGGGTCGGAGTCTTAAGGAGAGACTTCAGGCCTATGGCTCCCTTCAGGTCTATTCCCTGAAAGCTAGCTTCTCGCGGATTTGGGAAACGCCCATTGCAAGCAGTCTCACCATCCTGGTGGTTGCCATTGCCCTAGCGCTACCCGCCAGCTTCAGCGCCCTGATCGACAACGCACGTCAGCCTCTTGAGGCGCTGGATACCACCAGCCAGATCTCTCTTTTCCTCAAGCCCGAACTCAGTAACGAGGCGGCTCGAAAACTGACCGAGCGCCTTAAAAAAAATCCCCGGCTGTTCGGGGCCACCCTTTTGAGCAAAGAAGAGGGGCTCAAGGAGCTGACCGCCTTCAGCGGATTTCAGGATGCCCTTGCGGCTCTCACCAGCAACCCCCTTCCTGCCGTGATCATCCTCCGCCCGGTGGCTACAGATGCCGCCTCTGTCACACTGCTTCTGAATGAACTTCGCACCCTGCCGGAATCCGATCGGGTCCAGTTTGACGATGAGTGGCTCAAGAAACTGAGGGCCCTTCTGGCCATTACCGAACGCTGCGTTATGGCCTTCAGCCTCCTCCTCGGCTTTGGCGTCCTCTTCATCGTCGGAAACACCATCCGCCTTGAGCTTCAGAATCGCCGCGAAGAGATCGTCGTCAGCAAGATCCTTGGAGCGACCAACGGTTTTATCCGCAGACCCTTCATTCATTCAGGCTTCTGGTACGCTTTTCTTGGCGCCCTTTTGGCCCTCATCGTGGCTGATTTTTTGATTCTTGGGGTCAAGGGACCTGCCGATGAACTGGCCGCCCTCTACGGGAGCCCCTATCGCCTCTCATTCCTCAGCCTCACCTCAACCTTCATACTCCTCAGCTCGGCAATCCTTCTCGGTATTGTCGGCGCCTGGATTGTCGTTGCGCGCTTTTTACGCGAAATCGATCCCGCCTAGACCCTTTTTCGTAGGGAACTTATCTTTAGCACTCACTGTCCCAGAGTGCTAACATGTGCGTGGAAACCCACGCCATTGTGGAGGACATTGAATGACACAAGCTATTGCTCTTAGCCTTCCCCTGAATGCCAGCCTTGGCTCGCTGGATGACTATCTTGCAGCCGTCGGCAAAGTTCCTCGTCTTGAAGCCGAGGAAGAACAGGCCCTGGCCGTTCGATTCCGTGAAAACGGTGACCTTGAGGCTGCTCGCCAACTGGTTATGGCGAACCTTCGCTTTGTGGCCCATGTGGCCCGGGGCTACATGGGGTATGGACTGCCGCTACCCGACCTCATTCAGGAAGGCAACATCGGCCTCATGAAGGCCGTCAAACGATTCGACCCGTCGATGGGTGTTCGTCTGGTTTCTTTTGCGGTCCACTGGATCAAGGCGGAAATTCACGAATACATCATCCAGAACTGGCGGATCGTCAAGATTGCAACAACGAAGCCGCAGCGTAAGCTGTTCTTCAACCTGCGCAAGCACAAGACCCATCTGGGATGGCTGACGCCTGAGGAAGCCAACACGGTTGCCGATGAATTGGGCGTGGATGTCCAGTCGGTTTATGAAATGGAAGGCCGCCTGAGCAGTCAGGATGTCGCATTTGACTCGCCGGAAGAATCTGATGAGGGCGATCGGGAACTCGCCTCGCCCGTCCACTATTTGAGGCAGGCGAATGCAGATCCTGCGGATCTCCTCGAAGAAGACGACTGGGGCGATTACAAGCAGCAGAGTCTGATTCGCGCCATTTCAGAGCTCGACGATCGTAGCCAGGACATCGTTAGAAGCCGATGGCTGAGTGAAGAAAAGCTCACTCTTCACGATTTGGCAGCGCGCTATAACGTTTCCGCCGAGCGGATCCGTCAGCTGGAAAATACAGCCATGAAGCGCATCCGTCGCGCCATGGAAGACTAAGACCTTCTCTAAAGAGCGGGGGCCTCGGCCCCCGTCCTCGTCCAAATCAACTGCGGCTGTAGATTTCAGCCCCAGACTTCTTGAACTGATCCGCCTTTTCTTCCATCCCCTGATTCAGGGCCGTCGTGGCATCAAGGCCATGGGTTTCGGCATATTCCCTAACGTCCTGCGTAATCTTCATGGAGCAGAAGTGGGGGCCACACATGGAGCAGAAGTGCGCCAGTTTGGCGCCCTCCTGAGGCAGAGTCTCATCATGGAACTCAAGCGCCTTTTCAGGATCAAGCGAAAGATTGAACTGGTCCGCCCAACGGAATTCAAAACGCGCCTTGGAAAGGGCATTGTCGCGAACCTGAGCGCCCGGGTGACCCTTGGCAAGGTCGGCGGCATGGGCGGCAATCTTGTAAGCGATGATGCCGTCGCGAACGTCCTGCTTGTTCGGCAATCCCAGGTGTTCCTTTGGCGTGACATAGCAGAGCATGGCGGTGCCAAACCACCCGATCATGGCCGCACCAATCGCGCTGGTGATGTGATCATAGCCTGGAGCAATATCGGTGGTCAGAGGGCCAAGGGTATAGAAGGGCGCCTCATGGCAATGCTTAAGCTGCTCTTCCATGTTGGCCTTGATCATATGCATGGGCACATGGCCCGGACCTTCGATCATGACCTGAACATCATGCTTCCAGGCGACCTGTGTCAGTTCACCCAAGGTGTGAAGCTCCGCAAACTGCGCTGCATCGTTCGCATCGGCAATGGAACCCGGACGAAGACCATCGCCGAGTGAGAAGGCGACGTCATAGGCCTTCATGATCTCGCAGATGTCCTCGAAGTGGGTGTAGAGGAAGCTTTCCTTGTGATGCGCAAGACACCACTTGGCCATGATGGATCCGCCTCGAGAGACGATACCGGTCACACGCTTTGCGGTCAGGGGAATATGTGCGAGACGAATTCCTGCGTGAATCGTGAAGTAGTCGACACCCTGCTCTGCCTGCTCAATCAGGGTATCGCGGAAGATTTCCCACGTCAGCTCCTCGGCGCGGCCATCGACCTTTTCCAGCGCCTGATAGATCGGAACCGTTCCGATCGGGACCGGCGAATTGCGGATGATCCATTCCCGGGTCTCATGAATGTTTTTGCCGGTGGAAAGATCCATCACGGTATCGCCACCCCAACGGATGGACCACAACATCTTTTCGACCTCTTCCTCAATGGAGGAGGTCACCGCGGAATTTCCAAGATTACAGTTAATTTTGACCAGGAAATTCCGACCAATGATCATCGGCTCCGATTCTGGATGATTGATGTTATTCGGAATGATCGCGCGACCGCGGGCAATTTCATCACGGACAAATTCAGGCGTAATGATCTTTGGAATTTCCGCACCAAAGGATTCCCCGGGATGCTGCTGGCCATAAAGTTCGTTCAGCGCTTCCAGTCGCTGATTCTCGCGAATGGCGACAAACTCCATTTCCGGCGTCACGATGCCCTGACGGGCGTAGTGCATCTGGGTCACGTTGGCACCCTTTACGGCGCAGCGTGGATTGCGGATGTGCTCGAAACGAAGGCTACCGAGCGCAGGATCAGACTGTCGATCCCGACCATACTTTGAGCTCGGGCCTGAGAGCTGCTGCGTATCACCGCGCTCTTCAATCCAGCGCTCCCGCAAGGGAGAAAGACCAATGCGAAGATCCACGGTCACGTTCGGATCAGTGTAGGGACCTGAGGTGTCGTAAACGGTGACCGGTGGATTGACCTCGCCGCCCCGCGCCGTTGGGGTTTCAGATTGGCTGATTTTCCGCATCGGCACCTTCAGATCCGGCCGACTTCCCTCGACATAGATCTTTTCGGAGGCGGCAAAGGGCTGAATCGACGCCCGCTTGGCGGTGACGGCATCGTGAAGTTGGGTATCGGGAACGGCATTCATCGGGGGTCCTCGGCTCGGGTGGCGGGTTCGTAGCGAGGAAGCATCCCCTGCGGGCATCGGGGCCGCAGCTGGAAAAGGCTTTCCTCCGCCGGTACGAACCGGATCAGGTTCAAAGGGTGTGTCTCAGCCCGCTCCCACACGCGGTGGGCGGGCACCCCTAGCCCTACGTGTGGTGTAAACTAATCCATGGTGGGCCGTTTGGCAAGGCATGGACGTGGGTCCGCTGCTTCCCTGCGTGCTCCTCGATTCAATCGGAAGGCGGTGTCTCTCGATACCTACCTCGCCACGGATCATTCCTCATGCACATAGACATTGCCCAGATCATCTCCGGGCTTCTCGTAGGTTTTCTCGTCGGACTGACCGGCGTGGGCGGCGGCTCGCTGATGACCCCCATTCTGGTGTTCATCTTTGGTTACGCCCCAAAAGCTGCGGTGGGCACCGATCTTCTTTTCGCCGCGATCACCAAGACCGGCGGCGTTCTGGTCCATCACGGAAAACACCGCTCCGTGGACTGGAAAATTGTCGGGCTCCTGTGCCTTGGCAGCTTGCCTGCGGCACTCTTCCTCATTTACCTTCTGGAAACCCACTTCAGCAAGGACGAAAGTCTGACCGCAACCATCACCTTTACGCTGGGGATTGCGCTGATCTTTACCTCGCTGGCCCTCTTCCTCAGGAACCGTGTCATGCGCCGTCACCTGACGGACCAGACCGCCATCGAGCGCAAAACCCACGGTGAGCGGTTCGGCCGCCTGCAGCCCTATCTAACGGTGTTCACCGGGGCCATGCTGGGCGTCCTCGTGACCCTCTCCTCCGTCGGAGCGGGGGCGTTAGGCACCATTGCCCTCTTGTTTCTCTACCCTCGGCTGGCAACGGTCAGGGTCGTTGGCACTGATCTGGCTCACGCGATACCGCTGACGACGGTGGCAGGGCTCGGCCATCTCCACATGGGCAATGTCGACGGACAACTGCTTGGGAGCCTCCTGATCGGTTCCCTTCCCGGCATTTATCTTGGAAGCCTCCTGAGCGCTCGGGTCCCCGAATCGGTGCTTCGGCCCATTCTCGCCTCTATCCTCATGCTGATCGGAATGAAGTTCGTCCTCTAGGGACGAAGCGTGGCGCTCCGATAACAGCCAGCGATGTGGTCATCAACAAGGCCCGTCGCCTGCATGAAGGAGTAGCAGATCACAGGTCCCACAAACGTAAAGCCACGGGCCTTCAGCGCATGACTCAAGGCTTCTGATCGCGGGGTTTTTGCCGGAAGGTCCGAAGGTTTCGGCCAAACATTCCTCTGGGGAACCCCATCAACGAACCCCCAGAGGAAGGCATCAAACCCGCCCTCTCGTTCACTCAATCGCCTGAAGGCCCGGGCATTGTTGATGGCCGAGCGGATCTTTTGACGGTTTCGAATGATTCCGGGGTGCAGGAGCAACTGCGCTTCCCTTTGGGCATCAAACTCGGCCACCCGCAGGGGATCAAAACCGTCGAAGGCATCGCGGTATCCCTCCCGCTTTTCAAGAATCGTGCGCCAAGAAAGCCCGGCCTGAGCTCCCTCCAGCACCAGCCACTCGAAAAGACGCACGTCATCGTGCTCAGGCACCCCCCACTCTCGGTCATGGTACTCCCGCTCGACCCTCGAGCGTTCCGCCCAGGCGCAGCGGGAAAGCCCATTGCTTCGGTCTTCAGGCCAGTCCATCAACATCGGACCAGTCCGACCAGACAGGTTCAATACCCGCCGGCATCAAAGGGACCCGTCCCAGCTTGGGCCACCCCTCATCGGGCCCATGGAAATCTGAGCCGCAGGAGCCCCGAAGCTGTTCGCGGATGGCAAAGTCGCGCATGGATTGCATATCACCCGGCGAGGGCTGACCTGACAAAACCTCAATTCCCTGACCCCCCAATTCGCGAAATTCACCGGCGAGTCGCCGCAACCAAGTCCGCGTCAACCGATAGCGGAGGGGATGGGCGATGACGGCACAGCCCCCGGCTTTCCGAATACAGGCCACGGCCTCCTCCAAAGGAGCCCAGGTCGTCGAGACGTAGCCGGGCTTTCCCGGCGTCAAAAATCGGCCAAAGACATCGCGGACATCCAAGGCATGACCCCTTGCAGCCAGAACCTTTGCAAAATGGGTCCGGGTCACCATACCGACCCCGGCGATCTGCCGCGCGTCCTCAAAAACGCCCGAAATGCCCTGCCGGGCCAGTCGCTGCCCCATTTCTTCGGCCCGCGATTCGCGAATGAGGCCCATCGCTGACAAGGTCGCCTGAAGATGTTCCTCGTCAAGATCTATTCCAAGACCAATCACATGGATCGTCTTTTTTTCCCAGGTGACCGACACCTCGACCCCGGGAATCAGTCGAATGGAGCGCGTTTTACAGGCGTCCCGGGCTTCCCGGATCCCCGCAGTGGTGTCGTGATCCGTGAGCGCCAGGACACGAATACCTTGAGCCTTCGCCCGTTCAACCAGTTCGGTTGGCGAGTAGTGCCCATCGGAGTACCAGGAATGGGTATGAAGATCAAAAGTTGAGAATGCCGTTGGTGTGTTCACGCCAGTGCCTTTTCTGAAGTCGAGGACTTTCGGCCGGCCGCGCCAAAAAGTCGTGCATAAAGCCCGCCTTGCCCCATCAAGGCCTCGTGGGAACCTTCCTCCACCACATGCCCCTCTTCGAAGACCAAAATGCGGTCAGCGTGGGTGATGGCGCTCAGGCGGTGCGCGACAATCAGGGTGGTGCGCCCGGCCAAAAACTGATCCAGGGCCGCATAGAGGTGCCCTTCGGTGACGTTATCGACCGCGGATGTGGCCTCATCCAGAATCACCACGCGTGGATTGGCGAGCACCATCCGCGCGATCGCCAGACGCTGACGCTGCCCCCCCGACAAACGCACACCCAAGCGACCGACCACCGCATCAAGGCCCAAGGGATTCGCGGCGATGGCTGATTTGAGCTGGGCCACTTCAAGAGCATGCCAGAGATCTGCGTCACTCGCCTCACGGCCCATGGCCAGATTGCTTCGCACCGTGTCATTGAAAAGCACGGGGTGCTGCAGCACCGTGACGACGTTTTCGCGAACCACATCCATTCCGATCGCTTCCGTCGGGACACCATCAAAAGCAATGACGCCGGATGCCGGTGGATAAAGGCCAATCAGCGCCTGCACTAGCGTTGACTTCCCCCCACCGCTTGCGCCGACCAAGGCCACTTTTTCTCCGGCAGAAATCTCAAGGGAGACATTCCTCAGCACGTCTTCTCCTCCCGGATAGACAAAGCTCAGCCCCTGAATCGAGATGCCCACGGTCGTTTTTCCGATAAACGGATTCTGTCGATGGGGATACAGGGGTTCGAGCTGTCGCCCATAGAACTGATGGAGGCGCTCCAACGCCGCCCTGGCCCCAAAATAGGCATATTGCATTCCCAGCACCTCTTGCACCGGGGCCATCATGAACCAGAGGTATCCCGAAACGGCCATCATTTGGCCAATCGTCAGGTCCGAGTAGACCACCATCAACAGGGCCAGCCCCCGAAAAAGATCAAACCCGGTCAGAAAGACCAGAAAGCTCAGCCGGCTTGCCGCATCGCTTTTCCAGAGGAAGGCCGCGGAGTGATCACGGACTTCGGATGCTGCACCCTGAAGTCGCCCAAAATAAAAGGACTCCCGATTACTCGCTCGAATCTGATGGATGGCCTCAAGGGTTTCGGTTAATCGCGTCTGAAACTCACTCAGTGCGGCGGTTTCCCGCCGTTTCAGACGCTTGACCCATTGCCCGAGGATCCGGGTCAGGAAAATGACCAATGGATTGAGGAGCAAGATGAAAAGCCCGAGTTGCCAGTTCATCCAGAGCAAGACCCCGCCGGTTCCGATCAGGGTCAAAAGCGCCACCAGACTTCGTCCGACCGTGACACCGATGAAGTTATCGAGGGTATCGAGATCCGCCACCAGATGGGTCACAACTGCCCCCGATCCCAGGCTTTCATATTCCGCCATCGATATGCGCTCAAGCCGACCCAGCAACCGCTTCCGGAGCGCAAAAACGACATCCTTGGAAATGAAGCTGAATTCCCGCGTCTGGGCCACGTTGAAGGCCGCGGTCAGAAATCGGAGCAACACGGTCAAGAGCAAGAGGGCCGTGATGTAGTAGACCGGCCCTTGGAAGACCTCATGCCCTATATCGTCGAGCACCTTAACGGCTGTTCCAGGGTGTCCCAGCAATACCTCATCCACGAGCAGCGGCAGCAGCAAAGGCACTGGCACGGCGGTGATTGCCGCCAAAATAGCCAACACCTGCCCTAAGGCAATGCGAGAACGATGGCCTTGGACGATCTGGAGAATTAGCCCCCATCCCAAGCGATCCTCCGGGTGCATTTCACGATTCAGCATGGGGTGGCGATTCATGTTGGAAGTGGTCGGTTCAATGGATTGTAATTACGGCGCAATGACTCTGCTACAATAGTCCGCTTTTTTATCGGCAGGTTGCGCCCTCGGCAACCGCCATGGGAACGGCTACCGGCCTCGGCAATTCAGAGGCCTCGATCGATCACCCTTAGGACATCAAAACGGCAATGACATCCATCGAAGTACCTGCCAGCGAGCCCCGGAAGAACAGTTACGCTCGCGAGGATCTGATCCGCTGCGGACACGGTGAGCTTTTTGGCCCCGGCAATGCGCAGCTTCCCCTGCCGCCGATGCTGATGTTCGATCGAATCACCGAGATCACCGATAACGGCGGTCAGTTCGACAAGGGCCTGATCACCGCAGAGCTCGATATCACGCCTTCCCTTTGGTTCTTCGATTGCCATTTCCAAAGTGACCCCGTCATGCCGGGCTGTCTTGGCCTTGATGCCATGTGGCAGCTGGTCGGCTTCTACCTTGGATGGCTTGGAGGCCCTGGCCGAGGCCGCGCCCTGGGCGTAGGCGAGGTCAAGTTCCGCGGACAGGTCCTACCGGCCAACAAGCTGGTAACCTACCGCATCCATTTGAAACGGGTGATGATGCGCAAGCTGGTCATGGGCATTGCCGATGCCGAAATGGAATGTGACGGTCGCATCATTTACGAGGCCAACGACCTGAGAGTCGGCCTTTTCACCTCCACAGACGACTTCTGAGGAGCAAAGTAGCATGAAACGTGTCGTAGTTACCGGTATCGGTATCGTATCCAGTCTGGGCAACAATCAGTCCGAGGTCCTTGCATCACTGCGGGAAGGACGAACTGGCGTTGCCCACAGCAGCGAGTATGCTGAGCTGGGCTTTAGAAGCCATGTCCATGCACCGGTCAATATTGATCCCGATGAGATCATTGATCGCAAGATCCGTCGTTTCATGGGTGAGGGCGCTGCCTATAACTACATCGCGATGGAGGAGGCCATTCGGGACTCCGGCCTGAGCGACGCCCAGGTTTCCAACCCGCGTGCGGGCATCATCATGGGTTCTGGCGGCCCGTCCACCTCAAACCTCCTCACGGCATGGGATGCCTTCCGTGAAAAAGGTCTGAAGAAAGTCGGGCCCTACATGGTGCCCCGCACCATGTCGAACACGAACTCTGCGTGTCTCGCGACCCCTTTTAAGATTCAGGGCGTCAATTACTCCATCAGCTCAGCCTGCGCGACCAGCGCCCACTGCATCGGCAACGCCGCTGAACTGATCCAGCTCGGGAAGCAGGATGTCATCTTTGCCGGAGGCGGCGAAGAATTGCACTGGACCCTGACCGTCCTGTTCGATGCCATGGGCGCACTTTCGTCCAAGTACAACGACACCCCCCAAAAGGCTTCGCGTGCCTATGACGCGGATCGCGATGGGTTTGTCATCTCCGGGGGTGGCGGCGTTCTGGTCCTTGAGGAGCTGGAACACGCCAAGGCCCGCGGCGCAAAGATCTATGCCGAACTGACGGGATATGGTGCGACCTCTGATGGCTATGACATGGTCCAGCCTTCGGGTGAAGGGGCCGTTCGTTGCATGCAGCAGGCCATGGCCACCGTCAGGGGTCCGATCGACTATATCAATGCCCATGGCACCAGTACGCCGGTGGGTGATATTCGCGAGCTTGAGGCCGTCAAGGCGGTCTTTGGCAATGCCGTTCCCCGCATCAGCTCAACCAAGTCGTTGTCCGGACACTCGCTGGGTGCTGCGGGAGTGCATGAGGCCATCTACACGCTGCTGATGATGGAGCATCGCTTCATTGCCGCCTCTGCCAATATTGAGAATCTCGATGCCGGTGCAGCCGGGGTTCCAATCGTTCGGGAGCGAATCGACGGGGCGAAACTCGATGTTGCCATGTCCAACAGCTTCGGATTCGGCGGCACCAATGCCAGCCTCGTTTTCGAGCGCCATGACGGATAGCGCGACCTTAGACTTCAGCGAAAAACAACGCTACGACTTCAACAAGCTACAGAAGCGGTTGCGGCGCCTCACCGGCGCTGCCATCGCCGACTTCGGCATGATCGAAGCCGGTGACAAGGTGATGGTTTGCCTCTCCGGGGGCAAGGACTCCTATACCCTGCTCGATATCCTCTTGAGCCTCAAGCTCAACGCACCGATCGACTTTGAGATCGTCGCGGTCAATTTGGACCAAAAACAGCCAGGATTCCCCGCTGACGTCCTTCCGTCTTACCTCACTGAAAGGGCGATCCCTTTCCATATCATCGAACAGGACACCTACAGCATCGTCAAACGGGTCGTTCCCGAAGGCAAGACGACCTGCGGACTGTGTTCACGGCTAAGGAGAGGTCTCCTTTACCGCTACGCTGAAGAGAATGGCATCACCAAGATCGCCTTGGGTCATCATCGTGATGACATCATTGAGACCTTCTTCCTAAACCTTTTTTTTGGCGGGACCCTCAAGGCCATGCCGCCTAAGCTCCTCAGCGATAACAAGGCACACGTTGTGATTCGCCCCCTGGCCTATTGCCGTGAGCGCGATATCGACCGCTACGCACAAATACGGAATTTTCCCCTGATTCCCTGCAACCTCTGCGGATCGCAGGAAAATCTTCAGCGTCAGGCCATGAAGGAAATGCTCAACAGCTGGGAGCGACAGCACCCCGGGCGGGTCGAAACCATCTTTACGGCGCTTCAGAATGTGGCGCCATCGCAACTTGCCGATCGCGCGCTTTTCGACTTCAAGAGTCTCGAACAGCTCCGACTTCATGCCGGCACGGATGCCGAAGGGCTCGACATTCTCTCCCGCTGACTTCACGAAGTCCTGAAATCCAGCAGGGCCGGGGCCTCCAGAGCATCGATAATGCCGCTTGCATTTTCCATCAAGGTTATTTATAAATTTGACGTGTCCCCTCGCGGGCACCACAAACTATAACTTTTAAGTGTTCTATCAGGAGGTTCCCTATGAAGAAGTTGCTCTGCGTTGTTAGCGTTCTGATGATGTCTCTGGTTGTTGTTGGCTGTGGCAACTCTCCCGACGGCGACGGTCAGAAGCTCGAAGCTCCGGCTGCTCCTTCTCTGTAAGGCAGTCTCACCAACCTGACACCCGCGCATACTCGCAACCCATAAGAGGGACTCGTCCCATAACAAGCGAGAATCGCGTCAGGCGAGTGCTAAAACCCGGGCCTTTATGCCCGGGTTTTTTATGCTCGAAAGCTTTCCCTTTTGTTTCCCATGTGTCGGGGTTTCCCGAACTTGACAGACATTGGGCAGCCTGTAAGATACGGCGCAGCGCTTGGCGCTATCTGAAGCCATTCAACAAGCCAACAAGAAAGGTATAAGCACATGGGAATGATTCTCGACCTGGTCGAAAAAATGCGGTCTCCTACGGGTATCGTAGTTACTCTGGTAGTTGTTACTGCCGGTGTATTCTTCGTTCGCTGGGTATTCAACGACGAAGAGCCGAAGTAATCGACTTGGCTCCAGCAGCAAGATCGGGTCATGCTCTACCATAGACCCAGCTTACTGCTCTGCTTCATGATGGCCCCTCCGGGGGCCACCATGAGACCTCTCTTCCCTTCTATAGCTTTTGACTTCTTGGTGGCCACTTCGTTCAAGCGAGTTGGACCATGAAGATCCTCATTACCGGTGCCAGTGGCTTTATTGGCCAGGAACTGGTCAAGACTCTCTCAAAAGACGGACACGAACTTTTTCTTTTGACACACCGGACCGGTCTGTCAGGAGAACATACGCTCGTCAATCGTCTGGCCGATCTCCCACAGAAAACATCTGCACTGGATGCCGTCATCAATTTGGCCGGCGCGCCCATCATGGGAAAACCCTGGACGAAGGCCCGAAAGCAGGTGCTCTGGGACAGCCGCGTTCTCTTGACAGAGAACCTGGTCGAAATTGTCGCGCAATTGGAATCGCCTCCTAAAATCTTTCTTAGCGGCTCCGCCATTGGCATCTATGGCGATCAGGGCGATGCGTCTTTGGATGAATCGGCGGCTCTTAGGGGCGGGTTTGGTCATCAGCTCTGTGTGGCCTGGGAAGACGCGGCAAGGAAAGCCGAGGCCTTTGGGGCGCGGGTGGTGCTTCTCAGAACCGGCCTGGTCATTGGCGCGGGTGGCGGCTTCCTGAAATCCATGGTGTGGCCTTTCCGTCTGGGGCTTGGGGGACCGATCGGTCAGGGCCAGCAGTGGATGTCGTGGATTCACCGCGAGGATCACATCCGACTGATGTGCTCGCTGCTCGTGAACCCTAATGCCCGCGGCCCCATCAACCTGACTGCACCGCACCCGGTTACCAACACCGAATTTACGGCGACCTTGGCCCGCGTGGTTCGACGGCCCGCCTTTTTTCGGATCCCTGCAACGTTCCTACAGTGGATCTTGGGTGAAATGGCAGGCCTTCTCCTCGAAAGTACCCGGGTGGTCCCCGAGGCTGCGTTGAAACAGGGTTTCTCCTTCGAGTACCCTGAGTTAGAGCCCGCTCTGCGCGAAGCTCTGGGCGAAAACTAGAGAAGACCGCGCGACTCTACCGGCTCCATGAGATAGTGGATTCCTGAGCTTTTAAAGCGCTCCTTAAGCAAATCAAGCAGCGCTTGAAGGACCAGAGTCTCACCCACAATCTCAAACCGAATTCGTCGCTTTCTGCCCGTCACCTGTTCGACCAGACTCAAAGACTCATGATTTGACGCATGGGCGTAAATCGTTCCTGCCGTAAATTCAAGGGCCCCGTCCTGCTCAAGCAGGCGATCGATCAGCTCTTCCTCCAACAACGGAGGGACAATCAGCGTCAGCTTCTTAAGGTTCGTCATCGCGCTGGAGGCTCTGCATAGCGCCGGTAAAGGATCGGCAAGAGGATGAGCGTCAGGAGGCTGGACGTGAACAGCCCCCCCACTCCAACAATGGCGAGCGGTCGCTGAATTTCAGATCCGGGGCCGGTTGCAAAAAGGAGTGGAATCAGGCCAAACGCAGCAATCCCCGCCGTCATCAGGACCGGTCTTAGGCGTCGCATGGCCCCATGCAAGACCACTTCCTCCATGGGTTGTCCCAACGCCCGCAACTGATTGAAGTGATTCACCATCATCACCCCATTGAGGACAGCGATCCCCAGCAACGAAATAAATCCGACCGAAGATGAGACCGAAAGGTACTCACCCGAAAGCCACATTCCAAAAATGCCACCGATCACAGCGAGAGGCACATTGGATAACACCAAAAGCGATTGGCGGACAGAGCCAAAGGTTGTAAACAAAAGAAGGAAAATCAGGCCGATGGCGATGGGAATGACAATCGCCAGACGCAGGGCGGCCCGCTGCTGATTCTCAAACTGACCGCCCCACTCCAGAAAGTAACCGGGGGGCAACGTGACCTTCTCAGCCACGGTCCTTTGGGCATCCTCAACAAATCCGACCAGATCCCGATCAGCCACATTGCTTCGAATGACCGCCATGCGCTGTCCCCGCTCACGGTTGACCAGCACGACCCCTTCCGAGGTTTCAAGGCTTGCAACGACCGACAGCGGAACTTTTTCGCCGCTGGGCAGAACCACCTGAAGGGCTCTCAAGGATTCTGGCTCCCCGGTGCCACGAAGGAGGAGGGGTGTCCGGCGAATATCTTCGAGGATCGTCCCAATCTTCAGCCCCTCGATCTGGGCCCGGAGCATATCCGCAAGGGCCTCTGCCGTAATCCCAAGGCGCCCAGCCGCCAAACGATCCACCCGCACCACAAGGTACTGCATGCCTTCATTTCGGGGCGTATAAACGTCAGAGGCCCCTGAAACCTGTCTCAAAACCGCGGCGATCTCCTCTGCCTTGGCATTAAGGACCGAAAGTTCAGGACCAAAGAGCTTGATGGCCACATCTCCCCGAACCCCGGTCAGCATTTCCGTCACCCGCATCTGAATGGGCTGGGTAAAGCCGAAAGAGATTCCGGGAATCGTCTCAAGGACATGCCGAATGTTCTCGACCAGAGATTCCTTGTCCTTGGCCTTCCACTCTTCGCGAGGACGAAGCATCAGGAAGGTATCTGATTCATTCAAACCCATCGGATCCAGGCCAATTTCATCGGAACCCACCCGGGCGGTGACATCCCGAATCTCCGGCACATGCTCAATCAGGGCCTTCTGGATCTGGGTATCCATTCGGACGGATTGTTCGAGATTGATCGACGGGAGCTTTTCGACCTGCACGATCAGATCGCCTTCATCCATTGTCGGCATGAAGGTCTTCCCGATATCGGTGTAGAGCACGATGGCCAGCACGAGAAGACCGCCTGCGATCTTGAAGACACGGTCTGAGTGCGCCAACGCCCAGATCAAGCAGGGTTCATAGAGTGCATGAAGCTTTTTCGAGAGCCAGGGTTCCTCGTGATGGACCCGAACCATCAGAAACGAGGCCAGAACCGGGATGACCAGCAAGGAGAACAACATGGACCCTGACATTGCAAAAACGTTGGTCAGGGCCACAGGGCGGAAGAGCTTTCCTTCCAGGCCCTCCAACGACAACAAGGGCACAAAGACGATGCCGATGATCAGTGATCCTGAGATGACGGGGGCCATGACTTCCCGCATCGCCCGGTAGATCACATGAAGTCGCGGCAGGCGGGTTTTCTCAGGTTGCGTTGCAAGATGTGCCGTGATGTTTTCAACGACAACGACCGCAGGATCCACCAGTTTGCCGATGGCAATCGCAAGGCCCCCGAGACTCATCAGATTGGCCGTCAGCCCAAAGGCCTGCATCAAAAGGAAGGTAAAGAGGGCCACCAGAGGGAGAATCAGCGCAACGGTCAGCGCGGCACGGAAATCCCCCAGGAATAAAAGAAGAAGGATGACGACCAGGACGGTCGCTTCAATGAGCGCATGAATGATGGTTCCGGTCGCCCGGTCGACCAGAAGGCTTCGGTTATAAAACACATTGATCGTGACTTCAGGAGGCAGGGCGGGCTGGATTTCCTTGAGTTTTTTCTCAACGCCACGAACCACCTCTCGGGCGTTGGCCCCACGGAGGCTCAGCACCAATCCTTCAACGGTTTCGCCCTTCCCTCCCCGGGTGACGGCACCATAGCGTGTCAGCGCACCGATCCTCACGTCTGCAACATCACCCACAGTGATCGGAACGCCACCCCGCTCAACCACGACAATCCGGCGAACATCCTCAAGATCCTTGATGCGGCCTTCGGTCCGAACCAACAGGGCCTCTTCGCCATCGCCCAGGCGCCCGGCCCCATCATTTCGATTGTTCTTCTTTAAAGCCTCGATCAAATCGTCGATCTTGACCCCGCGAGACGACAGGCGGATGCCATCCGGAATGACCTCAAAGCTCCGCACCATGCCGCCCAGGGCATTCACATCGGCCACACCCGCCACGGTCCTCAAGGCCGGACGGATCACCCAATCCAGGAGATTTCGGCGCTCACTGAGGGTGAGCTGATCCCCTTCGATCGTGAACATGAACATTTCACCCAAGGGCGTGGTCATCGGCGCAATACCGCCCTCAGCATTGGCTGGCAGAACGCCCCAAGCCCGCGCAAGTCGTTCGGTCACCTGCTGCCGCGCCCAGTAAATATCGGTGCCTTCCTCAAAATCAATGGTGATATCCGTCAGCGCATACTTGACCACCGATCGAAGCATGGTCTGGCTGGGAATACCGAGGAGTTCGACCTCGATGGGAGCGGTCACTCGGGACTCGACCTCTTCAGGGGTCATGCCCGGCACCTTGACGATCACCTTGACCTGCGTTGGGGAAACGTCAGGGAATGCGTCGATGGGGAGCTTGAGGGCTGCCATGACGCCTAATCCTGCGATCAAAAGAGCGAAAAGAAGAGTCAGCACCCGTTGGGTCAGCGCAAATCGAATCAAAGACTCCATGCGGGACTTACTCGGGCCTCGCGTCAGACGCCTGGAGCCACTTCGACTTCAGCCCCGCGACGCCTTGAATGACGACAGGCTCCGTTCCCGTCAGGCCCTCGTGGATGACCGCGTAATGGGACTCCTCACCCGCCAGTAAGACCTCGACCGCCTCAAATCCGGCAGGGCTCTGAACGAAGACGTACTGGCGGCCTTCAAAATTGAAAATGGCCGCCAGCGGCACCTTGAGAATATGATCGGTGCTCCGATGCATCAGCTCGGCGTTCACGTGCATGCCGGGTCTTAATAGATCCGCACCTTCAGTAATTCGGGCACGAATCAGCGCCGTCTGATTCTGGGGATTCACGTTCTGGCTGATTTCAATGACCTGTGCGCTGGCTCTTGGCGTTTCAATGCCGATGCGGTCCCCAACCTGCGCTTCTTTCAGAAGCTCCTGTGGCATGTCGACTTCCAACCAAAGCTCATCAAGCTTACCGACACGAAAGAGCGGGGACAGGGCATCGACCTTCTGGCCCACAATCGCGATGCGCTCGAGAACGACGCCATCGGTGGGCGAGATGACCCTATAACTCCCGCTGATGGGGCGACCGGTCTTGATCTGTTGGATGTCCTGTGCCGAGAGGCCGGAGGCCAAAAGCGATTGCTCGGCCGCCCGCAAGGTGGCCCTCGCCCGTTCAAAATCACTCCGGGTTTCCTGCCAACGCAATTTGGCAATCACGCCCTCCCGCAACAAGGCATCGTCCCGATGCATCTTGGACTCAGAGAGTGACAGAACAGACTGGGCATCGACCATCCCCCTCTGGAGATCCACCAAAGCGATACTGTCGATTTCGGCGAGGACCTCGCCTTTTTTGACGCTGACCCCCAAGGGCACGTTGACCCGCGTGATGATGCCGGACTGCAGGGAGGTGACGGCGAATTCCTTGGCCGGAGGGATCACCACTCGTGCCGGCGCCTTGGCCAGGGGAATGGCACCGATGACCTTCGGCAACGTGGTCTTCACATCGAGATGCTGAATCGCTTCCGCATCCAGCGAGATTGCGGGGGCTGAATCCGCATTCCCACACACCACGAGGCCCAGCATCAAGGCAGGGGCAAGAGACCTCAACAACATCGCATCTGCTCCAGAGGGCACATCCTGTCTCTAAAGATTTAAAGCGCAGCGAAAGCACCCGGAAATCCACACTGGACTGTCTACCAGCGGCTTGGAACAGTATAGTACCGAAACCCCTTGCCTGCCTTCATAGGTCAAAATGCCATCCTCTCTCCCGGTCTTCATTGTAGGTTGCGGCGACATTGGCCGAAGGCTTGCCCTCAGGTTCCTGACCGAGGGCTGTCCGGTTGCGGCCCTCGCGCGAACCCCGCTTCGCGCCGAGACCCTCAAGGCGGATGGCATCACGCCCTATCTGGGCGATCTTGACGAGGCAGCGCCGCCCCTGACCTTGCCGGGTGACATTGAAACGCTTTACTACCTTGCCCCGCCTCCGGCGTCAGGTCCTGGGGATCCCCGCATGGCCCATTGCCTTGCGGCCCTTCAAAATGTGCCCAAGCGATTGATTTACATCAGTACCAGCGGGGTGTATGGAGACTGTGCAGGGGCCTGGATTGATGAGACAGCCCCCCTCAACCCCAAGACCGATCGGGCACGGCGCCGCGTTCAGGCTGAGCTTCTGGTCGAGGACTATGCCCTACGCACCGGCTGTGAAGTACTGGTGCTGAGGGTGCCGGGAATCTACGGCGACGGCCGACTTCCCGAAGCCCGAATTCGGCAGGGTCTTCCGGTCATTGAGCCCGCTGAAGCGCCCTTTAGTAACCGCATCCATGCCGATGATCTTGCACAAGCGTGCTTCAAGGCCAGAACCTCGGGCATTCCAGGGGATGCCTACAACATCAGTGATGGACATCCCTCAACCATGACCGATTATTTTTGGCAGGTTGCCGACCATCTGGGGCTGCCGAGGCCCCCGGCCGTTCCGCTGGCCGAGGCGCGCAAGGTTTTGTCACCTTCGATGTGGAGCTTCATGGAGGAATCCAAGCGTCTCGACAATCGCAAAATGTGCGAGGAACTCGGCGTGGTCCTTCGCTACCCCACCCTTCAAGACGGCTTATGGGCAACGGCCCAGGGAGCCTCACCGCGCAACCTATAAGAACGGCGGGTCAGCTTGGGGTGAAGGCGGGTGCCCTTCCCGCAGCGGTTTTATTTGGATGGGGCTTTGTCTTAAGCAACGCGCATTTTCAGAATCCATTACATTAGGGTATCCTAATATATTTGCGGTGGCGTACGATGATCTTCCGACAATTGTTTGAGTCCGAGACCTCCACCTACACCTATCTTCTGGGCTGCCCGACCACCCGTCGCGCCCTGTTGATTGACCCGGTTGCCACTGAAGTTGAAACCTACATCGCACTCCTTGAGCGACTGGACCTCCATCTCGTCTATACCCTTGAAACCCACGTTCATGCGGACCACATCACAGCTTCCGGACTCCTGAGGGATCGCCTCGGCAGCCAAAGCGTGGTGCATCAAGCCGCTGGAACCCTCTGCCCCGATCTTCTCGTCTCCGATGGCGTTCGATTGCAGATGGGATCCATCGAGTGGCGGGTCCTTTACACGCCGGGGCATACCCAAAGCTGTGTCAGCTACCTTTTCGAAGACCGTGTCTTCACCGGAGATGCCCTCCTGATTGGGGGGTGCGGTCGGACCGATTTCCAGCAAGGGGACCCGGGGCAGCTTTACGACAGCATTCATCAGAAGCTTTTTACCCTTCCACCCGATACCCTCGTTTACCCCGGGCATGACTATCAGGGCCTCACGGTTTCAACGATCCGGCAGGAAACCCAAAAAAATAGCCGGCTGGGTCCCGAAATGGACCGAGCGGCCTTTATCGAACACATGAATCAACTCAACCTTCCCCTGCCCAAGCATATCCATGCGGCGGTTCCGGCCAACCTCGCCTGCGGTCAGGTCGATGGCACGGCATAACGCACACCCATGACGGGCTTTTATCTGGGCCTTGTGGGCGTGGGCCTGCTCCTCGGGCTTCTGGGGGGCGGTGGCTCCCTCCTGCTCGTTCCGATTCTGATTTATCTGGGCGACTTTCCGGTCAAATCGGCCATCGCTCTGTCACTGTCTGTGGTCGGGGCTACGAGCCTGATCGCGGTTTTCCGCCATGCCCGAGAGGGAAATGTCTGCTGGAAAAATGGCGTCGCCTTTGGGCTTTCTGGGATGCTTGGAGCGTATGGCGGGGGCCGCCTTGCGGGGTTTGTTCCAGAGAATCTTCTGATGATCCTCTTTTCCCTGATGATGCTGGTCACGGCCTTGTCCATGCTCCTCGGACGAAGACTTCGCTCAGGCGTCGAGACCCCGTTGGGCGCCCCCTGTCCTGCCCAACTTCATCTGCCGGCGGTGCTTTTCGATGGGCTCCTGGTGGGCATCATCACGGGGCTCGTGGGGGTCGGCGGGGGATTTGTGATTGTTCCCGCACTGAATCTTCTCGGCGGATTGGCCATGCGTGCGGCGATAGGCACATCGCTTCTGGTCATCGGCATGAATTCGCTGGCTGCGCTGATCGGATATCTCGGGCACGCCCCCATGGACCTCCCGACCGTCGCCCTGCTTTCGGCCATCACGATTCCAGCCAGTCTCCTCGGGCATCGCCTGTCCCGTCTCTTACCCCCTAACGGGCTCCGGATTGGATTTGGAGTTTGCGCCTTGGTACTTGCAGGATTTTTACTCCACCGCGAGGTCTCCTGGGCGGCGTTAGAGGCCGTAGAGACCCTTGTCACAGCGCACCAGGAGTTTTTCCGGGGCATCCTGACAGCCGCTGCATTGATGCTGCTGTACTGGATTCGAGGCCTGATCCACCAAAAAGACCTTGGGCCGAACCCACCTCGCTGAGCGTCCTTGTGATCGCCCTAAACCGCAACCTCTGCAGCAATGTGCGGATGGGGGTCGTAGCCCTTCAGATCAAAGTCATCGATGCGATAACTGAAAAGATCCGGCGCCTTTCTCAAAATCTCCAGCGTCGGCAAGGGACGCGGCGTTCGTAAAAGCTGCTCCCGGGTCTGATCCTGATGATTGAGATAGAGATGCACATCGCAACCGAACCAGACGATCTCCCCCGGAAGATAACCACACTCCAGCGCCAGAAGGTGGGTCAGCAGTGCAAGGTTTGCAATATTCCAACTCAAGCCCAGATAGGCATCGGCCGAGCGTTGCATTAAGGCCCCAGAAAGCCGTCCCGTCGTTTCGGAGACAAAAAACTGGTAGGTCTTGTGACAGGGCGGCAAAGCCATCTGGTCAAGCTCCCCTACATTCCAGCCTTCAAACAGAAGTCGCCGCGATCCGGGATTGTGCTTGAGGGCTTCGATCAATTCCTGAATCTGATCAATCTCGCGGCCATCTTCGGCTTTCCACCGCCGCCATTGCGCGCCATAGACCGGACCCAGATCGCCCCATTGGGCCGCAAAGTGCTCATCTTGGAGAATGCGCGCCTCAAAATCCGCCTGAGTGATGGCCTCACCGGTGCTCTCCCGATAGCGCTTGAGCGGCCAGTCCGTCCAAATTCTCACATTCTCAAGGAGGAGCTCCCGGATATTTCGTCCCCCTTTGAGCATCCAGAGCATTTCCTTGAATGCGGTCTTCCAGAAGATCTTCTTGGTCGTAAAGACCGGAAAACCTTCGGCCAGATCAAAGCGCAACGTCCTTCCAAACAAAGCCCGTGTGCCGACACCGGTTCGGTCAATGCGTTGATCCCCGCAATCAAGAAGCTCCCTGAGGAGATCAAGATACTGCTGTTCTGGGTGGGGTGGGTTCTGCATCACGCGGCTCTCGTCTGACGGTAGGCCATGGCCAGAATGAAGATGCCTGCCACGACCATCGGCAATGAGAGAACCATGCCCATCGTCAGCCAGCCAAAGGCGAGGTACCCAATGTGAGCATCCGGAAGTCTCAGGAATTCGACGGCAAAGCGAAATGTCCCATAGAGCAGCAGGAACATGCCACTGACCGCCGTCCGCGGTGGATCCTGTCTTCGAAACCACCACAAAATCAGATAGAGCACGATGCCTTCGAGAAAGGCTTCGTAAAGCTGCGACGGGTGACGGGGTTCCGGCCCCCCGGTGGGGAAAATCATCCCCCAGGGAAGGTCCGTGGGTTTCCCCCAAAGCTCACCGTTGATGAAATTGCCGATCCGCCCCGTAAAGAGGCCGAGCGGAACATAGGGACCGATAAAGTCAGTGACATCGCCAAAGCGGGCGCCGACCTTGTAGGCAAAGACGCCCATGCCGGCAAATGCCCCCAGCATTCCTCCATGAAAGCTCATCCCCCCTTCCCAGACCCGAAAAAGAATCGTGGGCTCATGGATGAAGGCCTGGAAGTTGTAGAAAAAGATGTAGCCCAGACGGCCACCCAGCATCAGACCGACGGCACAATAAAAAATGAGATCCTCGATCTGGGTGGCCGTCCAGGGAAACCCTGGCTCTTTGGCTCGAAGCCGTGCCAAAAACCAGGCCGCTCCGATACCGATAATGTACATCAGGCCATACCAATGGACCTTGAGGGGGCCAAGGCTCACAGCCACCGGATCAATCTGGGGATAGGGAATCATCGTTGAGGTCTCGGCGAAGGAGAGGTTCGGGGCGGACAAAGCCACGCAAGGAGATACGAAATACGACTATCATAGTGTACCCAGATTCCGTGAACCACCCATGGATCCCGGCGCCTTGAGTCGTTCGGTTGATCGGGGTGGGCCCTCATCCACGATTCCATAAGGAGACCCCCATGGCAGGGTTGCGCGACCAATTGCTGAAATCAGGCCTGGTGACTGAAAAACAGGTCAAGAAAGTCCAAAAAGAGCAGGTCAAGGCCACCAAGGCCAATGCCCACCGCCCTGCCACACCGACCGTGGATCCCGTTCCCCGCCATCAGGAAAAGGTCGAGCGCGATCGCCTTTTGAACCAGCAGCGCCAAGCCGAATTAGCGCGTCGGGACCTTGAGGCGCAGGTCCGGGACCTCATTAATACCCGCCGGATCACGCCCGAGGAGGGAGAGACCCCATTCAACTTCACCGATGGCGGAAAGATCAAAAAGCTCTACCTCACCTCCGCTCTTCGCGATCAGCTGGTGCGCGGGGTCATTGGGATCGTCCGCTTTGACGGGGGGCATGCCTTTGTTCCACGTGAAACCATCGAGAAAGTTCGCCAACGTGACCCGGCAGCCATCCTCCTCCTGAATGAACTTAAAGAAGAGCCATCCCAAGCGCCAGATGATCCCTATGCGCAGTATCAAGTCCCAGATGACCTGATCTGGTAGCCCATCTCCGACCGAGACCGACATGACTCAGAGTCTTTTCAGTCCTTACGAACTTGGCCCCTATCACCTCGCGAACCGAATGGTCATGGCGCCGATGACCCGCTCCCGGGCGGGGCAACCCGGAGACATTCCCTCGAGGCTGAATGCCCACTACTACGCCCAGCGCGCAAGCGCAGGACTGATCGTGACCGAGGGGGCTCAAATCTCACCCCAAGGCAAGGGGTATCCCTGGACTCCGGGCATCCATACGGAAGCGCAAATCGAAGGCTGGCGGGGGGTTGCCAAAGCCGTGCACGCAACGGGTGGCCGTCTGTTTCTCCAGCTCTGGCATGTCGGTCGGATCTCTCATCCCCTCCTCCAGCCCGAAGGTCAGCTACCGGTCGCCCCCTCCGCCATCCCCCCTCAAGGGGAAGCCTTTGTGGTGAATGAGCAAGGCCAGCCGGCCATGGTGCCTTTCGTGACTCCCCGCGCACTCGAGCTCTTAGAAATTCCAGACCTCATTAAACAATACGTTCAGGATGCCAAAAATGCGCTCTTGGCCGGAATGGATGGGGTGGAAATCCATGCGGCGAATGGCTATCTTCTGGATCAGTTCATCAGCAGTGGGACCAATCGGCGAAACGATGCCTATGGCGGAAGCATCCCGAACCGCATCCGCCTCCTTCTTGAGGTGACCGATGCCGTCTCCCGTATTTGCGGTGCCGAGCGCGTGGGCGTCCGGATCTCCCCCTTTGGCACCTTCAACGACATGTCCGACGAGGCACCCGAGGCACTCTTTGAAGCCATCGCTGACGCGCTGTCTTCCCGCCGCATGGGCTACCTCCATCTCGTCGATCCCACGTTTGAAGGCGAGGCCAGCATCCGTTCCCGGGGACAGCAACTGATGGCGTCAATCCGGCAGCGCTTTGAAGGGACGCTGATTCTGTGTGGTGGCTATGATCGTTCCCGGGCAGATACCGCCCTCCTTGAGGGGCGCGCCGATCTCATTGGTTTTGGCCGACCCTTCCTCTCGAATCCCGATCTTCCCGTGCGACTTCAGACCCATGCCCCCCTGAATCTCCCGGACCCCAGCCTCTTCTATGGGGGGGGCATTCATGGCTATGTCGATTATCCAACCCGTAACCAGGAAATGGGCCTTGAGCCCCTGCCTGACTTTAGCGCACTCATCGATTAGCGGGCCGCATGGAAATCACTCTGATCGTTGCCATGGCCGAGAATCGGGTCATCGGCGCCAACAATGCGATGCCCTGGCATCTTCCCGATGACTTGCGCCGATTTCGGGCCCTGACCATGGGCCACCCCATCCTGATGGGGCGAAAAACCCACGAGGCCATCGGCCGGCCATTACCGGGTCGACGCAATCTGGTGATGACGCGGGATGCAACGCAATCGTTTCCTGGTTGCGAAGTCATCTCTTGCGCTGAAGACGCTCAACGGCTCTGTCAGGACGCTGATGCGTTGTTTGTGATTGGTGGTGCCGAACTCTATCGCCTCTTTCTCCCCCTTGCGAACCGAATTGAGCTCACCATCATTCATCGGGAATTTGAGGGAGATACCTATTTCCCTGAGATTTCGGCCGACACCTGGATCGAAGTGGCGCGAGAGCAAAGACCCATGGATTCGACGCTAGGATACGCCTGGTCCTACCTCACGCTGGAGCGCGCCCGCTAGCGCTGCCATGCGCCTGAACGGCCTCCGCTCTTCATGACCAGTCCGATATCTGTGAGGGTCATCCCACGATCCACGGCCTTACACATGTCATAAATCGTCAGGAGAGCGATTTGGACGGCGGTCAACGCCTCCATTTCGACACCCGTCTGACCTTCCGTGCTCACGGTAGCCCGGCAATGGATCCCCAGAGGTTCTGTTGTGGGCGTGAGATCGATTCCGACATGGGTCAGCATCAAAGGATGACAGAGCGGGATCAGATCCGCGGTTTTTTTGCTGGCCATGATCCCTGCAATACGGGCAACTGAAAGGACATCCCCTTTCTTATGGCCACCCTCCTGAATTAACCGCAACGTGTCTGCCTGCATCCGGATGACTCCCTCTGCTATAGCCGTTCGCTGCGTCGCAGGCTTTTCGCCCACGTTGACCATGTGTGCCTGACCGGCTTCATCGAAGTGCGTAAACTGGGCCATTCAAAATGTTCCACGTGAAACCAAAAGGATGCCCGGCATTATAAGAAGTCCGGGCACTGTGAAGGAGGGGCGCGCCATGCAGCAAACAGAAATTGCCCAATTGATCCAAACGCTGAGCACGGGCATCTATGGAATCGGGGTTCATCACGACGGAGAGCAACGGATCTTTACGGCGAGCTGGGTGATGCCGGTCTCCTTTGATCCTGTCCTCATCGCGCTCAGCATCAATCCGCAGCATCGCTCCTATCCGATACTCAAGCAAGAGGGATCCTTCTCGATCAATGTCATCGGCCTTGATCAGCCGGAGCTCGCCGAGAAACTCGCCGCCCCCGGCGATCGATTTCAAGGACTTCAATGGTCTGTGGGATCCACCGGCTGTTCCCTCCTGGCGTGTGCACTCGCACATCTTGAATGCCGCGTGGCGCAGGAACTCCAGGCGGGCGATCACCATCTCATCATCGGGAAAGTGATTGCCGGCGATCTTCGCAACCCTAAGGGCCTTCCACTCCTTTATGCGCACACCGAAAACCTGGATGGTGCCATCGCCCTCTTCCCAGAGCAGCTCTCAAACTGAGACGTGATTATCGAAGGCCCGACACCAGCGCCTGAACCAGCCGAGGGCCCTGGTAAATCAGCCCTGAATAAATTTGAATGAGGGAAGCACCCGCATCCAGCTTGCGTGAGGCATCCTCCACCGAAAAAATCCCGCCACAGGCAATGATAGGAATTCGCCCACCCAAGTGACGAGACAGCGCGGACACGACCTGCGTTGAGATCTCCCGAACCGGACGGCCGCTCAAGCCCCCACTCTCCTCACCATGGACGTAATGACTGACCCCTTCACGCGAGGAGGTCGTGTTGGTGGCAATCACCGCATCCACGCCAAATCGAACAAGACAATCGGAAATCGATTCGATCTCCCCGGACGTCAGATCAGGCGCAATCTTAACCGCAAGGGGAACGACCCTTCCGTGCGCCTTCGCCAAGGCGGCGCGCTCCGCCATCAAGCCTTGGATGAGGGATTCGAGATGCGAGCCGGATTGAAGGCTTCGAAGGCCCGGGGTATTGGGTGAAGAGATATTGACCGTGACATAGTGGGCATCTGCGTAGACTTTCTGGAGCCCGATGCGATAGTCCTCCAATGCCTCTTCGACGGGCGTGTCCTTGTTTTTGCCAATGTTGATCCCTAGAACGCCGGGGTATTTTGCCGCGCGGACTTTTGCGACCAGAGCGTCCGCACCCTGATTGTTAAATCCCATGCGGTTGATGATGGCGTCGGCCTCTGGAATTCGAAAAAGCCGTGGCTTGGGATTTCCAGGCTGTGCTCTCGGGGTCACGGTCCCGATTTCAAGAAAGCCAAAACCCAAAGCCCCCAGCCCATCAATACAGACCCCATCCTTGTCGAGGCCTGCGGCCAAGCCGACCGGATTGGGAAAATGAATCCCCATCACCTCGCGGGCGCTCCCTGAGACGTCGACCTTGAGTGGATTTAAGGGGCCCAGCCGCGCGAGAAGGGCCAGCCCTGACAGGGTGACATGATGCGCCGTCTCCGGATCCAGCTTAAAAAGAAGAGGGCGAAGCAAGGTGTAGCACATCGGCAGAATCTCCAAAAATTAGGATCCGTCGCGCGCGGCCATGGCAGCGCAGACTCGGATAGCAGATGAAAGGTCCAACGCGCCCGTTCGACTCTCAGCACATAAGGCCCCCCGAAACCCCAGGTAGTCCGCGCCCAAAGGTTTGAGTTTCGGGATATCGCCCAACGACAACGAGCCGGCTAAACCCGTTAGACACCCCAGAGACCGACCGACCTGGACAAATCCTTCAAGCCAGGAGAGCTCTCGATACGCCAGAAGCCCCCCCCGGGTCTTATCTGCCGTATCCACCATGATGCCCTCAAATCCCGCGGCCTTGAAGGTGGGAAGGACACTCAACGAGAACGCTTGGTCGGCAAAAAGAACGGCCACCAGCTTCACCCCCCGATCGGCAACGGGTTTCAGCTGATCGAGGACGGGCTGCCATTCACCGGAATCAAAAAATCCAATCTTGACATAGTCGACACCGGCCTCCGCCATCGCATCGACCGCGCGCCCGACCACCTCGGGTACCATCGGAAGATCGCCCACCGTTGCACTGATGCACTGATCAGGAAAGGTCTCGACGATGCGATGAACGTCTTTCAGCTCCAAAGCACCCAAGGCCCCCAAGGCCGGGTTTTTTAAATCGAGAATATCGATCGGCAAGGAAGCGAGCGCAGAAGCCTCTTTCAATGAGGCGACGCTGGCCAATATTCCCGTCATGACGCAGACCCAAGATGGGTATGGACGCGCGCCATCAACCAATCCCAGGCCTCCTGTTCCCTGGGCCCTGCGGTCTTTTCGATGGCGATTGAAAGGTATTCGATCTCCGAGCGAATCCGTTCTGGTGAAAGCCGGTCGAGTCGACTCACCAAAATAGCCGCCTCAAGGACTGCGACCTGAGCCCGGTTATATCCTTTAAAGGGCGCATGGATAGCCTCAGCCACGACGCGACAATAAAATTTTGCGCGAACGGGATCATCCTCAAAGTGATCCAACCGAAGCTCTGCATGCCCCAGCGTATCGGCCAAACGCAGACCCTTCACTTCCGTCGCGGGAAGCAGCGGCCAGTTTCGACGGCCCGTAAGACAGCCGGCAAAGACCCGGACATCCTCACAATAATTGATGACAGCGGATTCTGTCGCCAGCAAATTATCAAGGGTTCTTGACGGCCTGAAAGGCATGATGAGGTATCTGTCATCCTCAAGGACATTGACACCCATCGGCGCAAGGTGCGCTTCCCCGCTCGGAGAGACCGTGGTGAGAATAATCTCGCGAATCACTCGGAAGACTCCGCCTTCGGTTCGACGATGGTTTCACGTGAAACTTTTTCGCGCGCTGCCAGCGTCGTTCCCGCAGGTTTGTAGTCGTGGGGATTCACAAGGGATTCCACTGGTGCCTCGATGGCGCAGCCCCACTCCAGCGGTTGATCCTGGGTGTAGCGCTTCCCAAGTTTCTGCGCGATTTCCGCACGGGCCAGCTCCACCCCGAGATAAAAAGCATGGCCCCCATCCCCTTCAACCCCCAGCTGCGGGAAAAAGGCGAAAGGCTCCTCCGCCTCCTGAAGGCCATCGCGGTTGAAGACATAAAGCCCCCGCTCACCGGCGAGGATTCGGTAGCTTGGGTCACGGATGGCCGACTGGAGCTCAACGATCTCGTCATGGGAGAGGGGAAAGGGATTGCGCTCATGAAGCGCCAGCAGACCATCATCGATGTGCTTGGGTAAGCGATTGGCTTCCCGTGCGGCATACATGATCCTTCGGGCGACATCGGCTTCACGGATCGCCCGCCGCGCATGACGACTCACCTGCGTCGCCAGAATCTGTCGAATACCAAGCTCCGAGCAGACCCCCAGCAACAGGGCATTGATCCCGGCGGTATCCGCGTGGGTCAACTCCGTCAGATTCCCGACCCCCATCATCATCTCAATTTCAGGATATCGCGACCGAACGGTGTGATAGCGAACCAAGGATTCGGTAAAACCGAAATGGATCGGATCCAGAATGGGATCCACGATAAATTCTCGGCCCTTGGCCGAAAAGCGCTCAATGACACGATCCAGGGTGGCGAGATCACCGTGCCGTGAAGGGATCAGAATCGGGGTGGACTCGACCTCATCGGCAATCCAAAGACTGGTCTCAGACAGACTTAAAAGAAAGTCAGCGCCCGCTCGCCCGCCTCGGAGGAGATCCTCATCTTCCAGAGAATCCACGCTGACCAGAAAGCCTTCAGCCTTAAGGGCTCGAACGGCCTCTTCGAGATGTGGAAAAGGGGTTGCCGGCAGACATCCCAAATCAATGACATCTGCGCCTTCGCGCTGGTAACGTTGGGCCCGTTCAACAATGCCAGCCACCGAGAGCTGCGGGGCTTCAACGATCTCGCCAAAGATGTGGAGGTCATGAAGATTCAGATCAGGTTTTCGCGCTGCACGGCCGAAAAATTCAGGGAGGTCATGCAATTCCTCTGGCCCCCGGGTGACGGGAATGCCGAGGACCTGGGACAATGCGTCAAGGTCACCGCGGCAGCGCCCCGGCACCAGCAATCGATCCGCGCCAAAGGTTTCGGTCAGGCGGCGACCGATCATTTCCGCCGTCATCAAGGCAGCCACGGTCACGCCAAGAACATGGACCGTGTAATTGAAGTCCGGCCGCATCTCCTCGAGGGTCCGACGCAGCTGCTTTTCGGCGAGCTTTCCGGTGAGAAACAGGATGTGCTCAGGCATGACGGAAATAACCCCGCGCAGAGGGATAGGGCACCCCGATCTGATCGAGGGACCGAATGGGATCCCTAGATATCGAGGTTGGAGACCTCGAGTGCATTCCGTTCAATGAAGTCACGCCGCGGCTCGACCTGATCCCCCATGAGGGTCGTGAAGATTTCATCCGCCGAGATCGCATCCTCAATTTTGACCTGAAGCAACCGACGGGTATTTGAATCCAGCGTGGTTTCAAAAAGCTGCTCGGGATTCATTTCGCCCAAGCCTTTATAGCGCTGGATATGCTGGCCCCGACGGGCTTCAGACATCATCCATTCAAAGGCGTCACGGAAACTGGCCACCCGCTCCCGCCGCTCATCGGCAGCAACGTATGAGTCTTCAGCGAAGAGCCCGTCAATCATCCGCGAGAAGGCGGCCAGACGGCGGTAATCCCCGGATCCAAAAAATCCTGACCCCAGGTCGAAATACTTATAAACGCCATGTAATCGTTTACTGACCGCCAGACGGAAGTCATCCGGGGTTGCGCCATAGGTCGGCACAAACTCAAAGCGTGCGCCACGATCAGCCAGCGCAAGGCGCCGGGCCAGAGCATCGAGCCATCCCTGAACACGGGCCGGATCAACAAGATCCTGAACCTCGATGGGAGTGACATCGGTCAAGCCATCGAGAAGCCCCTCGTCATAGCGATGACCCAGCCGCTGAACGATTTGGCGGACTGCCAGATATTCACGGCAAAGCGTCTCAAGGCCCTGACCCTGAATCGCCGGTGACTCCGGATCCGAGTGGAATCGCGTCTTCTCCAGGGCCAGTTGTAAGAGATAGTTGTTGAGCTCGAGATCATCCTTGACGTACTGCTCCTGCTTCCCCTTCTTGACCTTGTAGAGCGGCGGCTGCGCAATATAAATGTGGCCTCGCTCGATCAACTCAGGCATCTGTCGATAAAAGAAGGTCAAAAGCAGTGTGCGAATGTGAGAGCCGTCAACGTCCGCATCGGTCATGATGATGATGCGGTGATAGCGAAGCTTATTAGGATCGTAATCATCCCGACCAATCCCACATCCCATGGCCGTAATCAGCGTGCCGACCTCATCGGAAGAGATCATGCGATCGAAGCGGGCGCGCTCGACATTCAGAATCTTGCCTTTCAGCGGCAGGATGGCCTGCGTTCGCCGATCCCGCCCTTGCTTGGCGGACCCCCCTGCTGAATCACCTTCCACAATGAAGAGTTCAGAGAGTGCGGGATCCTTTTCCTGACAATCGGCGAGTTTTCCGGGAAGTCCCGCGATATCGAGGGCGGTCTTGCGACGGGTCATTTCTCTGGCCTTACGGGCCGCCTCGCGGGCCCGAGCCGCTTCGATCATCTTGTTAGCGATGGTCTTTGCAACGGAAGGATTTTCCAGCATGAACTCCTGGAATTTCTCCGTCATGGCCGCTTCAACCACAGGCTTCACCTCGGAGGAAACCAATTTGTCCTTGGTCTGTGAGGAGAACTTGGGGTCGGGAACCTTAACCGAGAGAATGGCAGTGAGACCTTCACGCGCGTCATCCCCTGCCGTATCAACCTTCTGCTTTTTGAGCAGTCCCTGATCATCAATGTACTGGTTCAGCGTGCGGGTCAATGCGCCGCGGAAACCGGCAAGATGGGTACCGCCATCCCGCTGCGGAATATTGTTGGTAAAACAGTAGATGTTCTCCTGATAGGAATCATTCCACTGCAAGGCCGCCTCAACGGTCAGCCCGTCCTTTTCCGCGAGGAAATAGAAGACTTTCTCAAAAAGCGGCGTCTTGTTCTTATTGAGATATTCAACAAACGCCCGGATGCCCCCTTCAAATTCAAAGTGATCGGTCTTATCGTGACGGTCATCCCGAAGGGTAATGGCCACCCCCGAATTGAGGAACGACAGCTCCCGTAGCCGCTTGGCCAGAATCTCGTAGTGGAATTCGATATTGGTGAACGTTCCACTGCTCGGCTTGAAATGAACCGTCGTGCCGGTTCGATTCGTCTCGCCGACCCGGGCGAGGGGGGCTTGCGGTTCGCCATGAACGTATTCCTGACGATAAAGCGAACCACTTCGATGAATTTCAAGGTGCAGCCGTTCAGACAAGGCGTTCACCACGGAAACGCCCACTCCGTGGAGACCCCCTGAAACCTTGTACGAATTGTCATCGAACTTACCGCCGGCATGGAGGACGGTCATGATGACTTCGGCAGCAGAACGCCCTTCTTCCGGATGGATGTCCACCGGAATGCCCCGGCCATCATCGGTCACCGTAATGGACTCATCCAGATGGATCGTCACCGTGATGTTTCGGCAGTGTCCCGCCAGGGCTTCGTCAATGGCATTGTCGACCACCTCGAAGACCATATGATGCAAGCCCGTCCCATCGTCGGTGTCGCCGATGTACATGCCGGGGCGCTTGCGGACGGCGTCAAGGCCCTTGAGTACCTTGATCGAACTGCTATCGTATTCGTTTGGATTGGGAATGTTCGTCATGGTGCCACGGATTGGATTAAGCGACCTTGTTCGATCTTGAAAACGGTAGCCTTGTGGCTCCCCGTCATAGGCTCGGCCTCCAAGGCCGTCGCCGTAATGAAAAACTGGGTTGAACGGCCCTGAAGCAGGTCCAAAAGAGTCTGACGATTGGGGCTGTCGAGCTCGGCCGCCACATCGTCGATGAGGACACAGCCGTGGGAACCGATACGCTCCTCCATCAGCCGTGATTGCGCCAGCAGCAGGGCATAGACCAAAAGCTTCATTTGGCCGCGGGACACAAATCCCCGCACCGGCTTCTGGCCCATCAGGATGGCAAAGTCTCCCCGATGAGGACCTGACTGGGTATGACCATGGCGAAGATCGGACGCCACGTCACTGTCCAGAATAGCCTCCAGAGAACGACCCAGATCCCAACCGGGCTGCACCTTAAGCTCAAACGGTGAGGCCCCAAAAAAACGCCCCCCTATCTCGCGGAAATACGGCATCAATCGTTCCAGGTAGCCGCACCGCGCCTGATGCAGCATTATACCGTAGCGGGCCATTTCATGGGTCCAAGGAGCCAATTCGCGCGTATTACCTCGTCTCAGCAGGCTATTTCGGTGATTTAGGGCCCGCATGTAGCGGCGCCAGTAATCCAGAAAGGCAGGATCATCATGAAAGACGCCGAAATCGAGAAAGTTGCGCCGAAGCTTGGGAGAGCCTTCCAAAAGGGCAATCCCTGAGGGCTGAATGACTAAAAGCGGAAAGGCCTTCATCAGGAAGGCGCTGGACTGAACAGAGCGTCCGCCCACATGGATCTCGCGGCGCCCCCGAGCCATCTTGAGCCCCAGGACCTGACCTTCACCCTCAGGGGTCAGGACGCGCCCTGCGACCGTCAGAGCACTGGATCCGAAACGGACCATCTGGCCGGCCTGGCTGGTCCGAAACGAGCGGCCTCGACCCAGAAGATAGATGGCCTCCAGCAAAGAGGTCTTGCCACTGGCATTCGGGCCCACGATGAAATTGATGCCTGGACCCGGTTCAAGGCGCAAGGGATCCAGATTTCTGAGCCCCTCCACATCGAGCTGAAGCAGGCTCAAGCAGATCCTCCCGGCACCGGGCCCATGCGAAGGGCTCGGTCCACGCCGGTCAGAGCCTCATGGGCATGACCACACAGCGGTAACGGGGATCGTCGGGATCTTCAACCAGACAACTGTTGCCCGCCGGGGTAAACGAAAGCCGAAGCTCACTGCCCGAGACATGGCTGATGGCCTCAATCAGGTAGGCTGAGTTGAAGCCGACCGAGACCGCACCGCCCTCGGCCGTCACCGTGAGGCGCTCTTCTGCATCGTCTTGATCCGCACTCTGACTGGTCAAGATCATGTCACCACTGGCTGAAGCTTCAAGGGTGATGCTTTTTTGCTTTTCATTGGTCATCAACCCAACGCGCCCCAACGCCGCCCGGAGAAGATCGCGCTCCACCACAATGGTGGTCGCGCATTCTTGAGGCAAGACGCGCCGATAATCCGGGTAGCGGCCATCAATCAGCTTGGTAGAAAAGCTCAGGCTTCCAATGTTTGCACGGAGCGTATTCGGTGAGATCTGAAGGGTGACCTCTTCCGCCGCATCGTTCAAAAGTCGGTACAGCTCCAGTACCCCCTTGCGCGGAACAATGATCTGCCGGTTGGCGGCAAAGCCTTCGGCCAAGGTTTCCTGAAACACCGCCAGGCGATGTCCGTCCGAAGCCACCGTCCGAAGCGTCACGCCTTCAAGGTCAAGAAGAAGACCCTTGAGGTAATAGCGAACGTCCTGCTGGGCGATGGCAAACAGCGTCTTTTCCAGCGCGGTCCTGAGCGTCAAGGCAGGAAGCGTCACTTCAAGATCGGTCTGCCCCATGTCAAACGCGGGGTAACTGGCCACCGGCAGCGTGGTCAGACTGAACCGGCTGCTTCCCGACTGGACGATCAGGCGGTCCCCCTTGGAGCCGAGGGTCACCTGACTTTGGTCCGGGAGAAGGCGAAAAATGTCGAGCAGCTTCCGAGCAGGGACCGTGACCTCGCCGCTTTCTCCCGGAGTCACGCCGACCCGGGCAACCAGCTGGACCTCGGTGTCCGTCGCTGTCATTTCCAAAATGTCGTCAGCAAGACGCATCAGGACATTCGAAAGGATCGGCATCGTCTGCCGCTTTTCGACAACGCCCATCAGATGTGAAAGCGGCGCCAAAAGGGTTTCACGGTCAATCTGGAATTTCATGGGGAAATCCTGGGTGAGTGGCGATCGATAAGCCTCAAGCGGACAAGAGCCGCTTCAGGTTGTTGTAGTCCTCAAGAAATTTGGCATCACTGGCCATGATCTCCTGAACCTTCCGGCACGCATGCAAGACGGTGGTATGGTCACGTCCCCCAAACAGCTGTCCAATTTCAGGAAAACTGTGATTGGTCAGCTCCTTGCTGAGGGCCATCGCGGCCTGACGGGGTCGGGTCACCGAACGGGTCCGCTTGGGTGAGAGGAGATCCGAGACACGAATCTTGTAGTACTCCGCCACCGTCCGCTGGATGTTGTCCACATTCACCAGGCGATCCTGAAGGGCAATCAGGTCCTTGAGCGCTTCTTTGGCAAAATCAAGCGTAATGGGCTGCCCGGTGAAATGCGCATTGGCGATCACGCGTCGCAATGCCCCCTCAAGCTCTCTGACGTTCGAACGAATGCGTTTGCCAATGAGGAACGCCACTTCATCCGGAAGCGCGACATGGGCCTGCTGTGCTTTGCTCATGAGGATGGCGACCCGGGTCTCAAGATCCGGGGGTTCGACCGCGACCGAGAGGCCCCATCCGATGCGGGACTTCAGCCGCTCCTCCAACCCCTTGATTTCTTTGGGATATCTGTCGCAGGTCAGAATGATCTGATGCTTGTTTTCAAGCAGCGTGTTGAAGGTATGGAAAAACTCCTCTTGGGAGCGCTCCTTACCGGCAAAAAACTGGATATCGTCGATCAGGAGTGCATCCACGGTCCGATAGAAGTCCTTGAACTCGCTGATGGCATTGTGTTGGAGCGCCTTGACCATGTCCGAAACAAACCGCTCGGAATGAAGGTAAACGATGTTGGCGGCCGGATTCTGCTTGAGAATTTCATCGCCAATGGCATGCATCAGATGGGTCTTGCCCAAGCCCACGCCCCCATAAATGAACAAGGGGTTATAAGCTCGACCGACATTCTGAGCCACCTGCAGTGAAGCTGCCCGGGCCAGCTGATTGGATTTTCCTTCAACAAAGCTCTCAAAGGTGAAGCTCGGATTGAGGTTATTGGCCAAAACCCTTCGGGCAGGGGGTGCTTTAGTTGTCGTCGGAGAGGCGGCGGCGCTCGATACCCTGGGCGCTGGGGGCGGCTCTGTCGGACGGCTCCCGATCTCAAGGCTCACCGTCGGTGCGGGCTGATTCTGTGCGGCCAGAACCTCTTCAATCCGTCCAAAGAAATGCTGCCTGACCCAGTCCAGAACAAACTTGTTCGGGGCCAGAAGGCGAAGCTCACCCGCGGTTTCCACCGGTTGCAGGGGACGTATCCAGGTGTTGAACTGCTGCGGAGGAAGTTCTCCCTCAAGCCGGCTCATGCATTGGGACCAGATCAGGCTCATCGGGGGAGGTGCCTCACGGGGCCTGCGATCGGGGATGGACCTGTCATGGGAAGGGGCTCTGCGTTCTCGAAACGATAATATAACCCAACCGTCCGCGGCCCGCAGAGGTCTTCTTGGATCCTTGAAAACGAGGCCTTGAGAGGGAGGCTAGAATAAAGGCCCCGTTGCGCAGCAGAATGTTGAACGACGGATTGACAGAAAGCCCTTCTGTGCTTTAGCATTCCGCCTCTTTTGTAGCCCGTGTTCAAGGTCTCTCAACATGAAAAGAACCTATCAGCCCAGCAAGATCAAACGTGTCCGTACTCACGGATTCCGTGCTCGCATGAAGACCCGTGGTGGTCGCCTCGTGATCAATGCACGACGCGCCAAGGGCCGGAAGCAGCTGACCGTCTGACGGCAACGGATTGCCCGCCCCGCGCTTCGACTTTCCCCGCACCCACCGCCTTCTGACGGGACGGGACTATCAGCGGGTTTTTGGTGAAGCGTTCAAATCCTCCGACCGCTTTCTGACCGTATTGGCAAAGTCCAACGGGCGGGAGGGCGCGAGATTGGGGCTAGCGATTTCAAAGCGCAACGTCCGGCATGCCGTGGACCGTAATCGCGTCAAGCGGATCGCCCGTGAAAGCTTCAGGATTCGATGGACTGACCTTGGCAACTTTGACTATGTCGTCCTCGCAAGACCGGCCGCAGCGCACGCCGACACAACCACCCTCTCCCGATCATTACGTAGGCACTGGGATCAACTGGTGAGACAATGCAGCTCATTCTCATCACCCTCATCAAGCTCTACCGCTATCTGATCAGTCCCTGGCTGGGACAACACTGCCGTTTTGAACCCTCCTGCTCCGCCTATTCACTCACGGCGCTCGAGCGCTATGGTGCGTTCAAGGGAACTCTCTTAACGATAAGACGTCTTTCAAGGTGCCATCCATGGCACACTGGCGGATTCGATCCCGTGCCCTGAAATAAGAAACCGGAATAACACAACAATGGACAACGCAAGGTTCGTACTGGTCGTCTTCTTCTTTTTTCTGAGCGTCATGCTTTACCAGCAGTGGCAGATCGACTACGGCCCCAAGCCGCAGATCCCTCAGGCAGTCGCCGGCGCACCAAAAAATCCGGATGTTCCTGCGGGGCAGGCCTCGGGCACTGGAGCCGTTGCTACAGCGGCCAGTACCGACGAAGGGGTGGCACTGGAGACCAAGCAGCGCATCGTGGTTGAAACCGATGTGATTCGTCTGGAACTCGATACCGAAGGCGGTGATATTCGCGTCCTGGAACTGAAAAGCTACCCGGAAAACAAAGACCATCCTGAACAGCCCGTTCGCCTCTTTACCGATCAGGATCTCATTTTTATCGCTCAGAACGGTCTGATTGGCGATGAGGGATCTGCCCCGAATCACCACACCGTCTGGAAGGTCCAGGCCCAAAAGTTTGCTCTTGCAGAGGGACAGGACGTTCTTCGCGTACCGCTGAGCTGGACCAATGCGCACGGTGTAGAGGTCTCCAAGGTGTACATCCTCAAGCGCGGTAGCTACGACATTGCGCTCGAGCAGACCATCCACAACAATGGCACTGCGCCCCTCTCGACGCGCCAGTATGTCCAGTTGCAGCGCAAGGATCCCGGCGACAAGAACAAAGACCAGTTTGTCCGGACCTACACCGGTGGCGTCCTTTACACACCGGAAGACAAATATAAAAAGATCAGCTTCAAGGACATGGCTTCCGAGAATCTGGACAAAACCGCCAAGGACGGTTGGGTCGCCATGATCCAGCATTACTTTGCTGCAGCCTGGATCCCGCCCCGGGGTGAAGGCAATGGCTTTTACACCAAGTCGCTGGCAGACAATCATTTTGTGATCGGAGCCTACGGCCCGACGGTCGAAGTCCCCGCCGGGACATCGAAGACCCTGACGGCTGAGCTCTTTGCCGGCCCCAAGCTGCAGCACGTTCTCGAAGCAACGGCGCCAGGTCTTGATCTGACCGTTGATTACGGGGCCCTGACCATCATTGCCAAGCCGATCTTCTGGTTGCTGGAGCAGTACCATAAGCTCTTCAATAACTGGGGTCTGGCCATCATTCTGGTCACTCTGACCCTCAAAGCCCTGTTCTTCCGGCTTTCAGCGGCCAGCTACCGCTCCATGGCGAACATGCGGAAGCTGCAGCCTAAGATGGCGGAACTCAAGGAGAAGTACGGTAGCGATCGCCAGAAGCTGAACCAGGCCATGATGGAGCTCTACAAGAAGGAAAAGGTTAATCCGCTCGGCGGCTGCCTCCCTATCTTGGTTCAAATCCCGGTTTTCATCTCGCTTTACTGGGTTCTGATCGAGACGGTCGAAATGCGGCAAGCCCCCTTCTTTGGCTGGCTTATGGATCTGTCCGCCAAGGATCCCTACTTCATCTTACCCGTCCTGATGGGTATCTCCATGTTCATCCAGCAGCGCCTCAGCCCCCCGCCGGCTGACCCCCTGCAGGCCCGGATCATGCAGTTCTTCCCGATCATGTTCACGGGCTTCTTTGCCTTCTTCCCCTCAGGGCTTGTCCTGTACTGGGTCGTGAACAACCTCTTGTCGATTCTCCAGCAGTGGTACATCAACAAGACGATTGGGGCGCAGGTCGCGAAGGCCTGAGTATCCAACGGTTACTTCTCATCCCATGAGATCATCATGGGAAGACACTATTGCTGCCGTCGCGACCCCCTCGGGCCGCGGCGGTATTGGAGTCATCAGAGCCTCTGGCCCTGCTGTCGAAAATCTGCTTGAACCCCTTCTTGGGAAGCGGCTCCCGCCAAGGGAAGCCGTTTTCACCCCCTTCCTTGACTCAGACGGTCAGCCGATAGATCAGGGCATTGCCGTCTATTTTCCTGGGCCCCGATCCTTTACAGGAGAATCGATACTTGAGCTCCACGGCCACGGTAACCCGGTCCTCCTCGACCTGATTCTGGCAAGACTTTTCCAACTCGGTTGCCGTCCAGCCCGCCCCGGGGAGTTCACCCAACGCGCTTTCCTCAACAACAAGATAGACCTTGCGCAGGCTGAAGCCGTTGCAGACCTGATCAACGCCGAAACCCTGCGAGGCGTTAAGGCTGCCAGTCGATCGCTGGATGGCGAGTTTTCAAAGCGCATCAACACGTTGGTGGAATCTTGTATCCAGCTGCGTCTTTTTGTAGAGGCTGCGATTGATTTCACCGATGAAGACATCGACTTTCTGAGTGAAGCCGGGCTGGAAGGCCAGATGAAGGGGCTTCAAAACTCTTTGCAATCCGTGCTTGAGGCCTCTCGTCAAGGCGCCTTGCTTCGGGAAGGGATGACTCTCGTTCTCGCAGGTAAACCTAATGCAGGAAAATCAAGCCTACTGAATCTGCTATCAGGCCGTGACAGTGCGATTGTGACTCCCATCGCCGGCACCACGCGGGATACCCTCAGGGAGCATGTCGAATTGGACGGGATTCCGCTGCATGTTATCGACACCGCCGGACTTCGCATCGACACCGATGATCCCATAGAAAAAGAGGGAATTCGCAGAGCCCGCGCAGCTTTTGAAAGCTCGGATCAGATTCTCATCATCCTGGATGATCGCTATCCCGAGGATCTCATTGAGATCGCCCAAGGACTTCCTAAGGGAAGGCCCTACCTGATCGTACGGAACAAAATCGACCTTTCGGGAAATCCACCCGGTGTGAAAGAGACCTCTGAGGGTTGTGAGATTCGGATTTCCCTTAAGACCGGCGTAGGCGTTGAAACCCTGAAGAGGAAACTCCTGGCTTCTTCAGAAGCTGGGGAAGCCAGTTCGGACCATTTCATGGCTCGTCGACGGCATCTTGACGCTCTGGAAAGGGCTGCAACGGAGATGCGGCAAGGGCTTGTCGCTCTTCATGCCAACCGTTCAGAGCTTCTCGCAGAACACCTTCGGAACGCACAGGCCTCGCTATCTGAAATTACAGGGGAATTCACCAGTGATGATCTTCTCGGACGAATTTTCTCAAGCTTCTGCATTGGAAAATAAACAAAAAATCGCGGTTTTTTCGTTGCATTAACCTCACATGCCAAAACTTGTAAGCAGGATTAGAATGGTACTTTAGAAGCCCTCTTAGCCACCTTGTCAAAGGCAATCCCTCAGCGCATTTTTGCTACTAACACCCTGAAGGTCGATATCTCTATTTTTGACATGATCAGAGAAATGAATAACACCAAAATAGTTAAGAAATATTTGGCAACGCTCAGCTTTCTTGTTGCGGCCAATTCCTCTCTCGCGGACGGTAGCCTTCCATCAAGTCCGATCGTAATACCGACTATACCGAGCGATATACCGGGTATTCCTTCAAATATTCCTCCAGTACCCTCAACAGGGCCAACTGCACCAACGACTAACCCGAGCACTCCGACACCGACACCGACACCGACACCGACACCAACACCGACACCAACACCGACACCAACACCGACACCAACACCGACACCGACACCAACACCAACACCAACACCAACACCAACACCAACACCAACACCAACACCGACACCGACACCGACACCGACACCGACACCAACACCAACACCAACACCAACACCAACACCAACACCAACACCAACACCAACACCAACACCAACACCAACACCAACACCGACGCCAGCTCCTGCCGCTAAATATGATTTCGGTGGCTTTCTGGCGCCGATCAACAGAACTGGTATTACCAATCGGGCCAAGGGTCAAGTCACACGATTTGCCTGGAAGTTAACAGACGCCAGTGGCAGTCTGGTCAACTCCCCCGCAGTCGTAGTCGACAGGTTCTATACCGAAATCGATTGCAATACCTCCACGATTAAATCGGGGAAGAATCCGGCGGGGATCCGGATTTCAAAAACCATCTGGAATAAGGCCAAAAAGGACCTCGAATTCACATGGAGTACTCCTAACCTCCGAAAATCCTGCCTTATGTTCACCGTTGCTTTTGATGGCGGCCAAACGGCATCAGCCAGGTTCTATGTGAAATAAGGCAACATTAATCGTTAAATATCTGCTCCTTGGCTAACCTTCCCGGTCCATAAACCTTCGACCGGGAAGGTGTTGTCGAAGTGGCTCTTGTGAGGTTTTGTGCGCGTATCAAATAGAAGAAGGGTCATGGTAACGGGGGGGGCAGGCTTTCTGGGCTCTCACCTTTGTGAGCGGCTTTTGGCAGAAGGTCATGATGTCCTTTGCATCGATAACTTCTACAGCGGTACCCGCGACAATGTCGCTCACCTTCTCACCAATCCCCATTTCGAGTTGATGCGTCACGACGTGACCTTTCCCCTTTATGTCGAAGTGGATGAAATTTACAATTTGGCCTGCCCAGCATCCCCCATTCACTACCAATGGGATCCGGTGCAGACGACCAAGACCAGTGTCCATGGGGCCATCAACATGTTGGGCCTGGCGAAACGAACCAAAGCGAAGATCCTTCAGGCTTCGACGAGCGAGGTCTATGGCGATCCTGAAATTCACCCACAGACTGAGGATTACTGGGGACACGTCAATCCAATTGGCATTCGATCCTGTTATGACGAGGGAAAGCGGTGTGCGGAAACCTTGTTTTTCGATTATCACCGGCAACATCAGCTCAGCATAAAAGTCGTCCGTATCTTCAATACATATGGGCCTCGCATGCATCCAAACGACGGCCGGGTTGTCAGCAACTTTATTGTTCAATCCCTGCGAGGTGAAGACATCACCATTTATGGCGATGGGACACAAACGCGCAGTTTTTGCTATGTCGATGATCTCATTGATGGGTTGATCCGAATGATGAATACGGACAAAGTCATCACCGGACCTTTTAACCTCGGCAACCCTGTGGAATTTACCATCCGCGAACTTGCTGAAACTATTGTCAACGTGATCGGAGGGCCATCAAAACTGGTCTTCAAACCACTCCCACAAGATGATCCAAAGCAGCGTCAACCCGACATCGCTTTGGCAAAGAAGCACCTTGAGTGGGAGCCTCAAACGAATCTCGTCGAGGGTCTTAAAAGGACCATCGACTACTTCAGGGCGCTGATCCATCCATGATCCCCGTTACTGCAAAAACGCTCGTTGTTACGCCTGTTTACGAGGACTTGGAGGCCTGTAGCATCCTTTTTACGGCGTTAAAGCACGAATTTCAGAATCAGCTTTTTGTCGTTGCCGTGGACGATGGTTCCGTCAGTTATCCCCTTCAAGAGAGAACGCTCCGCGATGCGGAAGTGAATGGGGTTGTGCTCCGACTGAGACGAAACGTCGGCCATCAGCGGGCGATCGCCATTGGGTTGGGATTTCTGGACGAAAAGCTACAGTCAGATCAAAGAGTCATCATCATGGATTCCGATGGTGAGGATCTCCCTGAAACCATTCCCAAACTACTGGATCACTTGAATGACGAAAGCGTCGATGTGGTGGTTGCCGAGAGAAAAAGCCGAGTCGAGACACTGCGATTCAAGGCCTTTTATGCGGTCTACAAACGCTTTTTTCGGTTGATGACCGGTCGCACCATCAGCTTTGGTAACTTCATGGCGATCAAGCCACTCAGCCTACGCCGACTCGTAGCAATGCAGGAATTACCCATACATATCGCGGGAACCGTTCTCGCATCTAAACTCAGGACGGTCTCATGCCCTTTGGATCGGGGCCCTCGCTACGCTGGAAAATCAAAAATGAACTTCGTCGGTCTGGTGCTTCATGGGTTCAAGGGGCTCATGGTGTTTGCTGAAGACGTTCTGGTGCGTGTCGGTATTGCATGTGCCTTGATTGCCGCACTCACAATTCTTTTTTCAGTCATCGCAACCATCCTCAAGATGATCGGTTTTGCTACGCCTGGATGGTTTTCGGTCGCCTTGGGTATCCTTGTCCTTATGTTCCTTCAGACTGGTGCGCTCGCACTCATGACTTTGCTTCTTACGGGCGTCGTTCGTGGGGGAACCATTGCGCCTGCATACAGTTACCTTGAAAGTATTGGAGAAATTTTGTGGGTTACCGACGCGGAATAGCGCCATGCGAAGCTCCGGCCCCGAAATTTTGCGGTACGCCCTGAACGGAATCATTGCGACCCTCGTTCACTTTGCCGCTCTCACTATCCTTCTCGAGCTTCTGAAGGTTAATTCCGCAGGCCTCTCAAACCTGATCGCCTCTGCCCTTGGAATTAGCGTTTCCTTTTTAGGAAGCCGGTACTACGTATTTCAAAACCGGGAAGGGCATTTTTTTGATCACGCCACAAAGTTTTTGATCCTTTACGGCGGAATTGCCCTTTATAACGGGCTTTTTCTTATGGTCTGGACGGATCTACTGCATCACGACTATCGGTTCGGCTTCATGATCGCTACCGCACTTCAAGTCGTTCTTAGTTATTTTGGTAATTCATTTTTCGTCTTTAGCATCATGAGTCAGACTGCAATAAAAATTATCCGCGGACTCCTTGGGACCCTCCTTTTCGCTTCCTTGTTTGTGTTGCTTCATTTCGTTCACTTTCGCCATTTTCCCGTTAACGTGGTCTTTTATGCCGCGATTGGCGATGCGCTGGCTGCTGCCGTGATGGGTGGCGTAATTTTGGTTCTTCTCCCCTATTTTCGACCCTTGGGGGGATTTGAGAAGGGCCAGTTGATGCTGATATGGATCCTTGCAGGTTACGGCTTTGCGATCTCCATACCCACCGTGATTGACCGCTCACTTTCCTTTTATATTCTGGAAAAAATTCAGCAGCGCGGGGGTGGTATTCTCAAGGATCACATGCGTCAGGTCTTTGTCGAGGAATACCTCCCCGAGCACCGGCTGGTTGATGTCCGGCTGACCGAGCAGCTTGAATCAGGGACCATCGCAATTGAACATGGTTGCGTCAAACTAACATCCAAGGGTCAGCGTATCGCCTCGTTTGGACGTTTTTATCGACAAAGCTTTCTCCCCAAAAAGCGACTGCTGATGGGGGAATATTCCGACGATCTCACTAATCCATTCAGACACTCAGCGACCAATCCAGGCTACACCTGCGAGTAATGGCAGGATAAGCTGATGAAACTCTGCGCCCCATCAAGAGGAAGCCTCTGGGCCACTTTGGTGTGTCTGGTTGCACTAGCCGTGGGTCCCGTCTATCAACTCCAAGGTCTCAGTTTGATGCCCGGCGATGCCGGCGATCCGAGGCTCAACAATTACTTCCTCGAAAATATCTTTCAATTCATCCTAGGGCGTGTCGATTCACTCTGGCACTTGGGATTTTTCTATCCCTTTCCCTGGGTTGTTGGCTTTTCTGACAACCTTTTTGGCGCCAGCCCGCTCTATATAGTGCCGCGAGCTCTGGGCGCCAAAACGGATACGGCGTTCCAGCTCTGGTTCCTGGCAGCCTATCCCACAAACTATCTTGCAGCCTACATTACACTGAAACGCCTTCAGTTCTCTTCCAGAGCGGCCGTTGTTGGGGCGCTCGTATTCGCCTTCTCTCTCCCGGTTACCGCCTACGCAGGACACGCACAACTTCATTATCGGTTTGCAATTCCATTCGCCGTCTTTTTTTTCCATCGGTATCTGATCGAAAAGAACCCTCTCTGCCTGTCATATGCGGCGCTTTGGATGACGTGGCAGTTTTACCTCACGATCTATGTTGGCTTCTTTACATTAGTCCTTTTGATCGCCATGACCCTGGTTTTCATAGGATGGCGCCTTTCCAGCGGAAAAAGCGTTTTGCTTGCCGAGCTAAGGTCCCAAGGTGCCATCTGGCTGAATATTGGGAGCCGAAGAACAAGAAACGCCCTGTATCTTTTGGTGATGGCCCTCTTATTCATGGGCCTTTTGTTCTACCCTTATTTCAAAGTCACACACCTTTATCATGCGCACCGAAGTGCGGATGAAATCAAGATGATGCTCCCTCGCCCAGAGAGCTACTTCTTTACCGATATATCCCTCATTTGGCCTTTGAACGAACGTTTTTTTAGTTATCTCCCAAACTCTAGAGAGCATCAGATGTTCTGGGGGATCATTCCATTTGTTCTTTGCTTTTCAGGCGCCCGTCAGCTTTCCCAATCACGACACTCAGCCATGGGCATCCTGCTCACAGGATCTATGATCCTGATTGTTGGATCCACCCTCTACGTTGGTGATTGGAGTTTGTGGCTTTTAATCTGCCAGTTGCCCCTGGCCTCTGCGATTCGAGCGGTCACTCGATTAGATTTGGTTCTTCTCTTTCCCGTCGCGTTTTTATGCGCTCTGTCTGTTGAACACTGGTTCTCAAAATGTCGATGGGTGACCTTGGGGTCTGGTTTGATCGTTGTTTTGATGATCATAGAATCCAGCGCACTCAACATTTCTCTTTCAACCAAATCCGACTGGCGACATCGGGTTGAACAAAAAGTAGCGCTGATTCCCAAGAACACCCATCCTGACAGCATCCTCTTCTTTGCTCAAGGAGCCGATTTTGAGTTTCTAGAAGAGCTCGATGCCATGTGGGCATCCCTGCAAATCGGCTTAAAGACGCTCAACGGGTACTCAGGAAATCTCCCGGAGGGCTTGCACATCGGATTTGGTGACGATTGCTCAGAACTCATTCATCGCGTGCAGTCCTACGAGGATTTCGCCAAAGACTCAAGTTATCTTCCGGCCCAATCCCTCATCCTTAGAATCATTCCGATCGGATTTCATGGCTGTGACCCCAGTTGGAATGAGAAAATGCCCCGTCGAAGTGGCAGGCTCGAGCATTATCCCCAAGGGTTTTATGAAAACCTTGAGCTTCAGTTTCTGGATATACGACAAGGCCCCCAAGGTTTGATGCTTCATTTGGCTTTAACTAATCACAACCCCGAAGGGGAAACGCTAAGCGTGGGTGGGAAGAATCCCGTTCTCATGTCTTGGCGCTGGCTGGATGCCAATGGACAAGCCATCGGCGGGTGGGACTATCGCCATTCGCTCCCATTCGATGTCTTGGCCGGCTCGACAGTTAACGTTGAGTTACCCATCGACTCGTCCGTCAACCCAAGGAGAAGTGAACGACTAGAGGTCTCCATCGTTCACGAGACGATGGATTGGGCCCACCATCAAGGGTTCAAACCCATCACCGTACAACTCACGGCGAATCTTCTAGCCCCTAAATAAGCCGCTTTAAGAAGACTTTGATGCACCGCAATCATTTCCCCACGATCATCTGTCTTGTGGCCTTAACTCTCGGGCCCATCATGGTCCTTGGCGGGCTCGAATTGATGCCCGATTGTGCAGGTGATCCCCGACTGAACAATTACTTCCTCGAGAACATCTATCTATTTCTTAGCGGAAAATCTGATTCCCTATGGCATCTGGGATTTTATTATCCCTACCCTTACGTCTTAGGGTTCAGCGACAATCTTTTTGGGGCTAGCCCAATCTATCTGATGGCCCGAATTCTGGGTGGAGAACCTGAAACGGCCTTTCAGGTTTGGTTTTTAGCCGCCTACCCCCTAAATTTTTATTCGGCTTATTTTGTGCTCCGAAGGTGGGGCCATTCGAAGCTGGCTGCGACCGGCGGAGCCCTCGTGTTTGCCTTTTCCCTGCCAGTTACTGCGTTTGAAGGCCATGCCCAACTTCACTATCGCTTTCCCGTCCCTCTGGCCATCGCGGCATTGAGCCGGTTTCTTCAGACTCGCAGCGTGTTTACACTCACTGCCGCATTCGGGTGGGTGGTCTGGCAGTTCTATCTCAGCATCTATATCGCGTTCTTTACATTGATGCTTCTTGCTGCCATGTGCATCGTGGAGGTGATCACGCAATGGCCTGGATTGCAGGAGGGCTTAGCTCGTCTCAGGCTATTCAAAGCTTGCATCCTCGAACCGCTGTCCATGCGTGCTCTCATGACTTGGTCAGCCCTCTTTGCCGTGCTCGCCTTGCTTCTTTTTCCCTACCTTGAAGTCAGCTCCCTCTATCACGCAAAACGGGGTTATCAGGAGATCTCGTCACTGCTTCCAAGGCTGACCAGTTATCTCTATACCGATATTTCAGTCCTTTGGTCGCTCCCGGAGCAACTGCGCCCGAGGGTCGATGCCCCATGGGAGCACCAGCTTTTCATTGGACTGATCCCAGCGGTCTTATTTGTCTTCGGTGCGATTCGTTGCCTTGGGAATAAAGATCAATATCCCCAGGCGCTCAGACTTTTTTGGGCTTGGGTTCTGCTTTTCTTGACTACGCTTTCGGTCGCCGATCTCTCCCTTTGGAAGTACGTCTCCGTGTTGCCCCTGGCCTCGGCCATCAGAGCGGTCACGCGAATAGAGTTGGTTCTGCTGTTTCCCATCGCCACTCTTTGTGCCGCCGCATTAGAGAAACGCTCGGACACGAAGCCCCGCATCCAGGGGGCCATCAGCGGGCTCCTCCTGTTTTTTCTGCTCGCCGAATGCCTCCTTGTCCACCCCCCCACCAGTGCGAAACGGGAATGGCAACAGCGGCGTTTGGAGAAAGCCGCATTAGTCCCAGAAAGGCTTCCAGATCAGGCGATTTTGATGTTTGCTCAACCCGAGAATCAACCACTGTCTTATTTTGATGAAATCGATGCCATGTGGGCTGCCCTGGAGACAGAGCACAAAACGATGAACGGTTACTCCGGCTTACAACCACCCTCCTATTCAACGATTTACGGGACAGACTGCAAAGAAATCCCCAAGCGCATACTGGCTTTTCTAGACTTTCAAAATGCCAACGATGCTGCGCATTATCTGGCCTACATGCAGCGAGTGGTTCCGATTGGATTTCAAAACTGCGATCCCCTGTGGTGGACTCGACCGCTCCACAGATCCGAGCGCAAGAATGAATATCCGGATGGGTTTTTCGGAAATATTCGATTGAATCAGCAAAAGGCGGAGGTGACGCCGAGCGGCATCAAGGTCATCGTGAGCGTCCATAATCTGAATTCACAGGAGACTTTGAGCGTCGGAGCACCGAATGCTGTCCTTCTCTCGTGGCGCTGGCTTGCACCGGACGGAACGCCAATCAGCGGATGGGACTATCGCCAAGCCCTGGCTTTCGATATCCCTGCTGGATCCCAGCTGGATCAGGGCCTTCTTGTCGCAACCTCTGACCAACCGGCAAAATCAGGACGTCTTGAAATTTCTCTGGTTCACGAAAATGTAGCTTGGGCGCAAGATCGGGGCCTCAAGCCACTCAGGATCAATCTGGGGGAGATATATCATCCCCCTCCAACACAGGGGCCTTAGACAGGACTTCCGATCGGGTCAGAAAGCGAACCCCCTCAGGGGCCTCCAGCGAAAACCCGGCACCTCGACCAGGCACCACATCAATAATCAGACGAGTCTGTTTCCACCGCTGCAATTGCGCGGCCCCCATATAGAAAGGGCAGCCCTCAATCTCTCCGATCAGGACGTCTTGCTCTCCTGTAAGAAACTCACCCTCCAGGTAGCACATCGGAGCACTCCCATCACAACAGCCCCCGGACTGATGAAACATCAGGTTTCGGCCATGCAGTGCCCGAAGCTTGTGAATCAGATCCGAGGCTGCCTCGGTACAGGAGACGAGAGGGACGCTCATGAGATCAAAAAAATCCGAGCGCCTTCGGGCTGTAGCTGACCAGAAGGTTTTTGGTCTGCTGATAATGATCGAGCATCATGCGATGCGTTTCTCGGCCAATCCCTGACTGTTTGTACCCCCCAAAAGCCGCATGCGCGGGATAAAGGTGATAACAGTTGGTCCACACGCGGCCGGCCTGAATTTCACGCCCCATCCGATAAGCCGTGCTCCCATCGCGGGTCCAGACACCTGCTCCAAGGCCATAGAGGCTATCATTCGCCAGTTCCAGTGCATGTTCAGCATCCTGGAATCGCGTGACCGCAACCACGGGACCAAAAATCTCCTCTTGGAAAACGCGCATGCCGTTGTGCCCTTCAAGCACGGTCGGCTCGACGTAGTAGCCTCCAGCCAACTCACCCGACATGTCCCGCCGTTTTCCCCCAGCAAGCACTTTGGCGCCTTCCTGAACCCCGATATCGATGTAAGCCAAGATCTTTTCCAGTTGGTCATTGGAGGCCTGGGCCCCAATCATGGTTTCGGTATCCAGGGGGTGGCCTGATGTGATTTTTTGAACGCGCTCTAACCCTCTGGCCATGAATGCGTCGTAGATGGATGCCTGAATCAAGGCGCGAGACGGACAGGTACACACCTCTCCCTGATTGAGCGCAAAAAGGGTAAAACCCTCCATCGCCTTGTCGGCAAAATCATCTTGCTGGGCCAAAACATCTTCAAAGAAGATGTTGGGGGATTTGCCTCCCAATTCGAGGGTGACAGGAATCAAATTCTCCGAGGCGTACTGCATGATCAGGCGACCCGTGGTCGTCTCACCGGTAAACGCGATTTTGGCAATCCGTGAATTGGAGGCTAGGGGCTTCCCAGCTTCAATACCGAAGCCATTCACCACGTTGAGGACTCCCGGGGGGAGAAGATCGGCAATTAGATCGATCAGAACCATCATGCTGACCGGCGTTTGCTCAGCCGGCTTGAGAACCACGCAATTTCCCGCCGCAAGCGCTGGCGCCAACTTCCAGCACGCCATGAGAATGGGAAAATTCCAGGGGATGATCTGGCCGACAACGCCGAGTGGCTCATGAAAATGGTAAGCCACCGTGTCCGCATCGATCTCTGAAATGGACCCTTCTTGAGCGCGAATACAGCTTGCGAAATAACGAAAGTGATCCGCGGCAAGCGGGATATCGGCCGCCAGGGTTTCCCGAATGGGCTTGCCGTTATCCCAGGTCTCGGCCACCGCCAAAAGCTCCAGATTTTCCTCTATCCGCTCTGCGATTTTCAGGAGAATACCGGCACGCACTGTCGGTGAAGTCTTGCCCCACGCGTTCTTGGCCGCATGGGCGGCATCCAAGGCCTTTTCGATGTCCTCCGCGCTGGAGCGCGCAACCTCGCAGAAGATTTCACCGGTCACCGGGGTCAGATTTTCAAAATAAAGTCCCTTGACCGGCTGGGTCCACTCACCGCCAATGAAATTCTCATAGCGGGCCTTGAAATGGACCTTGGCGCCGGTTTGATTCGGATTTGCGTAACGCATTCTCTCTCCTCGTGGGTCAGGTGCGCATCCATCTGACCGAATGGCGTGCGCGTTTATTCTTGTTCCGGGTCGACGAGCGCCCGCACATTAGTGTAATGACTAAAACGAAATCTGACTTAGAAGAGATACACTTGAAGCCTAATGAGGGCGGGTGACGCCATCCGTGATGACAAATTTTTCCCATTCCATCAGCCGTGACACAACGGGGGGATTATGAAACGTATCCTTGGCCTTCTTTGCCTGAGCATTTTCGTACCCGTGCATGCGGAGACCTTTATCATCGACGCCAAGCACACTCTCCCGATCTTCGAAATCAACCATCTGGGGCTTTCAACGCAGCGGGGGCGTTTCAATGAGACCCAGGGAACGATTGAACTCGATCAGAAGGCGAAAAAGGGACAGGTTAAATTCAAGATTGTGACCAACTCCATCGACATGGGGCAGCCCGAATGGGATGCCCATATGAAATCTCCTGATTTTTTCAATACGTCCCAATATCCGGAGGTCACCTTTGAATCGACCCACTTCATTTTTGAGGGTGAAGTGCCTGTTGCTGCCGAAGGAACCTTAAGTCTTCTGGGAAAAAGTCGACCCGTTCACCTGAGCATTCAAGGGTTCACCTGTGGCGAAAATCCCATCGTGAAGAAGCCGGTCTGTGCGGCCAACATAGAGACTCAGATCAAGCGATCTGACTATGGGATGACCAAATATCTTCCAGGGATTAGTGATGAGGTCCACATCCTCGTGCCCGTCGAAGCCTTCAGACAAGATGTCATCCCGCAAACCGCGCCGGAGTGAGTTTGCTCTGCGCTGAGGCGGATCCAGACTACGTAGGGGTACGTACCAAATTACGGGGATTCACCCGTTGTGGTTCTAGCCTCTGGATATCTATCATTTCTCCTACCATGGATGGTGTGTCTGTATCTCGTTTTAGAGCCCGGCGATAGCCGGGTTTTTTTGTGCCTTCGAAAACCCCAGTAAATTCGTGGGTGTTTTAGAGCAGGACAGCGTTTATCATGAGGTTCCATCACGCCTCTGGGGACGCCCTTTCATGCATCGCTCCTTTTTGCTTCTGACCTTACTGACCCTGGCCTTGAGTCTTCCGGGCTGCAGCAATCGCTCTCGGGCCGTCATCGGGGGCCCAGATGCTGAAGAAGCGGCCATTCGGATGGAGGAGTCTCGTCAGGAATACAACGACTGCGTCGCCCAGATTCATCCTGGAGCCCCAACCTGCGATCGGCTCAACGCCCTTTACCAAAAGGACAAGGATGAGTACGACGCCCAAGTCCGCTAACAACCATCAGGATTTGTGACCATGCGCACCCTATTTTGGATTCTTCTGGCCTTGCCCGTGGCCTCGATGGCCGAAACCATCGACATTCCCATGCATCGCATCAGCACGGAAGGGGTTGGCGCACCCATCGGCCATGTGATCGTGAAAGAAGTCAAAGGCCACCTTGAGTTTCTCCCGGCCCTCCAAGGGCTCAGCCCCGGCAATCACGGCTTCCATATCCATGAAAATCCGGCCTGTGGGGCCATGGAAAAGGAGGGCCGTCTCACCGCAGGGCTCGCTGCTGGGAGCCACTATGATCCGGATCAATCAGGAAAGCATTTGGGTCCTGAGGGTCTGGGCCACCGGGGCGATCTGCCCGTCTTGAAGGTTGCTGAAGATGGGTCCGCAGCAACCGGCGCCCTGTCCGTCTCCCGCTTACATCTTGAAGAGCTCCACGGCCGCAGCCTCATGATCCATGCCGAGGCCGATAACTATGGAGATCAGCCCGGTGGGGCCCGCGTGGCCTGTGGCATCATTCCCTGAGTGCGCCAAACCTCGCGATTCCATCTTCTGAGACCTTGAGATCCCCGAATCACACTCTGCCATTGCCCACGAGCATTCGTGTCGAAGCCCCAGGACGCCTTCACATGGGCTTTCTGGATATGGATGGCAGTCTCGGCCGGCACTTTGGCAGTGTCGGCATCGGTCTTGAGGAAATACAAACGACTCTGGTTCTGGAGCCCTCTGAAACGCTGACGGCAGAGGGCCCAGACAGTGAGAGAGCGGTTCGAGCCGTCAAAAAGCTTGAGGCGCAACTCGGACGATCATTGCCTGCAAAAATCCGGGTTGAACAATGCATTCCGCCCCACTCAGGCTTGGGTTCCGGAACCCAAATGGCGCTGGCCACCGGCGCCGGATTGTCCGCACTCTACGGTCTGGATTTGAAAGCCCCTGCCATTGCGGCCTATTGCGGTCGAGGCCGGCGATCCGGGATCGGCATTGCCGCCTTTGAAGCCGGTGGATTCATTGTCGATGGCGGTCGCAATGATCGAACTTCTGTTCCTCCGGTGATTTCAAGACTCCCGATGCCCTCGGCTTGGCGTTTCCTGATCCTTTTAGATCCGACTCACGAAGGCATTCACGGTCCGGAGGAAATCGCTGTATTCAAGGCCCTTCCCCCCTTTCCCAGGGAGACTGCCGCCCAGCTTTGTCATGAACTGCTGATGCAGGGTTTACCGGCCATTGTGGAAGAAGATATTCAGCGCTTCGGCGCCACCATTCAAAACCTCCAGTGCATCGTGGGTGATCACTTTGCAAAGGCGCAAGGAGGCCGCTTTACCAGTCCCAAGGTCGAAAAAGCGCTGCAGAAGCTCGAACATGCCGGGGCGGTTGGGATTGGCCAAAGTTCCTGGGGTCCCACAGGATTTTGTCTGGTTGATTCTCCCTTGAAGGCCGAACATCTTCTGAAAGCGTGTCTGCATCACGGCTGGGCCGATGAAGGCCTGGAGATTCGTATTGCGACCCCAAGAGCCCGAGGCGCCTCGATCACGCCGACAACGCATGGCATTGAGTCCCCATAGGCTGGAAAAAACGCCCGTTTCTCTAGTGATCGCGGCATCCGCCCGCGTGCTGGCAGAGTCCGGTCGAAAAGGGGATATTGACCTTCTCGCCATCGACCAATATGGGGATGAAGACACCCGAAAAGCCGCCCAAGCCCTGATCAGGGCTGAATCCCGGGAAGGGGGACTGGATCCTGAACAAGTGATCGCGGCGATGGAGATCCTTGACCCGAAACGAGAGGCGCAGGTCCTGCTCGGTGGCGGTCTCGACAGTCATCCGGAGCTCATTGTGGCCATTGCAGAGCAACGAACTCTCCTTGGAAATTCACCGGACCTTTTCAAACAGCTCAAAGACCCTCAAGCGTGCTTCCCTCTTCTGGATGCTCTCGGTATCCCGTATCCGGATGTGTGCTGGCAATGCCCCGGGGAGACGGCCTCCTGGTTGCTCAAGACCGGTTGCAGCGAAGGGGGCAAGGGTGTACGCTTACCCGCCCATGATCAGCCCGGACCCGGTGATTACTATCAGCGGCGTTTGGCGGGCTCTACTTATTCCGTCCTTTTCCTTGCCAATGGGGACGCCCTGAAGATCATCGGCTTCAATACCTTGCAAACCCTCGCCGCAGGCAAGACCCCCTTTCTCTTTGCTGGGGCCATGAATTTCACCGACCTTCAGACAGACGTGAGGCGCGCCGTGGCCGCCTTCGCCCTGAAACTGGTGCGCAAGACAGGCCTGGTGGGCCTTAACAGCTTGGATTTCATGATCGATCCCTTGAAGGGCCCTTTGGTCCTTGAAATCAACCCAAGACCCAGTGCGACCATGGCGCTTTACGACCGTGACGCCCCCCATGGTCTGCTTCGTGCCCATATTCAGGCCGCTGGCGGTGATTTGATGCCGATCTCTGCAACCACTCACTTTCGGGCCTTTCACGTCGTTCTCGCCACCCGAGACATCGTCGCATCCACGGCCCAGGTCTGGCCCAGCTGGGCCCATGATCGACCCTCCGTCGGTTCTTCGGTGATGGCTGGCACCCCGTTTTGCACCGTCGAAGCTGAAGCCTCGTCACCTCGCCGTGCCCTCAAGCTACTTATGCGCCGAATCGGCCATTTGAAGACCTTGATGGACACCGCCATGCAAACGCCTTCTTTTTCATATCCTGTCTGATCGAACATCCGGAGAATCCGATGCAATCCCACGTTAGCGTCAACGCCTACGCACTTCCCATCGTCAAATACATGATTGCCCATGCCGATCGCTTGCGATTGAAGATCGATCGACTGGCCAATAACTGCACCGTCATCGATGCCGGCATTCAGGCCGTCGGGGGACTTGAGGCCGGACGCCTCATTGCAGAAGTCTGTATGGGGGGCCTTGGCAAAGTGACGCTCACGCAAGACTCCCCTTTCAAGCGCTGGCCTACCATGGTCAATGTCCACAGCACGAACCCCGTGTTTGCCTGTCTTGGCAGTCAATATGCGGGCTGGAGCCTCTCCCATGGGGAAGGCAAGGGCGCCTTCTATGCGCTCGGCTCAGGTCCCGCACGCGCCATGGCGACCAAGATCAAGGATGGCGTTGAAAAACCCGTCGAGGAGCTTTACGAAGAACTGGGCTACCGCGATGTGTTTGGCGAAACCGCCATTGTCATGGAGGTGGACAAGGTGCCCCCCGTGGAGGTCATTGAAAAAGTCGCCAAGGCCTGCAAGGTTGAAACCGACAGCGTGCATGTCATCCTGACACCGACCTCGAGCCTCGCGGGGGGCATGCAGGTGGTGAGCCGTGTCCTTGAAGTGGCACTCCACAAGGCACACTCCTTGCACTTCCCGCTCGGAAACATCATGGACGGCATGGCATCAGCTCCGGTTCCCCCGCCCCACCCGAACTTCGTCAAGGCCATGGGCCGGACCAACGATGCCATCCTCTTTGGGGGCACCGTCCATCTTTTCGTCAAAGGCTCGGACGAGGCGGCACGGGCACTCGCGATGGAACTGCCAAGCTCGACATCTCGCGACTATGGCAAACCCTTTGCCGAGGTGTTTAAAGAATATGGCTATGACTTCTTCAAGGTCGATCCCATGCTCTTTAGCCCGGCCAAGGTGATTGTCACCGCTGTTGAGTCCGGGCTCAGCTTCCACGCAGGCGCTCTGGATGAGGCCTTGTTGGACCGAAGCTTCGATGGCTAAAGGCCGGATTGCCGTGATCACGGACGATCCCGGCTGGCACGGAAAAAGACTGCGCGAAGCCTTGGAAGCGCGGGGCCGGGAGGCGGTCTTCCTGAGCCTGACCGAATGTCATTTCAATCTCGACCAGGATGGCATTCCCATCAGGCTGCCGGGTTTTGAGCATTCACTTCCCGAGGGGGTCTTCGTTCGAGGGGTTCCCGGAGGGACTCTGGAGCAGGTGACGTTTTACCTCGATGTTCTCCATGGGCTGAAAGCTCTGGGAATACCGGTCTATAACGATGCGCGGGCCATTGAGAGAACGGTCGACAAGGCGATGACCAGCTTTGTCCTGCATCAAGCCGGCATCCCGACGCCGCCGGCATGGGTCACAGGGCGCCTTGAAGAGGCTCAAGATCGGGTGGCGTCCGAATTGGCCCTCGGACACTCGATCGTAAGCAAACCGCTCTTTGGCTCTCAAGGGGTTGGACTTCGCCGATACTCTGCGCGCGATGAGATCGATACCTTAAGCTCGGATCAGGGCCTTTTCTATCTCCAGCGCTACATTGACTCAGGCGATGACTCTCACGACTTTCGGGTTTTTGTCATCGCCGGTAAAGCCGTGGCAGCCATGCGGCGTTGCGGCATTACCTGGCTCAACAATGTTCACCAAGGAGCCCGCTGCGAACCCGTCATGCTCGATGAGATCCTTTTGGTTCGACTCGCAGAAGACGCCGTCAAAGCGCTCGACATGAATTATGCCGGCGTGGACATCATCCGGGATCGTCATGGCCGAGCGACCGTCCTTGAAATCAACAGCATTCCCGCCTGGAAGGGCCTTCAGGGCGTGACCCAAACCCCCATTGCTGATCGCTTGGTGGATGATTTTTTAGGTCAGGCCGAAAGGCCTCGAATCCACGCGCAAAAAAACTCGTGACCCACCCCAAATCCCGAAGGGTCGAATGGGCTCACGCGGCCTATCTTGAGGCCTGCGATCTTGAGATTCGAGCGATCAAACCCGGAAATGTGGGGGATCACGCGCCAGGTCACGCGATGGAGGCGGAGGACTTCAGGCGAAGCGCAAAGGTGAGCGTCCCCCCTTTGGTGGACCTTTCCATCGGCGTGGGCGAGCGGATTTATCGGGCCGTTGCCGCTACACAGGAATCCGTTGGCTGCAATACCAACCTTGGAATCGTGCTTTTGGCCGCGCCTCTGATGGCCGCCTATTACCAACAGAAAAGGGATCAAACCCTGGCTGAAAGCCTGATTCAGGTGCTCAAGGCATTGGATGATCGGGATGCCGAATGGCTCTTTCGCGCCATTGTTCTTGCCAAACCTGGCGGCCTTGGGGATGCGCCCGAGGGCGATGTCAATGAGGCCCCACGCATCTCGATTTTGGAGGCCATGGCGCTCTCAGAAGAGCGGGATTTCATTGCCAGGCAATACACTCGTTCTTTTACAGATATTTTCCAGACGGCCGTTCCGTTGTATGATTCTCGATTGTCCATTGGGGACTCTAAAGAGTGGGCAACGGCGGCGGTCTTTCTTGGCTTACTCAGCCAACATAAAGACAGTCATGTCGAACGGAAGTTCGGCACGGCGTGTGCAGACCAGGTAACGCGTGAGGCGAGCTCGGTCTACGCACTCCTTGCAGGACCCGTTGATCCAGAAAAAGTCCTGGGACCTCTTCTCGACTTGGACCGAGAGTTCAAGGCGCGGGGGATTAACCCGGGCACAACGGCCGATTTGACGGTCGCAACGCTTCTGGCGGCGCGACTTGAAAAAGGGCCGGTGAGCGAGATTTGGGACACAGGCGCTTAATTACAACAACTAAATCCATGCAGGCTCGACTTTACGTGACTGCCGGGGGACATGCCAATGTCGATTCTGAAGAAATTCTTTTCATTCCTTAACAACAACGATCCACAGAACGAGGATTTATCCATGGCTAAGATCAACAAGCTGCTCGTCGGCGAAGCTCTTTTCGGTGATGGCAATGAAATTGCACACATCGACCTGATTATGGGCCCGCGCGGCAGCGCTGCTGAAACCGCATTCGCAAACTGCGTTACCAACAACAAAGACGGCTTCACCAGCCTTCTCGCAGTGGTTGCTCCGAACCTGCTCTGCAAGCCGGCGACCGTTATGTTCAACAAGGTCACCATCAAGAATGGCAAGCAGGCGACCCAGATGTTTGGACCGGCACAGCGTGGCGTTGCCATGGCCGTTGCAGATTGCGTTGAAGACGGCACCATTCCTGTCGAAGAAGCTGATGACCTTTTTGTCAGCGTTGGCGTCTTCATTCACTGGCTGGCAGAAGATGATGCCAAGATCCAGGACTACAACTACGAAGCCACCAAGCTGTCTATCAAGCGCGCCGTTGCTGGCGAGCCGAAGGCTGCTGATGTTGTGAAGCAGAAGGGTCAGTCTGAGCACCCCTTCGCAGCTCACAAGTAAGCGAAGCTTCTGAAAAACGCCGTCCCGGAGTCCGGGGCGGCGTTTTTTTATGCGCAAAGATCGGAGTGAGCAAGAAAGCGCTGAAGCGTGGCGCCATCTAAAGCACCCTGATGGAGGGCGGTCGCAAGAAGGACGCCTGAAACCCCTAATGCCGCTAGATCCTCCAGATCCTGGGCATGTCGGATTCCCCCTGCGGCAAAAAACTGGATCCCGGGGTGTTGGGATCGAAAGACATCAAGGCGAGGAAAATCCGGTCCTCCAAGACTCCCTACCAATGAAAGATTCATGAGAATCACGCGGCGGGGCCAGCGGTCTGCGTGGTTTAGAATCTCCGCGCCACCAAGCAAGGCGTTGTGGTGATAGTCCAAGGAGAGAATGACATCGTTGGAGAGCGCATCATTCAGCCCACGGGGCAGTGACTCACTCCCGACTATGGGCGTGATCCTCTCTTGCAGGTGCGCCGGGGGGGGAATCCCTCCGGCATCAACCCAAAACCTCAATTCAGGAAAATTCTCCGCTAGACTCTCGATCAAAGCCCACTGCGGCGGTTTACCGGTCAAGGCATCAAGATCTGCGAAGTAGAGCGTCCTGAAGGGGGCCAAAGCCAGATAAGCCAAGACTACCGCATGGGGTGTCCCCAGCCCATCGCCAAACTGGGCTAAAGGCCGGTACAGGTGACGCAAGCCCTTTTGGGCATGCACGCAAAGGCCCTCCTGAAGATCAATGACGGGTATCAGTTCCACACACTAGGACCATGCACATTCTGGTTTATGAGTATCTCACCGGGGGTGGCCGTAACGGAAACCCACCCGCTTCCTTGAGGGAGGAGGGCGAGCGAATGGTGATGGCCTTGGTCAAGGACCTGTTGGGTCTTTCGGAGCATACCGTCACCCTGATCAGGGATGCACGGCTCACCCCTTGCCCCATCAACGATCAAAACCTAAAGCTTGTATGGATTCAGCCCGACGAAGCGCCTGAAGCCTTCCTGCCGCGCTCTTTGGAAACCGTGGATGCCGCCTGGCCCATTGCACCGGAGACCGGGGGGTGCCTTGCTGACCTGTGTCAAATCATTGAAGTCCAAGGCAAACGGCTCCTGACGACCTCGTCTCAGGGCGTCCGCCTCAACACCAGTAAGCTCGAAACCCTCCAAAGACTCGCGCTGAAGGGTGTCCCTATTGTGCCAACCCGGCCACTGGAAAGCCTCGACCCTGCGCCGGCCTGGGATTACCCTTGGGTCTTTAAAATAGACGACGGTGTGGGATGCGAGGATACCATCATCATTCACGGAACCTCTGAATGGATGGGCTTTCAGGCGAAAAAAGACCCGCGGCGCTGGTTGGCGCAGCCGTTGGTCGAAGGCGCGGCCTTGAGTCTTTCGGGGCTTTTCTTCCAGGGCGAGGGACGCCTTCTCACCTGCAACCAGCAAACCATTCGGCAGAACCGAGACGGTTTTTCCTTGAGGGGCATCACGGTCCATGCAGAACCTGATTCGGAAGGGGTCTTCAAAGCGCTTCTGTCCCGCGTCGCGCAGACCTTCCCTGCGCTTTGGGGATTTGCTGGCATTGATCTGATTTTCGGGCCCGAGGGTCCCAAGGTGCTTGAAATTAACCCTCGACTGACCAGTGCATATCCCGGCATCAGGCCCGCCACAGGCATGAACCCTGCCGCTCTCGTTCTTGAGCTCGCTCAAAACCATGCACTCCCCTTCTGGCCTGAACCCTTGCCGGGGAAACCGGTTAACCTCGATTGGAGCCTTCACTGATGCAGATCTTGGGATGGGATATCGGTGGCGCTCACCTGAAGGTGGCCCGGTTGAACGAGAAAGGACAGATCCTTGGGACTCATCAGATGGCCTGCCCCCTCTGGCAAGGTCTGGATCAGCTGGATCGGGCGCTCAAAGCGCTCCTGACGCTGGCCGCGGTTTCTCCCGAAGATCAGCATGCGGTCACCATGACCGGAGAGCTTGCTGATTACTTTGATAATCGAAAGTCTGGCGTCACCTCGATTCTTTCTCAATTCACCCAAACCTTGGGGACGCCAGAGGTTCGGGTCTTTGCAGGCCCCAGGGGGTTCCTCTCCCCGCAAGGTTTGAGCGATGATGACTGGATGTGGGTGGCTTCCGCCAATTGGTTTGCGAGCGGGCAATGGGCCGCAAGCAAGGTATCTGATGGCCTTTTCATCGATATTGGGAGCACCACCTCTGACTTTCTTCTTTTGGCGGAGGGGAAAGCGCAAGCCCGAGGGTATTGTGATCATGAACGAATGAGTCATGACGAACTCGTCTATTGCGGGTTAACCCGAACCCCCATCATGGCCCTTGCGAGTCGTGCTCCGGTTCTTGGCGCATGGTCCAGCCCCATGGCAGAATGCTTTGCAACCTCTGCAGACCTTTACCGCATCACCGGTGAATTGCGTGAAGAAACTGACCAATATCCCAGCGCAGATGCCGGTCCCAAAACCTGGGAGGCCAGTGCAAGACGGCTGGGGCGACAGTTTGGTGTCGATGCCGAAACCATGCCGGCCGGAGCGATAGAGGCCCTTGCAGACTTTCTTCGCGAACAACAGATCCGAAAACTTCACGATGCCTTCATGCGCCAGATCTCGCGAGGGAAGATTGCGCTGGATGCCCCCGTGATCGGTGCCGGAATTGGACGGTTTCTGGCCCAGGATTTGGCGGAACGATGCCACCGCCCTTTCATCGACTACAAGGATCTGTTCGAATGGATGCCCAGCGGAACGCTGTTTGACGCTGCCGACTGCGGTCCGGCGGCAGCGGTTGCCGCCCTGAGCCTTGCACGATGAGCCCACGAGTCGAAGAACTTCCATATTTTGAGGACAGCGCCGCGCTCTTTTTGCCTTGGGCAGAAAGACCTTGGTCTGTTTTCCTAGACAGCGGATTCCCGCACAGCCGGCAAGGGCGTTTCGACCTGATTGCGGCCGAACCCCAGATCACGCTGACGACACGCGGAGAGGTGACGGAGATCCGCGAGGGCGATCGGGTGGAAACCACCAAAGACGATCCCTTCGAGCTCCTCGCCCAAGCGCTTGGGCCCCATCAGCCGGGAATTCCGGGACTCCCCTTTGCCGGTGGGGCCATCGGCTACCTGAGCTATGACCTGGCTCGACGCATCGAGCGCTTGCCCGTGCATGCCCAGGATAGCGAGGGCATTCCCGAGATGATGATGGGCATCTACGGTTGGGCTGTCGTCGTCGATCACCATGCCCGACGGACGTTCCTGGTCGGAAAGCCCGACACCCCGGGACTTTCCAGCCGATGGCCCCATCTCGTCCAGCAATTCAGCCAAATCCAGACCCTCGGTTGGCGAATGGGTGATTTTGAAATCTTGGATGACGTTCAGCCGAATCTGGATCGGAGCGCCTACGGCAAGGCCTTTGATCACATCAAGCGTTACATCACCGAAGGGGACTGTTATCAGGTCAATCTTGCCGTCCGTTTCGAGGCCCCCTCAAAGGGTCATCCCTGGATGGCCTATCAGCACCTTCGAACCTTCAATCCAGCGCCCTTTGGCGCTTACCTTGGCTATCCGGGGCTTGAAATCCTGAGCTCTTCACCCGAGCGCTTCATCAAGCTCACAGACTCTCGGATCGAGACCAAACCCATCAAGGGCACCCGACCGCGGCTTCACGACGTCATCGGGGATGCAACACAAGTACTTGCCCTTCGAGACAGCCTCAAGGACCGGGCAGAAAACCTGATGATCGTTGACCTCCTTCGAAACGACATCGGAAAAAGCGCCATCCCAGGATCCGTTCGTGCGCCCAAGCTCTTTGAAATCGAGAGCTATGCCACGGTTCACCACATGGTGAGCACCATCGAAGGAGCGCTCAAACCCGGGTTGGGAGCCCTCGATCTCCTCCGGGGCTGTTTTCCCGGGGGATCAATCACCGGCGCGCCCAAAATTCGTTCCATGGAAATCATTGAGGAACTGGAACCTCATCGACGCGGCGTCTATTGTGGATCCATTGGTTATGTTGGCTTCGATGGCAGCATGGACAGCAATATTGCCATTCGTACCCTCATTCATTCCGGCGATCGCATTCGCTTCTGGGCGGGCGGCGGGATTGTGGCCGACTCGGACGCCGATTCCGAATATGCCGAGTGTCACGACAAGGCGGCCGCCATGTTAAGACTGGTCGAGGCCTGGAAACCCCGTGTCGAAAGCATCAATCCGCTGGGTTATTAAGTTCGGCGGCAGCCTCTCTCAATCGGCTTGCCTTGCGGATTGGCTGGATGCACTGGCAAGACGCCCCTGTATCATCGTTCCCGGTGGCGGTCTTTTTGCCGATGCCGTCCGAGAGGCCCAAAACCGGCATGCGTTTGATGATCGGGTGGCTCACGATCTTGCGATTCGTGCGATGGGTCTTTATGGCCGAATGCTCTTGGGGATGGCCCCCAAAATCAGCCGGGCCGAGTCTATCGCCGCGCTGACCCAAAGACGGGATCCGGAGGGTGCATGCCTCTGGTTACCCGACCCCGAGGAGACCTGCCTTCAGAAGCTCAAGGCTTCATGGGATGTCACCTCGGACACGATAGCCGCAACACTGGCCCTCGAACTTGAAATACCCGAGCTGCTTCTGGTCAAGTCTCTGACACTCGCGCAAGAACCGTTGAGTCTCCAAAGCGCAACCGATCAAGGGCTGGTCGATCCCGCCCTCAGGGGAATGGTTCAGGGACGTAACCTCAGGCTCTGGCTCAAAGGGCCCGATCCAGAAGGACTGGCGAAAGCCCTTGAGGATCCGGTATCGTCTCTCACCCAACTCATCACGTAAGGCTCCACCGGATTTTGAGAAAAACACCATGGCGATACGGATCCGTTATTTTGCAAGTCTTCGCGAAACGATGGGCAGGACGACTGAGGACATCAATCCCGAGGGGATCTCGACCGTTGCAGATCTCTGGCGAGTCCTTGATGAGGGTCGCCCGCTCCCCGATCGCGTGCTCTGCGCCGTGAATCAAGAGCATGCCACGCCCACAACGCCGGTCCTCGACGGCGATGAAGTGGCGTTCTTCCCCCCGGTCACCGGCGGATGATGGAATCCATCTCTTTGAGGGATCAACCCTTTGATCCCTATGCTGAGCTGTCGGCATTCACGGCCCGTTTGGGCGAGGAGCGCACGCGCTACGGCGCCCAATCCCATTTCATCGGGACCATGCGCGACGTCAATGAAGGCGATCCGGTTTCAACGCTTTGGCTTGAACACTATCCGGGGATGACGGAGCGGGAGATCGCGCGCATCGTCGAGGAAGAACGACAGCAGCTCCACTTTGGACCCGCTCTGGTGATTCATCGAATCGGGAAGCTGGAGCCCGGGGAGCCCATCGTCCTAATCGCCCTGTTCTCACCCCATCGACGCGCCGCACTCGATGGCACGCAAAGGATCATTGAGCGACTGAAACACGAAGCCCCCTTCTGGAAAAAAGAGTGCACCCCCGATGGCGCGCGTTGGGTCACATCCAACACGAAAGGTTAAAATGCACAAATGCGGGGAATGTCGACAAGTGGCGACGCATCCCGCATCATGAGATCCCACAAGACACCCAGCCTTTAAGGCCCCACCGATGAGCGCTACCTACCAACTCCTTGAGATCGTCGGAACGTCCAGCGTGAGTTCAGACGATGCCATCCGGAACGGCATCCGCAAGGTTTCAGGCCCTTCGCGTCAGATTGATTGGTTTAAGGTGCAGGAAACGCGAGGTCAGGTCAAAGAGGGGCAGGTGGCTCAATTTCAGGTCACGCTCAAGGTCGGCGTCCGACTCGAGGATGCACCCAAACCGCCGGATTCTTCCCCTCGCTAACGATTATTCCGATGCACTTTCCTTTCTCGCCCCGTTTGTCTTTTTTATTCGGCTTTCTTGCAACGGTCGGTTTAATGGCGACCGCGTTCTACTTCCAGTTTCAGGAAGGGCTTGAGCCTTGTCCCCTCTGCATTTCTCAGCGCCTTGGCGTCGTCCTTGTGGGTCTGGTCATGCTGGTCGGTGCCATTCACGCCACAGCGCCGTCTCGCGTTCGGATTTACGCTGTCCTTGGCGGACTGGCGGCATCTTTGGGGGCGGCTATTTCGATCCGCCATCTCTACATTCAGCACCTCCCGGAAGATGAGCTGCCGGCGTGTGGTCCAGGCCTTTCCTACATGTTCCAGTATTTTCCCTTGGGCGATACCCTCAAGGCCATGGTAACGGGAACAGGCGATTGTGCCCATGTCGACTGGACTTTCTTGGGATTCAGCATGCCCTTCTGGGTCCTGCTCGCTTTTCTGGGATTGGGCCTCTGGTCTGTGGCTCAATGGTGGAATGCCAGCGCGCCCTCACGGAATCACTGAACCGTCCGATGGCGTTCCGCCGCCAAATGGAAAGGCTGCTTGGCATGGATGTCACTGAATGATCAATCCCTGGCGCTCCGAAACCCCATTGCTATTGATGGTCCTCCTGGTGGGGATCTTCGTCGGCAAGATTTTCCCGCATCCTCTCATCGTGCTGCTCGGGATGGTGCTGCTCTACCTCGGCTACCATCTTTTTCACATTCGCCGCCTCTTTAACTGGATCCGAAGTGGCAAAACCAATGAGTTGCCGCAAGGACTCGGAATCTGGGAGGAAATCTATTACCTCATCTTTCGGTTGCGCCGACGCAACCGACGGCGCAAAAAACAGTTGATCCGAATGTTGGAGCGTTTCCGGACGGCCACCGCAGCGCTCCCGGATGCCACCGTCGTCTTAAGTCCCCGGGATGAAATCGAATGGTTTAATGAAGCCGCCGGAAGCCTTTTGGGCCTTCGCCGTCAGGACGTCGGGCAGAACATCGGGAACCTAATTCGTTACCCCAAGTTTGCAGAACACCTTCGCAAAAGGGACTACCACAAGACGGTCGGAATCCCTTCCCCCATCACCGAATCCACACAACTCGACATCCGGGTGGTTCCCTACGGCGAGGATCTGAGGCTCCTGGTCGCTCAGGATGTCACCCAGCTCCGGTTCATGGAACGCGTCCGAACGGACTTTGTGGCCAATGTCTCGCATGAGCTTCGGACCCCCTTGACCGTCATTCGAGGGACCGTCGAATCGATGATCGATCAATCGGATCGACTGCCGGCGCCCTTTGCCAGGGGCCTTCAGCGCATGGAGGAGCAAACCCTTCGCATGCAAACCCTGATCGACGATCTACTGACCCTGACGCGACTGGAGTCCCCTTCACACCAAATTACCCGAAACCCCATTAATGTTCCGGAGTTGCTGCGCTCCATCGTGGAGGAAGCCCTCCTCATTCCGCATGAATCCAGACCCGATCTTGGCCTGGTCATCAAAACCGAAAAAGGCCTGATCGGAGGTGAAAAGGAAATCCGCAGCGCGTTTACGAACCTGATTGAGAACGCACTCAAGTACTGTGAGGCCGAACACGCGATCACGGTGAGCTGGAAAGACGATGGTCAAGGGGTGCGTCTGGATGTCAGCGACACGGGTCCTGGCATTCCTGCAGAATACCTCCCAAGACTGACGGAGCGTTTTTATCGGGTGGATGCCGGACGGGGGCCGGGCGGCACAGGACTGGGTCTTGCCATCGTGAAGCACGTGCTGGCCCGACATGATGCGGAATTCCAAATTACCAGCCATGTGGGGAAGGGAAGTTGCTTCAGTTGTCGCTTTCCGGAAGAGAGAGTCGCATCCATACCACAACCCAAACGCCCCTGATTAAAACCCTCAATACCCTCCAACCCCTTTGATATAAGGGCTTTCAGCGGGTCTTGCGCAATTTGCAAATTTTTGGTTGCAACACCCGAAACGGACGGATATCATGCCAACTGTTGCGGATTTCTCAACACTTGTTGTTTTAGGGTTAAAAGGGAGCCAAAAAACATGTTTACAAAGACTCTGTTGGCACTGAGCCTCGCCGGCTTTGCTGCCTTTGCACAAGCAGGTGAAACGCCGGCTGTGGAATCATCCACTTCAAGCGAATTCACCGATGACCGTTTCTACGTTGCTCCGTTCGGTTCATTCATTGAGCCGGCCGGTTCACGTAACACCACCGGTGGCTGGGGTGGTGGCATGGCGATCGGTAAGATCATCAATGAATACTTCAATGTTGAAGTCAAGGGCTTCTGGCAGGGTTGGAACCAGAATGGTCTGGCCGCTCCTGGCTCAGCTCTGACCCCTCCGGGTGCTTACAAGACGGGCCGTACCGACTTCACCGGCGGCACCATCGACCTGCAGTACTACTTCTTCCGTGATGACTTCTCACCTTATGTCGTTTTCGGCATCGGTGGTGCAAACACCAGCACGCGTAATGTTGTTAACGTAGGCGGCACGACCATCAGTGCTGGCCGGTCAACCTCAGGTTTCGTTTTCGAAGCCGGCGCCGGTGCAACCTATGAACTCGCTGACAACTTCCTGCTGCGTGGTGACGTCCGTTACCGCGGTGTGACCACTTCTGGCGTGAACGGCCCGCTCGGCAGCAACTACAATCCGAACGGCGTGTTCAATGACCTCGTAGTCAACATGGGCTTCGAAATTCCGCTGGGCGACAAGCCGGCTAAGGCTGCTTCAACCCCGGTTGTTGCTGACTCTTGCGCAAGCCGCGACAGCGACAACGACGGCGTCAATGACTGCGACGACAAGTGCCCGGGCACCGCTTCTGGCACCAAGGTTGACGATCAGGGTTGCCCGATCGTGATGGAACTCCGTGGCGTTAACTTCCACTTCGACTCAGCTGAGCTGACCGATGGTGCCAAGCACATCCTCGACGGTGTGGTTGAGCAGCTGGTTGCGATGCCGACCAAGAAGGACATCGAAGTTGCAGGTTACGCAAGCTTCGAAGGCGTCAAGGGCAAGGAGCAGCACAACCTGCACCTGTCACAGCGTCGTTCAGAGTCTGTTGCTCACTACCTGAAGAAGAAGGGTATCAGCAACAAGCTGTTCGCCAAGGGCTACGGTACGCAGTTCCCGGTCGCTGACAACAACACGGAATCCGGTCGCGTCAAGAACCGTCGCGTCGAACTCCGCTGGATCGGTGACTGAGGTTAACCGCCTCTGACCCCGCCGGGAGGGCAACCTCCCGGCTCCCATAAACCCGCCGCTGGCGGGTTTATGCATTTAAAGGCCCTCAAAATTCGTTTCAGGGGATCAGAATCCCTTAAAATGAACCCTCAACAATTTATCCATGGATTTTTCGCCCTATGACTCTCCGCGCACTTGCCCGCATCATTCCGATCCTCGGTCTTTCCATGCTCTCCCTCACCACTCAGGCCGATTTTCAGCGTGGCTATGTCTCGATGGTCGGCTCATCCACCGTGGTGCCTTTTGCCAAAGCGTCTGCAGATCGTTTTGCCAAAGGCGGTCGCTTCCACGAAGCCCTGATTCAGGCCTCCGGAACCGGCGGCGCACTCGCGCTTTTCTGTGAAAGTCTGGGCGCAGAAGCGCCGGACGTCGCACTGGCCTCCCGCGCCATCAAGGCGCGAGAAAAAGACGCCTGTAGCAAAAATGGCATCGGCGAAGTGGTTGAGCTCAAGATCGGTTATGACGCGCTCATTCTGGTTCAGTCTAGAAAAGTAGAGCCTTGGTCACTGACCTCTAAAGAAGCCCGCCTGGCCTTTGCAAAATGGCTGGCACAACCCGATGGCGCGATGGCATTGAACCCCAACCACACCTGGAAGGATGTTCGCGCCACACTCCCGGCAGAGCCTATCGCCATTCTGGGCCCACCGATCACCTCCTCTAGCTATGATGCTTTCATCGACCTGATCTCAGAGCTTGAATGCAAACAGGCCCCCTGGGTTCCCGCGGGCGCCAAGGAAGCAACGCCGGATCTCCTCCACAAGTGCCGCAGCATCCGTGAGGATGAAATCTACCGGGAAGGGGATGACGAAGAACACATTCGCCTGATTGCCAGCGCAAGTCACCCGGAAGTGGGCGTCTTTGGCTACAAGCTTTTGCAGGATCACCTCAAGGAAGTCCACGCGATCCCGATCGATGGGGTTGAACCGACCTATGCCAATATCTCCAGCGATACCTATTCGGGTGCCCGTCCGCTTTATCTCTACGTCAAGGCGTCAGCGATTGCTCGGACTCCCGGACTCAAGGAATATCTCTCTGAGGTGGTCAGCGATCGGTCCTGGGGCGAAAACGGGTATCTTCGCAAAGCCGGCTTGATTACCCTCCCCGCATCCGAGCGGGATGCCATTGTCAGAAAGCTCAGTGCCTATGGCATTAATCCCTCTCTGGTTCCGAGCAGCGACGTCGCCGCACCCTCAAAATCCAGTGCAGGCAAGAAAAAATAGCCTCCGCCGTTGCCATGGGCATTTCACTCGGTGAATCCCCAGACCCGACCGACATTGACCGCTTTCTTGCGGAAGATGTCGGCACGGGTGACTTGACCGCCGAAACACTTCCCCAACATCTTTCGGCTTCCGCAACCGTCATCACGCGAGAGCCCATGGTGTTGTGTGGGTGCGCGTGGTTTGATGGGGTCTTCAGCCGGTTGGGCTCAGGCGTCGTTACCGAATGGCTCCACCAGGAGGGGGATTGGATTGAGGCGAATGAAATGCTCTGCCGCCTTGAAGGGCCCGCCCGCCTCTTGATGACCGGCGAAAGGACCGCCCTGAATCTCCTCCAAACCCTTTCAGGCACCGCCACGCTTTCAAAGCGCTATGCGGAAGCGGTTGAGGGGACGACCCTCAAGATTCTCGATACCCGAAAAACCCTCCCAGGTCTTCGTAACGCACAAAAATATGCGGTGAAGATCGGGGGTTGCCATAACCACCGCATCGGGCTTTATGACGGGATTTTGATCAAGGAAAATCATATTCGAGCGATCGGTTCGATCACCCTAGCGGTCGAGGCGGCCCGGAACCTTGGTCGTCAGGTGATGATCGAGGTCGAAGTGGAATCACTCGAAGAGCTGGATGAAGCCCTCAGCGCTGGGGTTCAACGGATTCTGATTGATGAATTTACCCCGGCGATGCGGGAGGCGGCGGTCCGCCGGTCGAGAGGTCGAGCGGAACTTGAGGTCTCAGGCAACGTCCGAATCGAGGACTTGCCGGAGATTGCAAGGAGCGGGGTCGATTACGTGTCGATTGGGAGTCTGACCAAGCACCTCCGTGCCGTAGACCTCTCCATGCAGGTAGAGATTGGCGCCGGATCGTAACCGGCGCCTTTTCTTGCGATCAGTCGATCTTCCGGACGCCATCTGAGCTTCCGACCAAGACCACATCGGCAGGACGCATCCCAAAGATGCCACAGGTGATCACACCGGGGATGTTGTTGAGGGTCTGCTCAAGCTCAATCGGGTTCACGATCGAGAGATTCCAGACATCCAGAATATGACCATGATTGTCCGTCAGGCAGTTTTCCCGCCAGACCGGTTGGCCACCGAGCTTGACGATTTCCCGGGCAACGAAGCTCCGTGCCATCGGGATGACTTCAACAGGCAATGGGAATTTACCCAGCACATCAACGCACTTGGTGTCATCGGCAATGCAGATGAATTTGCGGCTAGCCCCTGCAATGATCTTTTCGCGGGTCAAGGCCGCACCGCCTCCCTTGATGAGCTGCTTGTGGGGGTTGATTTCATCCGCCCCATCCACATAAACATCCAAGGTGCCGACGTCGTTCAATTCAAGAACGGGAATCCCGAGACTCTTGAGCTGCTCTGTACTGGCATTGGAACTTGAAACCGTTCCCTCAATGGAGCTCTTGAGATCAGCCAGACAATTGATGAAAAGGCGGGTCGTCGAACCGGTTCCGATGCCGATGATCGATGTGCCCTTTACGTATTCGATCGCAGCTTCAGCGACTTTTTGCTTGAGTTCGTCTTGTGTCATGGTAAATACCTGGAAATTCGGCGCTTAAATCAGAACGCGAATGATAGCGTGACCTCTCCGGTCCCGCCATGGCATGATCTGCCAATCTAGATTTTTAAACGACCCATGATTCTCACCCGAACCGTTGAGCGCATTCTCAGAGCCCGCGTCTATGACGTCGCCATCGAGAGCCCCTTGGATCTTGCGCCCATTTTGAGTCAACGCTTCGAAAACCCGATTTTTCTCAAGCGCGAGGATCTGCAGCCGGTCTTTTCCTTCAAGCTTCGGGGCGCCTATAACCGAATGGTGAACCTGAGCCCGGAGCAACTCGCCCGGGGGGTGATTGCCGCATCGGCGGGCAATCATGCCCAAGGCGTTGCGCTGGCGGCCCAAAAGCTTGGGACCCGGGCGCGCATCGTGATGCCACAAACCACCCCGGGCATCAAAGTCGAAGCGGTTCGGCGATTGGGTGCCGAAGCCATTCTGGTCGGTGATGCCTATGACGATGCCTATCAACACGCCATTCGTCTTTCAGAAGAAGAAGGGGTGACATTCATCCATCCTTACGATGACCCCGATGTCATTGCCGGCCAGGGAACGATTGGCATGGAAATTCTTCGCCAGCACCCTGGAAAGATTCATGCGGTCTTCATTCCTGTGGGTGGCGGTGGATTGATCGCAGGAGTCGCCGCCTACATCAAGTTCGTTCGTCCCGAAATCCGGATTATCGGGGTCGAACCTGAAGACTCCGATTGCCTGGCCCGCGCCATGAAAGCCGGCCGACGGGTGACCTTGCGTCAGGTCGGGCTCTTTGCCGACGGCGTTGCCGTAAAACAAATTGGCAAGGAAACCTTCCATCTGGCGCATGCCCTGGTCGATGAAGTCGTCACCGTCTCTACGGATGAGATCTGTGCAGCGATCAAGGATGTTTTCGACGATACCCGCTCCGTCGCAGAAACGGCGGGCGCACTCGGGGTCGCTGGCGCCAAGAAATATGTGGAGCAGACCGGCATTCGAGGCGAGACGCTGGTTTCGATTCTGAGCGGAGCCAACATCAACTTCAGTCGCCTTCGCCATGTGGCGGAAAGGGCCGAAGTCGGGGAAAAGCGGGAACGGCTGATGGCGGTCACGATTCCTGAACGCCCCGGGAGCTTTCTTGCCTTCCTCAAGGCCTTGGGAAAACGAGGCATCACCGAATTCAACTACCGGTACTTTGAAGGCGATGTGGCCCGGGTGTTTGTCGGCATCGATGCCGGTCGGGAAGATTCCAACCAACTGATCACAGCGCTTGAGGCAGAAGGCTATCCTGTGCTCGACATGTCCGATAACGCCCTTGCCGTCGAACACATTCGCTACATGGTCGGAGGCCATGCTCCCGAACTCCCGGACGAGGTGGTCTACAGCTTCGAATTTCCAGAACGGCCCGGCGCTCTTTTGACCTTTCTCTCAAGCCTTGAGGGTCGCTGGAACATCAGCCTCTTCCACTACAGAAACCATGGTGCAGCCTACGGACGGGTCCTCATGGGGCTAGAAGTTCCCAAATCGGAACGTCGGGGGTTTCGCCAATTCCTCGAAGAGACGGGCTTTTCATCCCGCGAAGAAACCCAGAATCCGGCCTATCGCCTGTTCGCCGGCGGACAGCGCCGGAGAGACTAGGGCGATAGCTTCAGCACCGCGACCCCACTCACGATCAGCAGCACACCGAGATAACGGCCAAGGCTTGCAGGGTCGCCATAGACCATGACACCGACGAGAAAAGTCCCGGCGGCACCAATCCCGGTCCAAACCGCATAAGCGGTCCCCATGGGGATTTCACGCTGCGCCAGCCACATGAAAAAACCGCTCAATCCGATGCAAAGGGCCGCGATGACGATCCCAACGATTCTTGAACCGGGATTGAGCGACATTTTGATGCCGATCGGCCAGCCAATTTCAAAAAGGCCCGCGGTCACAAGGTACAGCCAACTCATTCGAGCTCCAGGATAAAGTGATATTCCGCCTCGCCGACCGGCATCACCGAGAGACGATTGCCTTTTCGGACCAAGGCCAGATCGGCGAGTTCCGGATAGCGTTTTAATTCGGAAAGACCGATGGTTCGCTTGAGCTTTCGGACCAAAGCGACATCCACGCGAAACCAGATGGGGCGCTCTGGGGTGCTCTTGGGATCATGGTATTTGGAATCCGGATCCAGGGCCGTATCATCAGGGTAACCTGCCTTAACGATTCGGGCCACGCCGACCACGCCAGGCTCCTTGCAGTTGGAGTGATAAAAGAGGACCTCATCTCCCACCTGCATCTCGTCTCTGAGCATGTTGCGTGCCTGATAATTGCGAACACCATCCCAGGGTTCGGTTTGATCTGGACGGCTTACAAGGTCATCAATGCCAAAGGCCTCAGGCTCTGATTTCATCAGCCAGTACTTCATCGGGTCGATCTCTTCAACATGGGTCTTTGGCGCATCCTAACCCGCCGGCAGGACGAGGAAAACCTTATCCCTGAGGATGCTACGTTTTGGCAATGCTATCCTTGGGAAAAAACGATAGAACCCCTCCATGAAGATCTTGGTTAACGCTCAGCCCCTTCTGCATCCCCTTTCAGGTGTCGGCCAGTACACCTACCAGCTCTATCGGGAGATGCTGAACTTACAGACGCCCTGCCGTTTTTATTACCGATATCACTATTCGAAAGAACTCAAGACCGGCGGCGGCGAATTCGCCAATGCCCTTGAGCGATTGGCACATCCGACCTACCCCAGTCGGATGGCCATGAATGTCGCGCGAAAGTTCACGTTTTTGACCGCATCGCAGGGTCTTGGGAAAGGAAGCCTCTATCACGAGCCAAACTTCATTCCCTTTCGAACCCCGCTTCCCACGGTTATCACCATCCACGACCTCTCGGTTCTGCGTGTTCCAGAGACCCACCGCCCAAAATGGGTCGAAATCTTTTCCAAACGCATTCCAGAGGCCGTGGCCAAAGCCAGGCGCATCATCGCGGTTTCAGAATTTGCCCGCCAAGAGGTCATTAACTACTTTCCCGAAGCCGAATCCAAGACCTTCGTGACCCTTGAGGGCGTTCGGGACAACTACCAGCCCATGGGCCCAGAGGCCACGGCCCCGTCTCTGGCGGCGCTGGGGCTGACCCATGGACGCTATCTCCTCGCGGTCGGAACCCTTGAGCCCCGCAAAAATCTGGCGCGCGCCATTACCGCCTATAGCGCATTACCCAAAGAAACCCGCAGACACTACCCGCTGGCCATTGCCGGCATGAAGGGCTGGTTGAATCACGAGTTCGAGGAGGCCATCACGCGGCTCGTTGATGCAGGCGAAGCCAAGATCTTGGGATTTGTTCCGGATGACAGCATGAACGCGCTCTATGCCGGCGCGAAACTCTTGGTCTACCCCTCGATCTACGAGGGCTTTGGCCTTCCGCCCCTTGAAGCGATGGCTTCAGGAACCCCGGTCATTACCTCGAATTGCTCCTCACTTCCTGAGGTGGTTGGCGATGCCGGCATTCAGGTCGATCCCTATGACTGTGATGCCATTCACGCAGCCTTTTCGGCGTTGATCGACGACGATGCGCTGCATCAACGATTGCGTCAGGCCAGCATTCAGCGGGCCAAGACGTTTACGTGGCGTCGGACAGCTGAGGAGACATTGAAGATTTTTCAGGATCTTTCGGCCGAACTCACCGGTTGAGAAGAAGGTATCTCCCGCCTGCGCCGTGACACGCTTTCGCCCTTGAACCAATGGTTCAGGTGGGATCAGCGATGGTCGAATCAGGCTTTCCGCTCGGGGCGGACTTGCGCACATCAACCGCCGGAAGCTCCCGGGGTTTTAGATTAGGCTCAAGAAGTAACCCAGCGAGTCTCGAACGCTGCAGGAAATACCCGGCGCGGATTGTAGCCGGTAAAGCGGCCGGGGGGGAACCGGTTCAGTCAATGCGGCGTTGCTTTAACTGCAAAAGCTCATGCGCAATGTTCAGTGCGGCCATGACCGCAATGCGCTCGGTGCCGATAATCCGACCACCATCTCGAATTTCCCGGGTCTTCTCATCGAGATAACGGGCCGCTAGCAACAGCTCATGCTGCTCATCCGCTTCACACGAAACCGGATATTCCTTGCCGAGAATCTGGACCTTAACGGGCGTGGTGGATTCGCTCATGACGTCTCTTGCGGATAGGGATTGGGGAGGGGGATCACGGATGTTAGGATAAAGAATTCAGCAAAGGCCGACAAGGTAAGCCATGTCTGTTGATCTCGATTTTGACACCATCCAGGATCTCATGGTCCGGGGTGAACTCTCTGGGACGGCTGCGGAAGTCCATGGGCATCTCTCGGGCATGCTCTGTATGGACACCACGACGGACCCCGCCCAATGGCTTGAGGATTTCTTCGGGGAAGAAACGCCCAGGGAAGGCGAATATGACCGTGAAACCTTTGAGGCCCTTTATCGTCAAACCCGTCGACAACTGACGGATACCGACTTCAGCTTCCAGCCGCTTTTGCCGGATGACCAGGAGTCCCTCGATAGTCGTGCCCTTGCCCTGGGCGAATGGTGCCATGGCTTCCTTCAGGGCCTTGGCTACTCGGGGGAGACCAGCGACTGGCCTGGCGAATCCAGTGAAATCCTGCGCGATTTTCTGGAAATTGTCCGGCTGGATGCCCAAAGCGCAGAAGAAGCCGACGAAGAAGCGTATGCCGAACTCACTGAATATGTCCGCGTGGGCGTTCAGGTGATCCAAAGTGAGCTAGATGCCGTGACACCCGAAGGACGACACTGAAAATGGCCCCTCTTCCCTCCCGCGAATTCAAGGAGCGCCGGCGTCGCCTGATGAAGGCGATGAAAAAGAACAGCATCGCGATTATCGCGAGTGCCCCGGCCGTGATTCGAAATCGGGATGTTGAATACCCCTTCAGGCAACACAGCGATTTTCATTACCTGACCGGCTTTCACGAACCTGAAGCCGTCGCAGTTCTGGTGCCTGGCCGAAAGGAAGGTCCCTTTCTTCTCTTTTGCCGTCCCTTCGATCCCGAAAAGGCGATCTGGACAGGCCGCCACGCAGGGCTAGAGGGCGCGATCGCGGACCACGGTGCCGATGCCGCTTACCCGATCGACACTCTGGAGACGGAACTGCCACGGCTACTTCGCGATTGTGAGCAGGTCTATTTTCCCATCGGCCAAGATGCAGAACTCGACGAGGCCGTCTTTGGCGCCGTCCGAACCCTTCGCCATGAGGCCCGATCCGGCACGGTCCCTCCCGGAACCTTCACCGATATCGAGCCCCTGATTCACGAACAGCGCCTGATCAAGTCGCCTCAGGAAATTCGGGTCATGCGAAAAGCCGCCGCGGTTTCGGTCCTTGGGCATCTTCGGGCGATGCGCACCACCCGACCGGGCCTTTATGAATATGACATCGAGGCCGAGCTCTCGCATGAATTTGCCCGAAACGGCATGCGAACCCTCGCCTATCCCAGCATCGTCGCCGGTGGGGAGAATGCCTGTGTCCTTCATTACACCGAAAATGATCAGCAGCTCAGGGCGGGTGATCTCCTCCTGATCGATGCAGGTGCGGAATACCAAAACTACGCCTCTGACATTACCCGAACCTTTCCCATCAGTGGCAAATTCAGTCCGGCGCAACGTCAGCTTTACGATCTCGTTCTTGATGCGCAATTGGCCGCGATTGAGACCATTCGCCCCGGAGCCCCATGGAATGCGCCCCATGACACCGCCGTCAGGGTTCTGACGGAGGGACTGGTGCGATTGGGCCTGCTGAAAGGCAAACCGGCATCCCTGATTCGTTCGGAGGCTTACCGAAAGTTCTACATGCACCGAACCGGCCATTGGCTCGGCATGGATGTGCATGATGTTGGCGCCTATCGGGTCCAGGGGGACTGGCGGCCACTCAAAGCCGGGATGGTGCTAACCGTCGAGCCGGGACTCTATGTGGCCCCCGGATGCCCTGATGTGGATCCGGCCTTCCATGGCATCGGCATACGGATTGAAGACGATGTCCTCGTCACCCCTGAGGGATGTGAGGTTCTGACACAGGATCTCCCCAAACGGGCGCAAGACATCGAAAACCTGATGGCCGCCTTCCGATGACGACCGATTTTGATCTCATCATCGTCGGCGGGGGTCTCGTGGGCGGGAGCCTGGCGCTGGCTCTCCGGGGGACGCCGCTCAAGGTGGCCGTCATCGAGGCACAAACGGAGGCGGAGCGGGCGGTTGCCGCCAGTGGCGATCGCGCTCTCGCGCTCTCGCGCAACACCGTTCAGGCGCTTCGGGGCCTTGGCGTCTTTGCCGCGGTCGAAGCAGACGCTGCAGCGATCCGACGAATTCACGTTTCCGACCGGGGTCACTTCGGAAAAGCACGACTGGATGCCGAGGATCGCGGCGTTGATGCTTTAGGCCATGTCGTCGTCGCCCGAGGACTTGAACAGTCCATTGCAGAGGCCATGGCCTCTGAAGAGGCCATTACCGCCTTCCAGCCGGCCCGAATCCTGAGCCTTAAAGCTGGACCTGAGCGTATTTTGGTCTCCCTTCGCTGCGGGGATCAGGATCACGTCCTCTCCGCACGGCTGGTCGTGGCCGCAGATGGCGGTAACTCGACCGTCCGCTCGCTCCTCGGCATTCCCCAATCGGTCAGGGACTACCAACAGACGGCGGTCGTCACCGAAGTCACCACCTCGAAAGACCATCAGGGAACCGCCTTTGAGCGCTTTACCCGCTCCGGCCCGCTGGCGATCCTTCCGTTGGGTCCCAAGCGTTGCTCTGTGGTCTGGACACTGACCTCCGACGATGCGGCCGAGGTTTTGAGGGAGGGGGATGACGAATTCGTCGCCCAGCTTCAGGATGCTTTTGGGCACTGGCTTGGGAACTTGGCATTGTCTCGAAAGCCGCAAGGTTTTCCATTAAAGCTGATCCGCGCAGAGCAGATGACAGACGACCGCGTGGTCCTCATTGGCAATGCCATGCACACCATTCACCCCGTGGCAGGTCAGGGCTTCAATCTGGGGCTTCGGGATGCCGCCGTCCTCGCGGAACGCATCGCGGCTCGCCATCGGCTGGGAGAAGACATTGGTGATGCGGGTTTTCTTTCGCAGTACGCCGCGGCCCGCAAGGGCGATCTCGCAACAGTCATCCGCTTTACCGATAGCCTGATTCGGATCTTTTCCAATGAGCTTCCACCCCTGGTCGCCCTTCGCAACCTGGCTCTTTTAACCTTTGACCGTCTGCCTTTCGCCAAAAGGCTTCTGGCACGCCGGGCCATGGGCTACGGCGGGAGCCGCTGAACCAATCCTCATTTTGGGTGTCTGAGTCTGAGCGTGGGTGCTCAAGGGCACCTCAAGGGTGCCGTTTTTGACGGGGTAGTCCCCCCAACCCTATAGTGACGGCCATTCTCTACTGGCATTTCGATTCTTGGTGGTACCGTTATGAAATATGTATTTTGGGCCATGGGCCTTCTGGCCGTGATGTACTTCATGTCCGCCTTTACACAAAACGCCCGCGGGATCGACGGCTCGAGCCAGAGGTCTGCCGCGAACTCCGTCAAGAAGCTGAAGCGTTACATGACGACGCAGCAGCAACACATCTTTGAGACGTCCTATGGCGTTCTGGGTGTGATCAAGTCCAAGGAAGGCCCGGATGCATTCCTGCCTTATGTCGATGGAAAGTCCCCTGAGGAAATCATTGACCTTGCGCGTGCCGAAGTCGCAAAGCGCATCGCGGCGGGTGACCCTGATCTTGTGAAATACGGCAGCTGGGAAAACCTCGTGGGCCTTGGCGCTGAAAATCAGAGCAAGAACACCGACACCAAGCCCTCATCGGCGCAGCCTCTAAGAAACAGCGAGCGCGCGAGTCGGACCCTGACGCCAGCGGTAACGCCCGTTTCTCAGCCCGCGCACTGATCCCGCTTTAGGTTTCGCTACTGAGACGCAGTGCCTCCCGGTACAGCGTCTCACGGCGCTCACCCGTGATCTCGGCTGCCATCTGGCTGGCCGACCGAACCGAAAGCTCTCTTAATAGCACCGTTAGCACTTTGAGGGCCTCTGTTGAAATGCCGTCCGCCTTGTCTTTGGGATCATCCCCCTCAACGACCAAGACAAATTCACCCTTCTGCATATCGGCATCACTCTCGACGACCGTTGCAGCCGACCTAACGGTGGTCGCACAAATCGTTTCAAACCGTTTGGTGAGCTCCCGTCCAATGACCAAGCGCCTCGCGTCGGGGAAGATTTCCGCCAGATCTTTCAATGTCTCCAGCACTCGGTGCGAGGATTCATAAAAAACCAGCGTTCGAGGGTCTTTGACCAAGGTTTCAAAAAGGGCCTTTCGCGCACCGGATTTACGCGGTGGAAAGCCTTCAAACGCAAATCGGCTGGAGGGCAATCCGGAAGCGGAGAGGGCAGCAATGAGTGCGCAGGGACCTGGAATGGGCACGATGCGAATGCCTAAGGACCGTGCATGAACCACCAGGGGATATCCCGGATCGTTAATGAGCGGGGTCCCGGCATCAGAAACCAGCGCCAGATGTTCACCCTGGAGCATTCTTTCGACCAGCCGCTCCGAGGTCTTGTCCTCGTTATGGGCATGAAAGGCCACCAAGGGCTTGTCGATCCCGTAGTGATCCAGAAGCTGACGGCTGGTCCGGGTGTCCTCACACGCAATGCGATCCACCGCCTTGAGGGTCTCAAGGGCGCGAAAGCTCAGATCCCCAAGATTGCCGATGGGTGTTGCGACTAGGTATAGTAGGCCGGCTTCAGGCCTCTTTTCCGGGCTTCTCGAAGGCCGCCGATCGGGAGAATTCTCCATGTCATTTCGCCGTTGTGTCTTGTTGTGCTGTCTTACCCTGGGATTCGCCGGGTGCCAGACGGGTCTTTCGAAGTTCACCGCTAATCCGGCGCCGGGCCCTGATCCCGAGGCCGCGGCACTCATCCAATCCGGCGATCTTCAAGGGGCTCTGGCGCGCTATGAGCGACTGGCCCGAAGCGGCAAGAACCCGGATCACTGGCAACTTGAAGCGGCAGATACGGCGCTTCGTGCAGGAGACACCGGCTACGCCCGAAAGACGGTCGGGACCATCGATCCCAAGGCGCTCAGTGCCGCGGATCGCGATCGGCTGGCGCTTCTTGAGAGCCGCCTTGACCTGAATGAAGGCGATGCCCGAAGCGCCATCGCTCACCTCAACAGTCTAACGGATTCGACTCTTTCCGATGCCGATCAGAAGAATTACAGTCTGCTTCGTGCGTCTGCTCTCAACCAACTCGGTGACATGAAAGGCTCGGCTCGCGAACGTCTCACCCTCGGCAAATGGCTCACCAAACCTGAAGATCTCACGCGTAACGATGAGGCCATCTTCGAGGCCTTAGGACGGCTTCCGGCTCAGCAGCTGGAAGGAGGTCCCCGCGATGATCAGGACATGGCCGGCTGGTTGGCTCTCATGCGAATCATACGGGCGACACCCAAAGCGGAAAAACGAAGCGCCCTGGCCGTTTGGCGGGAGCGTTTCCCCAGCCTGAGCGTCAGCCCAAGCTTCCTCGCCAAACATCTTGGAAACGCGGCCAAGCCGGATCCTTCCCCGGGACCGGCCGGGGTTCCTCCGGCTGAAAGCCGCCCCCAAGGTCCCTTTATTGGCGTCCTTTTGCCTCTCGGAGGGACTTACGCCAAAGCCTCCGAGGCCGTTCGCCTGGGTCTTGAGGCCGCTTTTGAAGCGGACAAACGTGAGGGAAAAGCACGGCTGGAATTCGTGGATACCTCGACGGGGGATCTCCCTCACCGCCTTACGGAATTGCAACAGGCCGGCGCCGTGGGGTTTATAGGCCCTTTGGTCAAAGACGACCTGACCCAAATTCTGGACATCAAGGACCTTCATGTGCCCATGATCGCCTTGAATCAGGTGCCGGGCCCTAGCCCTTCAGGGCTCATCGAATTCGGTCTGACCCCGGAGACGGACGTAGAACAGCTCGCCGCTGAAATCTGGTCCGAGGGGGGGCGTACCGCCGTCATCCTGATTCCGCAGACCCCCTTCGGACAGCGCTTGGGACAACACTTTGATCGGATCTGGCGGGAAAAGGGCGGTTCGATCCTGGGACAAGTCAGCTTTACCCCCCGAGGCGAGCGCTTGGGCGAAATCAGTCGTGATCTTCCAGCCCTGCCGAAGGATGGCATCATCCTCATGATTGCCGATCCTGAAGATGCCAGAGCCATCACCCCCAATCTCATGACCGCAACGCAAGTGGCGATCTGGGCCCCAGCTAAAGTCTACGATGGCCGCGCCGATGCGCCCTCGAATGCGGCCCTGCATAATGTCGGTTTTTGCGACATGCCTTTCCTTCTTGCACCCGAAACCGGTGGGCCCCTTTCCGCGCAGAGTCTCATGGCCAGGGCACCCGCCGATACGCCCGACGCCGGCCGACTCATTGCCTTTGGTTTGGATGGCTACCGCCTTTTCACCGAAACGCGTTCTGGCCTGAGGCCGGATTTCAGTCTCGAAGGCGCGACGGGCATCCTTCGGGTCGGGCAGGATCAAAAAGTCTCTCGACAATTGACCTGTGCCCGTTTCGAAAAAGCCCTCCCCATCGTTCAGGGGCTTGCGCCCAATGACGCCGCGGCCTCCAAACCTTCACCCGGCGTTTTTTAACGCCAGCGACCTTTTCAGGACCTTCATGCCTTATCAAGACCGGATCATTCAACAATTTACGCTCCACCAGGAAGCCATCGAGAACAGTGTCGTTCGATTGTCCGACCGCATCGATCTGGCCGCCCGTTGCCTTGCGCAATGTCTTTTGAATGACGGCAAAATCCTTTCCTGCGGCAACGGCGGCTCCTCTTCCGAAGCCCAGCATTTTTCCTCCGAACTCCTTAATCGTTTTGAGCGCGACCGCCCGGGACTTCCCGCCATCGCGCTGACGGGCGATGTTGCAGCATTGACCTCCATCGCGAACGACTATGAGTTTGAGGAAATCTTTGCCAAGCCGATCCGGGCCTTGGGTCAGGCGAATGATGTCCTGATGATCTACACCACCAGCGGAAATTCCCGCAATCTTCTTCGGGCCGTCTCAGCCGCCCATGACAGGGACATGACCATCATTGCCATGACCGGAAAGGACGGCGGACCCCTCTCCCCCTTGCTGCGTGAGAGTGATATCGAGATCCGGGTTCCCTCCGAATCGACCGCGCGGATTCAGGAGGTCCACCTGGTCGTGACCCATTGCCTGTGTGATCTTATTGACCTCCAGCTTTTTGGAGAATGACCGGATGCCCTTGAATCCCTCACAGGTGGATGCGCTTGAGGCCATCTTCAGTCCCGAGCGGGTCCTCACCGATCCCGCCGATTGCTGGGTCTATGGCTATGACAACAGCAAGATCCAACGGCTTCCCGATGCCGTGGTCTTTCCGCTGAGTCATGAGGAAACCCTTGCTCTGGTCACATTCTGCAACCAGGAAAAAATTCCTTTAACCGCTCGCGGCCGCGGAACCGGGACGACCGGGGCCACAGTCCCGCTCCGTCAGGGGATCGTCGCTTCTTTCGAGCGCATGGACCGGATTGTGGAGTTTTCAAAAGATAACCGCTTCCTCATCGTCGAGCCGGGGATCACCAATCAGGCCGTCCAGGATTTTTTAAGGCCACACGGCTTCTTCTGGCCCCCCGATCCCACCAGTGCGGCTTTCTGTAGCATCGGCGGGAATCTCGCCTACAACTCCGCAGGGCCCAAGGCCGTCAAATATGGAACCCCGCGGGAGAATACCCTGGGACTTCGCGTCATTACCGGCGGCGGCGAAGACCTTCGCCTCGGCGTCTTTACCACGAAGGGCGTTGTCGGCTATGACCTGACGCGCCTGATGATCGGATCGGAAGGCACCTTGGGAATCATCACGCAAGCCACCCTGAAGCTGACGCCGCTTCCCGGCGATCAGCGAACGGTTCGGGCGGTCTACCGGGATGTTGGCTCTGCAGCCGAGGCCATTGCCGGCATCATGGCGCAACCTGCGGTCCCTTGTGCCCTTGAATTTATTGACGGCAATGCCATCCGCCTGGTCCGAAAATACTCGACTGTGGCGCTTCCCGAGGATGCGGGAGCGCTTCTGATGATTGAGGTCGATGGGTTTAGCGAGGCCCTCCCGGTTCAGATTGATAGCATCCGAAAGGCGGCAGAAAATCCGGGGCTTTTAAGCTTTGATGTGGCGGAATCCAAGGCCGAGGTCGAAGCCCTTTGGCAGACCCGAAAAGCGCTTTCTCCCACCCTTCGAAAGGCCGCGCCCAAGAAGATCAATGAAGATGTGGTCGTTCCCGTCACCGAACTTCCGGATCTGATTCGGGGCATCGATGCGCTGTCCAAAACCCATGATCTTTTGATCGTGAACTTTGGCCACGCCGGCAATGGCAACATCCATGTCAACCTTCTTTATGATCCCGCCAAACCGGGCGAAACCGAAAGGGCCCATCGCTGCCTCGACGATCTTTTTTCTCTGGTGCTTTCGCTCCGCGGAACCCTTTCAGGGGAGCATGGCGTTGGGATTGCCAAGAGGGACTTTGTGGACCGCGAACTCGATTCGGGCACCTTGGACTTGATGCGCGCCATCAAGGCGCAATTTGATCCCAACGACATCTTAAATTTCGGGAAATCCTTTCCGGTCGAAGGGGTTGAGCCCTCGGGACACTAAAGACTCTCGCTTTAGCATTCGAAGACGCCCCGATAGTAAAGGACCCTGCGGGCTTCCCCTCGAATGACCATGGCGATTCGTGCCCTCAAGATCTCGGATTCAAAGACCTGATAGTCCCGAGGATCGCCCTCCGGAACGGCCTCAAACCCCTGAAAATCCTCCCGGATCTCCACCCGGGAGAGGCCTGCCGCAATCCCACGCCCCGTCGCCTTGACCCAGGCTTCCTTCAAGGTCCAGCCACGCAAGAACAATGCGTGCTGCTCCGTGTCTGAAAGATCCTCAAACCAGCGTTGTTCTCGGCTCGAGAAGACCTCCCGAATCAGCCCTTCGAGTCGCCGCGTTGGCTTTGGATACTCCACATCCACCCCAAGCGCCATCCCTCGGGCCATCCCCATCAGAATGTGGCCTTCGGTATGAGAAAGATTGAACTCGATTTCATGGAGCGCATGATGGGGTTTCCCATAGGGACCGATCACCAGGGGAATTTCTTGCGGCGGAATTCCGAGGGGGTGTCCTAAAAGCCAGCGAAGGCGGGCCCGCGCTTGAATAAAAACCCGCCGGTTTTCAGGACTCTTGATCGCAAAGGCACGCTCTTGTTCCTCGATCGAAAGCACATCGAGATACCCTTTTTCAATGGCAAGACTCTCAAAGGGGATCACGGGGTAACAAAAAAGATGCGCCTCATTCGCTTCAAGCGAAGCGATCTGAGGGGGAGTCGACAGATCGTGGGTCAGTGAAAGCTTCAGAGGTTCGCTCAGCCACATGTTCGGGCGTATCCTTATGGTTCAATAACAGGCATTCGCCTTCAGCTCATCCGAGAAAAAAACCTGCGCCTCATGCCCACACTGACCCAAGTACGTGCCCGTTGGGCCGCAACCATCGGCATTCTCGCCCTCGGTCTTTGGACCCTTCACGGTTTTCTCCTCCCCATCGTATGGGCCATCGTCTTTTCCCTGACGCTCTGGCCATTGTACGACGCGATCCGAAAAAACCTTTCGCCAGGTCCCCGGGGCGTTATCTATGCAGCCCTTGGGATGACGCTTGGGATGGCCATTCTGCTTTATGGACCGGTCAGCTATGGGCTGGTTCGTCTTTTGAAGGAAATGCAGTCGCTGATCAGTCTCATCCACTCAGCGCAAGTCGAAGGCATTGCACCGCCCCTTTGGCTGGAAACCATTCCTCTGGCAGGCGCCGAGCTCGTTCATCTTTGGAACCAATGGCTCGGCAGCGCTGAGTCGTTTAAAGATCTGGCGCACGTCCTTTTTAGCAGCCATCTTCCGGGCTATACCCGCGTTCTGGCGGCCTTTATTGTGCATCGGTTGGCTTCGGCCTTTTTTACCCTGGTGGTCTTTTTCTTCATTCTCCTGAACGGCGATATGTTGAAGGAGGAAGTCTTGAAAAAGGCCGAACGCCTCTTTGGGGAAAATGGCGATCGACACGTGCGTCATGCCGCCAATGCCGTTCGGGCGACCGTCAATGGCATCGTGCTCGTGGCCTTGGGTCAGGGCGTCGCCTTGGGGTTTGGTTTCCATTTAGCGGGCTTTCAGCATGCGGCCCTTTTTGGCGTCCTGACGAGTCTTGTCGCCCTCATCCCTTTTGCCGCCAAGCTGATCTCCTTCGCTGCGGCGCTCGTCTTGATCTCGGAAGGTGCGGTTGCCGCAGGGATCGCTTTTTTGGTCTACGGCCTCTTGGTTGTGATCCTTGCCGATAATTACGTCAAACCCAAACTGATCGGAAATCAGGTCCGACTGCCCTTCATCTGGACGCTTCTGGGGATCCTGGGGGGCATCGAGAGTTTTGGCTTTGTCGGCCTTTTCCTTGGACCGACCATCATGGCCGTCCTCATGTCCATCTGGCGCGATAGCCGTGAATCGCAGACCTCCGCCGCCTAAATCCAGATGAAACATCCGTCTGCCTGGATCAAGGGCCTGATCATTCCCTGGGGCTATCTGCTGGCCTCCGCCTTACTGTCCGCGGTGATCTCCTACCCGCTGTTCCGGCTTTTTGGTGATGGCGACATCAGTTTTTTCAGATCCCTCGTCAGTCGGATCGGGCAGGGTTTTCTGTTGCTGGGACTCATTCCGATCAGCCGGCATCTGGCTTTAAAACGCGCCGAATTTGGGCTTCAAAAGGGGTCCTTTTCTGGCCTTTTCCGGGGATTTGGACTCGGGGTTTTGACCCTCAGCCTGCACGGCCTTCTCCTCATCTCCTTTGGCGTTCGAACGCCCCAGATACCGGATATGGGCCTGATTCATATTACGGCAGCCGCCCTTTCAGCCGCAGGTGCGGGGTTGGGTGTAGCGCTGCTTGAAGAAACCCTCTTTCGCGGGGCTTTGATCGCCATTTTGATGCGCATGGCAGGCCCTCGTGTGGCCATCGTGATCTCGGCCCTCGACTATGCAGCGCTTCATTTCATCGGGACCCACTGGACCACAGAGCCTTCCCTGGTCGGGTGGGATACCGGTTTCAGAATTGCGCTGGATGGGTTTTCACACCTTCCTTTTGCTGATCCAGGATCGTTTCTCGCTCTTTTTCTAGCCGGGATCCTTTTGGGATCCGTGCGGCTTTTCTTCAAGGGCGGGCTTTTCTTTTCCATCGGCCTTCATGCGGGATGGGTCTTTGTCATTAAACTTTTCAAGCCCCTGACCCTGCTTCATCCCTACTCCCCCTGGATCTTCCTGATCGGGACCTATGACCAAGTGATCGGTTATCTTTCCTGCACGTGGGTCTTTATGCTGTTGACCCTGATTTTTTTCTATCAAAGACGACTTCACGCCTCACGCGCATGACCCAAAAAGACGAAAAATTTAAAGATCCCCTCCCCGTGGTCAATGATTTTGATTTTGGCTCGGAAACCGCGCGGGTCTTTGACGATATGTTGGATCGATCCGTCCCCTTCTACAGCGAAATTCAGCGCATGATGGGGGAGATTGCCAAGGATTTTGCGGTCCCGAATACCAGAATCTATGACCTGGGCTGCTCGACGGGGACCACACTGCAACATCTCGATCACGTCATCGAGGACCCTGTCACACTCATCGGAATGGATTCCTCACCGGAGATGCTGGCCCGGGCCCAGGCAAAATTCAAAGCGCATCCCTTAAATCACCCGGTCGAACTCATTGAAGCCAATCTGGAAGAGGCGCTTCCCATCGAAAATGCCTCGGTCGTGGTCCTCAATCTCACACTCCAGTTTGTCCGCCCGATCTACCGGGATCAGCTACTGGCGCAGATTGCTCAGGGAACCCGGAGCGGAGGGTGTCTGATTCTGGTCGAAAAAGTTCTGAGTGAACATTCCGCGCTGAACCGCCTTTTCATCAAGAACTACTACGGATTCAAACGACGGAACGGCTACAGCGACATGGAGATTTCGCAAAAACGAGAGGCCCTTGAAAATATTCTGGTGCCCTATCATGAGTCTGAAAACCGAGAACTCCTCGCCCGCAACGGTTTTACCTGCGTGGAACCTTTCTTTCGCTGGTATAACTTTTCTGGCCTGATTGCGCTTCGAAACCCGGCCTTGTGATCCCGGTTTTTGCGATAATCGTGCAACTTCAGTTCCCACAGACCCCAAAATTTTCATCCCCAACATGGCCTTGAGCGCATCACGAAAATCCAAACCCGGCCTTCCAATGCAAAAAGGGCTTCTGGTCATGTGGAATGACCTCAAGGGCTTTGGCTTTATTCGGCCTGAGGGAACGGAGGATGACTATTTCGTTCACATCAGCACATTCAAAAAGGGATTGCCTCGCCGTCCAGAACTGGGGGATGAAGTCCACTTCAGACCCCATGTTGGCACGAGCGGACGAAAACGGGCTGCCTTTGCCCTGATTCCCTCCCTTGAGCCCCCACCCTCACCCAAAGGCCAAAATTTCAGGCTAAACCCAAGACCCCGATCCGTCATGGTCAACCTCCTGATCATCACGCCCCTGGTCCTTTCGGGTTACCTTCTCGTGCTGGCCAAGAACCCGATTCCCTTCTTTGCCTACTGGATCCTCAGTATCCTGGTGATGTTTCTCTATGGGACCGACAAGGCCCATGCGGCCACACACCGCTGGCGGGTTCCGGAAATTTATCTGCATACGCTCGAGTTCATGGGCGGATGGCCCGGTGCCCTGATCGCGCAAAACGATTTCCGCCACAAGACGCGGGTCACCACCTACGTCTGGATTCTTCGTGGGATTATCGCCATCCATCTGATGGCGTGGTTCATTTATTTTTACTGGACGGCAAAACAGGCGGGGCTGGGACTGGAATAAGTCCGAACCGCAGGTCAGGACAACGTGGCTTCGATTTCACTCACCAACGCCTGGATCTCAAGGGTCGCAGGGCTTTTAGGGGCAAACTCGAGAACCGAAAGACCGGCGGCGGCACTTTCGGCAAAGACCACCCGTTGCGTGATGACCGTCTTGAAAACGTCGAAGGGATAATCCTTGAGGGCATCGGCGACTTCCCGTCCGATCGCCGTGTTACTGACCAGCCGATTAACGACAAAGCGCGCCTTAAGATCGGCCTTGTAGATCATCGCCTCCTGGATCAGCTTGACAATCTCATCCGCAGCCCAGATATCGTAGGGGGAGGGCTGGACGGGAATGATCACCAGATCACTGGCCATGATGGCGGAACGGGCCAGATCATTGACTCGCGGCGGTCCATCAATCACCACATGACTGTTCTGGCTCCCAAAGCCAGGAACGTCCTTGTGGAGGGTCGCTCGGGCCATGCCGACCACTGGAAAGAGGCTTTCTCCCTGACGGCTGGCCTGCCAATCCAATGCACTGGACTGGGGATCGGCATCAATCAGCAGCGTTTTCCCTCCGGCAAGGGCAAAGGCGGATGCCAGATTGATCGACAGGGTCGTTTTGCCGACCCCACCCTTCTGATTCAGCACACTGATGATCATGGGTGTATGTGTTTTGCCAAGGAGGATGGGAACCATCATAGGGCCTGAGGAGAGGTCTCGCAACTTGCTCCTTAGGAAGAAAAAGGATCCTTACATTATGAAATATAAAGATTTTTCTTTATGGTAGTTCTTAGTGAGGCCCCTTTCTGTGGATAAGTCAAAAGGGCGTTAATGAACAGTCAGTTGCCACATCTTGGACCTGTGGAAAAGGGGGCAAAGTCATCCTCGACACCTTGTGGATAAGTGGACCTTTGATGGAAGGTCCAAATTCATTCACCGCTTATCCACAGAGCCAAGGCCGATGGGTCCACAGGGTTGTCCCCACAAACCCACCGAAAAAAATCCATTTATTTTTCCTTGGAGAGATTCAAAGGGATGAAAAGCGTGTTGCCCTGACGCTCAATCAGGAGAGCAACATGCTGACCCGCTTTCTCGGCCAACTTCTTGAGTGTTTCGACATCAGAAACCGGTTCCCCGTTGACGGCCAGAAGCACATCGCCCTTGAGGATGCCGGCCTTTTGAGCCGGGCCAACCGCTTTTTCGATCATCAGCCCACCCTCAACCCCATGCTTTTGACGCTCCTCAGGGGACAGAGGGCGGATCGCTAAACCGAGGCGGCCCGGCTTTTGTGCCTTGGCTTCGGCCTTGGGAGCCGCTTCCGGTTTCGGCGCATCATCGAGATCTGCAACCGTGACTTTGAGATCCATGGCCTTGCCGTCGCGCCAGATTTTCAAAAGGGCATCGGAACCGGGTTTCAAGATGGCGACTTTCGGGGGAAGCTCCCGCGAATCGATGACCTTTTCCCCGTTGAGGGCGAGAATGACATCACCCGGCTTGATTCCGGCCTTGGCCCCTGGACCATCGGGGGGCACCATGCCGACCAGGGCGCCTTCGGGTTTTTCAAGACCGAAGGATTCGGCAAGCCCCTGGCTTAGATCCTGAACGGAAACCCCCAGACGACCGCGGGTCACGTGCCCCTTTTCGAGAATTTGGCGCTCGACATCCAGAGCGACATCGATCGGAATGGCAAAGGAGAGGCCCTGATAGCCACCCGAACTGGTATAGATCTGCGAGTTGATGCCGATGACCTCGCCGTGGGTATTGAGGAGAGGGCCACCCGAGTTTCCGGGATTGACGGCCACATCGGTCTGGATGAAGGGCACATAGCCTTCTTCCGGAAGGGACCGGGCTTTGGCCGAGACGATGCCTGCGGTGACCGTATTTTCAAATCCGAACGGCGAACCAATTGCCATCACCCATTCACCTACGCGCGTGGTACTGGGGTTACCAATGGGCACGACGGGGAGATCCTTGCCCTCAATCTTGAGGACGGCGGTATCGGACAGCTTGTCGACGCCCACCACCTTGGCAGCAAATTCCCGGCGATCCTGAAGCCTGACCGTGACTTCGGTGGCCCCATTGACCACATGCGCATTGGTCAGAACGACCCCATCCGCCCGGACGATAAAACCGGACCCCATGCCCTCTTGCGGCATCGGATTCTTAGGCGATTCCTGCGGACCAAAAAAGGGCAGGAAGGGGTCGTCGCCCTCTGGGGCTTCCGGGGCATTTTCTTCCGCCTCGGGCTTGACCTTCTGGGGATCGACCCGCGTGCTGATGTTGACCACCGCTGGAGCGGCCCCTGCGGCAATTGCAGCAAAGTCGTCGAAATCCGCGGCAATGCGGGGGGTCTCAGGCGTTGACGTTGGCGTGGGTGTGGCCACGGAGGGCGTCGAGGGGACCGGTGCGAGCGGTGGGGGGGACGCTTTGTCGGATGTCAGTATCGGGCGAAGCAGGTAGCCTCCAGCAAACCCTGCGGTCACGATGAGGGCAAGAGTCAGGGGCTTCAGCCGGGGAAGGTTGCTCATAGGAATGTCCGGATAGTTCTTTGAGGATGCCGTCAGGGCGATGTGGGGACAGAGAGTCTTAACTTAAAGACCCTTTTTCGCCCCCGAAGTTTCGAAAAGAGCGAATTCAGGCGTTTTGAAGGCGAAGTCGCGCCAGAAGCCAAAGATAGGCCAATCGGAGACCCGTGATGAACACACCGGAAAGACCGATCAAGAGAAGCAGCTTTTGAAAGGCATAGTCGACCAATGCTTCTCCGGTTTCACGGGAGACCTTGGATAATCCCGAAAGCCGGTCCGTTTCAGCCACGGAGAGGACCTGACTGAGAAGGCGCTGAAATTCCGAGGACATCATGTTGATCTCGCTCGCTGCCTTGCCCCATTCGCGAATATCGAAGGGAGGCGAGTTGGGATCAGAGGGCCAACTTTGAAGCCGTTGAATCAGACCATCATAGGTTTTGAAGGCCTGATCCGTGGCCTGAGCCATTTGGGCGCCCTCCGAAAAGGTCTCCTGGGTGGCTTTGGCCAAATCCTGAAGTCCCTCACGTTCATGGGAGAAGGCGTTGAGGACTTTTTCACGCTCGGCACTCAGGAAAGCCGGAAGGGAATCAAGGCTCTTGGACAAGCGTTCACCGGAACCTGCAATTTGGGAGGTGTTTTGGACCAGGCCAGCCACTTCGGGTATTTCCACGGAGCGAAGGGCCAGAAGTTCCATCTGCCATTCAATCAACTGGGGAAGTCGCTGCCCCATGAAAAGGGCGCGCTCGGCAAAAAGGCGCGTTTCGGTGAGTTCGCGGGTCGCAGGATCAAGGCCTGCCAGGGGGTCCATGTCCAAAAGGGCAAAAACACTGCTCGGCAGCATTTTGTTCGGACGGCTTTTCTCAAAGCCCTTGGTCACATCGTTGATAAGCGCATTGCTGGCAAAGGCTTCAAGATCCCCATTGGGTTCGCGTGAGGTCTCCCGCCATTTATCAATGGCTTCACGCAGTTCGGCCATCATCTCCTTAGTCAGGACACGTTCAGCGATGGTCCAGATTTCCTTTTCGCGGTCTTGGAGCGATTTCAGCATGGGTTCTGCCGAGGCGCCGTAGACTTTGGGAAGCCAGTAATCTTCAACCCGGTGACGAGCGCCTGAGGCCAGGACCGTCAGGCCAACCAGATTGGCCAGAGCATTGGAACCGGAAGCCAGACCATAGACATCGGAGGCCAGGGCCACCTTGATGGTCAGAAGCTCAGATCGCCGGATCGGTTGCTGATTTCGGGAGAGTTGCTCGGCGGCCTTCGAGCTTGAGAGGACAAAATTGTCCGCAAAGCGGAGCATGTCCTCCTGAAGCTCAATGGGATCCACGGCCTCGGTTTCCTGGCCGCCGGGCAAGACGGCTTTGACCATGCGAACCGGAATATCCACGGTGGTCGTGATGAGCGAGCAACCACTCAAAATCCCCAGCAAAATCGCAGGCAGGATGATCGGCTTGATGGAACGATAGTGCACGGATTCAGCAGGAGGCAGAGCCTTCTTGGGAGACATTGAACTGGATTGTAACCCCTTGGAATCGCTCACGCATTCTGCGCGGGCAAGTTGAGGGTCACGATGGCCCCCTTGGGATGATTGCGATCCAGCTGCAATTGCCCCCCAAGCTCCCGGACGAAGCGCTGCACCATGGCAAGCCCAAGGCCAGTTCCTGAGGCTTTTCCGGTCGAAAAGGGACGAATGCCGTTTTTAAGTATCTCCTCTGAAAAGCCCGGCCCATCATCGCTCACGCGGATGGAAAGGCGGCCTCTCCCCAGATCCTCGACCCGAAGGGTAATTTGGCCACGGTTCTGTCCAATGGCTTCGGCGGCGTTCAGGATCAGATTTAAAAGACATTGCCGAATCCGGCTCGATGGCAAGCGACAGGCGAGAGAAGGGGGAAGATCGAGGATCAGGTCGACAGCGGAGGGGATCTGATAGCGCAAGAGGGCGACCAGCTCTCGAATCAATTCGGAAAGATCAAAGGCCTCCATCGGCGCCGGGGTGTGCTTGCTGAGATCCAGAAGTTCGTTGAGAAGTCTGGCCATGCGTTTGAGCTCCTCAATGACCAGGGACATCCGATCAATCATGTCAGGCTCGACGAAGTCGTTCCGAAGATTGGCGCAGCTCATCTGGATCCCCGCCAAAGGGTTTCGAAGCTCATGGGCGATGCCCGCGGCAAGCTCCCCAACGGCGGCAAGGCGTTCACTTCGGGCCAGCCCGCCCTGCTGCTCGAGGAGCGCCGCGGTTGCACTTCGAACCTCGGCTTCGAGCGATTTGGCATACAGCCGCTTGCCTTCCTCAAGTTCCGCAAGGTGCTCGACCATGAGGTTGTAGCTTCCAAAAATGGGCCGAAGCATGGGATCGATTTTTCGGGTCTCGATCGGTGTGAAATCTTCCTTGGCCAGCCGCAGGAGCAGCTGTTGAAGATCACGCAAGGGCGCGAGAATCCGATACCGGATGAAAAAACCGATCAGCACCAAAAGGGCGACCACGGTAGCAAAGACCAGACCGATTTCGGTGCGGGTTGCATGACTGATATCTTCGAGCAGCACTTCCCGGTGTAACGATTCGACATCCATGATGGTGTTGGTGTAGCTCAGCGCCTGAAGGAGCAGCGCCTCTTGCTGTTCATCGTTGGCCTTAGCTCGGGTCAAAAGACTGATCGATTGCCGCAAGGCCTCGAGTTTCTCGGGCGTTTCCGGGGCCACATGAAGATCGTTTTTGGCCAGATCAATGATTTCGCCGGTGAGTCGGTCCAGTTGCGCGCGGTGGTGTTCACGATTTTCGGCCAGAAAGAAATCGGTCAGGGCCGACTGGATGTCCGCGGCCACGGCCTGAATGCGGTGCGCATAAATGACATGGCCGCGCATGGTTTCCAGCTGCTCGAAGTTGCGAAAGATCATCCCTCCCAAAAGGATCAGGACGAGCAGCAAGAGGGAGGAGAGCGCCCACCAGCTGAAAAGGAGCGGTCTGGGTGAAGAGTGCAAGGAATGCCTCGTCGGCGTATTCAAGATGGACTATAGTCTTTCGATACCGACCCCTCAGGGTCAATGCTTTTTTGCAGAATGGATGCCCTTCACTTTTCTCTGACCCCCAAGGATTTCATCGAGACCCCAGAAGGTCTCCTTTTTGCCGTCCTCTCAGGGATCGCAGAAGCCGGACGTATCCCTGCGTATCTTCGGTATCAAAGGACCCCGAAGGGTCTTCAAAAGGTCGCGACAGCCGATGCCCGGGAGCTTCTGGGAACGCAGGAAGACCGCTTTTATTTTGACTCGGATTCACGGGTCATTCGGCTTCAAGGGATCGCTTTTAAAGACATCTTTCGTATCTACAGGGCCCGCGAGGGCACCCAAAAGATGCTGACCGATCCGCCCAAGGATCCCATCGCCGAGGCCGCTCAAAGGCTCCTTCGCTACCTCCTCGATGGCACCGTGAGTCCTCAAAGCGTCGGCGTGACCGGCTCCCTTCTGGTGGGTGCACAGACTTTAACGTCGGACATTGATCTTGTGGTCTATGAGCGAAAGGCCTTCGATCGGATCCGAGCCCGCCTTCTTCTGGGCATAAAACAAGGGGCCCTTGAGGATCTCTCACCCAAGGATTGGTCTGAGGCACATGCCCGAAGAGGCTCGATGCTGACCTTGGAAGAGTATCTTCGGCACGAGCAAAGAAAGGGAAACAAGGCCCTCATCTCTGGGGTCAAATTTGACCTGACGCTTCTGGATGCCGCGCAAAAGGAACCTGAACCTGCAAAATTCAAAGGGGAATCGATGGATCTTTGGACCACCGTGATCGACGCCAGCGAGGCCTTTGGCTTTCCGGCCCGCTATCGGGTGGATCATCCGGAGATCTATGAAGTTCTCGCCTTTAGCCAGACCTATGCCGGACAGGCTTTGGAGGGCGAAAGGATTTGGGTGAGGGGATGCCTTGAAGTCCTCCACAGCGGCAGGCAGCGCATCGTGGTGGGTCAGGACCGGGAGGCCCAAGGTGAATTCATCAAGTGCGATGAGGGAGAAGGCCATGGATGGGGGGAAAGATGACCGTGAACATGGGCTTGCCTGCCTTTTCCGCCATTCTCTTCGATATGGATGGTCTGGTCCTTGATTCGGAAAAAACCTACGTCACCGCATGGCAACGGGCGGCCCAGGCGCTCGGAAAAACCCTGACAACGGAGGTTGCAGAAGGGCTTTTTGGATGTCACGCCGACGATGTGGCACGACGCTTGGGCGAGGTCTTAGGTCCCGATTTTGATCGGCCAGCGTTTTTTGAGATCGCCGAACGCCACTGGTTTGAGGTGCTGGCCGATGAGGGGATCGAAGGGATGCCCGGAGTCCATGCGCTGCTGGATCACCTTCATTCGGTGGGCATTCCGTTTGCCTTGGCCACCAACAGTGATGCGCACTACGCAAAGCGATGCCTTGCTGCGGCGAATCTCTTGAACGCCTTTGAGGTTCTGGTTTCTCGCGATCAGGTCAAAGCCGGAAAACCGGCGCCGGATCTTTTTCTGGTGGCCGCAGAGCGATTGGGGGTCTCTCCCTCCCAATGTCTGGTGCTGGAGGATTCTGAAACGGGGCTCTTGGCGGCACGCGCCGCGCAAACCTATCCGATCCTGATTCAGCAGCGCCCCGTGCTTCGGGATAAACTCTCACCCTTGGCCCATCAGAACTTTCCGGATCTTGAGTCCTTTCTTTTTGCGTTGAACCCGCGCTCACCATGAAGTACCACGACCTTCGCGATTTTATTCAGCACCTTGAGGCCATCGGGGAGCTCAAGCGCATCGCTTATCCTGCAGATCCCAAGCTTGAGATCACGGAAATTTGCGATCGCACGCTCAAGGCTAAGGGCCCTGCGCTACTTTTCGAAAATCCAAAGGGTTCCAAGGTTCCGCTCCTTGCCAATCTTTTTGGGACGCCCAGCCGCGTGGCTTTGGGCATGGGTCAGGAATCGGTGGATGCCCTTCGCGAGGTCGGAAAGCTGCTGGCTTTTCTAAAGGAGCCCGAACCCCCGAAGGGCTTCAGGGACATGTTCGAAAAGCTGCCCCTTTTTAAACAGGTCCTCAACATGCCGTCCAAGGCCATTCGCGGGGCACCGTGTCAGGAAGAGGTCCTGGAGGGCTCCGATATCGATCTCGGCCGTTATCCGATCCAGACCTGTTGGCCGGGTGATGCGGGTCCTTTGATCACCTGGGCGCTTGTGGTCACCCGTGGCCCCCGCAAAGAGCGGCAGAATCTTGGGATTTATCGCCAGCAAGTCATTGCCCCCAACAAAACCATCATGCGTTGGCTGGCGCATCGGGGCGGGGCGCTCGACTACCGTGAATGGCAGGAGGCGCATCCGGGCCAGCCGTTCCCCGTGGCCGTGGCTTTGGGGGCTGATCCTGCGACCATCTTAGGCGCGGTGACCCCGGTTCCGGACACCCTCTCTGAATATGCTTTTGCGGGTCTCCTTCGAGGATCCAAGACGGAGGTCGCCGATTGCCTGCTCTCCAATCTCCAGGTTCCGGCGAGCGCAGAAATTGTTCTGGAGGGATTTCTTTACCCCGGCGAGACGGCGCCGGAAGGGCCTTTCGGTGATCACACCGGCTACTACAACGAGGTCGATGAATTTCCGGTCTTTACCATCGAGAAAATCACCCAACGCCGAAATCCGATCTACCACAGCACCTACACCGGCCGCCCCCCGGATGAACCGGCCATTCTTGGGGTGGCGCTAAACGAAGTCTTTGTGCCGATTCTTCAGAAACAATTTCCGGAGATTCTGGATTTTTATCTTCCGCCCGAGGGTTGCTCCTATCGCCTCGCGGTGGTGCGCATGAAAAAGCAGTATCCAGGGCATGCCAAGCGGGTCATGGTCGGTGTCTGGGGATTCCTCCGGCAGTTCATGTATACGAAATTTGTGATCGTGGTGGATGAAGATGTCGATGCCCGCAACTGGCAAGACGTGATCTGGGCCATCACCACGCGAATGGATCCCACCCGGGACATTACGCTGATCGACCACACGCCGATCGACTACCTGGATTTCGCATCCCCGGTTTCGGGCCTAGGTTCCAAGGCGGGTTTCGATGCCACCAATAAGTGGCCTGGTGAAACTGATCGGGAATGGGGTGTCCCCATTGTGATGGATCCTTTGGTTCGACAGAAAATTGACGGACTGTGGGATGAGCTTGGCATTCTTTGACAAGTTGCGATGGGAGGCGATCGGCCTCATCCTGTGTTTATGTCTCCTGCCCGCAGGGTTGACTTCCGCCGCTGAGGCAGCGAAAGCCCCACCGATCAAGGAATGGCAAAAGACCCTGGATGGCATGGAGATCCGTCTTCAGGTCGCCGACATCACTGATGAGGAGCTACAGGACCTTCGAGACAAGGCGCAAACCATCCGCGAAGCCCTGGGCCCTGCGAAGAGCATCGCTGAGGAGCATGCGGATCTCGTTCGAAGGGATCTCGAGGCCTTAGGCCCACCGCCGGGGGCGGGAGAGCTGCCGGAAGCCCCTGGCCTTCGGACAAAGCGGCAACATCTCATGGATCTGGTGGCCCTGGCCGAGGCCAGTGGCAAGGAAACCGAATTGATCCGGAGCCGCCTGGACCGGGTGGTCGATGGCATCAAGGCACGGCGGCGCGATCGCTTCGCGGAAGAAATTCTGACCCGGGTGATCTCACCGCTGAACCCGCTTCTTTGGACCCAAGCGATCCCCGACGGGATCAGTCTGTTGTCGAGCGGTCTTGAGGGGCTATGGGGGTTCTCCAAAACGCTCAGCCTGGGCGCTCTTGGTTGGGTGTCCTTTGCCGCCTTGAGTTGGGCGTTTGTCATTCGCCGTCTGGGATCCTTCCTTTCAAAGCGGCATTTCGAAGGGCCTTTAAGCCAAATGGACGCCGGTGTTTATTCCGCCCTGACGGCCATTTTTCTGGACGTTTTTCTGGTCACGGGTTGGGTCGGCATCGGGGGCTTGAGCCTCCTCGTGAGGGATGAATCTGAGACCCAGATTCCCTCGCAGGTTCTGGAACCCCTGGGCCTGATGATCCTGACCATCCTGATACAGCGATTTTTTAGCCGCGTTCTGGAGCCTGAGGCCCATTTTCTTGAAATGGATCCCCAGATGGCGAAACGTCTCGGGTGGGTTGTCACCGCCCTGACCCTGCTCTTTGCCCTTGAAGAAGGGGTCGATGCCCTGATCGCGGGTCAAAATGCCTCCCTTGAAATTAGCATCACGAACCATGTGATCTTCAGCCTTTTGGCATCGGGGATTCTGATTTTTCTGATTCGACCCCTTCGGAGTGGTTTCCTCAGGGTGACCACCTTCGCCCTCATTGCGGCGATTATCGTGTCCACGCTCACCGGTTTTGTGGCCCTTGGGCGGCTGCTTGCGACACGAGGGGTTCTGAGTCTCGTTCTGGTTTTGGGCACGCGGGTTTTCTTCCGCATCGTGGATGCTGTCGGCCGGATGCTGCTTGCGCCTGGGACCGGGTTGGGGGCGGTGCTTCGCGCGCGCCTGAATTTGAGTGAGGAAGATGCCGATATTCTGGTCTTCTGGCTCGGTATCGTTTTCAAAACCCTGCTCATTCTTTCAGGGGTTCTGGGGCTGTTGCTGCTCTGGAGTCTGGATCGCAAAGATCTTCTGATCTTGATCGCCGATGCCTTTCAGAGCTTTCGTATCGGAAGTCTGACCCTTTCCCCTTCGGCAATCCTGACAGGCCTCAGCCTTTTCATCGTCCTTTTGGGTTTGACCCGCTTCCTGCAACGGGTCCTTGAAGACAAGGTCTTTCCCAAGACGCGCCTGGATAGCGGGATTCGTCACTCGCTCCGGTCGGGGTTTGGGTATCTGGGATTTGGTCTTTCCACGATGCTGGCCATTTCCGTCATGGGGGTCGACCTTTCGAATCTCGCCATCATTGCGGGCGCCCTGTCGGTCGGCATCGGCTTCGGTCTTCAAAACATCGTCAACAATTTTGTATCCGGATTAATTCTCCTGATCGAACGCCCCATCAAGGCGGGTGATTGGGTCGTGGTGGACGGTCATCAGGGCCTGGTCCGAAAAATCAGTGTCAGGGCCACCCAAATTTTGACGTTCGATCGCACCACAGTGTATATCCCTAATTCCAGCCTGATCTCGGGCGCGGTCCAGAACAAGACCAATCCTGACCGGGTCGGACGGATTGTTCTGCCGATTCTGATTGACCAGGATCAGAATCTCGATGAGGCGCAGGCGCTTTTGATCCAAATGGCGATGGGTTTGCCGGACGTTCGAAAAACCCCGGCGCCATCGGTTTTTGTGACGGGGCTAACCGAGACGAACGTCCAGCTGGAGTGGGTCGTCTTTGTCCAGGATGTCGAAAGCGTTCAAAAGGTCACCAGCCAGCTCTACAAGGCGGTCCTTGCGGCCTACCAGGCCGAGACGCTTCGGCGCAAACCGCAAAAACCCCAGGAGCTCCACGTCCATCTATTGGATCCTCCCCCTTCTAAAGCTCCCGCCTGATTGGAATGCAAGGCTATCGCAAGGACATCGATGGCCTGAGGGCATTCGCGATTCTGGCCGTGGTCCTCTTCCACACCTTTCCCAAGGGACTTCGGGGAGGGTTTGTCGGGGTGGATGTCTTTTTCGTCATCTCGGGCTATCTGATTGCGGGAATCATCGATCGAGAAATCCAAGCGCAGCGATTTTCAATCCGCCATTTTTATGGGCGAAGAATTCGGAGAATCTTCCCCGCACTGTTGGTGGTTCTGACCTTCGTTCTTCTCATCGGTGCATGGGTCTTGTTGCCCGGTGAATACCGACAGTTGGGGCTTCATGTCGCCGCAGGTGTGGGCTTCGTGGAGAACATCATTCTCTGGCAAGAGGCCGGCTACTTTGACGGCGTCTCGGAGGAGAAGCTGCTTCTTCATCTGTGGTCTTTGGCCGTCGAAGAGCCGTTTTATCTGGTTTTCCCGATGCTTTTGGTCGGCCTTCATCGCCGGGCATGGAAGGTTCCAAACATCGTCTTGCTGTTGGCCGTCCTTTCGTTTTCTTTAGGGCTAAAAAGCCTGACAGACGACCCCTCGGGCGCATTTTTTCTCCCGCAGAATCGAATCTGGGAGTTGCTCTTCGGGGCGTGGATCGCCCTTTGGGAGGGGCCCCGCCGCTTTTTTCGTCAGCAGTTTGTGAGCGAAGGCCTTTCGATCGTGGGGCTCTTGCTTTTGATGGGAAGCATCGTATTGATCCGGCGGGAGATGGGGTTTCCGGGGGTTGCCGCCATTCCCCCGGTGCTGGGAACGGGCTTGCTCATCCTGACAGGACCCCAAACGTTTTTACATCGAAGGCTTTTATCGAGTCGACCATTCGTGGGGCTGGGGCTCATCAGTTATCCCCTTTATCTTTGGCACTGGGTACTCCTTGCGCTGGGCCATCTTCTCGCGCCCGCACTCCCGGCCAAGGGGCGTCTGGCATTGATCGCTTTGAGCTTCGTCCTCGCCGTCCTGACCACGCGCTATATCGAGCAACCCATTCGGTTTGGATCGCCCCCCAAGCTGCGTCTTCAGTTCCTTTGTGCCTTCATGCTGGTCATGGGCCTTCTTGGGCTAGGGGTATATGCCGGGGAGGGGATTCCCCGGCGTTTCAAGGATCCAAGGCAACAGATGGCGACCCAGCTTCCGTCAGGCCACAAAGAGGCGGATGCCGCGTGTGTGGGGCTACTTCTTGGCCTGGATTTCTGTCGAACGATCGGAGGGGAGATTCCGAAGGTGGCCCTCATCGGTGATTCTCACAGTCTGCATCTGGTCGAAGGGTTAAAGGATGCGGGTCTAACTTTTATGTTAGTGGGTCGGGGGGGCTGTCCGCCTTTCCTTGATGCTGGATTAGGGGGAGGGCAATGCCCGATAGGCGCCTTGAATTCAGCCTATGACGAGGTGCTGCGTCACTCTGAGATCAAGACGGTGATCATTGCAGGCCGCTTTGGACTCTACTGGCCCGGACAGATTCCCGTTGAGAACCGAAAGTCCCAGGCCCTGGATTTTCCCTTGCTGGGACCTTCAGACGGCAATAACCCGACGGTTTTCGCCGCTCAGGCCGAAGCGACCGTCAAGGCACTAGTTGAACACGGCAAGCAGGTTGTCTGGGTTCTGGATGTCCCCGAGCTCGGATTTGACCCACATCAATGCATCCGGCGGCCAGATGGGCTTTCGCGACCCAAAGAGCGCTGTGGGATTCCTTGGGCTGTCCACCAAGAACGGACAGACGCTTACAAGAGGGTACTGGAATCCCTTGCGAGCCGTTACCCCAATGTGCATGTCTGGGATGCTTCGACAAGCCTTTGTCATCTGGACTTTTGTTCCGCGCTCACCCCGAGGGAAATTCTCTATCAGGATGATGACCACCTTTCACAGAGTGGATCAGAAATAGTGGGCGGTCGTCTCGTGCGGGATTTAGCCTTGTTGCGATGAAGCAGGGGCGCTGTTGGCAAAAAGGAATCACCCCCATCTCGGGTTGCGACCGCATCCGGGCTTGGTTCTTGCGTCCCGAGCCATCGATTCGATAAGGGATTGACGGTATGATTCGCCCCATTCGGAGCTAAAAATGACGATTAAATTCAGCGTAGTGACCCCTTCCTATAATCAAGGCGTTTTTATTGAAAGAACGCTCCAGAGCGTCTCCCTTCAGCGTGATGACGGGATCGAAATTGAACATGTGGTCTTTGATGGGGGAAGTAACGATCAAACGGTCAGCATCCTCCAACAGCAAGGCGACCGCATTCGCTGGGTTTCTGAGAAAGACAAAGGTCAGACGGATGCCGTGAATAAGGGCATTAGGGCGACGGATGGCGAAATTATTGCCTGGCTTAATTCCGATGATGTCTATTATCCGGGGGCATTTCGTAAAGTAGCCGACTATTTTGATGCGCACCCTGAGGTCGATGTCGTCTATGGTCAAGCCGACCACATTGATCTGGAAGATCAGGCCTTTGAGGATTATCCAACAGAGCCTTGGGACTTTGAGCGCCTCAAGCAAACCTGCTTTATCTGTCAGCCGGCACTTTTCATGCGTCGGCGCGCGGTAGAGGCGCATGGTCTTCTCAATGAGACACTTCAGTTCTGCATGGATTACGAATACTGGCTCAGGCTCGGTAAGGCAGGGCTCGTTTTTGGTTATCTGGAGGAGAAGCTGGCAGGATCGCGACTTTACGAGGACAACAAGACCCTCGGGTCGAGGGTTAAGGTGCACCGGGAAATCAATGACATGTTCCGGGAAAAATTTGGGCGGGTACCCGACCGTTGGCTCTTCAACTATGCCCACATGGTGGTGCACCATGAACCTTGGTTTCGTTGTCAGCCGGAGGATCTTCTTTTCAACTACCAGCTGATCGCTGTTTCCCTCCTGGGGTCCCTTCGATGGAACCATGGCATCAGCCGCGAGGTGAGGGAGACCACCCAACTTTGGGCCAAGCCCACCCTCGAACGCCTGATTCCCAGGGTCAAGCGTTCTTTGGGGCTTTTAAAATAAAGGACGCTTTAACCGGCGGTTCGATTCCGAAGATCGTCTGTCAGATGCGGTTTGATCAACTCGAGCATGGGAGCATGCAGTTTGGGATTTCCGCAGACGATGCTACCCGTATCAAAGTGGCGTGAGCCGCCTTCAAGATCGGTCACGATCCCGCCGGCTTCCTGAACCAAAAGGACCCCGGCGGCCATGTCCCAGACATTGAGGCCGATTTCCCAGAAACCATCGAACCGCCCAGCTGCAACATAGGCGAGATCCAGAGCCGCAGAGCCTGCACGTCGAATACCGGCCGCATCTTTCAGAAGATCCTTCAGCATGCCCAGGTAGGCATCAAGGTAACTCTGATCCTTAAAGGGGATGCCCGTACCCAAAAGAGCGCCGGACAGGCCGTTTTGCTTGGTCACGCGGAGCCTTCGGTTGTTGAGCGTTGCCCCCTGACCCCGTGCGGCCGTAAATAGCTCCTGCTTGATGGGGTCATAAACGACACCCCGTTCGATTTTCCCCCGGTAAAAAAGACCGATCGAAACGGCAAACTGGGGAAACCCATGGAGGAAGTTCGTCGTTCCATCGAGGGGATCGATCACCCAAACATACTCGCTGGATTCAGGCCCCTGGGCACCGTATTCTTCTCCAAGGACGGCATGCCCCGGATAGGCTTTCTGGAGGATGCTGACGATCTCATGCTCCGCCTGTCGGTCCACTTCGCTGACAAAGTCATTGCGGCTTTTGACCGTGATGTTGAGAAGGTCAACGCGGTCAGCGGAGCGGACGATGATATCGCCCGCTGCCCGAGCCGCCCGGACCGCGATATTAAGCATGGGATCCATAATGCGCCGTCGATGGTTCTGGTTTTTAAAGAGGGTTCGGGGTGCTGTGATGCACATCCGGACCCGGAAGATTAGCAGAGTTCTGCTATATTTTGGCTCCCCTCACCCCTGAAATAAAAGATGGACGCCCTCTCCAAGGTCCGGATCGTCATGGTCCACACCACCCATCCTGGCAACATTGGCGCAGCGGCACGCGCCATGAAGAACATGGGACTTTCGGATCTGGTTCTGGTGTCCCCGAAGGTTTTTCCCAGCGGCGAGGCGAATGCAAGAGCCTCTGGCGCGGACGATATTCTGGCGCAAGCCCGGGTGGTCGATCAGCTTGAAGAGGCCTTGTCGGACCGCGAATTGGTCATCGGTGCCAGCGCGCGCCTGCGCAGCATTGCCTGGCCTCAAATGGATCCAAAGGCTGCGGCAGAGAAGGTAATCGGATCTTCGCTTCGGACCGCCATCCTCCTTGGGCGCGAGCATTCGGGCCTCACGAATGAGGAAATGGAGCGCTGTCACTTCCTGCTGCACATTCCCTCCAATCCCGAGTACACCTCCCTGAATGTCGCCTCAGCGCTTCAGGTGATTGCGTATGAGCTTTTTGTCAGAAGTCAGGCGGGTATTCCTAAGCAGGAAATCCCCTTGGATCAACGCTGGGCCACCGGTGCGGCCATGGAATCTTTCTATGGCCATCTCCAAGCGCTTTTGGAAGAGGTCGAGTTTCTGCATGCCACCAAACATGAAGAATCCATTCTTCGAAGGATCCGTCGCATCTTTAACCGCGCCGCACTCGAGGAACAGGAGGTTCACCTCCTTCGCGGCATTTTGACCCGGATACAAAGGCGGCTGGCTGAGGGCCCTCCGTCGAACAAAACCCCTGAAGGCTAAAGCGCAAAATCGGGCGATTGTTCGGGTGGCATGGGGGGTGGGGGCTCCTCTTCAGGGATTTCATCTCCTATCGGCTCTGGCTCCATTTCGGGGGAGAATTCTAGGATCTCCTCCTCATCCGGCGCGGCTTGAATGGGGGGGAGTATCCGGGCCTTTCCCCGAAAAGGCATGGGCTCTATGGGCGGTGAGGGCAGAGATTCCATGCCGATGGGCGCTGCTTTCAAGTCTTTCGGATGATCGGCCAGAGGGGGCTGACGAAGGGGCTCTTTTTCCATTGACTGAGGCTCACGAATCCCGGGCAAACGGGGGGGACCTGCGCGAGTATTCGACGGGCGCTCTTGTGAAAGGGCGTCTTCGGGACTTTCCAACAGAAGCTGACGGGCCCGGATCAGGACACCCAGGACGAGAAGGAGTGCGATCAGAAGTCCGATGAGAAGCCGCGAATGCGATGAAAGTGAAAAGCGCATACGTTCGTTTCAGTGATCGGCGGACAGATGGAGCGCAAGCCAAATACAAACCTTGTCTGGATCCGTCCATTCCACCCGGTGTCTGCAATGCGCCGGGAGCCAGAGGCTATCCCCGGTTTCCATAGGCACCAGGTCGTTTTGTCCCTCGATGCGAAGTCTCGCGCTCCCTTGGACGAGCAGAACCCATTCATCCCCCCCCTGGTCGTACCAGGTCCCTTCCGGCGTGGCCTGGCCCATAGACAGAATCCGCTCAAGACGAACTCCCGGACGCGCGATGAGGGTCTCAAACACTTCCTCCGTCAAATGGGTGGGGAGGGATGGTAGGAGGGAGTGGGGTTGGATGACCGCCATGAGGGTCTGGGCTCCAGGGGGAGAGGGTGGATCTTAAAGCGTACGAGATTCGTTAGACTATGCCACAGGCTACCTTGAGGGGTTTTAATGACTGCCATCTTATCTGTTCTCGCCGTTCTGGGATCTGCCATCTGGTATTACCGAACCGCGGAATCGCGGGGCCAGCCTGCCATCGGCTGGGGTGTTGCCGGTGCGATGCTGTATTACGGGGGCTTCCTTCTTTGGATGCATGTCATCTTGAAGTTCCTGGTCGGGGCGCACTTTCAGGTCCATAGTTTCTGGGCCGGGCTCGGCATGGATCTCAGTGCCATTGCCTTTGGCGCCCTGCTCGCAGCGCTCTTTCGTCATCTGGTGCTCCTTCGAAAGTCGCCGTGAGCGACGCATCGCTTCATTGGGGCGCCCGCTTGTGCTTTAATCGTCCCCATTGAACAGGGGTGCCGGTCCTCTTGAAGGATTGTGCTGAGAAAGACCCTCTTACCCGATCCGGATAATGCCGGCGTGGGGAGTTCAGCCCGGGAGATTCCCATCCCCGACCGCCTCCCTTCCTCGCCTTTCCCTCCGGGTCCTTTGATCGAAAGGTACTCATGTCCATCTGCATCCTGACATTTTTTCAGGTGAATCGCCCTTCCGACCCGGAGGTCCGAAGGTGAGCCCACGGATATTTCGAGTGATCGGCGGTGGGCTGATGGGGCGGCTTGTGGCCTTGGGCTTAGTCCGTCAGGGTCATCAGGTTGCTCTTCATGATCAGGGTGACCCTTCGGGCCAGAGGGCCGCGGCCCATGTTGCCGCCGCCATGTTGGCGCCTTATGCCGAATCCGTCGAGGCCGAACCTGAGGTCGTGGCGTTGGGACGAGAGAGCCTGAAACTTTGGCCAAGACTTCTAAAAAGCCTGCCTCGGGAGGTCTTTTTCCAGCAAAACGGAACCCTCGTGGTCTGGCACAGCTCGGATAAGGATCAGGCCGTTCAATTTGGGCAGCGGCTCCATCACCTCAAAAGCGTCTTACCCGAGGAGGATCGTCCGCAATCTTTGGATCGATTCGGGATTTCGGAACTGGAACCTCAGCTTGGGGATCGCTTTCAGCAGGGTCTTTACCTTCCCTCCGAGGGGCAACTGGATAACCGGGCCCTGCTGCTCGCTCTTGCTGAGGCACTCGAAAGTGAGGGGGTGGCGCTTCATTGGGGCGCGATCGCCAGTCCTTCGGATTTTGGAGACGATTGGGTCATCGACTGCCGCGGGATGGGGGCAAAGCCCTCATGGACCGGTCTTCGTGGGGTGCGCGGGGAAGTCGTTCGGGTGGAAAGTCAGGAGGTCTCCTTACGAAGACCGGTAAGGCTCTTGCATCCCCGTTACCCCCTCTACATTGCGCCAAAGCCCGGGGGCGTTTTCGTGATTGGTGCGACGCAGATCGAAACCGAGGATTATTCCCCGGCCAGTGTTCGCTCGGCCCTTGAGCTTCTCTCGGCCCTCTACTCTGTCCATCCGGGATTTGGAGAAGCGCGCATCCTTGAAATCGTGAGCCAGTGCCGTCCGGCATTGCCTGACAATGCGCCTGAAATTCGCTGGGATGGCCGCAAAACCCTCAGCATCAATGGCCTTTACCGTCACGGCTATCTGATGGCGCCGGCGATCATGAATGCCGCTCTCGCTCTGGTGGATCAGCTTTTGATGGATCCACGGGCGGACGAAACCTGGCGACAGGGGACCCCTTTCCCCCACCTTTACCACCTGAATCAGGCGGCCTGAACATGCAGATCACCATCAACCAAGCCCCGTTCGAACTTCCCGAAGGCGCAACCGTCGAGGAGGCGCTGGCGCGATTTGGCGCAACCCCGCCTTTTGCTGTGGCCTTGAACCTCGAATTTGTCCACCGCCAACGCTATGGTGAGACCGTCCTCCATGGCAAGGACGTCCTTGAGATCGTTCAACCGGTGGCGGGAGGCTGAGGACATGTCAAAGATCGATGGGGCAGATCCATTGGTGCTTTATGGCACAGCGTTCCCAAGCCGCTTGCTCCTTGGAACTGCGCGCTACCCTTCTCCCAAGGTCCTGGAGTCAGCCGTACGTGCCGCAGAACCCGCTATGCTCACGGTGTCCCTGAGGCGCCAGGCCGCGGGGCACAATGAAATCGGGGGTCAGGCCTTTTGGGATTTGTTGGCCGATTTGAAGGTCCCCTTTCTTCCCAATACCGCGGGATGTCATAGCCTTGACGAGGTCTTCACCACCGCCATGATGGCCCGTGAAGTCTTTGGAACGGACTGGATCAAGCTGGAATTGATCGGGGATGACTACACGCTGCAGCCGGATACCCTCGGGCTTGTTAGCGCGGCCGACAAATTGCTGCGCGAGGGCTTTAAGGTCCTCCCTTACTGCACCGAGGATCTGGTGGTCTGCCGCCGGCTCATTGATGTCGGCTGTGAGGCCATCATGCCCTGGGCAGCCCCGATTGGAACCGGCAAAGGGCCGACCAACCCCTTTGCCTTGCGGCTTCTTCGTGAAAGGATCCAGGTGCCGATCCTGATCGATGCCGGCATCGGGGTGCCTTCCCATGCCTGTCAGGTCATGGAGTGGGGTTGTGATGGGGTTCTTTTGAACACGGCGGTGGCTCAGGCGAGGGACCCGGTGGTTCTGGCAGGGGCTTTTCGTGCAGCGATTTCGGCAGGGCGTGCGGCGTTCCTGGGCGGCGCCATGGCCGAACGGGAATCGGCTGAAGCCAGCACCCCGGTCGTTGGAACGCCCTTCTGGCATCTTGAAGGAGGCTGATCGTCATGCGGGGTCAGAGCGCTCAAGGAAACAGCGCCATGCAGGCGTTCATGCAGCTTGATCTTGATGCGCACCTGAGCACCCCTGCCCTTGATCTTTGGCCCAAGGTTCATCAACTCGTTGACATGACCTTGGATCGGGTGCCGGCCTACCCTGCGTATCTTGAGCGATTGGGCCATCCTCTGGAGGGGCCAAAAACATGGGAAGCCTTCGAACGGCTTCCGCTCATGACCAAGAAAGACTACATCCAGGGCTTTCCGCTCGAGGCCCGAGTGGAGTCGGGAGATCTTTCTTTGCTGGATCGGCTGGCGGTTTCCTCGGGATCAACCGGGATTCCGACTTTCTGGCCTCGGGCCGAACGGCACGAATTTGCTATCGCCGTTCGTTTTGAGCAGGTCTTTCGGGATAGCTTCAGGGCGCATGAGAGAAAAACGCTGGCGGTCGTCTGTTTTGCTCTTGGTAATTGGGTGGGGGGTTTCTTCACGACCTCTTGTTGCTGGCATCTGGCGCGAAAGGGCTATCCTCTGACCGTCGCGACACCCGGCAATAACCTCGCTGAAATTCTCCGTGTGGTTTCAGCGCTAGGCCCTGCCTATAAACAGGTGGTCTTGTTGGGTTATCCACCCTTTGTCCGGGATGTGGTGGATCAGGGGCGTGTTCAGGGCATTGACTGGGGGGCACTTCAGACCCGGATGGTTTTTGCCGGTGAAGTTTTCAGCGAGGAATGGCGCAGCGATATTGTCCAAAGGGCGGGAGGCACGGCCCCTCATCTTGAGACGGCTTCACTCTACGGGACTGCCGATGGCGGCGTCCTCGGGAACGAAACGCCTTACAGCACCCTCATTCGAGCCATGTTCGCACAAAAGCCTAAGGCCGCCCGGGCGCTATTTGGCGAATCGCGGCTTCCAACCCTCGTGCAATATGACCCGAGGGATCGGTATTTTGAGATGCATGAGGGAACCTTGGTCGTGACCGGGGAAAATGGCGTTCCTTTGGTCCGTTATCACATCGCCGATCGCGGCGGCCTGATCCCTTTCGATGCGATGGAAGAAACGCTGGAGGCACTCGGGGTCAGGGATGAAATTCGGGCGCAGCTGGGATCGACCCCTCCGATCCGGCCCCTGCCCTTTGTCTATGTCTTTGGCCGGGCTGATTTCACCGTGTCGTTTTACGGTGCCAATGTTTACCCTGAGAATGTGACGGTCGGTCTGGAGCAGCCGGAGTTCAGGGACGTTCTGACCGGAAAATTTGTCCTTGAAAGCATGGATGGCTCTACGGGGAACCCAGAGCTTCTTGTGACCGTCGAATTGCGGCCAGGGGAAACACCGCCATCAGGGCTGGAATCGGCCATTTCCGAGCGGATCCAGGCCGAGCTGTTGCGGCTCAATAGTGAATTTGCCCACTATGTGCCCAAGGATCGGCAGATCCCCCGCGTGGTGTTAAAGCCCTTTGGGGATCCAGAGGATTTTCCCCTCGGCATCAAGCATCGATACACTCGGGGTCAGAAGCTTTAGTCTCTTCGACTCCCAGAACCATGAAGGACCCTGGTATGCAGCATTGGAACAGAGTGGCCCTGATCAGCCTATTGGTCCTGCCCGGGATCATGAGAGCCAGCGAGACGCCGAAAGGGCTCAAGGCGGTGGAGAACATCGTCGTGATTTATCTCGAAAACCATAGCTTTGATAACCTCTATGGGTTTTATCCCGGGGCGGAAGGCATTTCCAATGCGCCCAAGGAAAATGTCCTTCAGGTCGATGCGGAGGGAAAACCCTACAGCTCGTTGCCCCGGGTCATTGATACCCTCAAAAAGCCGCATGAACCCGACGCGAGGTTTCCCAAGGATCTTCCCAATGAACCCTTCCCCATCGATCGCTACGTTCCGATCAGGGAGCGCACCGGGGATCTGACCCATCGCTTCTACCAGCACCAGCAGCAGATCAATGGCGGCAAGATGAACCGTTTTGCCGAAGTATCGAATGCCAAGGGCTTGGTGATGGGCTATTACGATGGCCAGCAATTACCCCTCTGGTCCTATGCCCGCCGCTATACGCTGGCGGATCATTTTTTTGCTGCGGCCTTTGGGGGTTCTTTTCTCAATCACATGTGGCTGACCTGTGCCTGCACGCCCTATCAACCTCACCCTCCGGCTTCGAACACCATCGAGCTCAATGCCCGGGGCGAACTGATCAAGGATGGCGCCTTCACAGCCGATGGCTATGCGGTCAATAACGTCCTTTCAGCCTCCGCCCCAAGAAGCCCCAAGGCGGACCACGCGGATCGTCTCCTGATCCCTCAAGAGCAGCCGACCATCGGTGATCGTCTGAGTGAAAAAGGCATTGATTGGGCGTGGTATGCCGGAGGATGGACCGATGCGTTGGCGGGCCACCCGGACCCCACGTTCCAGTTTCATCACCAGCCCTATGTCTATTTTTCGCGTTACGCGGAAGGAACGGAGGCGCGTCAGAACCACCTGAAGGACAGCGCTGACTTTGAAGCGGCGATCGAGAATGGCGACTTGCCTCCTGTCGCCTTCTATAAGCCCCTGGGGCGCCTGAATGAACATCCGGGCGATACCGATCTCCTTGAGGGTGAAGAGCACGTTGCAGCGCTTCTCAAGAAGCTGGAGGCCAGTCCGCAATGGCCCCATATGGTGGTCATCGTCACCTACGATGAGCACGGCGGTTACTGGGATCATGTTCCGCCGCCCAAAGGCGATCGCTTTGGGCCGGGAAGCCGAATCCCCGCCGTGATCGTTTCGCCTTTCACCCTGGGCGGGCGCATTGATTCGACGATCTACGATACGACGTCCATTTTAAAGCTCATCGAGGAGCGCTTCGGGTTGGATCCCCTTGGGGAGCGAGATCGAAAGGCCCATAGCCTTGCAAAAGCCCTGAAGCTCGGGGACTGAGAGGAGTGGCCTGACGGCCTTCAGCGATTTTGTTATAGTCGGCGCCGTTTCCCTAACCGCAACCTAAGAGGCACCCATGGAAGCAAACCTAGTAAAGGGGATGATCGGTTTCGTCATCCTGATGGTCGTTGGATTTGTCATCATCGGGAGCACCCGTGAGTCCCAGCAGGAAAAAGTCCAGGGCGCATTTCTCCAGACCTCCGGCATGCTGAACAGCCTCGCCTTGAGCAAGTGTTCGGAAGCGGTTCAAAAGGAGATCAACACGCACCCCTATACGCCCTCCGAATCGAACAGTGACGGCATGACCTATGTCACGCTGGTCTGGTCCAACGTGGGCTCGGTCGCGAGAGCGGAGTGCCGCTACATCATCGATCAGGGCATTACCCTCTTAAAGCTGGATGACCGGACGTTGATTGAGAAAACGCAGCCGACAGACAGCGTTGCGCCGTCCCAGCCCAAGCCGATGCGCCTCCATCACTAAAGGCCCACCCTCAAAACAAAACGCCGGGCGTTCAAGGCGCCCGGCGTTTCATCAAGACCCTGCCACGCGGCGGGGTTTTTTATCGCTGGCTGGCGCGACCGCCGCGGACCGGGGTCTCGTCGGGAAGGACGATGTTCAGTTCCAGCACCTCGCGGTTCTCATCCTGATCCATGCTGACGGAAATCGCATCGGAGCTCACGTTGACATACTTTCGGACGACTTCAAGTAGATCTCGTTGAAGGTCTGCAAGATAGGCCGGCTGCTGACGCTCGGCGCGGCGCTCGTGGGCGACCAGAATCTGCAGACGCTCCTTGGCGATGGAAGCCGTCTTCGGCCTTGAGGCGCGAAAATAGTCGAGAAGATTCATGCGCGCCCCCCAAAGAGTCGGCCGAGCAGGCCCTTCTTTTCTTCTTCGATGAATCTCTGGGGAACATCTTCGCCGAGATAACGGGCAACGACGTCCAGATAGGCCTGTCCGGCATCGCTCTCTTCATCAATGACGACGGGATTACCCGAGTTCGAGGCATTGAGGACCGCCTTTGATTCCGGGATGACGCCCAGAAGGTGCAAGGAGAGAATTTCCTGAACATCATCAACGCTCAGCATTTCACCGAGCTTGACGCGCTGCGGGGAATAACGGGTCAGGAGCAGATATTCACGAATGGGCTCCTGATTTTGCTCCGCCCGCCGCGATTTGCTGGCGAGAAGGCCGAGCATGCGATCGGAGTCACGGACGGAGGACACTTCAGGATTGGTGACGACAATGGCGTCATCGGCATAGTACATGGCCAGATGCGCGCCCCGCTCGATGCCTGCAGGCGAGTCACAGACAATGTAGTCAAAGGTTTCGGAGAGCTCGTTGAGGACACGTTCCACACCTTCCTGCGTCAGGGCATCCTTGTCTCGGGTCTGGGAGGCGGGAAGAACAAAGAGGTTTTCGCAGCGCTTGTCCTTGATCAGGGCTTGGTTGAGGCTGGCCTCGCCATTGATGACATTGACGAAGTCGTAAACGACCCGACGTTCGCATCCCATGATGAGGTCGAGGTTGCGAAGTCCGATATCGAAATCGATCACAGCGGTCCGATGACCGCGAAGGGCCAAGCCCATGGACAGGGCCGCACTGGAGGTCGTCTTGCCAACCCCCCCTTTGCCCGATGTCACGACGATAATTCTTGCCACAAGCGCTCTCCTGAAAGGGGTGATGAGGTAAAAGGTTTAAACCGGGGTTACGACCAGCGCATCATCCTTGAGGAGGATCTGGACCAGACGCCCACGGAGCGAGGCATCCTCATCCTCACTGGTGCGGTAGTGTCCACCGATCGCGATCAACTGCGCCTGAAGGTCGGTGCAGAAAATGCGGGCCTCAAGGTTGCCCTGGACCCCCGCCAGTGCCCGACCCTTCAGAGGGCCGTACACGTGAATATTGCCGTCGGCCATGATCTCGGCGCCTGGACTGACTTGGGCCATGACGATGAGATCGCCGCCCGCCGCATAGATCTTCTGTCCGGAGCGAACCGGTTGGTCGATGACCTTGGTACTGGCCAGCGGTTGGCGAGGCGGCGGAATCGGACGCTTGGCTTGCGGGCGCGCCTCCTGTGCAGGACTTTCAGAGCGGACTTCCGCAAGGATCGCGAGTTTTTCAGCCTGAGCGGCCTGCTGCTGCTTCACGCTTCCCCCCCGCATCCCTACCGGAGCCAGAGAGAGGCGATGGACCGTCTGCAGCAGAAGGGCAAAATCGAGCGCATCCTTCTCGGCTTCGGGAAGGTCCCCAAGATCCAGAATGATCGGGGCGTTACGGAAGAATTCGGGCGCTTTGACGAGCTTGTCCTCCAACTGGGTCGTCACGACCTCGAGTTGTGGGCTCAGGATCTTTAAGATCGGAAGGGTAATGGACCCGGATTTGAGTTCGACCGCAGCGGAAGGGGACGACGAGGAGGCAACGTTTTCTGGCATCAGCGGAAGGATCCGGGGCGTGGTAGTCTGACCTTCATTCTAACATCGGCGCCAAGCCCATGAACACGAAAGCTCATCACGAGGATGCAACCCCGGGGATCCGTCCGGATCCCTTGAACGGGATCGTGAACCTGATGGGATCGCTCATCGAAGGTCTGGGGGGTCAACGCCACTCGGCACCCCCCCTACAGGCGCTGCTCCCGGAAGAGATCCGGGATTACCGACAGGTTCTCCTTCTGGTGGTCGATGGTTTGGGCATGGCCCCCCTGAGGGCCCTCTCCCCGGATGGCCTTCTGGCCCGATCGGTCCGAACCCAAATGACCTCGGTGTTTCCCTCAACGACCGCGACCGCGGTCACGAGCCTGATGACCGGACTTTACCCCTCTGAGCATGGGTTGACCGGGTGGCACATGTATTTTCGGGAGCTTGGAACCGTTTTGGCGGTGCTTCCGGGAAAGCCGCGCTATGGCGGGGTGCCTTGGGGGGCATCGGGCGTTGATCTCAAAAAACTTTTGGGGCTTTCGCCGATCTTCGACCGGATCCAGACGCCCTCAAGTCTTGTGACGCCCCACAGTATTTCGGACTCCCCTTTCAACCGAGCCCTCAGAGGACAGGGCGAGGTGACACCCTATGGGGATCTTGAAGATTTTTTTGCCCGTCTTGAACGGGGGATTACGAAAACCACGGGGCGTCACTACCACTATGCCTATTGGTCCGAGTTTGATCATATGGCCCATGCGGCAGGACCCTTGAGCCAGGAAGCCCAAGGACACCTCAAAGCCTTTGAAGCTGCATTTGAGGCCTTGGTGAGGAAAATCGAGGGCTCATCCACCTTGGTGATCGTCACGGCCGATCATGGTTTTATCGATCATGACCCTGCGTCCGTCATCTCACTTTGGGATTATCCCGAGATTGAGACCTGTCTCTCGCTCCCCCTCTCGGGTGAGGCACGGGCAGCATATGCCTACGTCAAGCCGGGTCATGAACCCCTCTTTGAGCGAGCGGTCACCGATCTTTTAGGAGACCAAATGACGCTCTATCGCAGCACCGATCTCCATGCCGCAGGATGGTTTGGAACGGGCCTCCAACATCCAAGGTTTCTCGATCGGATAGGGGACTATGTCTTGTTACCCGCGGGCCGCGGGATTATCAGAGATGCCGTTTTTGGCGAGAAAAAGACGGCGATGGTGGGATATCACGGGGGAGTGCACCCCGATGAAATGTGGGTTCCTTTGATCGTGTGCGGGAGCTAGATAGCACAAGGGGCCCGAAGGCCCCTGGCGAGATCTCTCTGGCTGGCCTTAACGGGCAGAGACGACGCTATCTGAGAAGGATTTAGAGGCCATCGGCGTTGGTGCGGGTGCGACCTTGGTATCCAGACCTTGAAGATCCAGATCCATCTGCTGCTCAAGCTCTTCGTCCAGCGGCGGATTGCCATCGTGAACCACGTAATTTCTTTGTTGGAAGTACGCGTTTCGGATGAATTCGTAACGGTCGACGGAGGCTTCATCCATGATCTTTGAGGCACTCAGAAGGTCTGCACGTTGATCGGTCAGGCGAAGGGCGCCCGATGCCAGAATCGCGCCACTGATGCCATTGAAGGTCGTGCCCCAAGAGTAACCCGCCATCGGGTTGATCCAGTTGATCGGGTTGGAGAAGGTATCCCCGGCAAGGCCAAAGATTCCTCGGGGGGTGCTGGGTCCGAAGAACGGCAGAACCACGTAGGGGCCTGAAGGAAGTCCCCATTTTGCCAGGGTCTGGTCAAAGTCCTCATCGTGCCTTGGAAGGTTCATCTTGCTCGCCACATCGACGAAGCCGGCGATGCCCACGGTGCTGTTGACCATGAAACGGGCCACGTCCTTGCCGAACTGGGCGAACTTGAACTGAAGAAGATCGTTGCCAAAAACCGTGATGTCGTTGACGTTGTTGTAGAAGTTCGTGATGCCCTGATTCACCGGGGTCGGCGTCACTTTCTTGTACCCTTGCGCGACGGGCTTCATGACATAGCTGTCCAGCTTGTCATTGAAGCTCTGCATGTTGCGATTGAAGCCCTCGATAGGGTCTCGATCGTCCTTGGAGGTCGTCGCCACATCCTTTTCTTTGGGCGCGTCTTTGGGTGCGGTTGCTGTGGTCGGTGCCGTATCCTGTCCCTTGTTGGGGTTGGACGAGCAGCCCCACAGCAGGAGACCTGTCAGACAAAGGCAGGCGATCTTGATCGGGCGAATGGTTGAGTCTCGGTTTATCATTGTTCTCTACGACCTCGTTAGGGCGCCGGCGGAAAGGCCGCTGAACGGATTTTGGGTCGCGCACGGACTGTCGTCCGTATGCGTTGGATCCTAAGCGGGCACTATAATGGTCTTGTCTGTTTGCGTCGAGTGAAAATTAAAGCGAAGGGTATGGAGAATCAAGAAGTTCCGATCATGGCCCGACGCTTTCGCGGCTATCTTCCCGTCATCGTCGACATCGAAACCGCGGGATTTAATCCTCAAGTGAATGCGGTTCTTGAAATCGCGGCGGTGATGGTGACGATGGATCCCCAGGGCCTTTTGGTTCCCGGAGACACCGTGGCGGCCCACGTCAATCCCTTTCCGGGGTCTAAGCTTGAGGCCGCCGCCCTCAGCTTTAACAAGATTGACCCCTATCATCCCTTTCGCATTGCCCTCGATGAAAAGGACGCGCTTCACAAAATCTTCCAGCCGATCCGGGCGGCGGTGAGGGAGGCGGGTTGCACCCGTGCCATCTTGGTGGGGCACAACCCGGCGTTTGACATCGGATTTTTAAATGCCGCGGTGGAGCGGTCCGGTGTCAAGAAGAATCCCTTTCACCCTTTCAGTACCTTCGATACGGCAACCCTCAGTGGCTTGGCCTATGGTCAGACGGTTCTGGCCAAGGGAGTTCAGGCGGCGGGGATGAGCTGGAACAACGACGAAGCGCACTCTGCCATTTATGACGCCGAGCAGACCGCGCGACTCTTTTGTGGCATCGTGAACCGCTGGAGTGCGCTGGAAGCCCTTGAAACAAAAGGCGAAGAGATTTAAGCGTCTTTCTTGAGGGTCGCCTCAAGCAGCGGCTGCAGTTCACCTTTTTCGAACATTTGCATCATGATGTCCGAGCCTCCGATTAGCTCACCCTGGATATAGAGCTGGGGAAAGGTCGGCCAGTTGGAATAGACCTTGAGGCCTTCACGAATTTCCGGCTCTTCAAAAATATTCACGTGCGCGAAGGGGACGCCCACGTGCTGGAGAATTTGTGCAGCGCGGGCAGAAAAGCCGCACTGAGGAAACGTCGGATTTCCCTTCATGTAAAGAATGACGGGGTTTTCCTGAAGTTGGGACGCGATCCGCGCGTTGATGTCTGTCATCTTTTTGCTCCACTAAAGCGCTAATTACCTACTAATTTTATCAGAATTTCCAGAGGCCTCCTTTCAGGACCTCAGGAAAACAGACTATGTCACGCGAAAGACCTTAACGGGATACCAGCCCTCAGGGATAATCCAAGCTGAGACATCATGCCTAGGAGAGATTTATGACCTACAACATTACCTTGATTCCCGGCGACGGCATTGGCCCCTCGATCGTGGATGCGACGATCCGGGTGATCGAGGCCGCAGGCGTCAAGGTCAATTGGGAGCGTCAGTTGGCCGGTATGGCGGCCGTTGATGCGTGTGACAATCCCCTGCCCGACGCGACGCTGGATTCCATCCGAAAGCATCGGGTCTGCCTCAAGGGTCCCTTAACGACGCCAGTCGGCGGCGGTTACCGCAGCGTGAACGTCACCTTGCGTCAGGCATTCAATCTTTATGCGAATGTCCGGCCGGCGGTCTCTTTCGAAGGCACCGATACCATTTTCAAGAACGTCGATCTTTTGACGGTTCGGGAAAACACCGAAGGGCTTTACGCCGGCATCGAGCATTTCATCAAGGTGGATGATCGAAAAATTGCCGCGGAAAGTATGGCCATCGTGACCCGTGAAGGCTGTGAACGCATCATCCGCTATGCCTTTGAGCATGCCCGGAAGGCCAAGCGTCGCAAGGTCACGCTGGTTCACAAGGCCAATATCTTGAAGTGCACGTCAGGCCTTTTTCTTGAAATCGGCCGGGATATTGCCAAGGAATATTCGGATATCGAATTTGACGACAAGATTGTCGACGCGTGCTGCATGCATCTGGTCATGAAGCCTGAAACCTTTGATGTCATCGTGACCACAAACCTCTTTGGCGACATTCTGTCCGATCTTGCCGCGGGACTGATTGGTGGCCTGGGTCTGACCGCAGGTGCCAATATCGGAACCGATGCCGCCATTTTTGAAGCGGTTCACGGCAGCGCCCCCGATATCGCCGACAAGGGCATCGCCAATCCCTCGGCGATGATTCTGGCCGGGGTCATGATGCTGGAGTACCTTGGCGAAATTGAAGCCGCCAAGAAGATCGAAAAGGCCGTGCGGGATGTCATCCGCGAAGGCGAAGTCGTGACGCCGGATCTTAAGAAGGACTCCAAGTACGGCACCCATGACATTGCCGAAGCCATTATCGCCAAGGTCAAATCCAGCCACTGATGTGATCTTCCGGTGCGGGTTGCAACGGCCCGCACCCCATTCCCATCCTTTGGAGTGGCACGCCTCCCAAAATCGCCCAAGTTTTCTGTTTTCGGCAACTTCAAAGACCCTCATCCCTTAAGGCCTCCATCACACTTTGCTTCTGGAGTTGGCAAGGGAGGCGTCGGTGGAAAAGGGCACAAGCAAAGCATCGAGCATCTACACGGTCTCGGATGCCGTCACCGCCTACCTTCGCTGGTACGCGATTCATCGCGAGGCGTTGGAGGACACGAAGCGAGCGATCAATGCTCACATTCTTCCCTCCTTGGGTCATCGCCCTCTAGCGGAACTCAGTACCCAGGAAATACGGAGCTGGCACGAGACACTGGCGACCACGCCACCCCGGGCCCGCAAGGGAAAAAAGGTCTCCGAACTTCAGTATCAGAAGGGTTGGCAACCGACCTCGGAGGCGAGGCGTTCCCGCCGCGCGACGGCCAATCGGCTCTTGACGGTATTAAAAGCGATTTTGAACAAGGCCTTTCAGGAGGGCTGGCTCGAGGACGACATTGCCTGGCGGAGGGTTAAGCCCTTTGGTCATGTGGATCAGCCCGTCGAGCGGTTTCTGACCGCTGAGGAGTGCCGAAAGCTGCTGGACGCGTGTGATGAAGGCTTCAGATTTGTGGTGGCTGCGGCCCTTTTGACCGGGATGCGCTACGGTGAATTGATTCGGCTCAAAGTCGGAGACTTCAAACCGGATCTCAAGGGGGTTTGGGTCAAGGAGAGTAAGTCCGGTAAGCCTAGGTTCGTTCCGCTCAATAGCGATGGTGTGGGTCTTTTTGCTGATTTGGCCTCAGGGAAAGCCCTGTCTTCGCCCCTTCTCCTGCGATCGGATGGGAAGCCTTGGGGGCGGTGCCACCAAATCCGCCGAATTCGGGAGGCTTGTGATCGGGCAGGCATAGACCCTCCGATCAGTTTCCACGACCTTCGCCACAGTTACGCGAGTCTCTTGGTTCAGTCTGGTGTCGATCTTCGGGTTGTGGCGGACCTTCTGGGGCATGCCGACACGCGGATGACGATGCGGCACTACGCTCACTTTAATGATGATGTTCGTCGGAAAGCGATCGATCAATTGCCGTCCATTTTCAAAGGGGGGCTTGCGTAGATTAGCAGCCTATTCTACGCATAATTTGCGTAGAATACGGTCCGGTGACTCTGCGGTTCAATATGGTCATGATCGATTCTCCCTTTCGCTGCATTTGGCAACGGCCTGATTGGCCAGAATGGCGGTATGAACTTCGAAAACTGATGCCTCTGCTTTCGGCCATCCATCGGGAGACAGGGGTACTCGAAGGGCGTATGCATGAAGTGGGTTTTGATGTCCGAAGGGCCCTTCAACTCAGCGCCCTGAGTGATGAAGTCCTCAAATCGAATGAGATCGAAGGCGAGAAGCTCGACAAGGCCTCTGTCCGCTCCTCCATCACGAGGCGATTGGGCATAGATTTAGCCGCGCTTCCGGTTCCCGATCGCTATGTCGATGGGGTGGTCGCAATGATGTTGGACGCAACGACTTACGATGCGATTTCCTTGACCGCCAAACGACTTAAGGCGTGGCAATCGGCGTTATTTCCGACGGGATACAGCGGTATCCTCAAGATCACGATCGGGGAATGGAGGGATGACCACGAGGGTCCGATGCAAGTGGTTTCTGGGCCCATAGAGCGTCGCAAGGTCCATTTTGAGGCGCCACCCGCTGCTTTGCTTGCGGATGAAATCGAACGATTTCTGGTCTGGTTTAATACGGAAGACACGGCGGATCCTCTCATCAGAGCGGGGTTGGCCCATCTCTGGTTCATCACCCTCCATCCTTTTGATGACGGCAATGGGCGGGTCGCAAGGGCGATCGGTGACAGGGCGCTCTCTCAGGCCGAGCAGACCTCCATTCGCTATTACAGTTTCTCAGCGCAGATCCAACGAGAGCGCGAAGGCTATTACGCACAGCTCGAACGCGCCCAAAAAGGCGACATGGAAGTCACGGCCTGGTTGGAATGGTTCCTAGGTTGTCTCTTGAGGGCCGTTCAATCGGCGAATGCGGAGGTCAGCGTGGCGTTAGCCAAGGCCCGATACTGGGGGCAATGGTCTTCGTTGCCCCTCAGCGAACGTCAAACAAGGTTGATGAACTGCTTGCTGGAAGGGTTCGAGGGCAAACTAACAACGACCAAGTGGGCAGCCATTGCTAAATGTTCCCACGATACGGCGCTCCGGGACATTCAGGAACTGATGAAATGGGGCGTTCTGATTCGCTCTGAAAGCGGGGGCAGAAGTGCATCGTATGAGTTGAACAACAAGAAACGGGACCCACAGGACTGTTAGCCCGGCCTTTGTCAGATCAAACCGAAGTCTTCCCAGAGCAGGAAGACTTCGCTATGCGTAAATTACGCTTGGTACTTCTTCAGTGAACGCAGCTTATCAATTGCGTCCTTGACCTTCGCTGAAGTGGCGTCATCCAGCTCATTGGGCTTGTAGACACGGTCCAGCAGCTTTTCTTCAACGAGAGCGTCCTTGATCCACTTCTTAGCAAACCGGTAGTTTCCAGGAACCGGGGTGACTTCACCGGTTTCAGGATTCTTAAGATCCTCAGCCAGAACGACCTTGCCTTCGGATGCCTTGGTGGCCTTCGGCTTTGCGGCGGGTTTAGCAGCAGGTTTGGACGTGGCTGCTTTCGCAGGGGCAGGAGCTTCGGCCTTCTTGGGTGCTGCGGCCTTCACTGGGGCGGCGGGCTTGGCTGCAACCGGCTTCGGTGCCTCGACCTTGGCCGCAGGGGCTGGCTTTTTGGGTGCTTCAGCAGGCTTTGCTTCAACCTTGGGGGTCGGCGCTGCGGGTTTCGGTTTCTCAACGAAAACCGGCTCCCCCTTTTCAGCACGAGCGACAGCCTGATAGGCCTCCTTGGCGACGTACCCGAGGTAGACGGCCGTGATAAAGAAAAGAAACTCGAACATGTTCACTCCTCTTCAGAAATTGTATGCGGCTTAAAATGGCCGTCTTAGAGTTTAATCGGATGGCGCGGGTTAACCCCTCGACATCCTATAAAAATAGGCCCTTTGTGAACAAATCGCAAACGGTTCAGCTTTTTTCCAGGAACGGAAGGGCGTTTTTCTAATTTGCTGGGGTCTGGGATGCAAATTGGAGTCTGCAAAGTTCTGCGTAATGCCCATCGGCATGGATGAGGGCATCATGGGTACCGGACTCAATAATCCGTCCGTTTCGCATCACATGGATGGTATCCGCATTGCGGATGGTCGCCAGGCGGTGCGCAACAACCAGTGTGGTGCGATGGCTCATCAAGGCATCCAGAGCCTGTTGAACGAGTTGCTCAGATTCGGCATCCAGGGCGGATGTGGCTTCATCAAGAATCAGGATTGGAGCGTTCTTGAGCAAGGCACGTGCGATTGCGATGCGTTGGCGTTGGCCCCCTGAGAGAATGACACCGTGTTCGCCGACGATGGTTTCAAAACCTTCAGGCAAGGCCTGAATAAAATCCAACGCATTGGCCGCCCGGGCGGCGTCTTCAATCTGTTCGCGCCGGACGGAAGGGCCCGTCCCATAGCCAATATTGTTTGCCACGGTGTCGTTGAAGAGCGTGACCTCCTGACCCACATAGGCAATCAGTGAGCGAAGGGTCTTCAAGGGCATCTCGTGGATGGGGGTTCCATCGATCAAAATGGCGCCCGATGAGGCCTCATAGAGCCTCGGCAGCAATCGGATCAAGGAGGTTTTACCGCTTCCTGAATGGCCGACGAGCGCGACCGTTTGGCCTGCACCCACATGCAGGTTGAGTCCTTCAATGACCGGCGTGGCCTGGCCTGGGTAGAGCAGATGGATGTTGCGGTATTCAACTTCGCCGCGGACGGTGCCGGGGTCATGCTGGCCTTGATCCACTTCACGACCGGTATCCAGGAGCTCGAAAATACTGCTGCCTGCCGCAATGCCGCGCTGGAAGACGTTGGCAAGGTTAGCCACTCGCTTGATGGGGCTCAGCAGCATCGACATCGCCGCAATAAAGGAGATCAGGCTCCCGGTTGAGATGGTGCTGCGAATCGAGTCGAGGGAGACCACGTAGAGGACCGCAGCAAAACCACAGATATAGATCAATTGGATCAACGATCCGCTGGTTGCTTCCGTTGCGACCCTTTTCATGTGTCTTTGGAAATTGTTCTCGTTCTCGGCCTCGAATTTCCGGGCTTCATAGTCCTTGCCATTGAAAACCTTGACGATGCGCTGGGCATCGATGGCTTCTTGGGCCACGTGGCCCACATGACCCATGGATTCCTGGATCTTGCGGCTGACCCGCCGAAAACGTTTGCTGACCGAACTGATACTGATGCCCAGCAGGGGTCCGACAACCAGCATGACCAGCGACAACTTGAGGTTCTCATAGGCCATGAGGCCCACGAGACCGACAATGGTCAGGCCGTCTCTGAAAATTCCCATCAGACCATTGGTCAGGGATTCGGCGACCTGCTCGGTGTTGTAGAGGAGCTGGGACATCAATTGTCCGGAGGAGGCCCGATCGTAGTGCGCGCAGGGGAGGTTCAGCAGCTGGTTGAAGATGTCCTTGCGAAGATCGGTGATGACGCGTCGGCTGACCCAACCCGAGAAGTAATCACTTCCAAAGCCTGCAATACCTCGAATCAGAGAAAGGCCGATCAGGATCAAGGGTGCCATGTGAAGGAAGGTCGGATCGCGCTGGACGAAACTTCCGTCAATCAGGGGCTGGATGAATTTCGCGAAAGCGGGTCCCATCGAGGCATAGAGCATCATCGAGAGGATCGAGATAAGAAAATGCCGCCAATACGGGGCGGCATATCGCAACAGTCTCCGGTAAACAAAAAGGCTGTTGCCGTCGGCTGGGTCTGGCCTTGATTGGGGCACGGACACCTCTGGGAGTTCAGGATGGAAAGTCGGGGCCTAGCAGCAGCGGGTAATGCCGGACCAACGTCGGGCGACCCGTGCGGCCTGAAACTCCCGTCGACTCACCGGCAAACCTTGGTTATGAGGTGACGTCAGGCAGGCTTCCAAATAGCGTTCGTAGGCATCGTCGCCGGTCAGGCTCCTGAAGGAAGCCCATAACCGGCCACAGCCTTGAATCATCGCCCGAAGTCCTCTCCCCATGGGGCAGGACCGGACGGAAGGCTTACTTGATCTTGCCTTCCTTGTAGACAACATGCTGACGTACGACAGGATCAAACTTCTTGATCTCCATCTTTTCAGGCATGTTCTTCTTGTTCTTCGTCGTAGTGTAGAAATGGCCGGTGCCAGCGCTGGACACCAGTTTGATCTTGTCACGCATGGGTTTTACCTAACTTTGGGGCTGTGGTGGTGGGCGGGGAACCCGACTTTCGCGTCGCTTGAGGCGACAGGCGAATGGGTCGTGTTGGATCCGTCGCGCCCTACAACTTAAATCTTTTCGCCGCGCTTACGGATGTCAGCGAGAACGGAATCGATGCCCTTCTTGTCGATCGTCCGCAATCCCTGTGAAGAGACCTTGAGTCGGACCCAACGGTTTTCGGACTCAACCCAAAAGCGATGCTCATGGAGGTTCGGGTTGAAAACGCGCTTGGTCTTGTTGTTAGCGTGGGAAACGTTATGGCCTACAATACGGCCCTTGCCCGTCACCTGGCAGATTCTGGACATGATAATCCTCTGAGCTTTTGGCTGAGTGATGAAAAAGTCCGCCTTTTTAACGCAATGCACCCATGCGCGTCAAGTTTTCCTGACGTATTTTCCAGAGACTCGGTGTTGAGGAAAGAGTAAATAAGATGGGTGATCCGACTGGCCTGGGCCCTTAAACGTGTGAGCAAAAGACTCTTAAACCCCCTGATTTTATCTGGTGCCCTGATCCTTTCGGGCTGCTCTTTTTGGGAGACCCCGGATTCCCCGGCCCCCGCGATGGCCAGCGTGAGGACCCTTTCGACTCCGGAAGCGGAGGTCAAGGCGGCATTTGTGAATGTGATGCGGGTTTCACAGACCAAACAGGTGGATGCCTTCAGGCAGTTGATCAACGCGAAGGATGTCGTCGAATTTGATGCCGACGAAGGGGATCGCAAGGGAAGTTATGAGGCCTATATGGCCGCCATCGTGTCACATCCTCTCAAGGACTATCGGATCGAGCTCACCGGTTCTGAGGCTCTTTTCAGGGCAGAGCCCCAGCAAAAGCTCGGGGTCTATGACAAGGAAAAAGCCACCGAAGTCGTTCTGGTTCGTGAAGACGGGTTATGGAAAATCGGCCGCTTGGCCTCAAGTAACCGGGCTTTAAGTCAGCTTGACAGCCTCGAGGCCCGTCCGGCCATCCCGCCCACCAAAAAATCTAAACGCCCCGCCAAGGCATCACAACATTAATCGCGGTCTATTTATGCAGCTTTCAGTCGGGATCGTGATGGATCCCATCGATCACATCAAGATCAGTAAGGACACCAGTTTTGCCATGGCGCTGGAGGCTCAGGCGCGGGGTCATGCCCTGGTCTATATGGAGCTTTCCGACCTTTATCTTCGGGATGGCCGAGCCTATGCCCGTATGAGGAGCTTACGGGTTCAGCGCGACGAAGCGACCTGGTTTACTTTTGAAAAAGAATGGGATGCGCCCCTCGATACGCTGGACGTGATCTTGATGCGAAAGGATCCCCCCTTTAATCAAGAGTACATCTACGCGACCTATCTTTTGGAATCTGCAGAAGCCCGGGGTGCTTTGGTGGTGAACAAGCCCCAATCCCTCCGAGATGCCAACGAAAAGCTCTTTACCAGCTGGTTTCCCCAATGTTGTGCACCGACCCTCGTGGCGCGCGACGCCCGGCGCTTCCGAGATTTTCTTGAGGAACATCAGGACATGGTCCTGAAACCTTTGGATGGCATGGGGGGCGCCTCCATTTTTCGGGTGGCCTCTGGGGATCCCAACATCAGCGTCATTTTGGAGACCATGACGCAGCACAACCAGTGCTTTGCCATGGCGCAGCGCTACCTTCCCGAAATCATTCAGGGGGACAAGCGCATTTTGGTGGTGGACGGGGTGCCAGTTCCTTATGCCTTGGCGCGGATTCCTCGCGAAGGGGAAAGCCGAGGGAATCTTGCCGCCGGCGGCCGGGCCGAAGGACGCCCCCTGACCGATCGAGACCGCTGGATCGCTGAACAGGTGGGGCCTGAGCTTCGAAGCCGGGGTCTTCTCTTTGTCGGGCTTGATGTGATCGGGGATTACCTGACGGAAATCAATGTGACGAGCCCGACCTGTGTTCAAGAGTTGGATCGTCAGTTCGGCCTCAATATCGCGGGGACGCTGTTCGATGCGATCGAGGCGCGGATCGGAACGTTGAGGGCCGCTCGCGCGTGAGCGTGACGCCGAAAATCAATTCCAACGCCCGCATCGCAGCCGCGCTGGTTCTTGCCGGCTTTTTACATTTTCCGATCTTTTGGCTCATCACCCAGCCGTCGGATCGGGGGGCGGACACCCCGAAAAGACCGGCCGTTTTTCATTTACAGGCGCAGCTTCGGCCCATTCCGGCTCCCCCTAAAGCGCAAGAGACGGCCCCAAAACCTAAGGCTTTAGCTGCGCAATCTGATCCTCCCCCGAAGGACACACCCAAAGTGTCCCCAGAGCCACTCGGTCACAAAGAAGCCCCACGGCGGTCGGATTTTTCAGCGGGTCTTTTATCGCAACAAATCAGTGAAGTCTCAGAGAGCCTGGTAAAAAAAAGGAATGCGGAATCTCAGGGTAAACGCATTGTCTACGCCTCTGAAGCCAAGGGACATACCGCAACCTTGACGGCCTATGAAGAAGCCTGGCAAACCAAGGTCGAACATATTGGCAACCTCAACTATCCAGAGGCGGCTCGGGATCAGGGTCTTTCGGGGTCCTTGACGGTTGCCGTGGCCATCCGTCCGGACGGATCCCTTTATTCCGTCCAGATTCTCAAAAGCTCAGGTAATCCCATCATTGATGAGGGCGCGATCAAGATTGTTCGGCTTTCAGCTCCCTTTGCACCGCTTCCGCAGGATCTTTTGAGTGATATGGATATTCTGGTCATCACCCGCAGCTGGCGATTTGACGATCAGGCGCATTTTTCTTCCAAATAAGGTGCCCTAAAGCCGAATGAGCGCTTTTCATGGTTGCAGGGGTTGGGGGGCTCCGCCGATACTATGCGCATGGATCCAGACGCTTCTAACCTGACCAATCATTTCCTCATTGCCATGCCGGGCATGAGCGACCCGGCTTTCGAGCGAACCGTCACCTACCTTTGTCAGCACACGGCCGAAGGCGCCTTGGGGATCATCGTGAATCGCCCCTCCGAAATGATGCTGGGAGACGTTTTGAAAGAACTGGAGATCCCGATTCTGGATGAGCGGGTTTCGGGGCAACCTGTGTACTGGGGTGGCCCCGTTCAGCCGGATCGCGGGTTTGTTCTTCATGCCCGTGAGGGTGAATGGAAGTCCACGCTCTGCATCAATGAGGAGCTGTGTCTCACGACCTCAAGGGACATTCTGGAGGCCTTGGGGCGCGGTGAGGGACCAAGTCGTGCGATGCTGGCCTTGGGCTACGCGGGTTGGGGGAGCGGTCAGTTAGAGCACGAGATTACCCAGAATGCCTGGCTTAATGCAGAAGCCACAGAAGCGGTTCTCTTTGATCGCCCACCTGAGGGACGATGGCGGGCTGCTGCTGCGCTTGTGGGTGTCGACATTTCGCTGCTGACGCTGGAGGCAGGACATGCCTGATCCACTTCAAAGATCAGGCACCTTTCTTGGGATCGACTATGGCCGAAAGGGGATCGGTGTTGCCGTTGGCCAACGGATGATGGGGACCGCCCGTGCACTGGAGACCATTCGGGCGACCAATCGGGACCATGTCTGGAATTGCCTTTCGCAGTTGGTCAAAACCTGGCTGCCAGAAGGTTTTGTGGTGGGAACGCCTGTTCCTTTGGATGAAAACCAGCCAAAGAACCCGATGATTGAGGAAATCGCCCTCTTTTGTATCGATCTTGAAGCGCGCTTCGGCTTGCCCGTCCACCTGATCGATGAGGCCTTGTCCACGCGTGAATCCCAGAGTCTTTTCTATGCGGAACGACCCAAAAAATCGGTCGATTTTCGCAAAGTCAAGGATCAAATGGCTGCGGCGCTCATCCTTGAGACGTGGCTCTCCCATACGGCAAACCAGGGTGTCTGAGCGTGATTGAGCTCAATCGGACGGAAGGCTACTTGAACGAACTGGAAGCGGCCCTGCGGCAGGAAATGACCCGTCGCTCGCTTCAAAATCCCTTGATGATCGGCATTCATCGGGGAGGTGTCTGGTTGGCCGAGCGCCTTCATCATCGCCTTGGATTAAAGGAGGCCATGGGCCGGATCGATATCAGCTTTTATCGGGACGATTTTTCAAGGGCCGGGCTGCATCCAACGGTTCAGGCAAGCTCTCTGCCAATCCCGGTCGATGGTCGCGATATCATCCTGATCGACGATGTCTTCTATACGGGAAGAACGATCCGCGCCGCGCTGAACGAACTTTTCGATTACGGTCGTCCCCGTCAGGTGGTGCTGGGTGTCCTCATTGAACGCAATGGGCGCGAAATTCCCATCAGGCCCGATTGCATTGGTGCAGCACTGACCTTGTCCCGAGGGGAGCGCATCAAGCTTTCAGGTCCTGATCCCCTCGTTCTTTCCGTTCATGGGGTTTCGCCATGAGCCTCTTGGACAACCTTCAGACGGATGCCAAAGGTCGGCTCCGTCACTTTTTGACGGTCGAGGGCCTTTCGAAAGAGCAACTGGTGTCCATCATGGATACGGCTGACTCTTTTGCCAGTGTTTCGGAACAGGCGGTCAAGAAAGTCCCGATCCTTCGGGGCAAGACCGTGGTGAATCTCTTTTTTGAAACCAGCACCCGCACCCGAACGACCTTTGAACTGGCCGCCAAAAGATTGTCGGCCGACGTTCTCAATCTGAACATCGCAACCTCAGCGACGACCAAGGGTGAAAGCCTCCTGGATACGATTCGTAACATTGAGGCGATGCAGGTGGACATGTTCGTGGTTCGCCATGCCGATAGTGGCGCCCCCCATTTTATTGCTCGGCATGTGGCACCCCACATTAGCGTGATCAATGCGGGAGATGGGCGCCATGCGCACCCGACGCAGGCCATGCTGGATGTGTATACGATCCGAAAGCACAAGGGACGGTTTGAGGGGCTGGTCGTCGCCATCGTCGGTGACATCCTTCATTCGCGGGTTGCACGTTCCGAAATTCAGGCCCTGCGTATCCTGGGGGCAAGCGAAATCCGGGTGGTTGGGCCGAGAACGCTGTTGCCTCCGGATGCAGAATCCCTCGGCGTCAAGGTATTCGTGGATCTCGAGCAAGGGCTTAAGGATGTGGACGTGGTCATCATGCTGAGACTTCAAAGAGAGCGCATGAACGGTGCATTCATCCCGAGCGAACATGAATATTTTGCAAAGTTTGGTTTGACCGAGGAGCGACTCAAGGTGGCTAGGCCTGATGCGATCATCATGCATCCAGGACCGATTAATCGCGGCATTGAAATCGAATCCAAAGTGGCGGATGGGCCTCGATCGGTCATTCTCCAGCAGGTCACGGCCGGGATCTCGATCCGGATGGCGGTGATGTCCATGGTGATGTCCCATGAGGCTGGGGGGCAAAGAGATGTCTGAGCAGCTTCTCATCAAGGGCGGTCGTCTGGTGGATCCTGCATCAGGGACGGACGCCGTTCTGGATCTGACCATCCGGGAGGGCAAGATCGCAACCCTCGGTGCCCTTCCCGATGGATTTGTGCCGGATCGGGTCATCGATGCCCAAGGTCTGGTGGTTGCTCCCGGATTTGTGGATCTGGCGGCCCGTTTTCGAGAGCCTGGCTTTGAGCATAAGGCCACCATCCAGAGCGAAAGCCTTGCCGCCAGCGCTGCTGGGATTACGACGGTCTGTATTCCCCCGGATGGCGTTCCCATCACCGATACGCCGGCTGTGGCGCAGCTCATACAGGAGATCGGGCATGAGAGCGGAAAGGTTCGTCTATGCCCTATCGGGGCCTTGACCCGAGGGCTCAAGGGAAAAGACTTGAGTGAAATGCGCTCGCTGAAGGATGCCGGGTGCCGAGCCGTGAGTAACGCCTACTCTCCCGTTCAAAGCTCCCTGATTCTTCGACGGTCCATGGAGTACGCGGCCAGTCATGACCTTCTCGTGGTCTTCCGTCCTGAAGATCAGGATCTTGCGGATGGCGGTTGCGCACACGAGGGCATTGTGGCCACCCGGATGGGACTTCGAGGCATTCCCTATGCCGCCGAAACCGTTGCCGTGGCCAAGGTGCTGGCCTTGATCGAGCAAACCGGCGCGCGGGTTCATTTTTCACTGATCAGTTCCGCCAGAGCCATGCGTTCCATCGCACGCGCTCAGGAAAAGGGATTTCAGGTGACGGCCGATACGGCTGCGCATTATCTTCACCTGACCGAATCCGACATCGAGGGTTTTGATGCCCAGTGCCACGTCAGCCCCCCGTTTCGAACCCTTGAGGATCGGGATGCCATGCGGCAGGGGGTTGTGGATGGTGTCATCAGTGCAATCTGTTCGGACCATCAGCCCCATGAAGCGGATGCAAAGCTTGATGCATTTCCCTCAACGGAACCGGGAATTTCTGCACTGGAAACGCTGTTGCCCTTGAGTCTGCAGCTGGTGCACGAAGGCGCTATGGACTTGATGACCGCACTTCGTGCCCTCACGGTGTCGCCGGCCAGGGTCATGGGGCTTGACGCGGGAACCCTTTCGATCGGTGCGCCCGCGGATGTGGCCATCTTTGACCCCCTAGCCTCCTGGGCATTGGGGCCCGGCACTTGGCGGAGTCAGGGCCGGAATACGCCCTATTGGGGACAGACGCTTCAGGGTCAGATACGGTATACCCTCTTGGGTGGACAATGCGTCTTTGAAATGAGGGGAAACTAGGATGTCCGTGAGCTCAAAACGCGTAGGGACGCTTTTCATCATTTCAGCACCTTCGGGAGCCGGAAAGACCAGTCTGGTGAGGGCCCTCAGGGAGTCGACCGAGGGCTTAGCCGTATCGGTTTCCCATACGACAAGAAATCAAAGGTCAGGGGAAGTGGATGGCAAGGATTACTTCTTTGTCGATCACGACGAATTCCAGGACATGGTCGATCGGGGTGAATTTCTTGAGCATGCCCGCGTCTTCGACAACTACTACGGAACCTCAAAGGCCAGTGTGGAAGACAATCTTCAAAATGGCCACGATGTGATCCTTGAGATTGATTGGCAAGGCGCCCGGCAAGTTCGAGAGCTGATGCCGCAATCGCAAAGCATCTTCATCCTCCCTCCCTCCCTCGAGGCGCTTGAGTCGAGATTGCAGGGACGCGGACAGGATGAGGATCAGGTGATCCAGCGCCGGATGAAGGATGCAATTGCCGAAATGTCACACTACGGCGAATTCGACTACCTTGTCGTCAATGATGTCTTCGCCGATGCACTATCCGAGCTTCGGGCGATCGTGATTTCGAGCCGCATGGAAGTTTTCAATCAATCTCGAACCCATAGTGCATTGATCGAGGCTTTGATCGGGTAAAACAATATTTCCCGTTCGGGAAGTATTTCTTGTATGTCTTGATGGTTTGGCCAATAATGACCCGAACGGGAAATTTATTGGGGCTGAGATGACTATTCGATCGCCAGAAGAGCTCGCCTCCCTCCTCAGGGCGGCGCGAAAATCATTGGGATTAACCCAACCTCAGCTGGCCCTGGCTGCCGGGGTGGGGGTTCGGTTCATTGTCGACCTTGAAGCAGGTAAGCCCACGGTTCGCCTCGAGCATGTGCTGAGGGTCATTGATGCCTTGGGTGGAGTGATCGAGTTGACGGGCTTGCCTTCGGCACGGTCATAGCCACTGTTGGAAAGATGAAAATGGCGCATGAACTGGATGTGTGGCTTTTTTCCGATCGCATTGGACGTTTGTCGCTCAGCAACGGGCGGCTGAGTTTTTGTTACAGCCCGGAATGGCTCACGCGCGAAGACGCTCGGCCCTTATCCATCTCTCTGTCTCTGCAGGCAGAATCATACGATGACACGCTTTCGCGACCTTTTTTTGCAGGTCTCCTGCCCGAAGGGGAGTTACGTCGCATGATCGCACGACAGATCCAGGTTTCAGGTCGGAACGACTTTGCTTTGCTTGAAAAATTGGGCGGCGAATGTGCCGGAGCTGTGACGCTCTCTTTGCCTGAGCAAGGATTTCTGCCGTCATCAGCGGGCAATGACGTTCAGTGGCTCAGTGAGCTTGAGTTGGTCTCTCTCCTCGAAGAGCTACCGCGTAGACCGATGCTCATCGGTCAGGACGGTCTTAGACTGTCTTTGGCGGGAGCACAAGACAAGCTCCCGGTGGTTTTTGATGGTCACCGCATAGGTCTCCCTCGAAACGGATCCCCGAGTACGCACATCCTCAAGCCACCTATCCATGCGGTTGAAGACAGTGTCACAAATGAGGCCTTTTGCATGGTGTTGGCGGCAGCCATGGGTCTTAAAGTCGCAAAGACGAGTCTTCATCAGGTGATGGAGAAACCCTTCTTATTAGTGAAGCGTTACGACCGCATTTTCGATGAGCAGGATGGCGTTCAGCGAATGCATCAGGAGGATTTCTGCCAGGCGTTAGCAGTGGTACCCGAATTAAAATATCAAAATGAGGGCGGGCCAGATCTGAGGCAATGTTTTGATCTGATTCGTCGTGCCACGCGCCCAAGCGCTCCGCAGGTTCTGAGGTTTCTTGATGCCGTGGTTTTTAATGCATTGGTTGGAAATCACGATGCGCATGCCAAAAATTTTTCGTTTCTGTACCACGAGGGAAAGCCCATTCTGGCACCGCTCTACGACATGCTGTCAACGGCGGTTTACCCGAAACTGACACCCAAGATGGCCATGAAGATCGGGAGCAAATACAAATTTACCGAATTACAGGCGAAACATTGGGACCAGTTCGCAGAGGACGCGGGCCTGGCCAAATCCCTGTTACGAAAGCGTGTTCTCGAATTGGCCCGGGAGCTTCCTGAAAAAGCAAATGGACTTTGGGCGGATCCACGGGAAGAGTTTCGGAAAAGTGTAATCGTCGAGCAGGTCGTGGCACTGATTGAACAAAGGTGCGGACTGACCATTAAGCGTTTCAAAGAAATTTGAAACGAGTGGAGCACATGACAGACTCTGAACAACCTTGGAGCACTGGCTTTGGATTTTGAATCGCTCGTTTCACTCCGAACACATCATCCGGCTTGGCGTCTGCTTCGCTCAGATCACGCTGAATTGATTGCGAGCTTCCTCTTCAAGGCATTCATTCAAACCAATGTTAGGGTTATCCCTGCACTTGATCTAGCGGAGGCACTCGAAGATCACCTTTATCTGTTGCGAGAGATCCGGGGGAATGAAAGCTACCCTCGATCGGCTCCGGAATATCTGAATGACTGGGCGGAACCAGAAAAGGGTTGGCTTCGAAAGTTTTATCGGGCTGGGACGGATGAACCTCAATTCGATCTGACGCCGGCGACCGAGAAGGCGATCAGCTGGCTGGAACAATTGGGAGCACGAACCTTTGTTGGCACGGAATCACGCTTGCTCATGTTATTTGAGCTTTTACGGCAGATTTCGGAGGGCAGTGAGCATGATCCGGTCAAACGCCTTGAAGAGCTTCAAAGAAAGAAGAATGAGATAGAGGACGAAATGGCAGAGATTGCCCGGGGCGAGTTGGCTGTTCTCAACGATACCGCGATCAGGGATCGGTTTCAGCAGTTCAGCCAGATTGCGCGAGAGCTCTTGTCCGATTTTCGTGAGGTCGAGCATAATTTCAGGCAACTGGATCGTCGCGTCAGGGAGAAGATCGCGCTTTGGGAAGGGTCCAAAGGCGCCTTGATTGAAGAGGTCATGGGCGAGCGAGATGCGATCGGGGATTCGGATCAGGGCCGAAGCTTTGGGGCCTTTTGGGAGTTTTTGCTTTCCAGTCGCCGTCAGGAAGAGCTGAGTCTTTTGCTTGAAAAGGTCATGGGACTTGAGGCGGTGCTGGAGCTTCGTCCTGACGCCCGTATGCGAAGGGTTCACCACGATTGGCTCGAGGCAGGGGAACACACCCAGCGGACGGTTGCACAGCTGTCGCAACAACTGAGAAGGTTCCTCGACGATCAAGCTTTTCTTGAAAACCGGAGAATCATGGAACTCGTCCGAGGAATCGAGGCAAACGCACTCAATTTACGAGACGAGAGTTTTCCACTGGCATTTATGGAAATTGAAGAAGCGGCTCCCCGAGTCGATCTGCCGATGGAGAGACCTTTGAATAGTCCTTCCATGAAATCCCAAATTCAGATGGATCGTGTTGAAATCGGCCAAGCGAATTTTGATGCCGCCCTGCTCTTTGATCAGATCCGTATCGATAAATCGCGATTGAACCGTCATATCCAGAATGTCCTCAGGCGACAAAGGACGGTCACCCTCATGGAGTTAGTGGAGCAGCAACCCTTGGAGCAGGGCCTTCCTGAGCTAATGGCGTATCTCCAACTCGGAACAGAGGCTTACGCGATGAAAAGCGACCCAGAAATACTCGAAACCATCACGTGGCAGGCTAAGGATCGGGAGGGTCGGCCCATTCAAAGAGAGGCGACCATGCCTCGGGTGATGTTTGCCCTGTGAGTGACTCCAACGCCATGGAAGGAAACAACACCGATCTCGCGCAATCGCTGCCCAATGATCATGACCTTTCAACCGTGCTGGTAAGTCTCCTCAAGGGGGTGATCTATCGGGAAGACAATGAGCGACTCTGGTCCACCATGCTTCGCCATCAAATCCGGGTCCGGGAATTTGTCGAGGTGCTGGGGCTTGAGCTGATCCTTGATGACACCGAGGGGTTTGCCTTTCTAAAATCACGACCCATTTTGGAGAGCGATGAAACCCAGAGAATTCCGCGGCTAGTGGCTCGGAGGCCCCTCTCATTCATGGTCAGCCTTTTACTGGCGCTGCTTCGAAAAAGACTGGCTGAATTCGATGCGACCGGAGGTGAGACACGGCTTGTAATGTCCCGGGAAGACATTCTCGATCTGGTGATGGTCTTTCTTCCACAAAATACGAATGAGGCTCGCCAGCTGGATCAGATGGATGCCCACATCAACAAAATCATCGAGCTTGGATTTTTGAGACGATTGCGTACCACGGAATCAACCGAGGGGACCTTTGAGGTCCGCCGTATCCTCAAAGCGTTCGTTGATGCGCAGTGGATGTCGGATTTCGATGCGCGCCTTGAGACTTATCGCCGCCATGTGATGGGCAATTCCGATCATCAGGAGGATGGAGCTGGTGACTGATCATGATCAATCGGGCATTGATTTTCTGGGAGAGAGTGGCCTTGCTGGTTTCAGGCTCCAGCGTCTCGAGGTACTCAATTGGGGGACCTTTGATGGTCAGGTATGGGTAATGGAGCTCAAAGGTCGAAATATTCTTTTGACCGGTGATATTGGCTCAGGGAAGTCCACGCTGGTCGATGCAGTCACGACCCTCTTGGTTCCCGCACATCGGATTGCCTACAACAAGGCGGCCGGCGCGGATACCCGAGAGAGGTCCTTAAAGTCCTATGTTTTAGGGCACTACAAATCTGAGCGAAGTGAGGAAACGGGTCTGGCCAAACCGGTTTCGCTCAGAGATGAAAAATGCCTTTCAGTCATCCTCGGGGTCTTTTACAACGAAGGCTTTGATCAGTATGTGACCCTCGCGCAGGTGTTCTGGATCAAGGACAACCAAGGGCAGCCCGCCCGTTTTTTTATCGGAGCGGACACCGCGCTTAATATTGCCTCTGATTTCAGTGGGTTTGGGGGTGATGTAGGTACCCTCAGGAAACAGCTCCGCGCCCGGGGCGCGGAAATCGAGGAAACCTTTCCGAAATATGGAAATTGGTATCGTCGTCGATTCGGTATCGAAAACGAACAGGCGATGGAGTTGTTTCATCAGACCATTTCGATGAAATCTGTGGGTAACCTCACGGATTTTGTTCGCTCCCATATGCTGGAGCCCTTTGATGTCACCTCGCGTATTGAGGCGCTGATTTCTCATTTCGATGATCTTAATCGAGCCCATGAAGCGGTTCTGAAGGCTCAGCGTCAGTTAGATCTGCTCAAGCCCTTGATGACGCTAAGCACTCGTCATGAAGAGATCGGAAGTCAAACAATCCATAACAGGAGTTGTCGGGATGCGTTGCAAACCTATTTCGGCGAGCGACTGAAACAGCTCCTTGAGAATAAGCTGGCCGGGCTGGATCAGGAATGGCGGAAGAGAGAAGCGCGTGTTCGCCAGACCGAATTGGGAAAACAATCCAATCAGCTTCGAGTGGATGAGCTCCGTCGAGTGATCCAGCAAAATGGCGGTGATCGCCTTGAGCGCTTGGCCACTGAAATTGAGATGAAGTTGGCGTTGCGAGAGACCCGAACGCAAAAAGCGGATCGCTATCAGCGGCTTTTAGGGCTCGTGAAGCTTGCATTGCCAACAAGCCATGACGAATTTCTTGAACAGCGTGAAAGCCTCGCGCGTCTGAAGGAGGCTGCAGAAGGACAAAGTACCGAGTTCCAGAATGCCTACATGGAAGAGAGCTTTCAGTTTCAAAAGCTGCGGGAGCAACATACAGGACTAGTGGCTGAAATCGAGAGTCTCAGAAAGCGTAAAAGCAATATTGACACACGTCAGGTCGAGATTCGGGAGGCGCTTTGTCGTTTTCTCAAGATCGATGAGGATGTAATGCCCTTTGCGGGTGAGTTGATCCAGGTGCGGACTGAGGAAAAGGACTGGGAAGGGGCTGCCGAACGCATCCTGAGAGGTTTCGGTCTCTCTCTTCTGGTTCCAGATCGCCATTATCGGTCCGTTCATGAATGGGTTGAGGAACACCATCTCAAGGGGCGACTGGTCTACTTCCATGTCCGTTCGTCTCGGAATGCTATTCAGGCCGCACCCGCGGCCAATGCATTGATTAGAAAGCTCGAAGTCAAACCGGATTCTGAGTTTTACGATTGGGTAGAACGTGAACTTTCGCACCGTTTTGATATCGCCTGTTGCAGTACAGCAGAGGAGTTTCGCCGAGAACCCCGTGCATTGTCTCTGGCGGGCCAGATCAAAGATCCCTCGGGACGACATGAAAAGGATGATCGGAGCCGGATTGATGATCGAAGCCGGTATGTCTTGGGATGGTCGAATACCGCCAAGATCATGGTGCTGGAATCGCAGAAAAAAGTCCTTGAGAAGGATATCGGCACCATTTCAGAACGGATCGCAGCGCTTCAGGTCCAAAGCAAAGCTTTGGCGGGCCAGTTGGATGCATTGGCTCGGCTTGAAGAGTTTCTGGAGTATGAGGAAATCGATGTTGCCACTATCGCAGCGGAAATCGAAAGGCTCATCAAGGAGCGAGATGATTTGGCGGACGCGTCGGATCTTCTGAAATCCTTGCGAGAAAAACTGGATCAGGCGCTTGAGCAGCTCCATGTGGCTGACAAGGCACACATGGACGCGAGAGACCGAAGGACGCGCATTGAGGAGCGACAGAGCGAAACTCAGCGAATTCTGGATGTCACACTCGAAAAGATTCAGGGGGTTGATCTCGAGGACACCCTCCGAAATGAGTTGGATCACATCGTAAAAAATGCGCTCTCGGCCAGGGAAATCAGCATTGAAGGCGCCGCATTGAGGGAGTCCGAAGTCAGAAAATGGCTACAGGACAAGATTGACGAAGGGGATCGTCAGGAGCGGGTCATCGGTGAAAAGATTGTTCGTGCGATGACGGAATTCAACGAGTTATTTAAGCTTGAGACGGTCGACATGGATCCGGCGCTGGCTTCCGTACCTGAATACGCCCGGTTTCTGGCACAGCTCGAGCGCGATGACCTCCCTCGGTTTGTCGATCGGTTCAAAGTGCTTCTCAACGTCAACACGATCAATGAAATCGCGAACTTCAATGCCCAGCTTTCTCGAGAGCGTGAGACGATCAAGGAGAGGATCGAGCGAATCAATGAGTCTTTGACCCACATTGATTACGTGAAGGGTCGATACATCCGCATTGAGGCAATGCCAACACTCGATGCAGAAATACGTGATTTTCAGTCGGAACTCCGTGCGTGTACGGAAGGTAGCCTTTCAGGAACCGAGGAGGCCCAATATTCTGAAATTCGGTTCGCTCAAGTCAGGAAAATCATCGATAGGTTCCGGGGGCGAGAGGGGCTATCAGATCAGGATCGGCGCTGGACCGCCAAGGTCACCGATGTCCGTAACTGGTTTAATTTCGCCGCAAGTGAGCGATGGCGCGAAGATGACGTTGAGTACGAGCACTATTCTGATTCCGGCGGAAAGTCGGGGGGACAGAAGGAGAAGCTCGCGTACACGATTCTCGCGGCCAGTCTTTCCTATCAGTTCGGTCTGGAATCGGGAGCGCTGCGGTCAAGAACATTTCGATTTGTCGTGATTGACGAGGCATTTGGCCGAGGGTCCGATGATTCCACTGAATTTGGTCTGGACCTCTTCAAAAAGCTGAATCTGCAATTGCTGATTGTCACTCCGCTACAGAAGATCCATGTCATAGAACCCTTCATTTCGGGGGTTGGCTTTGTCCACAATGAGGGCGGGCGCAATTCTAAGGTCCTCAATCTCTCGATTGAGGACTACCACCGCTATTCGGAAAATGTAGCGGGAATGGTGAAGAACGAATCCGAAGTTGAGTGGCAGGATGACTGATGTGGACCACGCCTACGGATCTAAAGCATCAAATCTTGAGGCTCTGGGATCGGGGGGTGTTGGCGCGAAGCCTCATGCATGGGGGGAATGATCTCCCTATCCGGCTGATCTTCAAGACGCCCTCGTCCACGGAATTGACCCACGAATTCGAGCGTGTACGACAATGGATTCTCGCATTTCAAGGGATTTCGGGAATTCGTATGGAGTGGCGAGACGTTCGGCATCGAGTGCATGGCCAGCAGCGACTCCCGGCTGAAGTCTGGATTGACGACCTTGACGAGGCTCTGGCTCTCATTGGGAAGAAAAGGGACGGACGCATTCTTCAGAGATTGAAGGAAGAAACTCACCGCCGATTGCCCGAACTGGAGCCATGGCTTGAGAGACGTCCGCTTCTTGCCATTGAGTTCGAAGACAAATGGTCAAGACTTCTCGCTTTGATCGACTGGATGCGCTTGCATCCACGCCCCGGTATTTATCTCCGCCAGGTTGACCTACCCGGTATCGATACCAAGTTCATTGAGGCACACCGCGGTGTCATAGCAGAACTGGCTTCGGTGGTTTTAGGATTTGACAGCTCCCCTCGAGCAAGCCAACTGGCAGAGGACCTGGGATTCCTTGAAAAACCGGTCCGAATCCGATTTCGAAGTTTGGATCCCTTACTTCGAATTTTTCCATCGCCAGCCCAGATGCCTGACATCACCCTGGATGCAGAAAATTTTGGGCGGCTTGATCTTCCCGTCTCACGCGTCTTCATCCTTGAAAATGAAATTAACTTTCTCAGCTTCCCAGAAGTGAGTGACGCGATCGCCATCTTTGGATCAGGGTATGGTTGGGAGGCCTTGTCCCAGGCATCCTGGCTCCAAAAACCCCATTGTTTTATTGGGGTGACATCGACACGCATGGATTTGCCATCCTGAATCAACTCAAAGCCCAATTGCCCCATGTTGAGTCTTTTCTCATGAATCGAGAGACCTTGCTGTCACATGAGAGCTTTTGGGGGGTGGAAAAAAATCCCGCTCGAGGCGAACTGAGCTTTTTGAGCCCTGAAGAAAATGCCCTTTATCACGCGCTGATGAAGGGGGAATTCGGGAAAGGGGTGAGATTGGAACAAGAGCGAGTTTCGTATGCCAGGGTGATAGACGCCGTGAAGCAGATCCTTCGAACCTAGAACCAAAGGCGCAGTTCCGCCCGAGAAAACAAAAAGATGTTACTAAATGATGTAAATAGTTAAAGCATACTTTAACTAAAATGCATATTTAGTGAGTTAAGGCGGAAGCGAAGCACAGATCCCAACATGCGGGGATTATTGACTTCCTCCCCTTCCTAAAGGGAGGGGATTCCTGATTCATCGAGAACTGCTTATGCCGATTTACGACACAAGACTGACATTCTCTCCACAGGCTAACACCGCCAGCCCGGCGGCTTCAATGTTTACTGCGGCATTGATGTCCCGATCCAAAAGGGTCGAGCAGGAGGGGCAAGTCCACTCCCGGTCATTCAATACCAACGCATCGTTCATGTATCCGCAACAAGAGCAACGCTTGGAGCTTGGGAAAAACTGGTCAATCGCTACAACCGTGCGACCGGCCCAGCTGGCCTTGTATTCCAGCATCGTCACGAAGCTTCCCCAACTGGCATCGGCAATGCTTTTGCTCAGTTTCGGGTTGCGTATCATGTTCTTCACTTTCAGGGATTCGACGCAAACGACTTGGTTCTCGTTAATCAGTTTGCGGGACAACCAGTGGAGATTGTCCGTGCGGCAATCGGAGATTTTGGCGTGAATACGCGCCACCTTCAGCTTTGCCTTGAGCCGGTTCTTGGAACCGAGCTTCTTCTTGGCGAGCCTGCGCTGGTATTTAGCCAGCTTGGTAGCGTATTTGGCCGTGTGACGGGGATTGCCGGTTTTCGCACCCCTACTCGTGACGAACAGGTCTTTAATGCCAAGGTCAATTCCTACTGTGTTCGGATTGACTCTCAGCAATTCAGGGACGAACTCGCAAAGGCAGGACACGAAGTATCTACTGTTACGTACCGAACTATCTGAGACTTCCCCGGCCCATTGATTCCGGGATTTTCAAGGGCATTTTCTGCCAGACCCCCTTAATCATCGCGAGAAAACGACAGGCATAAGAAAGGCTGGTGCTCCTC
>JBILGU010000062.1:0-6186 GCA_044350805.1 Methylococcaceae bacterium
TCCGTCAATCACTCAACTGCGTTAAAACACGTGCCTTTTCATCGGAATGGTGAGAAATACACCCCAAACGTCATCCCCGTCCCAACCATAGGTTGGGCGCTTACACGAGAGAATAAATTGCGGATGAAACGGCGCGGATCAATACCGAAAATGCCCTCGAACACCCTGCGACGCAATGGCTCTCCGTCTCGGGGGTCGTCGTGTTTCCGTGCACTCCTTCGTGGTCATGATGGTTTTTGGTGAGGGAGGGTTTAGATGACGACCGTTTCTGTTCGAATTGATGAAGAGTTGGTGAGTGCCGCGCGCTCTGCTGCGAAGGCAGAATTTAGAACTGTTCAGGGACAGTTAGAGTTTTGGGCAAAAGTAGGTCGTGCTGCCCTCGATCATCCCGATCTCCCTGCGTCATTTATTGCCGAGAGTTTAATGAGCATGGGTGAGCCACGTGAGAAGGCCATGCCCTTCGTACCGCGCGCGGCAAATAAGGTATGAGTCGGCAAGTATTTCAGACCAAGCGTTTTGCCCGGAACTACAAAAAACTTCACGACAACATCATCGGCACAGTGAATTCCGCAATCGCTGAGGTTGCCCGGAATCCATATATTGGCGAGAAAAAGAAAGGGGATCTCTCTGGTCTTTGGGTCTATAAGTTCAGATGTCAGGACGAGCCTTACCTTTTAGGTTACACGCGCGATGAGGGCGTCAAATTGGTATGACTGGAGGCGCTTAGATCTCACGAAAAGTTTTATCGGGACACCTATCGGTGATCGACGGGGCAGCGGCGCGCTTATAATGCGCGGTTCGAAAGTTCGAATTGAATCGCCCGACTCAGGGGTTCAATGGGATTTTCGGTGATAAAGACTCAAAATAAATCCCTCAATTAGACGACGCTGATCGCATGAAATCTGGTGCCATCTATCATCGAAACCGCTGGCTCATAGCGCTCGCTGGGTTTGGTATTCATGTCTGTATTGGCTCTGTTTACGCTTGGAGCGTGTTTTCGAAGCCTTTGCAGTCAGCATTTGGCTGGAGTATGAAGGAGGCCAATTTCACATTCGGTCTCGCTATTTTCACTTTAGGGATTTCAGCAGCAGCCATGGGGCATGTTGTTGAACGCTATGGGCCCAAAATAAGCGGCCTCATTTCTATGTTCTTTTGGACTTTCGGCCTGGCTGGTTCAGGATTCGCCTTGTCCGATGATGCCGCTATCTCTGAATTTAGGCTCCCTTTGCTCTATCTCTTCTATGGGTTGCTGGGAGGAATTGGCCTTGGGACAGGCTACGTCACGCCGGTTTCAACCTTGATCAAATGGTTCCCTGATCACAGGGGGCTGGCTACGGGCATGGCAATCATGGGATTTGGTTTCGCATCCTTTCTTGGAGCCCCCGTTATTAACCACCTAATTGGCCGGATTGGGCTATCGCAGACCTTCTATGTGCTTTCTGGCTTATACCTGCTAGTGATGTCGATGTCCGCCTTGTATCTGGCGCCTCCCCCCGAGCATTTTTCCCCCGCATTGGAGAAAACAACCGGCCATCAGAAAAGACGCTGGGTAGCAGACTTGATGCCCATGGATGCAAACCAGGCTGTCCGAACTCTGCCTTTTTATGGGCTCTGGATCATGATGTTCATTAATATCACCTGTGGCATCGCTGTGATCTCCGTGGCATCCCCCATGATTCAAGAGATGACAGGGCTGTCTCCTCTTATGGCGGCCGCCATCGTGGGTCTTATCGGGCTCTTTAATGGACTTGGCCGCATAACTTGGGCGTCGATCTCTGATTGGGTTGGTCGCCCGGTGACTTTCATCCTTTTCTTCGTGATTGAAATCGGTTGCTTTGTCGCATTACCACAGATCAGCGATATCCTTGTTTTTCAGGTGCTTCTCTTCTTGGTGATGACCTGCTACGGGGGAGGATTTGCTACCCTCCCTGCTTACATAGGCGATATTTTTGGAACGCGACAGGTCAGCGCCATTCATGGATACGTTCTCACCGCTTGGGCGTTCGCAGGAATCTCTGGGTCATCTTTGGCTGCGGTGATTCGGGATTCAACAGGCAGCTACAGCAAAATGCTCCAGATCTTCTCTGGAATATTCTGTTTGGCACTCATCGTTTCCGTGACTATGCTGCTGTTTGTTCGAAGCAAACGGAGACAGACGCAAGGGTGCCTGGGTTCAGAGGCTCGTGGATAGGCATAGGTCCTCAGCGAGTTTTGAATGCTTTTTCTAAGCGCGCATTCACCTTGATGAGGCAGGGCTGAGCAATCCCAGATTCTGGGAGGCCTCGTTCAATCACTTGTCGCTTAAACACCAAGATTGGGCCGTCTCGGATTAAATATCCTCGCCCGCTTCCGTCTCAACTTCACCAATTTCATCTTTTCTATAGCTCTGACTGACAAGATTGGCAGCTTCGCGGAGTTGGCCTTCAATTCTCGAGAGTGTCGCGTCATCTGATAACGACTCTGTGGCTAAGATCGTTGTCAATGTACTCAGAGCGGATGATGAGGAGATCTGAGCTAGTTTCAGTAGGAGGGTTTTGTCTTTGGTCGTCATGCAGAAATCTCAGTGGCAAAAGGGGAGCTGACGCTGGGTTTATCATGAGAGATTGAATTTCTTAGCGTCAATTTTTTGTAAATGGATTGCTGTATCCAGCTCAGGCTTTGAGTTTAATTGTCCTGATGGGAGGGCTTCACTATGTCATTAAAAAAAGTCTTAGTGCTCTGTGCTACGGGTAAAGCCGGCAGAAATGTATGCAGGGCACTCAAAGATGCGGGTTTTCAGGTATTCGGGACCACTAGGTCAAACACCAAAAAGCTGTCAGATCAGGGTGTTATCCCCGTTCTCTGTGATTACACAAGCCGCGAAGATCTGGATCGTGCTCTGCTCGAAACCGGGGCAAAGAAAGTGTTTGTGATTACTGATTATTTTGGAGCAGCAAAGTCGAACGGGGCGCTCGAGATCAGTCATGGTAAGTACGCAATCGATGCAGCAAGGTCAGCGGAGGTGGATCACCTCATCTTTATGAGTGTTGCAGACGCCGAGTTGATGGATGAGCGGGTGAAGCACATCAAGACAAAACTGGTTATCGAGGACTACTTGCGGGCTTCGGGAGTCAAATATTCGATCCTAAGGCCCTGCGCTTTTTTCGAAAATTTTGATGATCCTGCAAACTGGAATCCATTGAAGAAGGGGCGTTTGAAGTTTCTCAGTGAAAAGGAAATCAAATACTGTTCGACTTACGATTTAGGGCGTGCTGCAGCCCTGATGTTCAAGGATCCTGCGAGGTGGCTCGAGAAGAGTCTGGACGTGATTAGCTGGAAGGGTGATTTGAGCCAAGTGGCTGCTGCGCTTGAGAGGGTGGGTGGGGTTAAAGTTAAGTTTGGTCTTGCCATGCCCATTTTTCTGAGGAAGCTCTTACTCAAAGACTTGCACTACATGTTTATCTACTTCGAGGATCACAAAGGCCCCAAAGGTGAGCCGGAGGATTTCAAAAAGGTTTTGCCAGACGCGTTCAATGCGGAGGACTGGTTCAGATTCCACGGTGCATATTCAAATGGCGAGAGGATCTAAAGGCAATAAGCGGGGTTTTACGGATCAACCCAAAAGATCAGATTGAACTCTGCGGGCTTCCGTACAAGATTTTGGTATGGTTGCATGGGTCAGGGGGCAAGTCCCAGTGGAGACCGCGATGCCCCTGGTTTCTGATCAAATTGATGGGGAGTGGGTGAATGCTGCCCGCTGAGTCGCCAAGGTATGCTTCGGGAATTCGTCAGGCCAAACGATTCACCCCAGTCTCCAAAGAACGCCATGAGAACATGGATGGCGGATATTTAGAGGGGCCGGATTTTATTTTCCTGAACCAGATTTTCGAGTTGGAGTGTAAGGTTCCTGTCCCCCTTGTCGAGAACGTCGAACAGTTCTTTTAATTTATGTCGACGACGCGAAACTTCAAATCCGACCCATGTCACGATGAAGAGGCCGGCGAGGGCCGTGAGGGCAGTACTGACTTGCTGGTTCATGGGTTTCTTACCTCAGGTTTCTTAAATCACGTTCTTCAGAACTTCAAAGACATTCTGGAATCCTTCCTTCTTAAGCCGTTTCCTGACCTGACGCTCAATGTCAGTTGAGGTCATATGGGTCGCAATAAAACGGGTAAAAGTTTGGAAAATCTCAAGCGCCTCGCTTTTGCTTGTGGCACGACCTAGCGACAGTCTGAATCCATGATAACCATTCGCGCCCTGGCCACCAGAGGCATGTTGGTCGATGAGCAAAAAACACGGATCTGTTCCGATTCTATCGGGGTCTGAGAGGAGAACTTTTCGGGATTGCTCTTTGCTTAGGACGAAGACTGGAATGGGGTCCATCAGCGACTTGAAGTTTTCCATGTTTTCTTCAACCACGGCACTAGCATCTGAATGCCAGCCTGTATTGACGATAAACAGCTGAAATCGAGGTGTTTTTTCCAGATCCTTTGGACTCATCTGGGGCTCCAGCAAGAAGTTTAATCGATGATGGGTTCGATCGATGTTTCAAAATTTCATCCTAAGTCTAAATGAATCGATAAGGGGATAGGGCTTACGCGTAGACGTACCTCTGGCAGCCTAACCTCAAGGAATTAACCTAGAACGTGGGCGGGTGAGCCCAAGGTCAAATGAAATGCGGACGATATGCTGCCTGTGATGAGCGGGGAGAGGGCTCAGGACATGGAGTTTTTCAGGCTAGATCGATCGTTCGGCCGATCGGGTCCACTTGCTCTAAATGTATTGATAGGCTTGTCCTGAAGAGACACGTTAGAGAGCCTTTTGGCGCTTAAATATCAATCTCGATTAGGATCCTGTAGGGTGACGAGATCAGTAAGTCCATCAATGTCGAACGGGTCTGATGCGTATGGCTATCTCTTGGCAAGTCTTGGCGGTTTGTTCAGCATTTTTCGCCGGACTGACCGCTGTTTTAGGAAAGCTGGGTGTTGAGGGGCTGAATTCAAATCTGGCCACATTGATCCGAACAGTTGTGGTTTTTCTTGTCACCCTGACGATCATCACTTGGCGTCAGGAGTGGGTCTGGCCTGAAACTGTCAGGGTAAAACCCGTCATCTTCCTGCTGCTTTCAGGGGTTGCGACAGGATTGTCGTGGTTGTTTTACTACCGTGCCCTTCAAATGGCTCCGGCGTCGCTTGTCGCACCGATCGACAAGCTCAGCGTTGTTTTCGCAATGATTCTTGCTCTAATTTTTCTCGGCGAGCCACTGACTTCGCGGCTCTGTCTGGGAGGGGCGCTGGTTGTAGCCGGTGTTCTGGTGATCGCGTGGCCGATCTGAGCCTGGCCTTGAGCGAAGAGCTCGAGGCGCATAGGTTCTTCCTTTCAGTGAAAAAATAGCCAGACGTCAACGAGGAGAGGAATAGTCATGGCTTCTGCTCTTCTCTTTATGGCGGCATTAATTGCATTCTCCATTAGTGCTGTTTGTGGTGGCGGCGCAGGATTACTGCTGATCCCCGTTCTCGGTACGTTTCTGCCGGTCACTCAGGTCCCAGCGGCTTTAACCATAGGGACGGCTACAAGCTCTTTGTCCCGATTGTGGATGTTCGCAAAAGAAATTCGCTGGGAAATGACTATTCGTTTTGTGCCGGCCTCTTTGCTGGGAGCGACAATGGGCGCAAAGCTATTGTTTTTCCTGGAGCCGATGTATATCGAGCTCTGTATGGGGTTGTTTTTGCTATCAAATATCCCTTTGTTGCTGAGTCGAAAGAAAGAACTGGACGGCTCATCAATCCGCTTAACGACTTCAATGACCGTCGGCGTGATTGGTGTAATCGCAGGCGTGATTTCTGCCTTGACCGGCGCCGTCGGGGTTCTCTTTAACAGGTTCTACATGCGCTGTGGGCTGAGTCCACAAGAAGTCGTAGCAACCCGCGCCGCCAATGAGGTCTTGCTCCATGTATACAAACTCTTTCTGTATGCCGGACTGGTGTTACGTCCCGAACTATCTGAGACTTCCCCGGCCCATTGATTCCGGGATTTTCAAGGGCGTTTTCCGCCACACCCCCTTAACCATCGCGAGAAATCGACAGGCATAAGAAAGGCTGGTGCTCCTCTGTTATCGTGGGACATCTCACCGTTCCTCGACACCAAAACCAGCCCAGCCTATGTCTCGGATTGTCCCCCAGATCCTTACCCTTTCTCAACACATTC
>JBILGU010000034.1:0-19009 GCA_044350805.1 Methylococcaceae bacterium
GGCGCTCACACGAGAGAATAAATTGCGGATGAAACGGCGCGGATCAATACCGAAAATGCCCTCGAACGCCCTGCGACGCAATGGCTCTCCGTCTCGGGGGTCGTCGTGCTTCCGTGCACTCCTTCGTGGTCGCAGCGCCCGGAATGCTGCCCAGCGGCGCACCGGCGCACCGGCTCTTGCGCCGCTTACGGCCGTTCAGCAATACGGCGTCTTTGCCCTGGAGCGGCTGGATCACGATGCCTTTAGCACCGAGGCGGGGCTTCGAATCGAACCCAATGTCCTAACGCCTAAATCCGGAATGGATCCGGCTAAAAGCTATTTACCCATCAGTGCATCGCTCTCTGAGCTCTGGCATGTCGATGCACACAATGACCTCAGGGCCACCTTCAGTCGTTCCCAGCGAGCGCCTCAGGTGCAGGAGCTCTATTTTCAGGGTTTTCATGATGCGACCAACAGCATCGAAAACGGTAGCACCCAACTGAATGTTGAAACGAGCTACAACATCGACCTTGGATACGTCCTTGATACCGAGTACGGCAAGCTGGAGGCCAGTCTGTTCCAGAACTGGTTCAACAATTACATCTATCTGAATGACACCGGTCTGCTGGCTGATCCTGACCTTTATCCCTACAACCAGTGTCCTTCGGGCTCGACCAATTGCGTTCCGGTCTATCAGTACACGCAACAAAATGCCGTATTCAGAGGCTATGAAGTCAATTATCGAATGCCGATCTCCATGGATCCTCGCCTCGGCAAGCTTTCAATGGACCTATTTAGTGACTACACCCGAGGTCAGTTTACTGCGGGCGGCAATGTCCCACGGATGCCCCCACTTCGGTATGGCTTTCAACTCAACTATGACCTTGACCGTTGGGCCTTCAATTCGCAGCTGACGCGAGCCAACGCGCAGGAGTATGCCGGAGCCAATCAGACCGTGACCCCCGGTTACATTCTCTGGAATGTCAGTGCGCAGTATCACCTTAAGGTCGAAGGCTATGACGTCCTTTTGTTTGCGCGTGGCAACAATCTCCTCGATCAGACCGTCCGAAGCTCGGTTTCGTATCTGCGCGTCTTTGCGCCGCAAGCAGGTCGCGGCGGTGAGATCGGAATCCAAATCAACTTCTAAACTTCAACTAAAGGGGCTCTTCGGCGCTCAGCAGGGCTTGTGCATCTTTCCAGTCCGAGGGGGGGCTCTTCGACGGGGGCGATCGTGTTCGAGGCGCTCGATGGCATGGGCAAGATCTTGAGCAAAGATGTCAGCCATATCGCGACTGAAATTCTCCTTGACGACGATCCGCATCACGGCAATCTCCTCTGCATCGCGTGGCAGGGTATACGCGGGCACTGACCAGCCGCGCTCTCTGAGGATTTCGCAGATCTGAAAGACGGTGTATCGGCTGTCATCCCGGAGTTTGAGAACGACGACCGGGAGAAACTGGATGTCCGTCAGTAGGTCGAAGTGTCCTGATGCGAGGATGCTTTCCTCCAGGTGGCGGGCGTTGCGCATGATGTTGTCCATGATGCGACGGTAGCCTTCCTGGCCAAGTCTCAGAAAGTTGTAGTACTGGAGGAAAACTTGCGATGCGGACCTTGAAAAATTCAGGCTGAAATTCTGCATTTCACCGCCGAGGTAATTGATCTTGTATATCAGTTCGGGATCCACACAGGTTTCGTCTCGGAAAATCACGCATCCCATGCCCGGGTAGACCAGACCGTACTTGTGATTGCTCACATTGATCGAACGCACCTGCGCAAGCCGGAAATCCCAGGCAATCTTAGGATGCGCAAAGGCCATGACAAACCCACCGGAAGCGCCATCGACATGGATGGGGATATCCCATCCCTTCTCGGCCTTGATGCGGATCAGGAGATTATTAATGCCTGCAAAGTCATCATTCTGGCCGGTAAAGGTGGTTCCAACGACGACGCCGACAGCAATGGTGTTTTCATCGATCAGCGGTTCGACTGCACTGGGGCCGATGACATAGCTTCCAGGCTTCATCGGAACGATGCGGGCTTCGACATCGAAATAAAGGGCAAACTTTTCCCAGCAGGAGTGGACGTCCGCACCAAACACAATGTTGGGGCGACTCGCATCCAAGGATTGTGCCTGCCGTTGTTTGCGCCAGGCCCATTTGTGCGCAAGAAGCGCCAACATGATGGCCTCCGACGAACCGACAGTTGCTGTCCCGATGGCGGAGGTGTCAGCATCGCCATCCTCCAGCATCGGTGCATTCAGCAAGGCTCCCATCATGTTGATGACCCGCTGATGGATGGTGCGGGTGGTCGGGTATTCATGAAAATCGATGAAGTTGATCGCGCGGGTTTCCTTGAGCAGTTCATCGGCCTCAGGTTCCATCCAGACGGTGACAAAGCTCGCCGTGTTTAATGCGGGATGGGTATCAAAATTGAGTTCGTCGAGGATGATGCGCTGGGCTGTTTTTGCGGCCATTCCCTTTTCGGGGATTTCGGAAGTCGGCACGTGATCCAGCATCTCGCGACTGGCATAGATCACTTCGGCAAAGTTCTTTTTCTTTTGTATCTTCAGCATGCGCAATTCCAGAAGATGGGGCGTTCAGACAGGTTCGTCGGGATAAGAATTGAACTGATCATCACGGGGATCTACATACCCTTGGGCGGTCAGTGCCGCGTAGAGATTCCAGCGACGATCTTCGACATAGTGCGTTGCCTTGGCACGATCGTGCACCAGGGTTTCCGGATGGGTGGGCCCATAGTAGGACGGGACACAATCGGCGATCAAAAGCATGTCCTCATCCCACCCGGAGCCGGCTTGATCGGGACGCGCGGGGGGGAGGGATGTTTCGGGTAACAGGGCATTGCCGTGTGGGTCATAAAGACAGGAGTTTCCAAGATAGCGGGCGACCTCATGCTCACCAAGGGTTTCGAAGCCCCGGCGATTGGCGTACGCACAAAACATTTGGTTCTGATAGGCGTTGGCGCGGATCAGAAACTTGGCATCGGGGTAGGGCGTTTGCGTCTTTTTTCCGGTGCGAAGAATCATGTAGTCATCAGCGGCTGTCGGTATGACGACCAGTTGGGCGCCCTTGAGCGCGAGTATTCGCGAGAGCTCCGGAAATTCGGCTTCATAGCAATTCAACACCCCCACATTGACACCATTGACCTTGAATACGGTAAAGGCTTCCCCTTCCTCTGGATGGACATGTCCGAAGGACCAAAGATGGCGCTCATCTCCGCCCCAAAGATGGGTCTTGCGATAGTTCTTCAGGGTTTCGCCGTTGGGCCCAAAGACTGCAATGCTGTCGAAGTAGCGCTGGGCCCCGGCAACGAATGCGGATTCTGGATAGGGGCAAATAATGGTAAGAGCCTCCGCGCGAGCGACTTTGGCCACTTCATTCAGGATCCCTTCATGCAGGATATGGTCAGCCAGTCGATGGGCTGTTGCCGCATCGGTGGTGTTGTAGCCTGAAAGATAAAGCTCGGGAAAACTTAAAAGATGAACGCCCTGCATTCTGGCGCGAACGGCAAGGTCACGAAGCGTTTCGAGATTTGCACCGATTGAACGGATATCGCCGGTGGGTCCTGAGCCCTGATATATCCCGAGTCGGACGTGGGGGAGGTCGGAAGGAATGGCATCGCTGATGAAGGACTGAACGATCATGGGGCTAGTCTCAAAAAAGGGCGAGTAGGGTTCTATCTTAATGGGATTACCGTAATGAGAAAGGGGGATTTTAATGGTGCAAATTGACCCAAAACTGAAACATTGCTGCACCTTATTGTGGCATGTCATACACAGTCTTCGGCTTAACTGATTGATTTCTCGTTTGACCCATCGGAAATTCAATGGCTTGCAAGATATTCAATATAAAACAATAGGTTACGCGCCTGTCTTAAGATCTCTCAATTCAGTGGATCCCTTGCCAGATGGGACTGAGAGACTCTCTATGCACAGAGTTATCCACAGAATTTGTGGATAACCGAGATGGGGTATTAAAGGGTAAAGTCAAGCACAAATCTTGCCTGTGTGCGGTCCGTAGGACCCCCTCTGGGTAAGGGGCAATTGCTATACCACAAATGCTCATGTAGCATATGACCTATACGGGGCGTCCGTATCTATCGCCAGGGGGAATATCATGGAAATTCATGAACTCAGACTTCGTGCGCTTCGCTGGGAAATTGCAAAATTCCCTTCGATTGCGGCATTTGCGCGACATTACAAGCTGGATGTGACGTATGTCTCACAGCTATTGAATGGTCATCGCAACCTAGGGGAAAAGGCCGCACGGACGCTGGAGAACAAGTTTGGCTGGCCTTCCATGAGCATGGATTTTCCCGAGAATGACTGGGAGACCGGCACGGAAGAGACGCCGGTGACACCCAAGCGAAGGGTGTCTGAGAAGTCCACCAGCGGTTCACGTCAGGCCCGTCATTTCTTCAGCACGCTCCCGGGGGGCATTCGTGAAGTTCCCGTGATCAGTAGCGTTCAGGCGGGTCTTTGGCGCGAGGCGGTGGATTCCTATGCCCCTGGGGCAGGTCACGACTATGTCGTGGTCCAGGCGGATTTAGGCAGCCATACCTTTGCTTTGAAGGTGAAAGGGAATTCCATGGAGCCTGAATTCAAGGAAGGCGATACCATCATCATCGATCCCGATATCAAACCTTCTCCCGGTGATTACGTAGTGGCGCGTAATGCGGATCAGGAGGCGACGTTCAAGAAATATCGGCCCCGTGGCCGCAATGCACAGGGCATGGATGTCATTGAACTGGTGCCCTTGAACGAGGACTATCCGATCTTGCGATCCGATGTCTCTCCCCTCGAAATCATCGGGACACTGGTTGAGCATCGGCGCTACCGGAAGGCACGCGAAAACTAATGAACAAAAGCTATTGACATAGCAATATAGCACAAGCTATTCTTCTCCCCATGCCGCATCCCTGCGGCCGGTTAAACAGGAGAAGTCCGATGAGCAATCAATCCCTCTTTCTGATCATGTCTGTCATTTTTGTCATTGCATCGAATATGGACTATGAAGATGCCGAAAGACTGCGTGAGGCAAATCGACCGGCGGAAGCTCAGACCAGCTCAGCCGCGCCTCATCTCTCTGATCGTCATCCCGTCTGATCTGTCTTTCACCGGGAAGCCGGTTTCTAGGGAGTCCAGGCAAAGCCGATATAGGTTTGAAGCCCAGGACTCCCCTGCGTCACCCCGGCAGCTGCGTTGCCAAAAAGCTGGATGTGATCATCCAGTGTCCAGATTAATCCACCGCCAAGCACGACCGGAACGCTGGGATCGACATCGCTGGGGACCAGGACCGTGGTCGCCACATTGATGATTCGATCGACAGTTTTGCAGTGCGTGTGGCCATCTTGCGGGTTAGACTCGGAACAAATCACCTGAGGCTGGTCCTTGCTAATCTCTTTGTGATGATGTGTCACCCGCGGCAAGCTGGTTCGGTTGTAATAGCCATTGAAAAAGATCGCGACGTCCTCGGTGATGTCACGCTGCGCGGCCCACTGGGAGGCAAACTGCCATTCGCTTTGTGATAACCCCCCCGGATTTGGATAGTCTGTCGCGCCGAAGTTGTATTCAAGGCCAATATCGAAGGGGAGATCCTGATCGAAGTTGAACGAAAACCCGGGCGATGTCGAAGACTGGAACGCTGTGGATGAAAGCCAGGGGGTGGTGATGGTCAGCTCAAAGCCTGCCGCAGGAATGAAATATTCCTCCCAGGCATCCCAGAGATGAATCTTTGTATCAAAGGCCAGCGGACCTGATCCTGCTTCCGATCCGGTCCGGTGTCGCTGGACTTCATAGGGGGTATAGAAGAGACGAAGCTCAATGTTGTCGACGAGGCCATAGCGCAAGAGGACTTGTCCTGACTCGGTTTGAGGACCGGATCCTGTGCTCTCACCGGTAAATCCGAAGGGGGTACTTTCCAGATAGAACCCGCCTTCAGGGAGGGTAAACGCACTATTCGGATAATTGGCCATGTCGGCACCCGGATCCCTGATCGTCAGGGGGCTTGCTTCACCAGCAACAGCATTTGGATTTTCAAGCGAAGGTTTTACTGCCTCATCATCCTTCACGCCCTGAATCTCAGGGGCATCGTAGTTCCAGACCAGATTGCCCTGAAAACTGCTGAGCCGGGAAGTCCCGGTGTAAATTCCGCGATATCCCAATTCGAGATCAAATTGATTACTGAGATGGCCTGTTAGACCCGCATTGATAAGCCCTGCACCGGTTTTTCCATTGGACTGGGCGCCTTCCACCAAAAAGTCGCCGTCCGTCGTTCCAATGTAATGGATCTCTCGATCAGCAAGGGGCTGATTGAGCATTTCCCGAAAGCCGATGGCAAGGCTTGAGGTCCAGTCGGCCTCAAGGGCGTGCCATTGATAATCGTAGCGGGCCTGGACTCGGGCAGAGACAAAGTTGCTGCTAAATGATCCGGTTGACGCATTGAGCGCTGAAAGTCCTGATTCCATCACGCCGGAATGCTGGGTGGTCAGTGACTGAAGCGCGATGATCGGAGTCAGGCTGTGCCCCCCACCCAAATCATGGTGCCAGGAGGCGATGGCTTCTGCGGTGATGAGCCTTGCATCCCCTGAGCTAGTCGACGTCCCGAGAAGGCTGGTATTGCGGGTAGAGGTCTGCCCCTGATCGTAGCCGACCAGGAGCCCGAAATGACCGTTCGTGCCGAAGGGTAGATCCGCATAACCGCCGATTTGCCAGAGGTTGGCCGACAAATGGTCGTCAATTCCGCTTCGACTGGCCCCTGCTGAAAGATAGCCTGCGGTCAGTCCCACACGGATCAGATCCAGAATCTGAGTATCTGCGCCAACCAGAGAACCGGCGCTCTGCTGTCGATATCCTGTGGCATTGAGGTTGCCGTCAACGCCACCAAAACTTCCAAGACCACTGGCCCAAAAATGCGGCTCGTCCCCAGCCACATACCCCCCTTGGCTGGCACTCATGCCCATGCGGGCATAGACGGGATTCCAGGCATCAGCAACTGCGCTATAGAGAACACCCGGGGTCTCCGCATGAAGTTCACCATCAATACGGGTCAAGGTATCCCGGAGTTGATTCTGCGGCAGCTGATAGAGCCTATTAAGCGCGTTGTAGAGCGCGCCAGAGGCTTTCGAAACTTCATGATCCAGAATCGTGGCCAGAAACCGCTGATTTAGGGTTTGGGCCTGCTGACGGAAATATCTCAAAGGATCCATCGTGAGGAACACCTGACCCTTATCGGTTTCGGTAATTCGATAGCCCCAGTTGGGATTGTCATTGGCGATCTGGACCGCCAGAGATGCCGGGTCAAGGCGCGCATCCGGTTGGGTCGTCTCGATCAGGGTATAGGTCGGTCTGAGCGGTCCCTTGTGGGCCGCATCAAAGTGCTCAAGGTCCAGTTTCAAGGCACCTTCGATCCTCAGGAAGGGACCTTCCACTAGAAGACGAGAATTTCCCGTCGGTGTCACCTTGAAAAGGAGACTGCCCTCATCGGTTTGCCGATAGTCGCCACGAACCGTCTGGGTTGCAACCGCATCGACGCGGCCATATTTCAGCCAAGGTGGGAGCGCAGACCCGTGGATCTGCCGAATATTCTGCTTAGGCTCGATGAAGTGCTCTGGTGCATCTTTTGGATCAGTCTCGCTGGTAATCAGGAGGTTATGATTTTCGACCGCACTCAGAAACGTTCCCGTGCCCCAGATGATGCCCTGATTAATGACCCCATTCGGTCCATAAAATGAGCCTGGGGCGAGATAGTAGGGATTGTTCGGCGGATTGATGATGGGGTCATTTAGTTCCGATCGTGGGCTGAGGGAGAGGGGAGCGGCGGATCGTGCCGGGGGATCATTTTTCAACGCGAAGGGCGCTTCGCCATCATTGGCCTTTGCAGCCGTTGCGAGATTGAAGAGGAGCAACAAGATGACCGTCCGACAGGTGCTGCTGTCCAGTGGATGGGCATGGCGGGCAGGCATTTGGGATATCCTTGAACTCAAAAGGACCAGAGGTCCTCAATTATCCTGATTTTTCTTTGACCTGGTGATCTATGCGTTCGACTTTTTTTGGCCTGATGCACCTTGTCATCCTTCCGCTTCTCACATCCGGGTGTGCCATCGTGACGCCGGATTTTGCAACTGTCACCTACTATGACTATGGCGCAGGCATTCCGGATCAACGTCCGCTGGACCCCTATCCCGTCACGCTTCAGGTGGAAGATCTGCGCCCACTTGTGGTGTCCCACGAAAAAGAACCGCAATTCGTTGGCATGGCCGAGAATGGATTCGGTGAGCCCAGGGATGTCTTGAATCGCAATGATTGTCCGATTCCGGTCAGTGTTCATCGGACACCCCATTGTCGAAGCTTCGCCGAAAGTGTGCGTGACCGCCTCAAATGGCCCATGCCCTCGACTTCGGATCAGGTATCCAAAGGTTCGGTCCTGATTGAAATCAGGCAGTGGCAAACGCATGCGGGATCGGACCTTCATCTTGATTATGCGCTCCATGCATCGCTTCGATCTGCGAGTGGCGAGACGCTGAGTCAAGCCGACATTCAGGGGGCGGGTGAACGGATTGAGACGCGAAAAATTGGCGTGATGACCTTTGCCAACCATGAGGCCAAGGAGCATCGCTTGAGCCTAATCGTCAGTGCTGTCCTTGACGAGAAATTACATCGGTTAGTGAGTGGCGCCTTTGCCGGAGCACTCTCAAAGCTCCGTTAGGCCGGGGTCTTTACTAGCGGTGGATTGGCTGTCCTTCAAGGGTCATCGAAAGTTGCGTTTGTTGCTGATCCTGATGGGCGGGCTTTTCTTTAGTCACCTGAACTTTGCCACGGCAGGGGAGGCTGTCCTCTCTTCGCCTTCAGAGGCGCTTCAGTATTCAACAGAAGTTCTCGATACCCTTGAAAATAGACCCAGACGCTCCCTGAGTGCCTCGGCAAGCCAGCGCAGAGACTATCTTGCCAATAAAGAGTCATGGGTGCTCAAGCCCAATTTGACCCTGCACAAGCTCCTCGACCTTCCCAGTTGGGTGTCGCTCACTGTCGAGGAGCGGGTTCGTTACGAGACCTATGACAGGCCCTGGATCAAAGACACGACCCAAGGACAGTGGAGCGTCCCCATTCAGTCGGTCGTTTTTGGCGAGATTCGGCCCATCACGAATTGGCGTTTTGGGATGGAGTTCTGGGACGCGCGACAGTGGGGGCCATCCGATCCCAACCGAATCAATAACGGTATGGTCAACACCCTCAATTTCACCCAGATCTATGGGGCCATGATCGAGCGGCACCTTTTGGATGGTCCTGCCGATGCTGAATTGAAGTTCGGTCAAATGACGATGTCGCTCGGGAGTACCCGATTGATCGGGCGCTATGCCTTTCGAAATACCCAGCAAAGTTATGTCGGGGTGCAGGGACGATTCCGAGAGAGTGGCTCGGGGGATTGGGAACTGACGGCGTTTGCTACGGATCCGATGGCGCTTTTACCCGATGAACGGGATGCTCTTCTGGCCAACGATAGCGTCTGGAATCGCCCCATGACGGACGCTCATTTCGCCGGGATTCACCTCACCAAGCAACTCGACGATCATCAGCATTTTGAGGCGTATTACTACGACCTGGCGCGGCTTACGCCCCATCAACGGCAGCAGACCTACCATACCCCGGGTCTTCGACTCTACCGCGAAGTTCAGAAGGAAGGGTTTGACTACGAGATCGAGTCGGTAGGCCAGACCGGCATCAGCCCTGAGATTCAGGCCCAGCGTGGGCCATCAAGATCCTTTGGCGCATTGATGGAACACGTTCAGATCGCCTACGCCTGGTCTCACCCCTGGAGACCTCGCCTCCAGTTGGAGTGGGACTATGCCTCCCCCTCATTCGACCCACTTTACGGCATCAGTGTGATTGATTTTGGGCCCAGCGGGATTCTCAAACTGTTTGAAAGAAATAACATCAACTCCCCGGCGTGGCGGTTCCTTTTCAATCCTGAAAAGGATGTCTTTGTCTATTTCGTGCACCGCCTGTGGTGGCTGGCTGATGGCCGATCGCCGGTCGGCTGGTCTGAGGCCCTGCTGTCCGATCCCACAGGACGATCCGGGAGTTATGTCGGCGATACGGTCGAAGTGGCAGCGCGATGGGATTTGGCTTACAACCTGTCGTTTCAGGCGGGATGGCAGATCCTCATGAAAGGTCAGTTTGCCAAAACGGCCCCCGGCGCGCCGACCGATCACGGTGACGTGAACTATTTTTATCTTGAAAGTCAGTTCCGGCTCTGATCAGGGCTGAAACTGGGCGTCATAGCTCATCATCAGGACCAGGAAGATCACCGATTGGCCGGGGACCAAAGGCCCGGAGACCCCTTCAGGTCCATAAAAGCCCCCCTGCGTGCCGGTCGAATTGTCATAGCGGTACTCAAGACGCAAGCGGTTGTTGAAGCCGGCTTCCTGATAGTTGTATTCCAAGGTCGAGGTGATCGCGGTGATGAATTGGATATTCCCGGTCTGAAGCCCATTGGGATCGTAGTACAGTTCGGGGCGAAGCCCGATGGTCCAGGGCCCCGAAACATTCCAGCGGCCGTAAAGCGCGTTGGCGACATAGAGTTGCTGGACGTGATTGCCCGTTGAAGCCCTCTGGGATCCTGCATCCAGAACATAAGCCAGCGTCCAGTCATCCTCCGTCCATTCCACCATCGAATTCAAAAAGCCCCGCCAGTATTGGAACGCGGTGTTGTTCTGTTCCGGTCCAACAAACGCATTTTCCATCCACTTCAGATGTTCGTTGATGCGGTAGGTGAACTGAGTCGCGTATTTCGGCTGGGTGTTCACTTCCTGGAGATAGTTGTAGTCCGAGACGATGAAAAGACCGGTGTCGATCTGAGAGTTCACCGGATAATTGGCGCCGATGCCAATCAGGAAGTAGGGCGAGTAGTCGCTCCCCCAGGCGCGGCTATAGTTGATGTTGTCCTTGGCGTAAAAGGATTCGTAGCCGATAAAGCTGTTCATCAGACCCCCCGTGAACTTGAGACCGTTGCCGATATCGGTCTGATAGCTCACGTTGGCGCGGGAGAAGTAGCGAAGGACGTTCGCTCCGGGCAGCGGCTGATCGGAAGGCAACAGGTCGTTGGTGTCATAACCCGCTTGCCCTGAAATTTCAAAGCCGAAGGGGGATTCGGTCGTTGTTCCCTTGCGCAGATAGATCATCCCAAGATCCGGGGAAAACTGATTGAGTCGATTCGTCGTGAGCTTGTCTCGAAAGGGCACCGAACGCGGGGTCGAGAGATCCGGCGCGTAATTGACATCAAGATAGGCGCCATAGTGCCAGAGCGCTTCGGCTTCCTCAGGCGGGGTCTCTGCCATCAGCGGCTCCGGGATGAGCAGCGAAAGAACGATGCCAAGCGCGAGACGGAGAGGGGGGCGAGAAGAAATGATCCTGAAGCGTGAGAGAGGCAACATGGGAAAATGATAAGGATTCGGTTTGATCCCTTTCCGAGGTCCCTCAAGCAAACTTGAGTGTTCGGTGGTCACTGGGATCTGCGAGAATACCCTGACATTGCCCACCCCCGCTACCCGGATACCCATGTCGACTTTTTTCCTGACTTTGCTGCTGATGGTTTTCCTGCCCGATGCCGCCCTCGCAGCGGACCTGCCCGGGCGGATTGATCTTGAACATCACTGGGTAGGATATTACGCCGTCACGGTCACCGTCTTGGCCTACACCATTGCCATGACGGAGGATGTTCACCACATGAGCAAGGCCAAGCCCATGGTACTGGGGGCGGGTCTGATCTGGTTCGCGATCTTCATCGAACATACGTTTCGGACGGGTAGCGGTCACGACATGGTGGCGATCTTCGAAACCAATCTCACGGCCTATGCCGAATTGTTTCTTTTCATCACGGTATCGATGACCTTCCTGAATGCCATGACGGAAAGAAACCTATTCGATGTCCTCAGGGTCTGGCTTGAACATCATGAACTGAGCTACCGTCAGCTCTTCTGGATCACGGGCGCGATGGCTTTTGTTCTCTCCCTGATCATCAGCAGCCTCACGGTGGGCCTGCTGATGGGCTACATCATTTTGAACATTGCGCGGGATAACCCGCGTTTTGTGGGGCTTGCCGGCCTGAATGCCGTGGTGGCGGCCAATGCCGGGGGCACCATGAGTCCCCTCGGCGGGATTTCAACCTTTTTTGTCTGGCAGCAGGACGCGCTTCACTTCATCGAGTTTTTTGAACTCACCATCCCCTGTATCGTCAATTTCCTGGTTCCAGCCTGTCTGATGCACTTTGCTGTCGAGCGTGGCAAGCCATTGCCTCATGAGGAACATCCAATCTTCCTCAAGCGCGGCGCAGTCGCCGTGGTGGTGATTTTCGTCATGACCTTCAGTCTGACCATTCTGACCAATGTGTATCTCGAGATGCCCGCCATCATGGGCATGATGTTTGGGCTTGCGATGCTCCAGTTCTTTGCCTATTACCTTCAGATCACGGAAGTGCCTGGCTGTTCGGCCAACCAGCGTCATATTGATATCTTCAAGTGCGTCTCGGGGGTGGACTGGGACACGCTGCTCTTTTTCTATGGCGCGATGATGATCGTTGGTGCACTGAGTTACATCGGCTATCTCGATACATTGGCCGAATGGATGTTCCATTCGATCAGCCCCACCCTTGCGAACGTTCTGATCGGACTCACCTCATCATCGATCGATAATGGCACCTTGATGTTTGCGGTGCTCAATATGCATCCTGATTTTCCGAAGACTCAGTGGCTCCTCTTGACGCTCACTCTCGGCGTCGGAGGCTCCCTGCTGGCGATTGGTTCTGCTCCGGCGCTTCATGTCCTTGGGTTGATGAAAGGCCAGGTTAAGGAAGGCGAGGGCTATACTTTTTCGCTGCATCTGCGCTGGATGCCGGCCATCTTGCTCGGCTTCTTTGCGAGCATCTGGGTGTTGCAACTTTTAAAAGGCGGCCTCTGGTAGCCGAGAGGCTTCTCAGGGAGGTCTTGTTTCGCTATCGTGTTTGAAGGAGACCCCTAGGGGCAATAAAAGACCGATCAGGTAAAACCCATGGAACAGGCCAACGAAAAGGAACTGGGCGTTGCGACTGCCCTTTTGGAGCGATTTACGAACCAGCGCTACCCGGTCATTCTGAAAATGCTCGAAGAAGTCAGGGCGGGTGCAGTCCTCAATGAAGGGGAAGTCGAGTTTCTTGAGGAAGTCTTACAGACCTGTCAGCGTCTTTCTGGGACGGTACAGCGCCTGCCCAACTACCTCGACGTCTACAACCGCGCCATCGAGGTGTATCACGAAGTCACTACTCTCGCGCTTGAAAACGAGAAGAAGGCGCGACACATCAGTTGAGCCGGTGGGTCTTTCCCTTTAGGAGGGATCGCGCCTTGATAACCCTAAAGATGCGCCGCGCATCAATGGTGAAAAAGATCAGCAGCGCCAAGGGCATCAAGGTCATCGAAAAGGCGACCTCTTCATAGCCCGGGCGATACCAGAAGAGAAACAGGCCGATGTTCGCTTCCAGCGTGATGAAGTAGCTGAAACCCGCGACTGCAATGATCGGCAATAGCCAGATCAGACGCTTCTGGATGGCGCGCCCAAGAAAGGCCGCCATGGGGAAAAAGACGATCACGCTATAGAAAGGAAGCAGCAGGAAGTGAGCGAAGAAATGCTCCTTCAGCACCTCCAGTACCGAATGGACGGCCAGGCTCTCGGCGTCCCGAGGGATTTCCATCGAGATGATCTTCCGGATATCCAATTCGATGAAGGCAAGCGCAAAGAGAAAGATCCAGGCGCGGTAGAGCCTCCTCTGCAACCCCCAAAACCAGTGCAACAGGGGCTTCACGGCAAGGTCCCTATAGCCGTTGGAGCGCTGATCATGCCCGCTGCGTGCAAGGTGCTCGAGAGCGCATCCCAGCGAGCGGTCTCCATGCTGCCGAATCGTTCGGGGCCTTCTTCTTTTGGCCACAGATAGTCCTGCTGGATTTTTGTGGCGATCCTGAAGGTTTCAAGGCTCATGGTTGAATTGAGGCTGTGCATGCGGGCAATGGCCGGCTCGGGATCGGCCTGGTAGGCCAGCCATCCCTCCTTAACGGCCGCAACCAGGGCCTGGACCTGTTCCGGGTGGCTTTCCAGGAACGCACGTCGCGTGAAGAGCACCCCGGCATAGGGGTTGTAGCCCAGATCCTTGAAAAGAATCACTTGGACCTTGACGCCGCCTCGTTCGGCGGCGACAGGTTCCGAGGTGATGAAGCACTGTTGGCCGAACAAGGGATCGGACATGAAGGTAGCGAGATTGTTGCCGTAGGGAACCAGCTTGACCCCGTGATAGCCGTAACGCTTTTCAAGAAACCGGGTTGGGGCGCTGCCGGGTGTCATTGCCAGGGTGCCGTCCTTGAAGAGATCTTCTACGGCATTCATCTTTCGCTCGGCGTGGATCATCAGACCGAGCGGGCAGTCATGGAACACGGCCAGAACCGGGACGACATCCATGCCATGACTTTTAGCGATGAGAAGATCATCCGCGCCGGCCGTTCCAAACTCCGCCTGACCTGAGGCTACCATCTGGATGACGGGGGTGCCTGCAGCCCCCGGACGAAGCTCAACGGCAAGCTGACGCACAGAAAAAAGCCCCTTGAGTTCGGCGGCATAGTAACCCCCAAATTCAGGTTCGGGGACCCAGTCAAACTGTATGCGAAGGTGGCCATCCGAAGGCGCCTTGGATCCGTCACACCCTGTGGTCAGAATCAGGGCAAGCACACCCCACAAAAGCAACAAGCGGTTCATCCCTGGGCGCTCCGGGTTTCGGCAATGTGAAGATGTCTTAAGGCCAGATGGCTCAGGCCGCCAACGGCAAGAAAGAAGGTCAGACCGAGCAAGGTGGAGCCCATCAGCGCTGCAAAGACCAAAGGGGTTTCCTGCTCCTTGAGAGCCGACTCAATCAGGGTTCCAATGCCGCCACCACCATCGAAGGTGTCGGCAACGAACTCGCCCACAATGGCGCCGATGACCGAGAGCCCTGCAGCAATGCGAAGGCCGGTAAGGAATTGGGGGATGGCCGAGGGGATTCTCAGTTTCAGAAGGATCTTGAGCCCGGATGCCTGCTTCATTCGAAACAGATCCACCAGCGCCGGTTCAGCCGAAAGCAGGCCCTGCAGGCTGTTGGCGACAATCGGTGAGAGCGACACGATCAGGGCCGAGAGAATGACGGCCGGTCGCCCGTAACCCACCCAGATCACCATCATGGGGGCGATGGCAACGATGGGGACGGTCTGAAAAAAGACCATCAGGGGATACACCGCTTTTCGGACCCAAGCGTTGAGTGAGAGTGCCAGGGCGAGCATTCCCCCGCCGACGGCGCTCCCGAGCAGTCCGATCAAGGCGGCGAGTCCGGTGCGTCCCAGGGCCTCTCCCAGGAGGTCCTGATGGAGAACAGCAGCTCTTAGGACTTCACTGGGGCGCGGGCAGAGATAGGCCGGCACGCCGGCAAGATCAAGCCCCCCCTCGGCCGAAAGACCCAGGAGCAGCAAGAGTATGAAGGGCGGATAAAGATCGCGAAAAAGACGGGTCATGCCTCGGCACCTGAAGGGTCCAGGCATTCTGCCAGATGTCGCGTCCAATCCTGCCATTCGCTGCTCTGGCGATGCTGTGGAGTTCGGGGCCAGTCGAAAGGGACGGCCTTTTGAAACACAACCTGACCTCCGGTCGGGGACAGAACCACGATGCGATCCGCAAGCACTAGCGCCTCTTGAATCGAGTGGGTCACGAAAAGCGTTGTGGTCCCGCGTTGTCGCGTGAGTTCACCGAGGTGACGATCCAGACGGCTGCGGGTGACTTCATCGAGTGCGGCAAAGGGTTCATCGAGCAACAGAAGGCTCGGGTTTCCGGCGAGCGCCCGGGCGATGGAAACCCGCATCCGCATTCCCCCGGAAAGCGTATCGGGATAATAATCACCAAAACCTTCAAGGCCGACATCCTGAAGAAGGGTGAGGGCCTCCTCGCGTGCCTGGGTCAAGTCCATCCCATCAAGCTCCAGGGGCAAAAGGACATTGCCGAGTGCCGTTCGCCACGGGAGCAGGCTGGCATCCTGAAACACAAAACCGATGCCAGGATGCGGGGGATTGAGAATCAATTGACCTGATACGGGTTTGGTCAGTCCGGCCACCAGACGCAGGAGAGTGGACTTCCCGCATCCGGAGGGGCCAAGGATCACCAGAAACTCTCCCGGCCGAACTTCAAGGTCAAGATCGGCAATGACCTTGCGCCCTTCAAACGATTGACACAGTTTCTGCATCCGGATTTCAGGAGGGGAGGACCCCGTCAGGGGTGAGGGGGACGTGATGCTGGAATTCCGGTCGGTCATCGGGACATTTTACCTGTCAGCTGATCGAACGGGCGGCTCGATTTTCCTTAAGCCTCCGGAGGGTTATCCTTGGGGCTGTATCCCCAGATGGAATATCGCATGTCTTTTCAGTGGTCCGAGCTTTTATTGCCCCTTTGGGTCGGTTTTCTTGCTGGAGGGGGCGTGGTTTTCCTGGTCGGGTGGCTGCGCCGACGCGCCGCTCGACTGGATCAGGAGGCTCTTCGCATTGAGAAGGCGGTGCTTGAAGAGCGCCTGATGGCCGAGTCCCGGGCCAGGGAGACGCTTCAGCACCAGCGAGAGGCGGATCAAGCCGAGATTGCCTCACTTCAGCGCGCGCATGAGGCGCTTTCAGTCAGGATCGGCGAGCTTGAAACGCAACTGAAGGCCGAACGGGAGCAGGGCGAACAACGCCTCAAGGATCTGGCCGAGTCGCGCGATCGACTGACCCATGAATTCAAGGTGCTGGCCAACGATATTCTGGAAGAAAAATCCAAGCGCTTTACCGAGCAAAATCAGACCAGCCTTCAGGCGCTTCTGGATCCCCTTCGAGAACGCATCCAGGTCTTTCAAGGGAAGGTCGAAGAGGTCTACGTGACCGAGGGCAAGGAACGTTCGGCCCTCGCTGAACAGGTCCGCCAGTTGCTGGATCTGAATCGACAGCTCTCCGATGATGCGGGCAATCTGACCCGGGCGCTCAAGGGGCAGAGCAAGGTTCAGGGCAACTGGGGCGAACTGGTGCTTGAGCGTGTGCTTGATGCCGCGGGCCTGATCGAAGGCGTCCATTATGAGACGCAGGTTTCCCATCACCGGGAGGATGGTTCGAGAGCCCAGCCGGATGTGGTGCTCAGGCTTCCCGAAGAGCGTCAGCTTGTGATCGATGCGAAGGTCTCGCTGACGGCCTATGAGGCCTGGGTCAATGCCGCAACGGAAGAGGATCGAAAGTCAGAGCTTCGACGTCACATTGATTCGGTTCGTATTCATATCAAGGGGCTTTCATCCAAGAACTATCAGGAGCTCTACCAGCTCAATTCCCTTGATTTCGTCATCATGTTCATTCCGGTGGAACCGGCCTTTCACCTAGCGATCGCCGAGGATGACGGGCTTTGGCAGGAAGCCTGGGAAAAAAATGTCCTCTTGGTGAGCTCCAGTACTCTCCTCTTTGTGGTCCGAACCGTTTCGCATCTTTGGCGTCAGGAGCAGCAATCCCAGAATGCCCGGGAAATTGCCCGAAAGGGGGGCGAGTTGTATGACAAGCTCTGTGCTTTTGTTCAGGACCTTGAAAGCGTGGGACGAAATCTCAATCAGGCCCAAAAGGCTCACGAAGGGGCGGTCACGAAACTCACGGGCCGTGGCAGTTTGATTAGCCGGGCCGAGAACCTCCGAAAGCTTGGCGTGAAATCCACCAAAAACCTGCCGGCCACGCTGCTAGAGTCGCTCGATGAGGAAGACGGGGAGACTGACTGAGGATGCCCACACTTGCGGCAACAAAAAGGCGACGGGTTCACCGTCGCCTTTTTTCGGCTCTTGGCCAAGGGCGGTTAGACGCCGTCAGGAAAGTCGTAGCTCCAGTGCTTTCGCAAGGGTTTGGTCACTTCCCAGTCACTGTTGAGGCCTGCGTGGAACGACACGAGGTCACCCGGCACGATGGTCACGGGATCGCCACCATCTCGGGGGGTGACAATGATTTCGCCCTCAAGGACATAGGCGACTTCGGTTTCGTCGAAATCGATCGGAAACTTAGAAACGGCGGCTTCCCAGGTTTCCCAATTGGAAACGCCCAGGGCATCCAGACGTTCCTGGCTCGGATTGTGTTCGACGGTAATCTTGCTCATGAATCGGGGACCTCTCGATAATGGAGCCCTATTCTAACCGCTCCCAAAGGTCAATTTGGTGTCAAGAGGAAGACGTGTTCAGGCAGGGTGCTGACCCCCCGCTGCTTGAAAGGCAGATTTTCATCGCGCACATCACGCGACTCAAGCAAGCGCATCGAGTGACTTTCTGCAAAACGGGTCTCGATTTCCTGGGGGGTGACCGGGAAAGGAGGACCTTCCTTTTCCGTGGGGTCGTGATCCAGCGTGACCAGGAGGATGGATGCTCCTCTGGCGAGAAGTACCAGATGCTGGCAATAGCGATCGCGAAGGGAGGGTGGCATCGCGATCAGGGCGGCCCGGTCGTAAACCCAGGCGGGAGCCTCAATCTGATCGGGACGGGTCGTGAAGAAATCCCCTTCGATGATCCGAATGCCCTCGGCTTCAAAATGGCGATGAGTCTCGGTTTGCGTCAACTTGGCCAGGATCCCTGATTCGTTCCAGAAGGCTTCAACGGCCAGGGGGCTGAGTTCGATACCGGTCACCGGGTGGCCCAGATTTTTGAAATAAAGGAGATCCTGGCTTTTGCCGCAGAGGGGCACGAGTACGGGACCTTTGCACGTATGGTCAAGGGATGACCAGTTTCGGAGCAGGGCCGGATGGACCCGATCCAGGTGAAACCCGATTTGGCCTTCGTTCCAGCGATCAATCCAGAAGGAGGGTTCCATGGGACTTATTGGAATCCGCGCCTATCATTCCGCCCTCGGCTTCCATGCCTTAGTTGGCATGATCTTGGACGATTTTAGGCTCTCGGTTCGCGCTTCATCGGGCCCCTGACAGATCCTCGGAATTGCTCCC
>JBILGU010000063.1:0-5907 GCA_044350805.1 Methylococcaceae bacterium
GTTCAGGCCTACAGGCACAAGGTCAGCAGGGGCATCTAATGCGTGAGCCGAAAATGGTGCCAAGACACATGCCACCATTAACATGTGAGAGAACATTGAATATCGTAAACAGAACCTACCGATCAATAGCTGCGCTCCCAGCGGAAGTGCCAACCCAAGGGGCATCAGAGTCCATTCGGAAAGTGTGGGAACGGCTTTGATTGAGGCGACCGTTGGGATGGGAAAAACATACGAACATTTGAAGCTTGAAGAGAGGGGTATGTTTATGCCTGGCGCCCTAGTGTGGACCTATATCGCTAAGTGTCAACATATCTTAGACCGGCGTTCATGGCCATACTTTGGAATTGGTGTCATTTTTAGCAGTTTAACCAACAAAACTCAGTGAAGATCAACGTCAAAATTTTTTACGATGGGCCATAACGAGAAAGAGCGCCGAAGCGCCCGTTCTCAGTCATCATCCAAAACTCAAACAATCAATAGCTGTTCTGTCGATTGTTATGAAAGTGCCAAGCAATGCCAATGACCATCAAACCAAGCATCAACTGCGCCAATTCGGACAGCGATGGGACTGCTGCTGGGGCGATACTTATCACAACTGTCACACTGTCAGTATTTGGAGTCACGCCAAATGTCAACGTATAGGTGCCGAGGTTCGTTATACCCAATCCCGCAAGAGTTTGTCCTGAGAAAGTCGCCGTTCCAGCCAGGGAAGTTCCGGTCGTGTAGCCCACAGGCAATTGAACAGCCGGAGTATCGAATTCAATCGAAAAAAGCGAACCCGCGCTTAAGCTTGGAGCAGTATTTCCTCCAGAGCCCCAGTAATTGGAGCCATAACTTGGCGATACAGCTGAATTTGGAAGCGATACAAAAAAGTCACCAGCAACATTATCCCCTGTAAGGACATACCCGATATCGGGCCAAGTTCCGCCTACAGTGAAACCAGGAACAAGCATAGGCGGCCCCAAAGCAGCTGTGTTTAGACTACCGCTAGTAGTTACAACCACATTGGAACCAGACTGCTGAATGGAGACCGTTACCGCGGCATTTGTCCCACCAGCTACCACCAGGCCACTCGACAACAGCAAGACCGATACAAAACGCTTCACCAGCCCCCCAGGCGAATTTAAGAAGTAGGACCTAGTCGACATTACCACATTGCGCCCGGGCATTAACCACTGAAATCATCACAACCGGCGACAGACTCGGTTCCAGCCCTGACACGATGCGGTTCTGGAATGCTGAATCATCCTCGCCGGCAAGCCTCCGGTAGACGGTCCCACGACATTCAAGCTGATCACCAATCTGGTCATCGCCGAATGTAACAAGAATGACGTGTGTCTCCGATGCATCTGGCATCGCTTCGAGCTTCTTCATCCGCCGATCCAACTGGTGCGCACTAAGCCTGGACATCAAGCCGCCTCTCGAGACGTTCAAGGCGATCTGCGTATTCCGCCAGCATCTTCAATTGGCCGGTCTGAATAATCGATTCCATGAGCAGTTTCCCCTGATCGACTGGCAAGGCTCCTGCTGCCATATGAGCAACGACGGCCTCGGCTCTTTCCAATGCCTCTCCTTCTGGCAGATCAACCTCTATCGGCTCCATTGTGGCCCTCCTTGGTGCGATGATTCGCTGGAGTAATACATTGATCGCTTGAGGATCTCCGGCCTCTGCCATGTCAGCGAGATTGTTGATGATTGATGTAAATCGCTCTTCACCGACAATGCTTCTGATGCTCTTGTGGCTAAATGCGCCAGGCGGTCTTCCAGCAGGATTGCCTGATTCGCCAGGCTTCCATCGTCCTTTTCGTTTCTGCATAGATCCTCCTTACACTTCAAGAGACATTAAGACCATGAACCGATCTTTTTGGAACGCATTGGAAGGCTTTCCATATTGTTTCTAATATTCATATTTCCTAAGGAATAAACTGGAAGACGTTCCAACAGGTTCCAAAACTGAACTGGCAAGTGAATCACCAGCCACCGGCTCTTCGATAGTTAGCCTCTTTTTTGCCAACCAGTCGGATGCCTCGAACCCGCACTCCGTTGCTCTTACGAACTTCATATTTCAGTTTGATCTCTGCGGCAAATCGAGGAAGCGCTGGGCAGTTTTCACCCCGTGACTTTTTCCATTCTGTGAAATCAGCGTATAGCTCGCTCATTTGGACGCATTTGCTCCAGGCGTGCTCAAAGTAAGGGCAACGTTCCGTTCTCTCGGCGATCCAAGTTTCGACAGTAGATTGGTTTTCAAAATAATCAGCGGATTGATTATCGATGGCTGCACACTTAGGCAGTTTCATCCCATTGGCCAACCAGATCGCGTGTCCCTCTAGAAGCCAACCAAGAACAAACGCAGCCTCCTCACGGAGCTTTGCTGGCAGAAGAGGGTCCTCTCGGCCTACAAAATCCGCATTGAACGGCACGAACTTGAGTCGGGACTTCAGTGCACCAGTAGCTGACCTTATCTGCGGAAGGTGATTCCCATAAATCAGATGCTTGTGTGTGAGTGTGAATTCAAAAAAATCACCTCGCATGACCCTGGCCTTAACACTGGTATCGCCGGTTAATTCATTCAGTCGTGATTCATGCCAATGAGATCCATCCTCTATCTCCGATGAAACCGCAAGCCTTAACCCTTTTAGCTGAGCAATTTCAGTCGGATGGCCTTCGTACTTCTGAGACATGAGCGTGCTGGCCGGAATTTTTGAGCAATAGCTTCCAAGAATTTCGGAGTAGAGATCACCCAGAGTATTTTTACCGTTGCGTCCAGCCCCAAACCAAAAGAGCAACCAATGCCCTCCGGGAGCGCCAGAGAGACATGCACCAAGACTAACCTGATGGAATCTGATCAACTCCTCATCACCGCATGTAATCTCATTCATGAACTGGAGAAATCTCTCCCCACCAGACATAGAGGGGCCTACGCTGGTGCATTTGGTCAGTCTGTCACTAGGGAGAGACGGACGCATTGCACCTGTTCTAAGATCGATTAAGCCATCGGGTGTATTCAGCATCCACTGATCACGATCGAACTCGGATGAAATTGCGGCAAAAACCTTAGAGTTCTTTGCCATCGTCTCAGCGCCAGAAATGAAATTTGACGATGCCTGTGCCGTATTGCCCTGAGGATTGTTATATCTGGCCAGCTTTCGCAACAGATCAAAAACCAGCCCCTTTTCCTCCTTCTGCCAAAAGCGGCCATTCCAAACCAACCATCTAGCGCTTGTGTGGTCGTAGAGAAGGCGGCCACCGAGTTTTTTCTCAAAGAGCGCAGCCAAATTGTCCTGCGTCAGCTTTCCCTGGACCAGCAGCAACTCATCGGGCGAGATGTTCATCGAATCTGAGTTAAGGCGCTCGAAGAAATCATTCACGCCCAGTGGGGCTGAAGCATGGAGAAAATACCTCTTCTCACCGTGTGCGAAGGAATTGATAAAAGGCTTGAAGCCCTTATTAGCAAAGAACATCGCCTTGGTCAGGCCCGCATCGACACCCTCAATTGGATCTGCAAGGGATTCGCCATCGTATTCCTCTGGATGGGCCAGAACTTCTGCAACGCTCACAGAATTAGGCTTGTGCACAAAATGAAGTCGATAGTCTCTATAGAGATCAATTGCGCTCTCACCACAGGCTCTCATGGCTGTTTCCCGAGCAATCTGCGGGTCAACACCGTCATTAATGAGTTCTAGCGTCTTGGCCTCTGTGAATCGGCTCCTTATCTCATCTGAACGAGATCTTGCCTCAGCCTTTGCCCGTGACACTAGCGCCGCATATTGTTGGTGCTCCTTCGCCGTTAGATCAAGAACTTCATCGGCTCGAATGAGGACACCAGCCCTCTGCGGTAAAGCATCTAAGGGCTTTCTTTCAAGTCCTGGGCCCAAGATTGCCGGACAGGTGTAGTCGATGCGCTCAGGCGAAAAGACACTTCCATCAATCGGACATCGGACAAGCATCGCTCCGTTTTTTGCAAAGCCAATGCTGCCATACCCCGCAAGCCAAAGGCGCTTGAAGATGGTTTCGCCAATTCGCGGGCTTTCTCTCGCATCGTCCACAGCCAGATAGACATGAATACCCCGAGAATGTCGCAGCGTTTCGCCAGTTGCGGATTCAATGATGTCGCCAGCACCAGAGCTATGCGCTGACACATAGGCAACGGCTGACCCAATGCCCGGCACGTGCTTCTCAAGGAGGCTCATTAATTCGTCAGGCGCATATGCAGCAACTGGTGGAACCGCATTGGGATTCGGATCGTTATCAAGAAAAAGCACACCAGGGCCATCATAGAAGCTGAAATGCTCCTTCGTACGAGCCTTTACATCGCCGCCAGAAAACGCCTTTGGCGCAATTGGAACCTTATGGCCAATATCCGGGGACACAAGCCCATAGGCATGGCAGACCCTTGGATTTTGGTTGAGTATCAGCTCGTTCAGCGGGATATAACGAGTTTCAACGTCGCCTGAAATGCCGGGAGGGTTGCCGATCTTATTTAACCCCGCTGAAGTCATCTCAAACCGCTTTGTGACAAGTCGATTGGACCTGATTAGAGAGTATTTAACTTCCGGGAAAGCGTTATAATTAACCATCGTTGCCTCCGTTATCAGAGGCATTGATGCCATTCGCACAATCTTGAGCCTGAGCCATCGATGATGAGCTTGGGCTTATTTTTATATAGGCTTTGGCGAACTTTTCAGCTAGCTCTGGAATGGCGCGCTTAAGGAAATAAAATTCATTAGATATTTCTTCCGATGCGCTAACTGCATCAGCCAGGCTTTTCGATGCAGCTGTATTTCGAGCCAATCTTCGCCATTGGACATTGAAGGTTTCACGCTGCATTTGCTCGTTTCGAGCATCAGAGTCAAAGTAGTCTAATATCGCATCATCAGACATCCAATAACACTTAAATCGACCGTCAGTAGACCAAGCATCGAGAATTGGCACTAGTCGATTGTTTCTGAGCTCACAGATCACCGATGAGAGATGATGAGGCGGCATCTCCGGAATGTAATCATTGATGTTGCGTTGGCTGAGCTCTTTGCCCTCCAAGAGCAATACAAGGACTCGATCTGAGTAGCTTAGCTTCCTGCGAATGATTTCAGCCTTCATCTGGGATGGGTTATATAGCTTCTTGCTCATGCTGCACCCCCATCGCCAGTGTGAATGCGCATCCGAGAGGCGATGAAAGCTTTGAGATCGCCTGCTCTATAACAGACGCGCCTGCCAATCTTTACATAAGGTAGGTTATATCTACCGGTGCAACGCCAGATATCTAGGGTTTTTGGTTCGAGCTTCAGATAACCAGCCGCTTGCTGGTTGTAGATAAGATCAGAGTCAGCAAGAGCCTCCAAGGACGGCAAGACAGGTGCCGCTTGGATTTTGTCTCTTAGCGTGAGATATTCAGAAAGGTGTTTATTAGTGAGACAAGATGGGGTTGTAAGAGTGTACATAATGACTCCGCTATTTGAATTAACAACGAAGTCATTAGAAAGTCCTACTAGGATGCCAGCCGGCTAGCATGAGAACTTGTTTTTTAACCGCATGATTTATAGCGCTTTTTAATTTCGCCATAGGTGCTTTTAATGCTGCTAGTCTTGTAGATGTTTTGTCTTGTTTTGACCTTGTGGCCATTCTCAAAAAGGTCTATTGTCATAAATTCGCCATCTTCTGATGGTGTTATCTCTAACCCATCACTGGTTGAATGGGAGCACTTGGAGATTACCCAATCAATAAACCTTTTGGGTTCAATTGCCGCCTTGCCTACGCGTACATTTCGGCTGATAAATTCTTCTGCTAGGGAATCACGGATCAATGCGGTTATGACTCACGCGTGAGTCCCAAAACCTGATTTTTTGAAAAAACATGGATTCAATGGTCATGAATCACGCTCGATATGTCGAAAAAGGACGGTTTTCACGC
>JBILGU010000064.1:0-5862 GCA_044350805.1 Methylococcaceae bacterium
ACCTGAGCAGCTCGATTTATTTGCGGCACTTGAGGTGCCGAGGCCCTAAAAGTCCGTTGTTGTGTCATTTTTTGCAGGTCTCCACATGCAAAATCAGAGGCTTACGGAATTAACTGCGGAACCTGGGGGGCATGGCCTACCTCCAGATAGCCTGATCGGTATCAAGCCACCCAAACCCCCCGAATTGAGCGGTGGGAGCAAACCGATCATCGTCAGCAACCACTATGCCCGCATGCTTGGTAAGGCGCTTCTCTGGGACAGCAGAATTGGCAGTGATGGCATGGCCTGCGCCACTTGTCACTATCATGCAGGTGCTGATGAGCGGACGACCAATCAGATGAATCCCGGACAGCGCCACGTGGATAGTTTGACTGGGGAAACCTTTCAACCTATGGCTTCAGGTGGTTTGGGTGGCGTGAATTACACTCGTGGACTTCTGGATTTTCCGACGAATCAATAATCTGATCCGTCGGATCGACTTTCTTCGATCGTATTTCGCTCCGACGATGTGATTGGGATTAATTGAGATCAAATCGGTCGAGATTCATCACTTTATTCCATGCCGCAACGAAGTCGTATACGAATTTGTGCTCAGCATCCGCTTGGGCATAAACCTCAGCAATCGCCCTGAGCTGTGAGTTTGATCCAAAAATAAGATCGACTCTCGATGCTTCCCATTTCAGCTCTTGAGTCTTGCGAGAATGACCGAGGTATACCCCCTGTTTATCAAACGATAAAGACCAAGTCGTATCGATATCAAGCAAATTAAGGAAGAAGTCATTGCTCAGTACCTGAGGCCTTTTTGTAAATAGCCCTGTCCTCGAACCATTCCATTGGACACCCAACACACGAAGCCCCCCCAATAGAACCGTCATTTCAGGTGCACTTAACGTCAGAAGTTGGGCCTTATCTAGCAGAAGAGCCTCAGCTAAACGGCCGTGTTCGTGAGTCGAATAATTGCGAAACCCATCCGATATGGGCTCAAGTACCGAGAACGACTCGACATCGGTCTGAGATTGAGATGCATCGCAACGTCCCGGGACAAAAGGCACGACGACCCGGATGCCTGCAGCTTTTGCTGCCTCTTCTATTCCTGCACACCCCCCAAGGACTATCAGATCGGCCAATGACACACGCCGACCATCCACTTGGATTTCGTTAAACTGTTGTTGAATGTCCTCAAGTACCGCTAATGCGTGAGCGAGTTTAACGGGCTCGTTAACGGCCCAATCTTTCTGGGGGGCCAATCGAATTCTTGCGCCGTTTGCACCACCGCGCTTATCTGACCCTCGAAATGTTGAGGCCGATCCCCAGGCTGTTCGGACCAGGTCTGAAATTGAGAGGCCACTCGCGAGTAGCGAGACTTTTAGATCCTCAATATTCTTTTGATCAATGGGGGGATGGGATAAGACCGGTAAAGGGTCCTGCCATATAAGATCCTCGCTGGGAACTTCAGGGCCGAGATATCGGGATTTTGGACCCAAATCACGATGGGTCAGCTTGAACCATGCGCGCGCAAACGAATCAGCAAAGAGATCCGGATTGGCGTGGAATCGACGTGCGATGGGCTCGTAAAGTGGGTCAAAACGCAGTGCAAGATCGGCCGTCGTCATTATCGGTGAGTGTTTCTTAGCTGCGTCATGCGCATCTGGGATCAGGTGCTCCTCCCTGACATCCTTAGCTACCCACTGGTGAGCACCTGCAGGGCTTTTTGTAAGCTCCCATTCGTATCCGAAAAGCATATCGAAGTAACCGTTGTCCCACCGAGTAGGATTGGGCTTCCACGCCCCCTCAATACCGCTGGTAGTTGTGTGGATCCCCCTTCCAGATTCAAAAGCATTGATCCAGCCGAGCCCCTGCTCTTCAATAGGTGCAGCTTCTGGCTCTGGCCCAACTAAACTAGGATCCCCGGCTCCATGAGCTTTACCAAAGGTATGCCCCCCGGCAACAAGGGCTACCGTCTCTTCGTCATTCATCGCCATTCGGGAGAATGTTTCCCTTATGTCACGTCCAGAGGCGACGGGATCAGGATGACCATTTGGCCCCTCAGGGTTAACGTAGATCAATCCCATTTCTACGGCGGCTAAAGGGGTCTCGAGTTCACGATCTCCGCTATACCGATTGTCCCCAAGCCATGTGCTCTCAGAGCCCCAGTAGATATCTTCTTCTGGCTGCCAAACATCTACACGCCCACCCCCAAAACCAAAGGTTTTAAATCCCATTGACTCAAGGGCACAATGGCCTGCAAGAATCATCAGGTCGCCCCATGAGATTTTATTGCCGTATTTTTGTTTGATAGGCCAGAGCAATCGCCGAGCTTTATCCAGATTTCCGTTATCAGGCCAACTATTAAGGGGAGCAAAGCGTTGACTGCCTGATCCAGCCCCCCCCCTACCATCAGTTACACGATAAGTACCCGCGCTGTGCCACGCCATTCGAATGAAAAGGGGACCATAGTGTCCCCAGTCGGCGGGCCACCACTCTTGTGAATCGGTCATTAGCAAGACTAGATCGTTCTTAACCGCAATGAAGTCAAGCTGATTGAAATGCTCCCGGTAGTTGAATTCAGATCCGAGCGGATTTGAAATTGGAGCATGCTGGTGAAGAATGCTCAGATTAAGCTGGTCCGGCCACCACTCCTTGCTGGTCTGTGCACTGTTTTTGAAAGACTCAGCTTGTGATCCACCAAACGGACATTTGCTCTCACTGCTCATGATTTGACCCTAAAAGTTGAGATGTCTAAGTCAATAGATCCTTAGAATCAGTGTCAATGAATTGTCAAAGATTCAATGCCTTACTTTCATCGTTACGGGTGTTCTGGTCGTTTGTTGCCCACTGAGCGTCAAGCTTGGAGTGTCGAATAACGATATTTCCTGATGCCTTGATTTGCTCAGGCTCCAGGGCTGTCCGTGCTTCACTCCTATTCGGCAAGTCGGGCATCGTATGTTCGAAATATGGATAGATACTGTTTGTACAATGGCTGGTTCCTCAGCTAGGGCTATCACTGCCCTGGAATTAATCGGCCTCACCCACTGATATTTTCGCATACATTCAATGTCGGTGGCGTAGTTACTCTGATATTTTCGCACAGGCAATCTATTTCCTTCTTGATTGCATCGCAATATATAGCTGACTGAATCCACAGCATCCAGATTCTCACCTGAAATCACGGCCTTTGAATGATGCGCTGGAATGACTCATGTGGCTCAGTTTTTGAGCCCTTCCTTTGATAAACAAGAACAAGAAGAGGGAACAATGCCGAGATACCGATACGAAGTTGAGCCTCGCCCGCTGGATCTTGGTGGTGGATTTAGGCTGCGGTTGTTCGAAGATGGGGAAGAAGTCGGAGTAGGGGGATTCCCTCTCGATGAGTACCCGGAAGTCGAGAGGGAGGAGGCCGGGAAGATGGCTTTTACGGATGCTCAGAATGAGGGAACGGATTGGATGGCATCCCGGAATAAAACATGAACACCGGTGAGTTCCAGGAGCTCGTAGGAAGTGCGATAGCGGATCCCGATTTTGAGCGAATACAGCTCTCGCTTCGAGAGCCCAATATCTTTAGAGCCCTAGCTATCTCGCGCCAAGAGATAAGGCATTCCAATTCCCTGGCCTGTCTCTTCGATCCTCAAGAAAATCAAGGCCTACGAGAGATCGTTCTTCGTAAGTTTCTGCAACAATCGACGGAGAGAAGCCCAGTGCCAGAGTCTCCTCAAGAAAGGGCCAGAAAGTCGCTGCAAAGTACAAGAATCCTCAGAATCCATTGGAGACCTGGACGGGACGCGGTGTTAAGCCTCGGTGGCTGAGGGCGCTGACCGATGCCGGCAAGAAGATCGAGGACTTCCTCATCTAAACCCCTGTGAAGGCTTCTTCAGCCCAAATGTGGCTCTTTGGGGGTTCTTGCTCAATGCTTTGCCCTGCTCGGCAGAAATGCTGCATGGAAAGGTGGTGGGTGTCGCCGATGGTGACACCCTGACCCTTCTTATCAATAGCCATCGGTATGCCTGCTTCCCAAAACGAATTGCCCGACGTGTGGGTTTGCGACTGCCCTTGATCTTAGACTTGAAGCCTCCCTTTGACGACATAACGCTGCCCTTCGGCATCATGAGTGTGAAGTGGTGTTTTGAATCCGGGATGGAAATTGACCCTTATCACGCGAACCTCCGCACCTGAAGCAAGGGTTTGAAGATTGCGTTTCATTAGCAATTGTCGAGACATGGTCTCCTGAGGCAATTCGGTGCTCGTCGCTGATGTGCCATACATCAGATGAGCGAGCAGCATGGTTAGGGAACAAAGCTTGAAAAAAGTCACAGTGATTAACTCAAGTTATCGATAAATCACAAGCCCTCTCGCTTCCTGCTGAGCCCCTGATTTTTTGGGGTGCTGGGCGTCATACTATGACTCTAAATTCGTTATACGCAGCAACTGAACTCATCTTGCAAATCAATTTCTTGGAAGCAGTAGGCCGTTTGCATCGGTACAAATCGGACTTTGATGATGGTCTTCCGCTCCAACTTTTCATTTTTTATGTAAAGGGAAAGTTTTTGCTCATCTACTCCCCCGATGGGAGCAATCAGAGTTCCACCGGGTTTCAATTGCGCCAGAAGGGCTTCTGGAATGATCGGTGTTGCACAGGTGATCAATATACCGTCAAAGGTTTGAGGCTCTGGCCATCCTTTTGAGCCGTCCCCCTCGATCACACGGACATTGGTATAGCCAAGCTGTCCAAGTATTGCTCTCGATCGTTGAGCTAACTCGGGAACAAGCTCGATGCTGAATACAGACTCTGCAAGTTCAGCAAGCACAGCCGATTGGTATCCTGAACCCGTTCCAATCTCCAGGATGTGCCCCGTTTTTTTAGGGTTAAGCAACTGTGTCATCAATCCCACAATATAGGGCTGTGAGATGGTTTGCCCCCAGCCTATGGGAAGAGGCCTGTTCTCATAGGCAAAGTCCCACACCGCTCTGGGGATGAAGGCTTCCCGCGGTACTTTTCTCATCGCCCGTAACACCCTTCGGTTGGTGATAGGGCGCTCATGTCGACGAAGTTGATCTCTTACCATCTGAAGACGGGATCTTCGAAAATGATTTTCGAAATGTTCACTTGGGTGAGGGGAACAGGCTGCGTCCTTTGCAGTGCGATCGATCTTGATTGGGCTTCTGGTCCCGATTGCTATTCGAAGAGTTGCAATTTTTTCTTCGATTGGCCTGTTACCAATCGCATCATAGGGGACAACACAGCCGAAACACTTCTCGTAATCGCCTATTAACTCAATAAGCTGCTCGATGTGATGTTTGACTAAATTCATATGGCACGCTCTCTAGGAGATGTCCGTGTGGTTCGTTCTGGAGGAGATTTACCGCAACGGAGGTCTCTCAGAAGAAGCCTGTCCCTGATGCGACTGCTCAGGAAAACATAGGCACCAAGTACTGATACTGCCCTTGTTTCTGTTTTGCATCGGCATTCAAGTGGCCCTCCTCGGGTCTTCACGAGGAGGACGCTGTTGTGGGTTACATGATCTCGGCCAGTCCCTCGCCGGTCATCTCAGAATCCTATATCGAAGGAGTGAATGGGAGGCGTCGTTGCACTCATTCAGCAAGAACGTATCACCATTTAGGCGCCTTTGAAGAGTCTTACAGCATTAGCCGAACTTCTGAATAGGTAAGTTATCGACCTATGGAGGACCGACCCCCATCGCCAGGATGACCCCCACCTCATTCCCAGTCGGTAAAAGCCATCAGATCACGCGCGAGATTTCTGGCTCTCTAGGGAATCACGGATCAATGCGGTTATGACTCACGCGTGAGTCCCAAAACCTGATTTTTTGAAAAAACATGGATTCAATGGTCATGAATCACGCTCGA
>JBILGU010000035.1:0-17957 GCA_044350805.1 Methylococcaceae bacterium
GCCTTTACGGCCTGCTGACGCATCACCTGCAGCGCATGATGATCGTGAACTCTAGCGTCCGAATCCCTTTTGCATTTCATGCCACCATTTTATCATGATATGGCATTACTATCTGGACGCTCTGTAAGTGTTATCAAACTACGTAGGGCCTCTCATTGACGTGGTCAAGGCATAACGGACGGCGCGAGGTGTCCTCAGTTGTAGATACGCCTAAGGTCGCGGCAAAAGTTCTCATGCGGTCCAACCATCAACAGCTTGATAGTCTGTGGGTGTCTTAAAAACTACCTTTTGTAGGCAATGGTAGTCGCCGTATAGAGCGGTCTCAACAGCCGATTGACACGTTGCCAGAATGGCATATACATTTAGGCATATACAAAGGAGAGAGTTGCCATGCCTACCCTATCACCGCCATCTAGACCCAAATCGGTCAAGCTGTTTCGCAACAATCGCAGTCAGGCGGTGCGGATTCCTGTCGAGTTCGAGTTTCCTGGGGATCGCGTGCTGATCCATCGCGAAGGCAACAAGCTCATCATCGAACCAGTAACAAGGCCAACGAACATCGTCGAGCTGTTGGCTGAGTGGAAGAAGGAAACGCCGCTTGGGCCGGAAGATCAATTTCCGGCCATTGACGACATGCCTACCGTATCCGAGGACATATTTTGAGCGGATATCTGCTGGACACGAATATCATCAGCGATGTGATCCGCAACCCAGATGGGCATGTCGCCCGTCACATTGAGCGAGTCGGGCCGAAGGCGATTTTCACTAGCATCATCGTCGCATCCGAGTTGCGCTATGGCTGTGCAAAAAAGGGGTCGGCCAGATTGCTCGACAGGGTGAACGGCCTCCTTGAAACAATCCCGGTGCTCTCGCTGGATATTCCGACCGACGCCGAATATGGCGACATCCGCGCCAAACTGGAAGTGGCGGGCCAACCCATCGGCATGAATGATCTCCTGATCGCCGCTCACGCCCAGGCGCTCGGCCTTACGCTAGTCACTGATAACACGAACGAATTCAGCAGGATTCGTGGGCTTAAGTTAGAGAATTGGCTAGAAAGGTAGTCATGGCCAGGAAGTGGAAGCCATTTTGTGGACTCATGGTGTTGGCGCCGAGGGAAAATTGACCCTTTAGCCTTAGCAAACAATGAACGCTATAGAACGTTACAGAACGTCCTCACCAAGTGAATATTTTTGGGGGCAACTTTGGGGGCAACTTTTTTTGTTGCGTTTTTAACTTATTGATTTTATAGGGCGTTAAACGTCAGTTCGGTAGACGCCACCTCCATATCCTATCTCATTGATTTATAGAGGCTTTTTATAAATCATTCGCTCAAGGACGCCCCATGAAGACCTTCATGGGGCTCCTCATCTCAAATAGACCGATTTTCCAGATCCGTACAGGCTGCCCAACTGCGCTAATGACTCTCATGGTGGGCAACTCCACCAACCATCTAATCCCCGCAGCCTCGGCGAAGCACATAGAGACGATGATCACGCCCAACTAAAGATTCCGTATAATACGTACTCTACAGAGTCAGATTGGGGAGGACATATGATCACCATTACATCGGTAGAGTTTCAGAGACACTTTGGTCGCTATCAAGACGAGGCCCTCAAAGAGCCTGTTTCTATCACTCGCAATGGCAGAGAACGGATCGTTGTTCTGTCAGTGGAAGAATAAACCGCCTCAAACGACGTGACCGTCACGTCCGGTTACAGGACTAGCCTCTCGACCGAGATACGCGTAATTTGTAATCCATCGGCGGAACGAACTCGCATTGAGTTCGTGTTGGGCAGCATACTCATCCCGATCAACGCCGCTCTTCATCCAGGCATCGACATGTCGTCTCTTTTCTTGGCGTGTCATTTTCACCCCCTTGTTGAACATGGGTGAAAGGGTGACGGAGACTTAGGTCAGGAAACAGATGGGAGGGTCGGACGCTTACCCTCTGTCAAGTCACCACTGCAATTACAGCCGACTCAAGCCTAGTCATATGTGCCCGTTACGGGCATACTTTGCGCATGTATGAGATATTCAAACGTAAGGATTTTGCTCGCTGGCGGGCGGCAGAAGAGCTACCCGACACATCCTTGTGCAAGGCCGCTCAAGAGATGGAGGGCGGACTAGTTGATGCCGACTTGGGTGGCTTCCTCTACAAGAAACGGGTTGCACGCCCGGGAAGCGGACATCACTAAGAATGAGCAAAAGGCTCTGCAATTCGCAGGTAAGCTTTTCCTAGAGATGGACGCTCTTGTTTTATCAAAAGCTATAAAGTCTGGCGTGTTACTGGAGGTGCATTGTGAGCAAGATCATTGAATCACTCCGTGGTGATTTAGCTGCGCTGTGTGAAGCTGTAGCGATAACTAAAGTAACGATGCGCGAATTCGACGCCATCTGCCCGCCTCCCATTCGCGATTTCAGTGCAAACGACATCAAACGCCTTCGTGAAGACCTCAATTTCAGCCAACCCGTGTTCGCTCTTCATTTACATACAAGTGCATCAACCATCCGCAAGTGGGAACAAGGCGAATCACACCCTTCGGGGCCTGCCCTCAAACTGCTCAATGTGATCGCTGAAAAAGGCATTCAGGCAATTATCTAGCCCAACGACCCGCGATCGAACTAGAACGTCTCAGCACGTCCTCACCTACAAAAAAATCTGCGGGCAACTTTGGGGGCAATATTTTTGATGGGGTTTTTAAGCCATTGATTTTCAAGGCAGTTGAACGTCCGTTCGGTAGACGCCACCTCCATATCCTAACCAATTGATTTATAGAGACATTTTATAAATCATTCGTTCAAGGACGCCCCATGAAGACCTTCATGGGGTTCCGTTTTCCCTGACCAAACTGATTCCTCAAGATGGGAGGGACAGATAGTCCTTTCAAGTTTGAGAAAACTGCAGAGAATGCCGCATATCGTTCGGTCATTCTTCAGCCATCCTGATTGCCAATCTGCCGCCAAGTGACATTACTTCCTATGGCACCCCCTTTCTTTGATATGCCAAAGTGAAATACCAAAAACCAATATGGATTACCCATCCCTTGAATGCTTGATACTTCCTCTGAGCGCTCTAGTGGTCTTCGATCTAGAAGTCGGGACTGACTCCGATTCCACTTTTGTCTTCCGGATGCGGGGGTTACACTCTATTTTGCTTTGAGTTGCCAAATCGCATATTCGGTGGGGGTCTTGCCAATGAGTTTAATGTGATCTTCAGGTCCAAGAATTTCCCGTGTCACCTGCGCTGCTCTCCCCATGGCAGAAATTGTTTCAGATCCCTGTTTATGTTTTGCCCAAGTGACTGTATTGCCAAAGCTCATTGGCCATGGGGCTTTCCAACGCAGTTTATTTCCGATGATGGGCATTTGCCGTCCTCCATGTATTTCTTCGAGTCGGTCAAGTACTTCCTTTCCTTTTATGTTGGATGAGGGTTTGTTCACAAATTGGTCGATCAAGCAAAAGATTTATATGGATTAATTAATTAAATAAGGACGATTAGACCTTATTGATTGGCGTCGGGGAGGCCCTGAGGTTTCATAAAAGGTGGCCTTCAAAATGGGATGCCCTATTGGAAGTACGAACTGAACACCCTAAGGGTGAAACTGCTGTCTCAAACCCTCAAGCGCAATGGCGCTTTTTTCAATCAAATGCGCAATTTGATCAGCCATTGGAAGGGCTAAGGGTTTTTCTGGTTCCGGGGCTACAGACACCACATCAAATGCACCCTCACTGTATCCGCTCTTGCAACGCCAGTGGAGCTGCCCGGTTTTTTCTGGCTTCAAGAGAAAACTCCCTCCATCGGAGCCCAATGGATAGGTCCAATTCTCTTCCTTAAAGCTCAGCGAATCTCCGCACTGGGCTACTCCCTTCCCCATAACCATCCATTGGGTCTCTTTTCCGATCTCAAGCTGCGGGATTTCATTCGTCTGACCTGCCTGATCAATCTGGGTGTGCACCATGGGTCTTCCTGATGAAGCGGCAGTCAACGGAGATGAATGTCCCATGGCGGCGTGAACGTCCTCACCGTTGGACAGCATCAGATAACCCCGCTGCAGCATGATGATGCCCAATGCAACGACGATAAACCCAGAAGCTCGCACGAGTTGTGGAGCTACCTGGGCCGACAAAGCACTCGCTAAAAATCCAAACCCCATCATCAGAGGAAGCGTGCCCAACCCGAAGAAAAACAGCATCTTGGCTCCCTCTAGAGGACTTCCAGTGCCTGCCGCCAAAATGTACATGGCCTGAAGTGGTCCACAGATAATCATGAGGCCATTCAATAGCCCGATGACAAACGGACTACTACTCCGCCTGAGCAAGCCACCCAGATGTTTCATCAGGAAAGGAGGCACCTTGAACTGAAGATGACGCGAGACGGGTAAGAGTCTGAGCGATGACAAGCCAAACAAGAGGAGAAACACACCAGCGAAAACGCCAACAACACCTCGCATGAGGGGTGTGAATGTCACTATCGAACCGAGTGCCCCGAAGATTCCGCCGATCACAGTATAGGAAAGGGTCTTTCCCACGCCATAGAAGAGATGAGTGAGGTATTTGGCGCCGCCCTGATTTGCTGAACGAACCGTATATCCGATCACTAGTGAGCCACACATTCCTGCACAGTGGAATCCCGTAAAGGTGCCGGCGATAAAAAGCAGGGCAAAACTGAGGGGCTCCTGGCTGTGCGGTACCGAAAAACTCCCGTTCAAAAAACTGCTGAAATTGAGGAGGAAATAAATTCCCACTAGCAACAAAACGACCTTCCCCAACCGATACAACAAGTTCATGCCCAATTTCCTATTCTCATAACGATCAGCTTTCAATTAGCAATTTCGTGCCCAACTCTGTTAATGGCGCCTACAGGACTCTACTCACTCTCGCCTTTAAAAGCTTGTGTCATATGACACAGTCGCCTGCGTGAAATCACATCAAGCCCACCAGTTCTCGAGCCAAAGCAATCATCGAATCCCTTATGGATTAGGGATTCCGAACTCTGGCATGGACATTGTGTTCTTTTACAGCACACGGCTTACCGCCGTGCCTTATTTGGAGGAGTACATATGACTGCACAAGCCGTAGCTCAAGCTCATAAGCCGGTAAAAACAAAAAAAGCCGTCTCCAAGATTCGTCAGCCGACGCCCGGAGCAATGATCGTCGGAACAGGATTGGCATTTGCATCGATCATTCTCCTTCCGGCAGTCGCTGCCCAGATCGGGGTGAGCGCAACACTGACGAGCGCACTTCGAATTGCGCTCATGCGAGCCTCTAGCCGCGTAGTTGCCGGAAACAATGAAGGCGGGGATTCCATTCCAGCGTATCTGAGCTGCCACTGACCTGATTAACGCCGGGATGCGTCTACCATACGGGCGCATTAGGGAATATGCCGCACCTTAACAAGTCCCTCATTTAATGGTGTAATCTGCTTACAGCCATCCGGCTGATCATAGTTTTAGCTTTGGGAATGATCATCGTGAGCGACGCATCCGGCACATGCGATCTCTGCCATCTCCCAATCTCGGGTGAAGGCTACTTTCTGCATACGACTCTGGGCCTCAAGCTTTTTTGCTGCGAGGGATGCCAAGGCATCTATCGAATGTTGAACGAGTCGGAAATTCTTGAGGATAGCGCCAAGGGCAACTAACCCTTGGGATCCTCCCCAACCTCCAGGAGGCCTAGCATGGCCCATATCCATGGTACTGCCGCTAAAGCGGTATCGCACAGCATCCATGCCGCGCATGGCTCGACCGCTGTGGTTGCTGCAAAGCATGCCGGGACAGCACTCAGCATTGCAGCAGCCACTCAAACCCATACAGGAAAAGGTTTTATGAGCGTATTCTCCAAACACCCCTTATTGGTCTTTACCCTTGGTGTTGCAACCGGCTTTTTCGCCCACAAGTATCGCAAGGAAATCATCGCGTCAGCGACGCGTGCTACTGAGCTAGGTAAGGACTTCGTCATGCACCAAAAGGAAAACCTTGAGGACTTGGTATCCGAATGCCAGGAATGCCCCGAAGAGGGTGAAAAGGACTAAGGCCCAGTCAATTCATTGTCAAAAGAATCCTGCGAAAACGAGAGTCTGTCATGAGCATCGCCAGGGAGGTTCTACTCCGCCACCGTGAGACAGGTTACCTCAGATTTGATATTCCTGAAGCACTCTGCGCCCCCGACGCTGCAGAAGAACTCTCTCGAGAACTGAAAAATCTTGACGGGGTTTATCGGGTCGGGCTCAACCCAGACGCCGGGAAACTGACACTCCGTTTCCACGAGGTTTATTGCTCCTTTGAGACGCTGATAAGAGCACTGTTAAAACTTGTCCAACAGGTCATGGAAAGCGTCCTGGCAGCTGCGAGCCAATTGAAGGTCGTAGTCCCCATTAGTTCCAGAAAATCCACCAACCCCCCGAGCTTCTCCACTTCAGCCCCCATTGATTGGCTAAAGCAAAAGGTTGAGGAGGTCCGAGAAACCTTTCTAGCCCTTAAGATTCTTTTATCACGGGCATTCGAACATCGCCCCCGCTGGGTCAAGGAGTTCATGAATGATCTCCTGATGCTTTTCCTGATCAAACTTCATTGGCATCAAATCCTGACGGAGTGGCTACCTCGGCCTTGGACCTACCGCTACGAGTGGCTAGCGACGATTTACCTGATTTACCTCTCCGTTCAGTCCAAAGTGCCTCAGGCCGCCTAAATCAGGGCTTCCGCAATCAATCACCTCACTGGAAACACGGGGATATTGGCATGAGCTCCAACGAAGCCCAGGCATTCGCCCACTTCCGAATTGAGCATCGCCTCAGACGGCGGATACGCATTACGGTACCCGACCTAGCAAAGGATCCGGAGCGCCTTTACGCGCTCGAAATCCTGCTCAGAAAGCGCCACGCCATCAAATCGGTTCGAAGCGTTCCAGGCATCGGAGGGATGGTCATCCACTATCAGCCGGCCGAATTGGCAGAATCGAATTTATTGCAACTCCTCACAGGAATCATTTCGAATCTCAACCAATCAGCCCCCAGAAAGATCAATAAAACCGGCGATCTTCCAAGAACTGAAAAGCGGAGAGAAATTCAGTTTGCTGTTGAAGGCATAAGCTGTGCTTCCTGCGCACTCTTGATCGAGCTGGTTCTCAGGCGCGACCCACGCATTGAGAAGGCTGCGGTCAACATGGCCTCATCCAGCGGGTCTGTCACAGGCCACATACCACAGGATGCCCTCTTCGCTCTGATTGCAAAGCAGGGCTACCGCGCACTTCCTCTGGATACGGTATCCCAAAGGAAAATTCTGATGGATCGGGAAGAGGACCGTATCAAGGATGCCCGAAACCGTGCGGCGATCGCTGCCCTCCTGAGCATCCCCGTTACGATCATTGCCATGGCGGAGCCCATGGGTTGGTTCTGGCGATGGATTCAGCTGGTTCTCACGACCCCGATTGTCCTTTGGGCAGGAAAACCGTTCCTCGATAAAGCAACGAAGTTAGCCAAACAGGGCAATGCCAATATGGACAGCTTGATTGTCCTTGGCGTCGGTTCTGCCTATGTCTATAGTAGCGGCGCCCTTTTCATGAAGCGCCCCTATCTCTACTTTGATGCGGCCGCAGGCATCATCTGTTTTGTTCTTTTGGGGCGCTACCTCGAAGAAAAAGCCAAAGGACGGGCCCACTCGGCCATTCGACGCCTCCTGGATCTGCAACCGCAGACCGCAAATCTTCTTCGTGACGGTGAAATCCTCACGGTCTCTGTGGATGACCTCGTTATCGGCGATGTCATATTGATCCGTCCTGGCGAAAAAATCCCCACGGACGGAACCGTCATAGAGGGCGCATCAACCGTTGATGAGGCCATGATCACCGGCGAGAGCATCCCGGTCATCAAGTCACTTGGCCAAAAGGTTGTCGGTGGTTGCATCAATGGAAATGGCTCACTGACCATCGAAGTTACTGCCACCGGCGCCAATACCGTTCTCGCCGGAATTATCCATATGGTGGATCAAGCCCAGTCCTCAAAGCTTCCCATACAGAAGACCGTGGATAAAATCTCCGCGGTATTTGTTCCCAGTGTTGTGATCCTAGGCGGCTTGACCTTCGGAGCCTGGCTTCTGGCCGGTGCCGGTTTCACAACAGCCTTTGCGACCGGTATTACGGTACTGCTGATCGCATGCCCCTGTGCCTTAGGGCTTGCGACGCCTGCCGCCATCATGGTGGGGACGGGTCAAGCCGCTCAACGCGGCATTTTCATCCGCAATGGTGAAAGCCTTGAGACGGCGACTCAGATCAACACGATCATCTTTGATAAGACTGGAACCATCACGGAGGGAAAACCCTTTGTGACCGATTTCATCAATGTGAGCAAGCTCAGCAACACGGAATTAGCGTCACTCGTAGGAACCGCGGAAACTCAGTCCGAACACTTTCTGGGTAAGGCCTTGGTCGAGCACGCCAAACTCATGAGCGCCCCCCTTTCTAGCCCAGAATCCTTCGAAGCATTCCCCGGCAAGGGGCTCAAGGCCACTGTGGGCGAACACATTTTGACCATCGGCAACGTGTCCTGGATGAGCGAGCTCAAAATTAAGCTCAGCGTGTTCAAAAATCAGCCAGACAGCATTGCAAGTCAGGGCAAGACCCCTGTCATTTGCCTCATTGATGGGAAACCTGCTGGACTTTTTGGGATTGCCGACAAACCTCGTGCGCATGCAAGCGAGGCCATTCGCCGACTGCAGGCCATGGGTGTTGAAACCATCATGGTCACCGGCGATGTCGAAGCTGCAGCCCACTTTGTGGCGGAAGAGGTGGGTATTCAGCGGGTCGTCGCTCAGGCTAGACCCGACAAGAAATTGGAAATTGTCCGTGAACTTCAGGCCGAGGGGCGGATTGTTGGCATGATTGGTGACGGCATCAACGATGCCCCTGCACTCGCGGCCGCCAATGTTGGCTTTGCCATTGGGACAGGGACGGATGTTGCGATCGAAACAGCGGACCTGACGCTGGTCAATGGTGACATCACCAAGGTCGCAGACGCACTGGAAATCAGCACCGATACACTGAAAATCATTCGCCAAAATCTTGCTTGGGCCTTCGGCTACAACATGCTCGCCATTCCGATTGCGGCCGTAGGCAAGCTGAATCCCATGGTGGCTTCGATTGCCATGGCATTAAGTTCTGTATCAGTCGTCGTCAATTCACTGCGGCTACAACAAAAGTCCCCTGAAGACTGAAAACCTCCGAGACGGGAGCCCGCCCCTCTTCACTGAACTAACGCCCGACCCCAAGGGCTTCGTGGGCCCGACCCAAGGATCACCCCATTCGCATATATACGTCATATTGCGGATAGCCCGGCGTTCGGATGAGGCAAATGCCCCATTCTGCTCACTGCGCCCTACAACACCGCCAGCCATGCCCCTCTAAATTGCTGCGCCCTCTTGATTTTATTAAGAATGGCATAAAGCTTGCGTTTGTACCGACCAAGAACCTTCCTGATCAACAACACTGTTGGCTTGATGCAGCGAAGACAGCCCCCTCAGCATTTTCTTGAAGACAAAAACATGGCAAGACGTTTGATTGTGCGCATCCTTCTTTGTATCGGAGCCCTCGGCAGTGGCCTCTGGATGCACAACGCTAACGCAACAGCGGCATTTTCTCGACAAACCGGGGAGCCCTGCGCAACCTGCCATATGCAGGGCTATGGTCCCTGGCTTACGGACTATGGAACAAAATTCAAGCTGGACGGCTATGTAGCCGGAGACGCCGCAAAGGTTCCAACTCTCCTGAATAATTTCTCTGCTGAAATCGTCGCATCAGTGACGAATGTCGCAAGCAAAGTTCCCTCGGGCGTTTTGCCCTCGACCAACGTGTTTGAGCCAAATGCCAGAACCAATTTGGTAAACGACTGGAACTCCCTCTACTACACAGGGCGCGTCATGGATAAGGTGGGCGCCTACTTACAGCTTCAGTTCAATCCAATGACCGGTCGAAACATCATGCTCTCGATGGCGGATCTTCGTTATGCAGACCATGCGACCCTCGATGGAAAGAATTTGCAGTGGGGGGTCACGGCGAACAACGCCCCAACCATGTCCGATACCTGGATGACCAGCTATGCCTGGATGTATCCGTACACGACATCCCAAGTTGCACCGCAACCGACCGCAAAACCATGGCTTCAAACCCTGATGAACAATGCCAACACGGTGGGCATGACGGTCTACACAAAGTACGACAACAAGTACTACATCGAAGCCGGGGGATACACCAATCAGGCCTCCAACATGGCCAACGGATTGGGAACCCTGAACGGTGCGGTTGAAGCGTCAAATGGTTCAAGCGCTTATGGGGGACTCCTCGTCGGCGGTGCCGGCTATTGGCGCGCTTATATGGAACATCTCCTTGGTGATTTTGGAAAGCTGATGGTTGGTACCTTCGGGCTTGCTGGCAACGTAGCACCCAGCTACAACTCCAGTGGCCCCACGAACTACATCACGGAATTCAACTTCGATACAAATTATTCGTTCATGCTCAACAAGGAAAACATGTTCATGTTAATGACGCGCTATACGCGAGATGGCATGACCATGAGTGGGAGTAAACAGCTCGGTTATGCAGCCAACGCCAGCAACAACCTGAACCAGCTCATGGCCATGGCCATGTACACCTACAAACAAACCTACACCCTGAGTTTCATGTGGCAAGACACCTGGGGCTCGAATGACCTTTGTCTATATAACGGAGGCTGCGCAGCCTACAAACAGGGGGTCGCACCGGTCACCGGAAGCGCAAACGGCTCACCTAACAGCAATGCATTCCTGACGGAAATCGATTATGTGCCCTTCGGTAAGGGAACCTTTGCGTCGGATCCCTACATGAATCTCCGCTTCTCACTCCAGTACTGGGCTTACACGACATTCAATGGCGGTGGCAATAACTATGACGGCAGCGGTCGAAGTGCTGCGGCCAACAATACCACTTACTTCGTCACCAACATTAACTTCTAGCCCGGAGCCTAACGGTGAAAAAGATTTTGTCCTCTTGTAAAAGCCATCGGCCGCTTCTCCCTTTATGGAGTCTACTGGCAACAATGACCCCCATGACGAGTTCAGCAATGGATAACTTCCAACCAGAAGAGAAGGCCTATTACCTCTGCGCAGGCTGCCATGGCCCCGGAACAGGATCAGTCCTCTATCCGATGCCACACGACATCCCAACCATCATCGGACAGAAAAAGGAATACCTTCTTAAGCAGCTGATCGCCTATCGCGAAGGGAACCGCGAACATCCCAACATGAATAATGTATTAGGCAACTACACAGACCAGAACCTGGCTGATCTCGCCGAGTATTACCAGAATCTCGGACCTAAACGGCCCGAGCGGAAAGCACTAGCGAATGTGACAGCGCCGGCCGCAGTCGCACCACCTGCGATCACACCTTCCACACACGCCCACCATCATCACAAGAAGAAGGCAACGAAATCAAAAATTTCAACCAGCCCCTCTTCCAACACCAAGACACCATAAGCGGTCCTGCAGGATTTCCCATGCGCACGAACAACTTCATGAGATTAATACGTTTTGTACAAGCTCTCCTGGTGGCCGCTATCCTCGGAATGACTTCCGTCAACACCTGGGCTATCAAGGCAACGGGCATATGCCCCAAGGAAGTCATGGGCGGCATGCATATGGGCATGGACCACTCCGGACACGATATGGCAGGTATGGACATGAATTCACCAGCAGCCAAGCTGGCAGATGCGGAATGCGTGAATTGCCACGGTGTTCATGGCATCAGCCATTCCAAGGACGTACCGAACCTTGCGGGACAAAATCAGCTGTATCTCTGTGAATGGCTAGCGGCTTGCCGAAATGAAGCTGGAAAATGCGAGAGTCATGAGGATCTCGCAGGTAATTTATCCGAAGACGATATTCTGGGCCTCAGTGCCTTTTACGCCCTCATGCCGACCTTCAGCAAATAACACCCACGATAGTTGCCATGGATATGAATTTTCTGGTTCGCATTTCAATCCAAAAACTTCCTCTGTTGACAGGGATTCTTTGGGGGCTTCTGGCTTCAAATCCTGCTTTGGCAGATTCCCCGGATAATTTCATCAAGCTCTATGGCGAGCAATGTAAGCAGGAAAATCCCTCCTTTACAGGCTTCGATCCTGCCCGGGGTCGGGAACTCTACACCAAGCAGCAAGCGAACGATTGGAGTTGTGCGACCTGTCACACAGAGGATCCGAAAAGTCAGGGTGAACACTGCGAGACCCATAAAAAAATTCAACCCATGGCACCCACGGCCAATCCGGACCGATTTACCGATGCAGCCAAGGTCGAAAAATGGTTCAAGCGAAGCTGTAAAGATGTCCTTGGACGTGAGTGTAGCGCGCAGGAAAAAGGCGACTTCCTGACCTATCTCGCCAGCCTGAAATAGGCCGAATACAAATGAACACGCCTTTCTCACAACGCTGCCAGGTATGGGATGTCCCTACCCGTATCTTTCACTGGCTCATGGCGTTCGGTTTCACCGCGTGTTATCTCTCGGGGGAGAATGATCGGTGGGCACTCATTCATGTAACAGCGGGCTACATGATTCTTGGGCTGATCATTTTCAGGATAGTGTGGGGATTCATTGGTACCCAACATGCGCGCTTTAAAAACTTTATCCGGGGCCCAAAAACCGTCATTGAATACATGATATGCCTTTGCAGGAGAAAAACCGAACACTATGCCGGCCATAATCCGGCAGGCGCTATCGCAATTCTTCTTTTAATAGTATTTGGGGTTATTGTTACCGTGAGCGGAGTCATGGTTTACGAAGAACTTGACTGGGCTGGCCTCGAGGAAATCCATGAAACATCATCGAATGCGATGCTAGTTATCGTATTAGTTCACATTACCGGTGTCATCATAAGCAGCATTCTTCACAAAGAGAATCTGGTTGGCGCCATGATTTCAGGATGCAAGCCCAATTGTGAAGGCGAAACCATTGGCAATACATACCGCTGGCTAGGAGTCCTCATCGGTTTCTGTGCAATTGGCTTTTGGTTCTGGTCCTTCAAAGAAAAGATTTTCTGAGCTGATAGCCCCTATTCTGAGATTAGCATTTCCCTTGATGGAAAGGCTAAATATCGCTTAAAAAACTGCGATATAAAAATATTTAGTTTCACCAATAAACTTGACTCCGCTTGATGTCATAAAAAATAATGGTTCCGCAACAATACCTTTACTCCCCCAGGAGGGGGTTGGAAATATTGCACTCTGCCTCTCCGAAGATAACCATATTATCAATCAAAACATAATGGATTCAAAAATGGACAACTATGATTCTTGCATTGCCGCCTGTCAGGCTTGCATCGTCGAATGTGAAAAGTGCATCGCTTCCTGCCTTGAGCACCCTGAGCATATGGCAGCCTGCATCAAGACCTGTCTTGACTGCATCGATTTTTGCCGCCTTTGCATCTCTCTCATGTCAAGAAAATCACCATTCTGTGCCGCACTATGCGAACTTTGCGCAAAGGCGTGCGAGGCCTGTGCAAACGCTTGTGAAAAACACAGCGCTCATCACGATTGCTGTCGCACCTGCGCCGAATCTTGCCGCGCCTGCGCCTCAGCCTGTCACGGTTGCTGCTAAACCCTCCAGATGCCTTCGCCTTTGGGATACCCCCCATAGGCGAAGGCCTTGAAGTTTGAGTCATCTCTTTTTAACCAATTCATTTAAGACACCCCCAGGCGAAGGCCGCAGCACTCCTCAAGATGGCTATCAAGCATACGGAAGAAGCAATGACCGCTGGAAAAGACGCACATTTTGAGGTTCGCCTTCGCGTGAATCCCAATAGCATGGCAATTGTCAGCGTCGAACTGGATGGCAAAGCCTATGACCTCATCCCAAGGCCTTCATCTGCAGAGAATCAAGGCGAGCATCAAGGTCACGAGCACCACGGGCGCCATCCCCACTCCCCCGATGTAACTTCTGACCAACACAGCCTCACGAGCAGAAGGCTACTCATCCGCCAACTGATTTTCGGGATCAGCACGCTGTTAGTTCTTTTTTTATTTCAATCGGGCCTAGCCACATTGATTATCAAAGATCACAGAGACCTGATTTGGATGCTTGCTCCTTGGGTGTTGTATCTCGATCTCACTGTCGTCTCCCTGGTAGCAACGATCGGCTACCTTCGCATGTACCGATATGCTCAAACCAATCACATGACCAGCATGATGATCGGCATGACCGTTGGTATGCAGGTTGGGATGATGACGGGAGGTGTAATCGGTGCAACCGACGGCTATTTTGTCGGAGCAATGGTAGGTGTCGGACTTGGAACCTTACTCGGACTCGGCACTTCATGGTGTTGTGGCCCGATGGCCATCACCCAGAGTCTGATGTCAGCGGTAATGGGCGGGACCATGGGTGCGATGATTGTCTCCATGATGCCCCCGGACAAACTTAACTTTTTTATGCCCTTGTTCACCGTCCTAAACCTGGCTATTTTGGTTTGGTTTACACGACTGTTCTTCAAAGATTGCGTGATCGGCGAACATTGCGACCTTCTTCGACCGATGAATCTCGGGACGATGCTTGGAACCTCTGTCACGGCTGTTGCGATCCTCTCCGGACTCATGTTACTGAATCCCCGCACTCCATCAGTGATTCAGAGAGAGGCTTTGGATAAGATCAATCCGTTCAAGGCTGACGATCTGCCCAATAGCAAACCGAAGAATTCTAAAAATTCGGGCGAGATGAATTGTGGAACGTCAATGAAGGAGCAATAAGTAAACGTGAGTTGTAGACTTAACTAATTGCCCGCAAAAGAACCTCCGCCCCCCTTTTGGTCACACGCTTAGGTACACAATATAAAAGAAGCCATACGCTGAACCTAGGGACTCTGAAACGTCTGATTCAAGGTTGTGAGTTTGGCTCATCAAGACAAGTCTTTGGAAACTGAACCCTCGTCTAAGTCCGGAAATTTATGACGCGCGAGCCTCTCCGCCTCCCCCCTTTCCGGCAAGGAAAGTTCCGGAGCAACGCAACGAAACAGAGCTTCAAATGTGCGTCGATCATGTTCAGTCGCCGGCCAGGTTAAGGCTTCACAATAGACCATGAGTTCAGCCAACCCGGAAGTGCGCGATGGAGGACGTGAGTTCATCGATTCAAAATACCCCTGCCAAGCAAAAGAAAGCCTGGATGCGGCAGCAGAAGCCCCTTTAGCTTCCCCTGTCGTTACCAGGCTCAAAAAGAGAGTCAGTCAGTGCTGGAAACACTTGCAAAAATAAATGCATTTCCCATGCCAACACTAGGAGACCCCATCAAAACTCCATTCAACCTAAGCAGCCCTTACATTGCCGGCAGCCCCACGAAGAACAAGATGATCTGATTCAAAGAGACCATGAACTACCTGCAGGATATGACGCAGACGGTATGGTAAATAACGCATTTATTCATAGGGCTGGCCGAGGTCGAGATCCAGAAACCATATATGAAAAAGAGCCTTGAGAGACCATAAAATTCAGACTGTTACAGAATGCGGTCAAAAAGAAGTCAATTTAACGGATCTCCCAGGGCAACAGTAGCCTCGCACCTCTGCGCACAGACTTATCCACAGAAACTGTGGAAAATACTTCCCCGCGGTATCGCACTTGACGCCCACCTAAAGCAACCCCTTCATTCCCATCCTTTTTTCCAATCCAAGCGCCGGATCATAACTGGGGCTCTTACAAAACAATCTTAAATGGCCCATCTTTTGCTTATATCTGCTGACAGACTGCCGATAAAGCAGTCTTCAATTTTCTTAGGGCGAGGTTTTTGATGGAAAGAAAGTCAGTACACAAGATCCAAATTGGCCATCGATATGGACACTGGACGATCATCAACGAAGCACAGCGGATTGGCGGTGATACGCGCTACTTGTGCCAATGCGAGTGTGGAACCGAGAAATTGGTTTCGGCAATCACGTTACGCAACGGGTCCTCAACCAGCTGTGGCTGTATTCGCAAGGAAAAGCCCCCCAGAATTTCAGACTTCGAACTTCAGCCTACGCGGCCCGATATACAGGAGATATTCAACCTGATCAGTCAGGGCTGCCTTCCCCCCGCAGATCAGTTCTGCATCGTGGATGGAGCGCCGTCATGGACCCTCCCAGCTATTGCAAAAATATTGGGGATTGGAAGATCTGAGCTGATTCATCATATTGAGGGAGCGGGCCCCCGCTTCTCGCCGAACTCCAGAGGCTCAAAGACGGAGGCTTATTCGGCCGAGATCTGATCTTTGCAGCGGGCAACCAAAGCATCTATGGCAAACTACTCACCGAGCATTAACGAGACCTCGGCAAACTCAGCCAGCAGAGTAGCTATGACCTCAGTGAGACCTCATTGAGGTCAACAACCTAGCCGCCACAAGCCCTGCTCTGAGATGCCGCAATACTTATCAAGTTAGGAATATTTGAAAAGTCCGATTCCGGCTCACTCAGATGCCCATTTAGGGATATCTAAGTGCCGGTTTCAGTGGAGCTCAACTCCAAAGTACGCAAGGGGCATTCACCTATACCCCTACCCCTGGCTCTACAGAATCATCCGGGAGCGTTGGTGCGCCGGACGCCGGCACGGTTGTGGTGACATCGAGCGCAGACCCAGAAGGAGACCCACTTGTATACAGTGCTTCTCCCCGCAGTGTTGCTGCGGCATCCTCCCAAACTGTGGTTGTGACGAACAGCGTCAGCGGGCCAGTAACCGCGGTGCGTTGCACAGCCAACAAACTTAAGGGAAGCAGGGATGTTCAAATCATTACCAAAACACCCGTGATCGGCACCTACATCGCCCCAGCAGATGGGGTAGTCGACGGTATTGTATTTCCATGATGAAACGCCTAAGGACAAGCGCATCTGTCTGGATACAAAGTGACGGCGACTTGCTGATTGCAACCGGGGCATCAGTCACATCAGAACAGTAATCATGACCCCCACAACGAACTTAGAAGTTCAGCGTGGGGAGATTGAGTGCAGGCTGTTCAAGTGTCAGGGTGAACCGCCCCGGGTTTGTCGGAGCACTTCCCTCAAAGGGTCAATCCCACTCACAATTCCCTTCATTGGCTTTTCTCATTCTCGCGCTCAAAGGGCCTCAGCCTGACCGATAAAAGGTGGGCAACTCCACCAACCATCTAATCCCCGCAGCCTCGGCGAAGCACATAGAGACGATGATCACGCCCAACTAAAGATTCCGTATAACACGTACTCTACAGAGTCAGATTGGGGAGGACATATGATCACCATTACATCGGTAGAGTTTCAGAGACACTTTGGACGCTATCAAGACGAAGCCCTCAAAGAGCCTATTTCTATCACTCGCAATGGCAGAGAACGGATCGTTGTTCTCTCAGCGGAAGAATATAACCGCCTCAAACGACGTGATCGTCACGTTATGGCACTAAGCGACTTGACTGAACTCGAGATTCTTGCCATCGAGAATGCGGAGGCACCCACGGAAGCCTCCGCTTTTGACCATGAGGTAGGAAGCTAATTGTGTCCTTGCCTCATCCCGTTCCTGGGCTCGTCATTCGATATGCCTAGCTGTGGCAATCAGAATTTTCTAAAGGCCAGGAGGAAGGTGTCAAAGACCGACCCTGTGCAGTCATCCTGGTGACGACCGATGATGACGGAGAAAAGGTGGTTACTGCCCTACCCGTCACCCATACGCCCCCCTCATGATCCAGAGGCAGCTGTCGAAATTCCACTTGCAACCAAAATGAGACTTGGCCTCGCCGATGATCGGTCATGGATCATCCTCACCGAAGCAAATCGATTTACGTGGCCAGGTCCAGACTTGCGGGTCCTGAACGGCGATTCAGGAAGCGTTGCTTATGGTCTCCTTCCTCGAGCTCTTTTCAATGAAGTGATTACAAAATTTTTGTCACTTTTGAAAAAAAGAAATCCAGACCTTGTACGACGCACAGAGTGATCACCCGAACGGCGTATCAATC
>JBILGU010000071.1:0-5753 GCA_044350805.1 Methylococcaceae bacterium
GTCTGCGTTTGTTTGATGCACAACAGAGCCAAATTGCTGCCGATGCGTCGGCACTGGCTTGTGTTGTGGCACAAGAAGATTTAGCTCGAAAAATTGCTGAGCAAAACTTTGTTCAAATCATTGAAACAAAAAAGCTTGGCGATAAGTGCATCGTTGTTGTCAAAGCCAATTATGTTGTGCGTCGGGCTGTAGCCGTGTCGGTAGAGGGTTTAGATCTGCCTACACTGCAAAGGTGAGCAAAAAGATAGGGGCAGTGTCGACCAAGCCACGGGTAAGACGAGTTTCGCGGGTTATTCGCGACATCGATCCGTGGTCTGTGTTCAAAGTTGGTCTTGCATTTCATTTAGTTTGCTATTTCGTAACGCTTATTTCGCTTGTGTTGCTTTGGAATGTTGCTCAATCAACTGGCACACTCGACAACGTTGAGAATTTTATGGAGTCTTTCGGCTGGGAGACCTTCAGATTTGATGGCTCTGAATTGTTTGGCAGTCTTTGGATACTTGGTCTTTTAGGCGTAATTTTAGGAACCGGTCTGTGGGTGCTCTTGGCAACAGTCTTTAACTTAATTACTGATCTGGTGGGTGGTGTGCGAGTTACTGTGCTTGAAGAAGAAGTGCGAATTATCGCAGTTGAGGCTGACGAAACTGAGCAGTAGCCTTGCTAGTCCTCGTTTAAAAATCGGGGCTATAGCTCAGTTGGTTAGAGCGCATCCCTGATAAGGATGAGGTCACAAGTTCGATTCTTGTTAGCCCCACCAGTGTTTAAATACTCGTATTGTCTGTTGACCTAAACTTCGGCAATAATTAATCGTCTCAAAACACCAGCGCATAAATATTTGCCGTGGCTTCTTGGGTTGTTACCTTGGGTCTGGATAATTCCGTTCAACCAGTACTTTTGGGATGACTGGGCGATCGCACCAAATTTGGGTTGGCAGGACCAAACCGATTATTGGGAGTTGGGTGCAAAGCATTTTGGAAACCCACTCGTGTATTTCCTTCTTCTACCAATTGGACCATGGATTTTTCATACTTTAATTATTGCCGCGTCTGTTCTTGGCGCATTTTCGCTCTCCCAGGTAGTTTCTAAAATTCCGATAGCTAATGAACTTTGTGTTCGATGGAGCGGACCCCTTTTCTTAGTGATTCCTGTTTTCCATGCACGTTTCTCGATCGCCACCATGGAGTATTCATTGGCATTAACTGCCCTACTTTCAGCTTGGGCCCTATTAGTAAACAAACGAACCTTGATAGCGAAGATTTCAGCAATTGCATTGTTGATTTATGCGATCGGGGTACCAAGCCTGGCCATAATGTTTCCATTTATTTGGTTGCATATGACTTGGCTTACCAAAAATCCAAAAAGTTTTCGCGAGAATTTTGTTAATGGATTAAAAAGTTCGTATGTGTTGACAATCCCAGGTTTGTTTGCAATTTTTTTCATGAAGGCCATCAATACTGAAGGAAAATACCGTGCATCTCGGGACGGCCTGATTGATTGGAGTAATGACTTTATTAGATTCTTCTTAGTCACTGCTATTTTTATTGCGCTTGTTTATCGATTCAGAAAGAGACATCTGACTTCTTGGTTGATTGTGTCAGTGACTTTACATTTGATCTATCTGGCTTTATTTCCATATTTTGCAGTTGGCTATAAGCCTTTGTATGACTTTCAACCATGGACGATGCGGGATGATTTACGAGACGAATTTTTCTTGCGTCTTACATTTTTCTTTCTTGTTTCGGCCATTGTTTTTGTAGTTTCCTATTTATGTCGCCAACAATTGGCTTTTAGAAAATTGGGGATTTTTGAGACTCTGTCATTCAGTTTTGTGACCATATTTGCCGCCATGTCAATTGGGTTTGGACCAATGGACTGGGAATCGAGGCACTGGCTGGTGGCTTGGCCGACGTTGGTTGTCTTTGCAATATCTATGGCATCACGTGCGAATCAAATTTTGCAGAAGAGTCTATTTGCGGCAATGTTTACTGTCTTTTTGGTTTCTTCGGTATTGATTTCTGGTGAGTATTTTGTCGACACTCTTAAACAGCGAGCGTTGGTCGGTTTGGCAGAAGAAGAATTAGCTGGATTTTTTCCAACAAATTCGGCTGAATCACCTTTGATTCTTCTGAAAACAGCCGAATCAACAGAAAAACTGAATGCTCGTTTTCGATCTTACAGGTCTTACGAATGGCAGGGAATCATAAGTCATGGATTGAATAGATTGTCCAGACCAGTTGTAGTTTTACCAATTGACGTTTTTCGGAAAAACCTTGTGGTTGAATGCCCTTACCCGATAGAGGCAATTTTGATAGAGCCAAAAGTTAGGTCATCAGTTTTTGCCGCTCTGACCCACTTCAAAGTTGATGCAACTTTTAGTCCATCCAAAATTGAACTTTGCTTTTCACAAATTCGTTGAATCCAGGTCGGTGACTAGAAAAAGTTTAATCTTGATTTGATTCGAGCCAGCCACGCAAGTGGGTCGAACACAGATTTGTAATAGTCGATATAAGCTTTTTGCCCATTGGTCGAAAATGTATGTGGACCGTGTAATTCGTTGATTGTAAGTTTTGCTACTGGTTTCTCTTGGTAAAAGTCTTCGTCAAGTTGCGACACTTGACAAACAGCGATTCCATCGCCGTACCCTTGGCAATTGTTCTGCCCCAATCTGTAAAGGTCGGTTCCGAAAGTTATAAACCCTCCAGCGTTTCGCGCCCTTGACGGATCGATTACCACAGGATTCATTCGGTGCGGTTTATAGGGTCCAAATAAGTCAAAACTTGACCAAGCAAACAAATGATCAAATTCATTGCCTAGTTTGCCGGCAAATAGCCACCAAGTTCCGTTTCTTTGAAGCAGAACTGGGTCTATCAATCTTTCATTGTCTAGTCCGAGCAATTTGTGAGTCTTAATGATTGCGTTGTTTTGCAATTCGCAGAGCAATTGGGCTCCACTTTGGGCCATCTCAGGCATTACGAAAAATCTGGCATCTATTTGCATTACGAATGGAAACGAGAGATGTTTGTGTGTGCCAATAAGTGAAGTGTCGATCAAGTTCATTCGTTCACCACTCAAAGTCATCAGTTGACCCAACTCGCTGTTTTTTTCTGCCGCTTCAAAAATCAGGTCGCCATTCGGCAATATAAATGGGTCAGCGATAAATGAAATTTCTCGAGGCGGCTTGATTGGGTTGAACAGGTCAATTACCTGCATCGGCCTGATTGCATCAAAACTTAACGGCAATGTTTCTGCAATTTTCCAGTCACGTCGGCCAAACAGACCAAAAATCAACCGTTTAAATTTTCGATGAGTTAATAACAAGACGAATTTTGCGACAGTTTTGTTTGAAGGGAGTCGATGGTTTTGCCCTGAAGTCGATAGATCAATTGTGATCGAGCTAAGGCAGTTCAAAATAGCTAATCGCAAAAGAGATGTACTGTTTGCAAAAAGACTCTCTAAAGTGCGACGATACGAGTGACTAGTGATTCTGTATTTTCCGAAAGCCCTTATGGTGCCAGCATCAAGTTTGTTCGAAAGTTGTTGCACCACTGCGCCAACATGATTTGCTCCCTTGATAAGTTCATAAAACCCTGAAGGTCGACCTCGAAACTCACTTGGGTCTCCATGGTGAAACGACAAGACTCCATACTTGGACGGAATGTCTTGTGGGTCTTTGAGTAAGTTCATTCCGAACTTGATAATCAGGTCAAGATTTTGATTTTCAATTTCAGATTTTGTTGGGTTGTCAATGGTTTGCCAAATACCAGAATGCTGACAATCAAAGTTGATTAATTCGTAGCCTTCGGTGGTTAACTGGCTCCAAGGCACTGACTGAGTTTGAGTATTTCGAATCGAAGAAATATTTAAAAGATAATAGAGTGCGTTTTTCAGCAGCTGTTTATGAGTATTGCTGTTTGCGCAGCAAATTATCGTGTTGACTTCAATTAGATCATGACAGTTTTCTATTGCTGTACTTTGCCACTTAGAAATCGACTGCGAGTCGACTATCAGCCCGACTTTAAGTCGTCGTGTAGGTGAGTCAGTCATTACTCAATTTCCACTTTATATTTCTAAAAACTGACGCTGGTAGCCGACGCACTAATTTCAGTGTTGACCATGAAACACTTCGCAAATAAGTTAGACGATTTATTCGACTTTTTTGCTTAAGAACCGAAAGTGTTTTCAGCTCACCCACATACATAGGAAAAATTTTGCTGCTGAGTCCAGCTGCTCCAAAAATTGGTTTGTGAAGAATGGTTAAAGGCTGATTGATTCGGTTCACATGGCCGAATTCGCTGGCGATTTCCATCCACAATAAATAATCTTCCGACAATCGTAATTTTGGGTCAAAACGCAAAGGAATACCGCGCCGAAGCATTACCGATGGGGTAGTGAATCGATTGCGCCGAAGCAAATCTTTGATCGTAAACCGCGATATCTTTTCGCCGTCGCTGTGTGTTTCGGTTTGATTGATGATGCAATGTTGGGTGCCGCAGATTACTTCGCTTGAATTTACTTTGAACCATTCACGTTGTAGTTCAATTTTTTTAGGATGCCAGGTGTCGTCAGCGTCTAAAAAAGCTAAGTATTCACTTGTTGCTAAGTTCCACGCGACATTTCTGGATTGGCCAGGACCAGCGTTTTGATTATTGACAATCAAACGAATCTGAGGGTGATTAGTTGCGAAATCACGCACAACTTTTACGGTCTGGTCGTCGCTGGCGTCGTCGACAACGATTATCTCGTCAACTGGTGACGATTGGTTGAGCACTGAATCAATAGCCCGTATGACTACTTTTTCTGAGCGAAAAGTCGGAATTATCGCTGTAACGCTTGAATTCTCGGGAGACTTCACTTGAAGTAGCGTAACCAATTTATTTAGACCCCATAATGGATGTACATATGAAACTGCTACGACGCGCTCTGCTTGCATTAAGTGTTGCCAGTGCTGTCGCCGGAGTTTTGCGATTTAAAGGTAAAGGTGTTGGTGCAATCAAGCAAGGTGGCTGGCGAAAATTTACCGACAAGAAGTAATCAAAGTTTCTAATGATCGGAATTTTTGGTGCTGGTGTAGTCGGTTCAAGAGTTGCTGAGTCGCTATCGGTCGAATCGCAAACATCAATAGCTGTTTACGACTCATCACAGATTGTTGCTCAACGACTTGCTCGTCGTTTAAGCGAGACAAATGCCCTGATAAAAGCGACCAGTCGTAGTGAATTGCATCGCGCAAAGGTTGTTGTTCTTGCCGGACCTTTGCCACACACACCAGTGGCCAGAGAATTTCTCGAAAAGGGTGTCTCAGTAGTTTCGACGAGTGATGACATTGCCGATTGTTTGAATCTTCTGTCACTTTCTGATCTAGCCACTGAAAATAAAGTGACTCTAATAATCGGAGCCGCATCGTCGCCTGGCATGTCGGGTATGTTGGTTCGCAATCTGAGCAAAGCATTTGATTCGGTCGACGAAGTGCACATTGCGTTGCACGGTACGGGTGGCCCGGCATGTGCCCGCCAACATCACCGCGCGCTTTCTGGACAATCGATCGGTTGGCACGACGGCGAATGGTTGCGACGACCAGCGGGTAGTGGTCGCGAGTTGTGCTGGTTTCCTGAGCCTGTTGGTGCTTACGACTGTTATCGTGGCGAGCTCCCTGATCCACTTTTAATCAAGCGGGCATTTCCAGAGTTGGTTCGAGTGACAGCGCGTGTTTCGGCGACGCGTCGCGATCGAGTTTTTGCGAGATTGCCAATGTTGAT
>JBILGU010000065.1:0-5753 GCA_044350805.1 Methylococcaceae bacterium
TTAGCCACATGGCGTGACACAACAGGGCCTCGCCAGAATTGTGCCCTTTAGACACGCAACCCATTGAATTCTCGAGCTTAGGCCTCAGAGAAAATCAAAAATCAGGCCGCGAACTGCGGAACTTGGGATGCCCCATAATGGCTTGATCAATCTGATGGATTGCATTCATCCGGCGAGCGAATAATAAGAAAGAAGGCTGAGTTCCAGCCTCATCAGGGTTCGCCGGGCACTTCCTCAGACCTCAGACGTTGTTCTTCGGCAAGATCTGACTGGCAGCTCCCTCGATTCCTGACACTCCGGTCAAACCGCAGATTGCATCCGTGCTTCCGATAAAGCCAGAGACCCAGATGAAGGCCTCAGCTGTGCCTAAAACGATAAGGGGCCTTGGGGAATTTATCTTTAGTAAACGTCAGTTTGGTAACGACCACTCAATTTCATATCCGAAACATAATCTGAAGCTTTTTGGTCATTGAGAACCCCCTCCTCTTTTATGATTTCAAATAGGGCTCTTTCAACATCTGGTGCCATTCGTTTGGCGTCGCCACATACATAAAAGTGGGCGCCTTCTGAGAGCCAGTTCCAAACCTTAACCTTCTCTTTGCGCAGAATATCCTGTACGTAATTTTTCTCATCTCCTTCACGGGACCAGGCTAGGCTCAGTTCTGTGATAACGCCAGAGCTTAATAATTTCTCAATTTCATCTTTATAAAAAAAGTCATAGGCTGATCGCTGATGCCCAAAGAAGAGCCAGTTTTTGCCGGCCGCTTTAGTGGCTTCACGTTCCTGCAGGAAAGCACGAAATGGAGCTAGCCCCGTTCCTGGCCCAACCATGATGATAGGAATATTGGGGTCGGTTGGAAGCCCAAATGAGTGAGCGGGCTGCTTGTAAACCTTAATCATTTCCCCAGGTGTGATTCGATCACCCAGATATGTCGAGGCAACGCCCAGACGCATCCGGTTATCTATCTCAAAGCGGACGGTATCCACAGTCAGCGATACCAGACCTGGATTGGCTCGCAAAGAGGATGAAATGGAATAGAGTCGAGGTTGTAGTGCCTCAAGAGCTTCTATAAATGCTTCAGGATTGACTCGCAATGGGCCAAATTTCTTAATTGTTGATACGACATCCAAGCGAGAAGCATCTCCGTCTGGATCTAATCCTTCAGCTAGGGCAAGCGCCTTTTTTCGAAGCGTGCCGCCCGTGACGCAACCGATTAGGAGAAAAAGGCTGTCGGGAGCGAGTCCAAGAGAAACCTCCTCAAGCAAAACCGCGTCCAAATGTTTCCCCAACACAAGATCTTTTGGGTTCGCCCCCAAGGCATTTATTACGTCAGTAACTAACTCAGGGGGGTTCTTTGGGAATAAACCCAGGCTGTCACCTGGCTTGTAAACGAGACCAGAATCTGAAAGGTCTATATCGATGTGGTATGTTTCTTTCTCCGATCCTTGCTGATTAAGGCGCTGGCGACCGATAAATCGTGCTGTTACCGGGGCGTCGCGGCTCCCGCTCTGGCTAGATGTTTCTTTTTTTTCGCCTCCTAAATAGTCGGCTGATGGATTGTTCTCCTGAGCGGTCTCATTAACTTTTATTAAATCTCTTATTTGGCGGAAAGTATCCTTTCCGCCCGGGGCACAAAGATTTAGGCGGGTCTCTTTGCATAGGAAAAGAGCGTTGGCGTAATCGGCGCATGTATATCCACACTGACCACAATCTTGCTGGGCCATAGCAGCCATAAGCTTTAATGCAACGGGTTTTTCTTCTGCCAACTGCATGCGTTCCGACAGATTGAGGGAAGGATCATGCCATGGCGCATCCGAGTTATCAGCTAATGCGGGCGAATTAGCGAGATTTTCCTCTCTCGGATTGACATCGAGTGGAGCATCAAGGAGGGCCGAAAAAAAACCACCCAACCATGCGCGTTGCTCAGAGCTAAAGGGTGCGGTTTCCGGCAGTATGAAAGGGTTTGGTTGTATCTTAATTTGTCTCATTTCTTACGCCGCTCCCTCAAAGATCAATTTTTTGAGCTTGCCGACAGTCAGGCGATTGATGAATGCCGTGAATGCTTCACTGCTATTGATACGGTGATTTAGATATGCCGACAAAATTGACTCAATCTTGTTTGGGCACTCCTCAGCGGGGATGGCTGGCCAGAGCATTTCGCCTATTTTGGCTTCGGTGCCGAATCCTCCCCCGACAAGGATTTCGTAGCCCGCAATCGTATCCCCATCATCGTTGATGGGGATTTTTTTAGCGATTAGTCCGATATCACCGATGTAATGTTGGGCACATGAATGGTGGCAACCGGTTAGGTGGATGTTTATTGGAACATCAACAGCCAATCGGCTTTCTATGTAATCGGCGATCAGTAGTGCGTCCCCCTTGGTGTCTGCGGCCGCAAATTTACAACCATTAGCACCGGTGCAAGCAACGAGGCCCCCGCGCAGGGAGTTTGGGCTTGTAGATAAGTTCAATGCCTCTAATTGCTGGATCACATGATCTAATCTCTCAGTTCGTATACTTGGAATGATCAGGTTTTGCCACACGGTAAGTCGTATTTCGCCGTCTCCTTCCCGGTGTGCGATCGATGCCAATCCGCGCATTTGATTGGCTGAGAGTTGCCCAACTGGAATCACCACACCAAGCCAGTTTTCGTTCTCAGCTTTTTGAGGATGCGGCCCCAAATGCCCATAACGATCGATTGAAGCACGCTGAGAAATGTAGGCATCATCAAGTCGTTGTAGTCTGCGTCCGAGCCTTTCCTCAACAGCCAAAAGGAACTTGTCTAACCCCCAATCGTCGAGCAGATATTTAAGTCGTGCTCTGTTTCTGTCGGTTCTGTTGCCATGGTGAATGAATACTCGAATGATTGCGTCGGCAACTTCATTGGACTCGTCAGGTTGGCAGACCACTCCAGTATTTTGTGCGAGACTTTCGTGACCGGTAATGCCGCCGATCAATAGGCGCATCCAAATACCGGCGCTAACAGGGCTACCCTCAAGGACACTTATGGCTTTGAAACCAATATCATTGGTCTCCTCCAGGACAGCAATCGAGCCCCCGCCGTCGAAAGCGACATTAAATTTTCGCGGAAGACCATAAAGAGATCGATCATTCAGTATATGGAAATGTAATCTCCGTGTTAGCGGGCGTGTATCGAGTAGTTCCGTGGGATCGATGCCTGCTGTTGGTGAACCTGTTACGTTTCGAATGTTGTCGGCGCCAGCACCTTTAGCGGTGAGCCCTAGATCGCTCAGCCCCTCAAGAAATGTCGTCACTTGCTTTGGTGCAATTTGTCTAGCTTGAAGGTTTGCTCGGGTGGTGATTTGCACGTGGCCATCGGAATGCCTTTCAACTAAATTTGCAAGCCCCTCAAGTTGCCAATGATTGATTATCCCGTTAGGCAGCCTGAGTCGACACATGAAGCTACTTTGAGTAGGTGCCACATAGAACATGCCGTGATATCGCCAACGAAAATTATCTTCGGGATTTGGCGCTAAGTTGGCTTTAGCATCCGTCGCGAGACGAGAGAAGGAATCGAGAGGATTTTCTGATCGCTTCCAATTTTCTTGATCTGCAAGCTTCTGACTGGCAGAAAGAAAGTAATTTTGGGCTGTTATCAGCTCATGATCTGGTCCCTTTGCCCCGTTCTGAGTGTTCTGTTCCGAAGCATTAAGAATAGATTTGGCGATGGCGATTCCCGAAGCAAACCCCTCGATGTAACGTTTCTGTTCCTCACTGAAATCCGCTTCTACTGGGGTAGTGTTCTCTTGGAGTGTCGCGTTATGATGATTGATTTTCATAATCAGTTATGACGAATAAGAGACGTTGAAGATTTTATTCGAGCCTACAAAAGTCAAAACCCGAGCAATACTAACCCAAATTCTTACTCGCACCCCGATTGTTTTCATTGACTCAGTTTCTAAAAAAATGAGCTGAGTCATTTGTTGTGTTCTGGGTAAAGTCCACGAGAGTGGTGTCAATCGAGGGTAAGGAATGAAAGGCCATCGTGAATTCCGGTAAGGTTGAAAGTACGAAATACAACCTGAAAGGAATGATGACAATGGCCGACAACAGCTTTAGAGGCGCCAGGAAACTCTGGGGGTGAGGGTCTTTTGAAGGAATGACCCTAGACCGTTCTTCAGGCCACAAATGGTTCAATGATTTTTCTATCGCAACGTCCTACCTCAGCAGGTGTTGCAATCGATTTTAGAGCGAGCCGGGTTATCGAAGGTGCTGCCTTATTCCGTGGCCCGATTCATATTCTTATGCCAAGGAAACTCATTAATCCTGACGGTGACGGTCTGATTGCTCGGGGGCGTCATTCTGCCGCCTTTTTGTCTCGCCATGACGGTAAAGCCAAGGTGGCATCGGATCCTCGTCGATCCAAAGTCCACGGCGGCTGATACGTGCCTCGGACTCAGCCTCAAGATATTTCGAGTCTCTCGAATATTTTCGGTAAACCCACGCCATTCCCTGACGAACCTGCTCCAGATTAATGTCATTACCCTTGTGTATCACCGTACCGACAGTCCTTCCGTAGCGGTCCAGCGTTTGAACAATTACATCGACATCTCGTCCGAAGACCAAATCGGAAAGAGACGCCTTGGATCTCTGGCCGAAAGCCTGAGACTTTTCCGGCGCATCAATGCCAAAAAGCCGAATACGCGTCTGGATATGATCGGGTGAGATAAGGGTCAGGGTGTCACCATCGGCGACACCCACCACTTTTCCATGCAGCATTTCTGCCGCGCAGGATAATGCATTGAGAATGAGCCCCCAAAGAGCCACCCTTAGAAAAAGGGCAGCGCTAAAAGGGGGTAAAGAAACCTTCACAGGGGTTTAGATGAGGAAGTCCTCGATCTTCCTGCCGGCATCGGTCAGCGCCCTCAGCCACCGAGGCTTAACACCGCGTCCCGTCCAGGTCTCCAATGGATTCTGAGGATTCTTGTACTTTGCAGCGACTTTCTGGCCCTTTCTTGAGGAGACTCGGGCACTGGGCTTCTCTCCGTCAATTGTGACGGTGACACCAATAGAAGCGGCCAATTCATGAATCTTGGCGATCGTCTCTTTTCTCTCGGACTTCTGTTTATCCGCCAGAACCTTCTGTGCGTCATTGATCACTTTCGATAACTCATCAAGGGTGAGTTTTGCCAAATCTGTAAACATGATTAACCTCATTTTTTGAGGGCCCATCCATTGAGCCCGATAACATGATACTGGATATTATGAATTTTCTCGATAAATTAAAACTGGATTTTCGAGAAAAAGTTTTATCTGTGATTACCCATATATAGGAACATCGGATTTGATTCTTCAAATTCACACGCGATTTCAGAGGTGATGTCAGAATCATCTGAAAAATCGATGCCATCCAAGGAATTCATTGCACCGTAAGTGGTTTCCCTCTCACCCCTTTAATAACGGATACGACAGCGAGAGTGGGATACGTGAATCTGCGACTTTCTTCATTCTTTTCTGCAACTTAAGGTTCGAGAATTTGAGAACTTCTCTCCATAGGTGCGAGTGATGAATGATTTCGTGATGTCGGTGCGCGCGGTTCAAGACGGTGGCTTTATTGCCGGTATCGGTCCTACGCAATATCTTAGTGTTCCTGGCACACAGCACCCCTCCCCTTCACATCGGGTATCGGCACAAAAGTGGTTCGAGAAAGTCCGAAACGCTGCCGTTTGGATCAATGAAAATGGGGAACGCCGCGGTGACATTTTGTTCATCGTCCATGGCTATAACATGA
>JBILGU010000017.1:0-52218 GCA_044350805.1 Methylococcaceae bacterium
AAGGGAGCAATTCCGAGGATCTGTCAGGGGCCCGATGAAGCGCGAACCGAGAGCCTAAAATCGTCCAAGATCATGCCAACTAAGGCATGGAAGCCGAGGGCGGAATGATAGGCGCGGATTCCAAGCTCAGCGCATTTGTCGCCAGCGATAGTGCACCTGTCCATCATCGCAAAGATATCCCGCTCGGTTGCTGACCTCGATATTCCCAACCGGCTTACAGTTATGGCTGTCCCTGTACTCAGCCCAACCATCCTCTTGGGTTCGATTGTTTGCAAGCAAGGCCGCTTCCCCCAACACCAAGACCAGAATGGCAAGTCCAATGTAAGAGAGCTTCATAGGGGATTCTCCGGCTAGGGCAAACAGGCCAAAACACTTAAAGATTAGAGGCTGTCGGGGTCGATTGGTTCCCAAAATTGGACGGGGTTTTTTAAGTTCTGAGTTGTCGAAGTCTATTTTTAGAGCCAAAATCCCGTAAAAATAATAGGGTTAAACCAGTAAAGTGCGACCCATGAGGGTCACACACCCTGCGCCCGTGCCCCCTTGCTGCGATCTCCTCACCCTTGAAGGTCCTATGACGCAATCTCATGCCAGTGACCGAACCCTTCCGACGGACCTTCATCAACATGCTGAAGGAACCGGTCCAGAACGGCAACGGATGCCGATCTACCGGAACCGGCTTCCACCCTGTAATGCCGCATGTCCTGCGGGGGAGAACATTCAGTCCTGGCTTTCACTGGCACAAGCCGGTGACTTCAAGGGCGCATGGCTGAGATTGGTGGAGGACAACCCTTTGCCGGCAGTTCATGGAAGGGTCTGCTATCACCCCTGTGAGTCGGCGTGCAATCGAAAGGAACTGGACCAAACCGTCAGTATTCAGGCTCTGGAACGATTTATCGGGGATCTGTCGCTCGAAGCGAATTGGCCCTTGCCCGAGGGAGAGCCGACGAGCGGACGTCGGGTCTTGATTGTGGGGGCTGGGCCCAGTGGTCTCTCTGCAGCCTACCATCTTGCCCGGATGGGTCATGAGGTTGAAATTTTTGAAGCGGGTCCTGTGGCCGGGGGCATGCTTCATTTTGGTATCCCGGCCTATCGATTGCCCAGAGCCGAATTAGCACAGGAAATTGCCCGTATTGAGGCCCTGGGGGTCAGGATTCACCTTAATCACAAGGTTGAGGATGTGGTCGCTCTCATGAAACGCGGTGGTTTTGATGCCGCCTTCATTGCGGTGGGTGCGCACCTCAGCAAGCGGGTGGATATCCCATCCAGCGAGGCGGCTCGCATGCTCGATGCGGTCAGTTTTTTGCGCGGTGCAGAGACTCTTTCCAAGACACTGGTCGGCCGGCGAGTAGCGATCTACGGCGGTGGAAATACCGCCATGGATGCGGCCCGCACGGCAATCCGGCTCGGTGCGGTCGAGACCTGCATCATCTACCGTCGAGATCGGGATCACATGCCAGCCCACTCCTTTGAGGCGGACGAAGCGCTCTCAGAAGGGGTCAAGATCAATTGGCTCCGAACGATCAAAGCCATGGATGAAGGCGCCATTCAGGTTGAAGTGATGGCCATTGACGACCAAGGCCACCCTCAGCCGACAGGTGAGTATGAGGTTCTGGCCGCGGACACCCTCATTCTGGCCTTGGGCCAGGACAGCGACAGCGGGTTTCTCCGAAAGGTGGAGGGGTTGCTTTTCAAGCCCGACGGCACAGTCGAGGTGGATGCTGGAATGATGACAGGCCACCCGGGCATTTTTGCCGGGGGCGACATGGTCCCGAGCGAGCGGACCGTGACCGTCGCCGTAGGTCATGGAAAGAGGGCGGCGCGACACATCAATGCATGGCTGAAGGGCCTGCACTACTCGAAAAAAAAGGGAGAGCCAGAGGTTCTGCTCGGGGATCTGGATGTCTGGTATTCCTCGGAAAACCATCAGGAAGTCCAGGTCGAACTGAGTCTTGGCGAGAGGGTCTTGGACTTTCGTGAAGTCGTCCAAGGTTTTGATGGGGCGCAGGCAGTATATGAGGCCAAAAGGTGCCTCTCCTGTGGCAACTGTTTTGAATGTGATGGCTGTTTTGGCGCATGCCCTGAACATGCCATCCAGAAAGTCGGCAGGGGTTTGGGCTATCGCGTCGATCCGGATCGATGCACCGGATGTGCGGTTTGTTATGAGCAGTGCCCAACGCATGCGATCACCATGCAGAGACTAGAAGGAGCGCGTCCATGAGCGTGCCAGTGGAAGTCACTCTCGATGGCAATGAAGCTGTCGCTACCATTGCCTATCAGATCAACGAAGTCTGTGCGATTTATCCGATTACGCCCTCATCGACTATGGCGGAACTTGCAGATCAATGGGCTTCGGAAGGGCGTCCCAATCTTTGGGGCGTTGTTCCGACCGTGATTGAAATGCAGAGCGAAGGGGGGGCAGCCGGAGCGGTTCATGGGGCTCTGCAAACCGGGGCCCTGACCACGACCTTTACAGCCTCACAAGGGCTCCTTCTGATGATTCCCAACCTCTACAAGATTGCCGGGGAACTCACACCCATGGTCATTCATGTAGCGGCCCGGGCGATTGCCGCCCAGGGGCTCTCGATTTTTGGTGATCACTCGGATGTGGCAGCCGTCCGTCCGACGGGGCTCGCCCAGCTTGCCTCAGGTTCCGTTCAGGAAGCCCATGATATGGCCCTTATCGCACAGGCGGCCTCGCTGGAAAGTCGGATTCCTTTCCTGCATTTTTTTGACGGGTTTAGGACATCCCATGAAATCAACAAAATCTGCCTGATTCCTGATGAGGTGATTCGAGAACTGATGGATCCTAAGGCCATCCGGCGTCATCGGGGGCGAGGGCTAAGCCCTGAGGCTCCGGTGATTCGAGGCACCGCCCAGAACCCGGATGTCTATTTTCAGGCCCGCGAAACGGTGACCCCCTTCTACCAAAAGCTTCCCGGGATTCTGCAGTCGCAGATGAATGCTTTCGGTCAACTCACCGGCCGACACTATGGTCTCTTTGACTACGAAGGACACCCTGAGGCAGAACGGGTCATCGTGATTATGGGTTCGGCCACAGCGACGGTCGCTGAAACGGTTCAGCATCTGGTGAATTCAGGTGAGCGTGTCGGGGTGATCATCGTCAGACTCTGCCTTCCGTTTTCGGCACCCCATTTTCTGGAAAGGCTACCCTCGGCCTGTCGGAAGCTTGCAGTCATGGATCGCCTGAAATCGCCGGGTGCCAGTGGTGAACCCCTTTATGGCGATGTGATCACCACCCTTTCTGAAGCCCTTGCGTCCGGTGGTTTGTCGAGCGATACATGGCCCCGGGTGGTTGGAGGACGCTATGGGCTCTCCTCCAAGGAATTCACGCCGGCGATGGTCAAAGCAATCTTTGATGAACTTTCAAAGGACATCCCCAAGAATCACTTCACCATCGGGATTGATGATGATGTGTCGGGTTCAAGTCTTTATTTCGATCCGTCTTTTCAAATTGAGCCGGAGGACGTGGTTCGGGCCATCTTCATGGGCCTCGGGTCTGATGGAACCGTCGGGGCCAATAAAAACAGCATCAAGATCATTGGAGAATCCACGCCTCTTTATGCACAGGGTTATTTTGTCTATGACTCTAAAAAATCAGGCTCGAAAACCTTTTCCCATGTGCGCTTTGGTCCGCGACCGATTCGTGCACCCTACCTGATTGAATCGGCGAGTTTCATAGGATGCCATCAGTTCAGGTTTGTGGAACAGCTGGATGTTCTTGAGAAGGCAGCCCTTGGCGCAACGCTTCTCCTCGATAGTCCCTATTGTTCTGATGAGGTCTGGCACCATTTGCCACGCGAGTTTCAAAAAGCACTCATCGAGAAAAAGATCGCCTTTTATGTGATCGATGCCGGCAAGGTTGCGGAGCTTTCTGGCATGGGGCGACATACCAATACCATCATGCAGACCTGCTTTTTTGCACTTTCGGGGGTTCTGCCGGCGAAGGACGCGATTGCAAAGATCAAGGCTGCCATCCGCAAAACGTATGGCAAGAAGGGAGAGGCGGTTGTTCTCAAGAATTTTGAGGCCGTCGATCGGACACTCGCGAGCCTTCAACGTGTCACGATTCCAGATCGGGTGACCTCACACCGCGAGCGGCCTCCTTTGGTATCGGCCCAGGCACCGGTCTTTGTGAGAGAGGTGACACAAGCCATGATGGGAGGTTACGGCGATCGACTTCCCGTATCCGCACTTCCGATTGACGGGACCTATCCTTCCGGGACGACGCAATGGGAAAAGCGAAACATTAGCGAGAGCATCCCGGTCTGGGATCCTGAGTCTTGCATTCAATGTGGTCATTGCAGTTTTGTTTGCCCCCATGCCGTCATCCGTTCGAAGTTTTATTCCAGCGGACAACTCCAAGGAGCCCCAGAGACATTCAAAACTGCGGACATTAATGCCCGCGGATTTCCGGATATTCGCTTTACGCTGCAGGTTTATGCGGAGGATTGTACGGGTTGCCGTTTGTGCGTCGAAGTGTGTCCAGTCCAGAGCCTGGAAAACCCTGCAAAACGAGCCATCAATATGGCGGAAAAGGCGCCCATCCTCGAAACTGAGCGTGCCAATATTCAGTTTTTTGAGCAACTTATGATCAACGACCGTTCCGCCGTTGATTTTTCTTCGGTTCGTGGCGTCCAGTTTCTTGAGCCCCTGTTTGAATTTTCAGGTGCCTGCGCAGGGTGTGGGGAAACGCCCTACCTCAAGGTGCTTTCCCAGCTCTTTGGTGATCGTCTGGTGATTGCCAATGCGACGGGTTGTTCATCGATTTACGGTGGCAATCTGCCGACGACGCCATGGACAAAAAACCAGGAGGGGAGAGGCCCGGCGTGGTCGAACTCTCTCTTTGAAGATAATGCCGAATTTGGTCTTGGGTTCCGGTTGAGCGCCGATCTTCACCTTGGGATGGCCATCAAGGGTCTCAAAGCCATGGCAGGGACTCTCGATCAAACGCTGATTGATACCCTTGTTGCTGCGCCACAAATTACAGAATCCCAGATTCGAAAACAGCGCCAGCGTGTCGATGAAGTCCGCGCATTGTTGGGGCCCGTCGATTCAGAGCCGGCGCGTGAGCTCCTCTCTGTCATTGATCATCTCGTCCGTCGCAGCGTCTGGATTATTGGCGGCGATGGCTGGGCCTACGACATCGGTTCCTCAGGGCTGGATCATGTGCTGGCCAGTGGCCGCAACGTCAATGTGCTGGTCCTGGATACAGAGGTTTACTCGAATACGGGTGGCCAAATGTCCAAGGCGACGCCTCTTGGGGCTGTTGCCAAGTTTGCGGCAGGCGGTAAGCCTTTGGCGAAAAAAGATCTGGCCCTGCAGGCCATCGCCTATGGCAATGTCTATGTTGCCCGTATTGCCATGGGTGCCAATCCGCAGCAAACCCTCCTGGCCTTTCGGGAGGCAGAAGCTTATTCCGGACCTTCATTAATTCTGGCCTACAGTCACTGTATTGCTCACGGCATCGATATGGCGCAGGGTCTGAGACAACAGGCGTTGGCAACTGCCTCTGGGCATTGGCCGCTGGTGCGCTATAACCCGGCACTTCGGGATACCGGATCTAATCCGTTCGTCCTCGACTCGCCAAGGCCCCAGATCCCCCTTCGAACCTATCAGGAAAATGAACTGAGATTCAGAACGTTGGCTCAGACGCATCCGGAGGAATCTGAGCGTCTGATGGGTTTGGCCCAGCGGGTCGTGGATCAGAAGTGGGCAATTTACGAGGAGATGGCGAAAGGTTCGGGTGAACGATTTCATCCTGACGCCGGGATGACTCTCCCGCATGGGATCATGTAGGCTAGGTGTCAGGCCTTGTCGAAGGTTGCATGTATGGGGTTGAAATCGGTGAATGAGCGGAATCTCTTGCTTCAGGGTGTGCAGCCGTTACTGCTTTTGGTTCCGGTGGCGCTGTATCTGAAGTGGTCTGAGGCGCCCCCCCTGTGGATCTTTCTCGCCTCATCGCTCTCGATCATTCCTCTGGCCAAGTGGATGGGTGAAGCGACGGAAAATTTAGCGGATGCGATGGGACCGACCCAAGGCGGCCTATTGAATGCGACGTTGGGGAATGCTCCAGAGCTCATCATCAGTTTCTTTGCGCTCAAGGCGGGCCTTGTCGAGATGGTGAAAAGCTCGATCACTGGCTCGATTATTGGGAATTTACTGTTCGGTCTGGGTGTGACTTTCTTGATGATGATGAAGGGGGATTGGAGTCGCAATATCCAATTCGATCGTGATGCCGTTCGGGTCCACAGCGGACTTTTGATCCTCGCCCTGTTCGGTCTGATCATTCCGGCTGTTTTTGACTTCAGTACGACCGTGGACCGTGAAATCAGTCTCGAGATTTCGTTCATCCTGATCGTGGTCTATGCACTTACCATTTTGGCGACCTTTTTGCCGCGTCAGCCTCGGGCCGATGCGGACGATGCGCTGGAAATTGTGCGAGTCAATGACGATGGCGCCGAGGCATTGCCCCATTGGTCCCCTAAGTGGTCCGTGATTCTTCTCTGTGTGGTCTCCGTTTTTCTGGCCCTCATGAGTGAAGCCATGGCAAATTCACTGGAGCCTGTGACGAAGCAGTTAGGTCTCAGTCCGGCTTTTGTTGGCGTTTTTGTTTTGGCACTTCTTGGAAATACCGCTGAGATGGTGACCGCGATTCGCTTCGCTCGACATGGAAAAATTGACCTGGCGATGGGGGTGCTTTTGGGAGGGAGCGCTCAAATGGCCCTGATGATTGGACCCACCTTGGTTCTCTTGGGTGCCCTGATGTCCATCGAAATGAATCTTCTTTTCACGATTTACGACCTCGTGGCGGTCATGATGACCGTCATTGCGGTGAGTAACTTTCTGGGCGCAGGACACCTTAGGGCGCGAAGTGGCGTGGCCTTCGTCGCCATCTACGTCATGTTGGGGGTCGGTTTCTACAACATGCCGGCTTGACACCCTAAAGGGTGAATCTTTGGGGAGGGGAATAGAAATGGGCTTTCGGGTCTTTTGCGAAGGGTTGATTTTCAGCCTTGTTCTCAGCGGCTTGATGAGTAGTCCCGCACTCGGTGCATGCCGAACCGATGCCCCCCAGGCGCGGGCCTTTGCGTTGGGGCATGGCAGTTGTCCGGGTGGATACTATCGCTCGGGGGGTGCTTGCGCGCCCTCAGGCGGGCACGCGCGTTTTGCTTTTTCGGCCCCTGAAGGCAGTTGTCCCTCGGGATACTATCGTTCCGGTGCAGCATGCGTCGCTTCCTCGGACCGGAGCTGCGACGCCTTTGCACAAATGGGTGGATCCTGCCCTTCCGGTTACCATCGATCCGGTCTTGCCTGCCTTTCGAACTGAGGCTTTCAAAATCCTTCGATCTTATTTGTGGGGAAGCGGCTGGATTCGTTCAGCAACGAAGACCCCCCGAATCGGATCGCTGGTGAATTCCGGAGGAAGGACATCTTCCCGGGCTTCATGAAGCATTCCGTTCGAAATCGCCGTTCGGAAAGTCGTAAAGTCTTTCATGACCCGGTGGGTATATTGTTCAGCAAAGGCAACAATCGACTTATCAAATCGATTGCTATGACCAAGATAGCTGTGGATCGCAATGGATTGGCCGGAACGGGCATGGGCGCGAGCCAGGCTAATCCCTGAGAGCCAGGCGAGATTTTTGATTTCAGTCAGACCGAGTTCCTGTGGGTCCGGCTTGTATTTCATGTCGCGAAGTTGGCGGACATAAAACTCCCGACCCAGAGGGGCACGAACCCAGCCCAGAAAAAGATCACTCGCTGCCTGCATGATGCGCTGCCCCCGGACGACCCTTTTTCCATCGTGTCGGATGCTCGGATCCGTGATGTATTGCGCCATGACCGAGGGTACCGCCTCCTTGACCTGAAGGACGATCAAGTCCTCCGAATGATGTCCCTGGAGGAGGTAGACATAGGCCGTGAGGCCAACACTTCCGACTCCGACCACCTTGTGGCCGACATCAATGACTCGGTATCGGCTCAAGAGCTCTTGTGTGGCGAGATCCAGGCTGGTGGTGTATTCCTCGTAAAGCTTTTGCTGGCGATCCAATTCCTCATCACCCAAAGGAATACGAACCAGGGTCGGCGGGTTGTTGATGAACTGCCGACCTTTGGGGCCGCATTCCGTCAATTTAATGACGGCGGTCCAGCGATCCCTTTCGCGTGCACGCTTGATATAGGATTTGAACTGCTTGATGCCAGACTTTCCCGTCAGGGTATCGAGAGTCCTCTCCATCCAGGCCTCGTTTGGATGTTCATACCAGATGTCGATTTCGGGGATGCGGGCATAATGGGCCATGGCTTTGCGATAGCTTTCAGCCAGGAGAGCAACCACCTCGTTTCCGCGGGTTTCGCCATGACCCAGTTCGTGCATTGCCAGCCAATAGGATGTGGCTAGCCGATGAACGTCCCATTCAAAGGGCCCAGGATGGGTCTCGTCAAAATCATTGATGTCGAAAAGGACATCGCGATTCGGGGCAGCAAAAAGCCCAAAGTTAGCCAGATGCGCATCGCCACACAGCTGGACATGAATGCCTGTGTTTTTTCTGCCTTCAGCAAGGTCATGGGCCATCAAAAGGGCTGAGCCCCGGTAAAAGGCAAAGGCGCTCTGGCCCATTCGGTGATGCCGAAGGGGGAGGAATTCCTGAATCCGGATCTTTTCCTGCTGTTGAATGAGGGCCACAGGATCACGATGAGAGGAGTCCAGGGAAACAACACCCAATTCCGCGCGGTGAAGATGCTTTCTGGCGAGTCGGCCCAAAATGGCCAGCTGGTCTGCGCTGGCTGGGGTATCCACTTCCAAATTGACTGTCTTGTCCATGATCCGGGACTCCTGATGCTCTTTAGAAAACAAATCCGCTACGATTTCTTGATCCTCTACTGTCTCTTTTAACAGATCAAGAATTCAACATGTCGAATCATCGCTGGGAATTTTGGGTGGACCGGGGGGACCTTTAGGGTTATGGAACCGATGACGGTCAGTCTTCTGACCAATGGTCGCAGGCAGGGGCCTTTGGTCTGGCGGGCGGGTCTTCGGGGGCACCGGGGATCAATCGCCTGATTCGGCTGGATGGCACGGTGGAAGCGCTGGGGCATCTGGCGCAATTCAAGTTTTACCGGGGGATCAAATTCAAATCGAAACGCCAGGGAGGAGGGTTCGGTATCGAAGGCGGCTCGGAAATCGTTGTCTAAAAATCTGGATGGATCAACCGTAATTCGTCGCATGGCATTGGTTGATTTAAGCGCATAGACTCTCGTTCGCAAAGGCTAAAAACCATATTGTTTGCGAGGTTAATCATGTCCACTCCGTCACGTGATCAAGCGGCCATCCTCTGGTTTAGCGAACTCGGCATCGAGGATGTCCCTCTGGTCGGCGGGAAGAACGCCTCTCTTGGGGAAATGTTCCGGGCCTTGAGGCCCCAAGGGATTCGCATTCCTGATGGCTTTGCCATCACGGCGGCCGCCTATCACCGATTTATCGAAGAGACGGGTGTTGCAAAAACGCTGCGTGAGGTACTCAATGGCCTCAATACGCAGGATATAGCTGATCTTCAGGTGCGGGGCCAACGGGCTCGGCAAGCCATCCTGGATGCCAATCTTCCCTCCGACCTTCAGGTCGCCATTCTTCAAGCGTATGCGCGCCTTGCGAGAGAGGCCAACTCAGGTCCCCTGGATGTCGCGGTCAGATCCAGCGCGACCGCCGAAGATCTCCCAGATGCAAGTTTCGCGGGTCAGCAGGAAACCTATCTGAATGTTCAAGGAGAGAGTGCATTGCTTGAATGCGTCAAGCGCTGCTTTGCATCCCTCTATACCGATCGGGCGATTTCTTACCGGGTCGACAAGGGATTTGGGGATCTGCGCATTGGGCTTTCGGTGTGTGTGCAACGCATGGTTCGTTCTGACCTTGCGGCCGCCGGCGTCATGTTCTCCATTGATACCGAAACCGGATTTGAAAATGCCGTTCTGATCAATTCCTCTTATGGGCTGGGCGAGAATGTTGTCGCAGGTTCCGTTAATCCGGATGAATTTTACGTCTTCAAACCGACCTTAATGGAAGGGTATCGGCCGATCCTTCGAAAGCAGTTGGGAACCAAGGAACAAAAGCTCATCTATGACCAGGGGGGCGGTCGGATGACCCGTAATATCCCTGTGCCCATCGAGGAACAACGGAAATTTTCAATCGGGGACGACGATATCCTCACGCTGGCTGGGTGGGCCATTCAGATTGAAGCGTATTACACAAAAAAACGGGGCATGCCCTCTCCGATGGACATGGAATGGGGTAAGGACGGCCGAACGGGCGAGCTTTTCATTCTTCAGGCGCGTCCAGAAACGGTCCACTCTCGAAGAAATCTCAACGATATCGAAACCTACCGTCTGAGCGTTGATCCTGAATCGACGCCTCTCGTGACAGGAAGGAGCATCGGTTCACGCATTGCACAGGGCCGTATTCGGGTCATTCATTCCGTCCAGGAACTGCATCTCTTTCAGGAAGGGGAAATTCTGGTGGCTGATCGCACCGATCCGGATTGGGAGCCAAGCATGAAAAAGGCCGCAGCCATCGTCACCAATCGGGGAGGTCGGACCTGCCATGCCGCCATCATCAGTCGTGAGCTTGGGGTGCCCGCAGTGGTAGGAACGGAGCGGGGCACGGCGTTTCTCAGGGATGGCATGGAGGTCACCGTTTCTTGTGCGGAGGGCGACGTCGGATTCGTCTATCGAGGCTTGCTTCCCTTTCATGTTGAGCGCGTCTCGCTCTCGAAGATTCCCAGGCCTTCGACCAAGATCATGATGAACGTAGGAAATCCGGATGAAGCCTTTCGTCTTTCGTTTCTTCCGAACGATGGGGTGGGTCTCGCTCGGCAAGAATTCATTATCAGCAATTCGATCAAGATTCATCCCAAGGCATTGATCGACTTCGAGACGATTGAGGATCCTGAAACGCGCTCGGAAATCGAACGGCTCACGATGGGTTATCCCGATAAAGCGGGTTTTTTTGTTGAGCGGCTGGCGGAAGGGGTGGCAATGATTGCGGCCGCTTTTTACCCCAAGGATGTCATCATTCGCATGAGTGACTTCAAATCCAATGAGTACGCCAATCTCATTGGAGGGCGTCCCTATGAACCCATCGAGGAGAATCCGATGATCGGATTCCGGGGAGCCAGTCGCTACTATGATTCCAGATACAAGGAGGCCTTTGCTCTGGAGTGTCGAGCAATGCGCCGTGTTCGGGAAGGGATGGGGCTCAAAAACCTTAAGATCATGATTCCTTTCTGTCGAACAGTCGAGGAGGGACGCAAGGTCTTGGCGGTGATGGCTGAAAATGGTCTTGTGCGGGGTCAGAATGGGCTTGAGGTCTATGTGATGTGCGAGATTCCGAGCAACGTGATTCTGGCAAGGGATTTTGCCGAGATATTCGATGGGTTCTCCATTGGATCCAATGACCTAACCCAACTGATCTTAGGGGTCGATAGAGATTCGGAGGTAGTTGCCCACATCTTCGATGAGAGAAATCCGGCCGTCATGCAGTCGATCGCCGGAGTGATCCAGGAAGTCAAGTCGTCAGGTCGAAAGATTGGAATCTGCGGTCAGGCCCCCAGTGATTACCCCGAGTTTGCGTCTTTCCTGGTCGACAAGGGTATCGACAGCATCTCATTGAACCCTGATGTGGTGATGAAGACAATGCTTCAGCTCGCAGACCCACTTGAGCCTCTGGAGCGTTATGATTCTTGAGTCACCCCAATGGTTTTTTTCGGAGCCAAAGTGAATCGTTTACTGCTTACCCCCGCTTTTCTCTGTCTGCTGATGCTGGGCGCGTGTGCGCCCCAAGATGCTGCGCTGAGGAACGGCCGATGGGTCGATCTGACGCATTCTTTTTCACCTGAGACGATCTACTGGCCAAATGCCGATCATTTCAAACTGGAAAAGGTCTACGACGGGCACGCCGCAGGCGGTTATCACTATTCCGCTAATCGTTACTCTGCAGCGGAGCACGGGGGCACCCATATGGATGCTCCGATTCACTTCGACATCAAAGGTCAAACCGTCGAGAAGATTGGCATCGAACAAACGATTGGACCTGGGGTTGTCATCGATGTCACAGCGAACTCAACCCTTCATCGGGATTATCTGGTGGGTCCCGGTGATTTTCTGGCTTTTGAAGCCAAGCAGGGGCGTATTCCCAAGGGTTCCATCGTTCTCATTCGAACCGGCTATGACCGTTTCTGGCCCGACGCCAGGCAATACCTTGGCACCGATGAGCGGGGTGAATCCGCGATTCCGAAACTTCATTTTCCGGGGCTTTCTCCTGAGGGAGCCCGGTGGCTTGTCGAGCAGCGGGATGTCAGGGCGGTTGGGCTTGATACGGCGAGTATTGATTACGGCCAATCCCGGCTTTTTGAGAGCCACCGGATTCTCGCGTTGCATGCTGTCCCAATCTTTGAAAACCTGAAAGGCCTGGATCAGTTGCCGGTCACAGGTGCTCTGGTCGTCGCTTTGCCGATGAAAATTGAGGGGGGCAGCGGAGCGCCACTTCGGGCGATTGCCTTTATCACAGACAACCCCTAGGCCTCCCGATAAAACAAGCCGATGGTCAGGGTGATTCCAATCAGGATCACGAAAGTCCGTAGGAGCTTTTCGTTGATATGCCCAAGAAGCTGGGAGCCTGTTGCAAACCCCAACAGAGCGCCGGCGCCAAGGGGCAGGGCGGAATTCCAGCTCAGCGCCGGTGAACTCAGGAACACGCCTACGGCGGAAAGGTTCATGACCGCCGCAAAAATATTCTTCAAACTTCCCGCCAAGCGGGTCGCAAATCCTGCCATGCTCAGCGCGGCAAGCATCAAAAATCCGATTCCGCCGCCGAAATACCCGCCATAGATAGCAATCAGAAATTGAATGGAGAGGAGCGTCTTAGGACTTGGAACGCCCTTCGAAGCGTCCTGTTTTTTTCTGAAACTTCCCCAGGCAAAAAGTAGGGTTGCAAAGAGGACCAGCCAAGGCAAGAGGCGTGAAAAAAGATGCGGTGGAGTTCCCATCAGAAGAAGACCTCCAAGAGCTCCACCCAAAAGGCTGATGAGAATGAGGCGCCCAATCTGCTTGGGCCTGTCTTTCCCCAAAATTCGATAGCCCATGCTGCCTGAGACCGCCTGACCTGGGAAAAGAGCGACGGTTGAGGTGATATTGGCCTCAATCGGAGTGAGTCCTGCGGCGATTAAGGCCGGAAGAGTGACGAAAGACCCGCCACCTGCCAGCGCATTCTGAAGACCGGCCCAAAACCCGACCAGGCCGAGCCATATCCCCAGCATCAGTGGCTGACCGGCAAGCTCTTTCAGAGCTTCAAGCCAGGTATTTAGTGTCAAGGGAAAGTCCATCCGTCCCGTTTACAGCCAGCCTGAGGATTTCAGTTTTTTATAGAGCTCTCTGCAGGCCAGACCGGTCAGGGCCAGAACCACCGGGTAGCCGATGTCCCAGTCATAAAGCGGCATGTATTTGAAGTTGGTCCCGTACATTGTGAAGATGATGGTTGGGAGGGTCAGGATGGCACCCCAGCCGGCAAGGCGCTTCACCACTTCGTTTTGACGAATCGTAATCAGGGACATGTTGACCTGGAGGGCGTCAGAAAGGGCATCGCGCAACATGAAGGTCAGCCGATTGGTGCGCTGGACATGATCCTGAATGTCGCGGTAATAGGGAATCAATTCCTTCGGCACAATCTCCGGGTGTAATCTTGAGAGTTCCGCGCACATATCGCCGACGGGCGCCGACATGTTGTGCAGTCTTGCGACCTTCCGCTTGAGGTCATAGATGCTCTGGATCTCGCTGCTTTCAAAGCGGTTGTCGAAAATCATAGACTCCAGGTGGTCAAGCTTTTCTTGAAGGTGGACTCCGATCAGCATCAGTTCATCGACCAGATAATCCAGGACGGCATAAAGAATAAATCCCGCACCAAAGTTCAAAAACTCAGGTGAAGCCTGGCAGCGGTCCTCGACCGGGCGATAGTCCACATGGCTTTTGTGCTGAATGAGAATGATGAAGCGGGTGGATAAAAAGATGTGAAGTTCGCCGTACTGCACGTCTTTGTTCTCTTTCAACAATCCCGTATGAATCGCCATGAAGAGCGTTTCGCCATATTCCTCAAGCTTTGGACGCTGATGGGCAGAGGACGCATCCTCAATGGCCAGCTCATGCAACTTGAAGCAATCCTGGAGGGCCTTGAGGTCTTTTTTATCGGGATTTTCAAGATAGAGGAGGATGAAGGCCTCCGGATCGTCGAGAACATGCCTGACGTTTTCAAAGTCCTTAATGGGGCTGACGTCGGATGCTCGAAAGACGGTTAATTTCATCGGTTTTCTTTAGTGGGACAGAGGATGGCGGGGTCCCCGCCGGCGCCGGGTTTGACGCCAAATTTTACCAATAAGTCATGGGCCGGCGATGCGGTTTTATATCAAGGGCACAACCATCTTAAGGCTTGGGTTCGGGCGATATCGGATGGATATGGTGATCCTTGACCCCAAAAAGCAGGGTCGTGGTCGAAAGGACGAGGGTACCCAGCAACCAGTAGGCCGGTGCAATCGGGTCGCCGGTGGTCCGAAGGAGCCAGGCAGCGATCAGGGGGGTGGTGCCGCCAAAGATCCCATGAGCGAGGTTATAGGCCAGGGCAAGTCCGGTGCAACGGACTTCTCTTGGAATCAGTTCGACATTGAGGGCGACCATGCCACCGCTGGTCATGGCGACTAGAAGAGCAAAGAGGACTTCGGCCAGAAAAACGGGCGATTCAACCGAGGAATGAATCAGTCCAAAAAGAGGGATCGTTCCCAGAACCAGAAGCGACATGCTGATGGTGACCATTTTGCGGCGTCCGATACGATCGGATACCCAGGCGGCTAAGGGCAGTGCCAGGAGGAGGATCAGCATCGAGAGCGTGTTCAGTTCCAGTGCAACGGATTCTGAAAACTGGTCGATGTTTCTGATGTAGGTGACGGCATAGACAAAGACCGTGTAGTACGCCACACCAAAACCAATATTGATGAGTGCAACACGCGCAATATGCGAGCGATAGTTCCTGATCACATCACGGATCGAACTTTTTTCGGCATGGGAAGGGGGTTCCATCGGGAGGCGGCGACGAATCCACCATCCGGAAAGAGCCACCAGGCCCCCCAGGGCAAATGGAATGCGCCACCCCCAGAGTTCCAGGGCTTCTGGAGCCAGAAAGCTGGCCGTTACCAAACCTACACCGGAACCCAAGAGCATGCCAAGAACCGCGCCCCAGGATCCCCAAATGGCAGTGAATGCCTTTCGGTGGGATGGGCCGTTCTCAGCAAGGTAGATCAGAGAGGAGGTGTATTCTCCGCCCACTGAAAGCCCCTGGATCACCCGAAGTCCCACCAGGGTGATAGGCGCAAATATGCCGATCTGATCATAGGTTGGAAGAAGGGCCATGAGGACAGTCGGGATGGCCATGGCGAGAACGGAGAGGGACATGGCGGCTTGCCGCCCCAGGGAGTCCCCAATGCGGCCAAAGAGAATCCCACCTAGGGGGCGCATGAGAAAGCCTGCCGCAAAGGCCCCAAATGAGGCAATCAGCGAAAGTCCAGGATCGGAGGAGGGAAAAAAGAGCTTCCCCAGAATACCCGCGAAATAGCCGTAAACGGCAAAATCGTACCATTCCATCACGTTGCCAATGAGGCCAACCAGAATGATTTTTAGTAAGCCACTTTGCTGGTTCAACGAAGAATGTTCAGGCATGAAGGTGAGTGCTAGTCTTCGGCAGGTTCAACGGACGACTCAGCTGAGCCGTGCCTTTGGGTGACAAGGGCATGGAGTCCTTGAAGTTCAAGTTTTGCGCGTGCATGCCCTTTTTCGGCGCGCTGGCCCAGAAAGAACCAAGGGTTGTTTCTATGAATGAGGCTCGCCGTGATCACAAAGAAAAGAACTGAAAATCCAGCCTCGATGTAGAGTTCTCGCCAAATCGAGAGTCCGGCGTAAACCAGCCCTGCAACCCGGAGAAAGTTCAAAATTCCGGCGTAGACCTGACCTGGCAGGGGAAAGTCTATGGCGGTGTGGTAGTGGCGGTAGATCTTTAAATCCTCTGAGCTCAGGGTCTTGCAAAAGGGTGCATCCGCTTTTGGGCGGCTGGTGATGTTCATGACCCAAAAAAGAAGCCACAAACCATACGCGGTTCCCAGAAAAAGCTGAGTGGCTTTGGCTATAGACTCATGGCCTAAGGCCACTGTGACCGATACGATCAATATCGCCAGGAAATTTCCAACAAAAATACCCATCATTTTGCTTTTCTCCTCAGCGTCCCTGAAATTGATGGACCAGATCGGGTCCGATTCGGCAGATGGCTTGAAGTCGATCGTCGACGACGGTTTGGGGCTTTACGTCAAACCATTCTGAAGGTTCAGCATAGCTGAAGAGGATATCTCCATTCGCCATGTGACCTGCGTAGCCGGTGAGTGAGGCGTATTGCTCCTTTTTTTCAACGCAGTTCACTTCCAGAAGATAGGAAAGGGAGAGGGTGTGGAGCTTGGGGTCAGGGCTCTCGTCATCGACAATCGCCCAGACCTTCCAGCCTTTTTCGGTTTTGCTGATCCGGGCGTGGTCGATGTAATAGGTTGTCCCCGACCCGGGAACTTGGGCGACCTGATCCCATGAGCTGGCTACCGCAGCATGAGGAATGAGTAGGAGAAAAAGGCCATGGAAGAGCCATTTGTGCATGAGGTTTACCCGATGGTGTGATCGACATTCTACGCACTCTGAGGCGTTCAAGATCCTGGTCCGTTCCCCGAGGGGCTCCTGAGTATCTTCTCTTTGTTTTGAATGGGTTTCGAAGTAAATAAGCACGCCTTAATGGATAATTTATCGGTGCAGTATTCCTGTGGGCTCAAAAAGCCCGCCGCATGCCCGATATTAAAGGGGTTCACGGCGATTTTTATCAGGGATCGATCTTGGCGTGCCCGATAGGATGGCGAGTCATTGCAAATGGATGCCTAAAAATGAATGACAATCGATCTCGTATCCTGTTACAACACCGCATATTTAGTGGGGTTGGATTGGCTCTGACCCCATCCACAGGCATTGATGGTATTTAACCTTTGAAGAAGCACCCGGCGGGATACTCCATGATCCGTTCGACTCAAAAAATTTTCTTGGACTTTGATGCGCTGAGCGGACGGGTTTGGCTTCTGAGAATTCGACGAATGATTTTGCGGGAATCCTCGGATTTGCTTTAAACCCCTCGCGCGCTCTGGAGCAGGGATTCTTTGAAACTCAGGGGAGCGGTCCGCGATAGCCCGGCTTCTGAAACAGCATGTGGAGATCCCCGAGTGCGCGCTCCTCATACCCTCCCTCGCAGTAGGCGAGGTAAAACTCCCAAAGTCGGATAAATGCATCCGAGTACCCCAAGGATTTGACCTTCGGCACATTCTCCAGAAAACGCTCCCGCCAGGCCCTCAGGGTCCTTGCGTAGTGGGGTGCGATGTCACGCAGGTAGACCAGTTGAAGATCCGTGGCCTGAGTTGTGGCATGGAGCAAAGGTTCGATGGCCGGAATGCAACTCCCCGGAAAAATGTAGCGCTTGATGAAGTCCACCTCATCGCGGGCCCGAAGGTACTGACGATCATTGATCGTGATGGCCTGAATGAGCATGAGCCCCTCGGGTTTGAGGAGCTGGCTGCATTTGCTGAAAAAGGTCTCAAAGAACTGATGTCCAACCGCTTCGATCATCTCGATGGAGATGAGCTTGTCGAATTGGCCCTCAAGGGCGCGGTAATCCTCCTTAAGGAGCGTGATCCGATCCTGAAGACCAGCCGCCTCAATGCGCTCTCTTGCCAGCTGGTGCTGACGTTCGGAAATGGTCGTTGTGGTGACATGGCACCCGTAATGGCGGGCTGCGTAGAGAGCAAAGCCACCCCAGCCAGTTCCAATTTCCACCACATGATCGCTTGGCTTCAGGTCAAGCAATTGGCAAACACGCTCCAGCTTGGCCTTTGAGGCCTCCTCCAGCGAGATCTCCTCAGGTTCGAAGAGTGCGCAGGAGTACATCATCGAGTCATCGAGAAAGGTTTGGAAAAAATCGTTCCCAAGGTCATAGTGGGCAGCAATATTTCGACGGCTTCCCGATTGATTGTTTCGGTTCAGCCAGTGGAGCCAGCGCCTCGCGGGTGTCGTGATCAGCGAAAGCCCCCCATCCAAATCCTCAATGACCGACCGATTGCGAACCATCAGCCGAATCAATCCCGGAAGGTCGGAACAGCGCCAGTCTCCTGCGATATAGCTCTCTGCTGAGCCGAGACTCCCGCCAAAGACCGTATTGCCATAAAAGGCGGGGTGGATCACTTCAAGACGAATGGAGAGTGGGAAAGCTTCGGTTTGCTTTCCGAAGCGATACGTTTGTCCATCCACCAGGATCAGTTCACCCTCCGCAAGTCCGCTGAGTTGCCGATGCAAGAGCGACCGCGCCCATTGATTGATTCGGCCTTTGCCGTGGGTTCTTGAAAAGCTGTCATTTTCAAGGGCGATGGTTCGCTTACTCATCGTGGGGTTCCTGTAACGGACGGGGCTGTGTTGCGGGGTGATCAAAGACGGGAATCTTTTTAAATTTGAGCTTCAGCGCCTCAAGGTAGATGCCGCCAATCACTTTGAACGTCATGAAAGGATAGCCCAATAAGGCGCGGGCCATGGGCCAGGAGGAAAGCGGCGCGGCCTCCAGCTGAAGTGTGGCATCAAAAACCTTGAGGCCAGCCCGATCGAGGCGCATATGAACGTTAAGGGCGTCGGCCGGAGTTGAAAACCGCCAATCGTAGTCAAGATCCATGGGCATAAATGGGGACACATGGAAGGATTTAGGAAACTGATAACGGTGCATGCCGGCATGGGTATCATCCATTCCAGGGGTCAGTACGTAGGCTTTGCGCTCATCCCAGGGCGTATTGGTGATCTCTGCGACAATGCTTTCAACCGATTGGTCATCCGGGTTAAAGCAGTAATAAAAGCTCACCGGGTTAAAGCCATAACCGAAATAGCGAAGGTGGGTCAGCATGCGGATGGGCCCCCGGGGTCTGGGGCCCCCGGCTTCAGTCACCGTATTGCAGACCGCTTCACGGAGGGATGAGCCGTTTTGCCCGAGATAATCTTCCCGTCTAAACCATGCAAGATTAGGTCTTCGACTGGACCAGAACCAGCGGCCCTTGAAAACCTGCTCGATCTCATCAAGATCCAGATAGACCATGAAAAGGCGGTAGTTGAAGTCATGCGGGCGGGGATGAAAGCGCCGATGACGGATGCTGCCAAAATAAAGGCAACTGTTCATTCGAGACGGCGAAGCAGGGTGTTGGCCACCCGAAGCCCACTTTTGACCCCATCCTCGTGGAATCCAAAGCCCCAATAGGCGCCGGCATAGTGCGTTCTGCGAACGCCGCTGATTTCCCCGTGTCGAGCCTGAGCCTGAAGGGTCTCTGGGGTATAGGCCGGGTGATGATAGGTGATCTTCCGGATGATCCGGTCCGGATCGATGCCCTCAAGGTGATTTAAGGTCACGCAGAAGGTTTCCTTGGTGCTCAGTCCCTGAAGAATGTTCATGTTGTAAGTGACTGCGACACGATGCGATTCCCCGCTGGGAACGTGATAGTTCCATGCCGCCCAGGCTATTTTCTTGCGTGGAAGGATCCGGGTGTCGGTATGGAGCACGGTTTCATTTCGCTGGTAGCGCATTCCCCCCAGAACGGCGTGCTCTGAGTCGCTGGGATCTTCGAGCAGTTGATAGGCTTCATCGCTGTGACAGGCCAGCACCACCTCATCAAAGGATTCCATCGTGCCATCCTGGCGGACCAGATCAACGCGATCGTCATAGCGTCGGATCGATCGGACACCGGCGCTCAGATGGATTCGGTCCTTGAAGGGCTTGGTCAGGGGGTCGATATAGCTCTTGGAGCCTCCCCGGATGACTCGCCAAAGGGGGCGCTCATCAATGCTGAGCATTCCGTGGTTTTTAAAGAATCGAATGAAAAACCGGGCCGGGAAATCGAGCATGTCACCGGGCGCTGCCGACCAGATGGCTGCTCCCATGGGGATGATGTAATGATCCTTAAAGGAGACGCCATAGCGATTCGCGGCGAGGTACTCTCCGAGCGTCATGCCGTCATCGCCACTCTCGATAAATGCCGGAGCCTCACGGTTAAAGCGCATGATGTCGCTGATCATGCCCAGAAACCGGGGAGAAAAAAGATTACGTCGTTGGGCAAAGAGCGCGTTGAGAGAGGTTCCGTTGTATTCAAGGCCCGTTTTTTCGCATTTGACGCTGAAACTCATCTCACTGGGTTGATCCTCGACTCCAAGGCTCTTCATCAGGCGGATGAATTCAGGATACGTCCAGTCATTAAAAACGATAAATCCCGTATCAATGCGATGGCTTTCGCCCTGCCATTCAATGTCGTGAGTCTGGGTGTGCCCGCCGATGTAGTCGTTTTTCTCAAAGACCGAAAGGTCACAGCGCGCATTCAAATGATGGGCGGCAACAAGGCCTGAAATCCCGGTTCCGATAATGGCAATTTTGGGGCGATCAGCACCATTCATGGCAGGGGTCCTTCCTGGAAAGATCAGTGATCTCGGTGTTGTTTTTGCGGTGGAAGATCAATGCGGTCTCGTTCCCGCCAGCGCTCCGGCACGGGTCGAAGATCCCAGACCAGGCCCAGCGTCGCCATGAGTCTCAAAACATAATAGGTGGGATCAATCTCCCACCAGAAAAAACCCTGGCGAACGGCTCCGGGGTAATGGTGATGATTGTTATGCCAGCCTTCACCCAAGGTGATCAGGGCCAAAAGTGGGTTGTTTCGGCTATCGTCCCGGGTGGCATAGCGACGAGATCCCCAGACATGCGCAAGCGAATTGACCGTGAAGGTCGCATGGTAGAGGACGACCGTGGAAAGGAAAAAACCCCAGCTGAGAAATTGAGCCCCATTGGTGTGCCACGTGGGGTTTGCCCATAGGAGGATTTCTCCAAGACCATAGATCGCGCATCCGAAAAGGGCCGGAACCAACGTGTCATAACGATCGAGGAACACCAACTCCGGAAATTTCATCCAGTCTCGGATGAGATCCTTACGCGTTGAAAAGTTTTGTCGACAGAGAAACCACACCATGTGACTCCAAAGGAATCCTTTTTGTACCGGCGAATGGGTGTCGCTGGGCGCATCAGAATGGGCGTGATGGTTGCGGTGATGGGCCGCCCACCAGATGGGACCTCGTTGGATCGAGCAAGAGCCAATCAGCGCAAATAAAAACTGAAGGGCCCGGGAGGTCTTGAAAGAACGGTGAGAAAAATAGCGATGATAAAAGGCGGTGATCGCAAACATCCGAACCAGGTATAGCCCGATAGCCAACGCCACGGCCGCCCAGCTGAACCCGAAAACAAAAACGCCCAGACAACCGAGGTGCATCAGGATGAAAGGCAGCGTCCTGAGCCAGTCGATATGTTCAGAGTCCCCCGGGGACATCGGGAGGCCGGTCTCGTTATCAAACCAGTGCAGGATGGTGTTCCAAACGCCCTGGGAGTGACGCGCGCGCGTCTCGTCTGATGGCTTCATTTTGGGCCCCAGTTCTGCGGAACGCGTTCAATCTTTTTCGGATCGTAGCCTTCTTCCACACAGCGCTGAATCAGCTGCTGAAGCTTGGCCTCAGGAATCTTGGGCGTTCGGGCCATGATCCAGAGGTAGTCACGCGCCTCTCGGCCAATGATGGTTTCACCATAATCTTCGCTCAAGTAGACAATTCGGTAGTCCGACTTGAAGGGCCAGAAGAATTGCATGTCCCAGATCGCATTCGATGTGGTGTCAGTCACAAACCCCGTGGGTTCATGGCGCTTTTCAGGCCCCTCAAAACTCCCTTCGCGAAAAGTGAACGTCGTCGCAATGGTGCCATCGGCATTCAGCTGATAGCTCTCGATGGCGTTGTGTGCCCCCTTCTCGATAAAGGTCGGAATATTGGCGATCACGTACCAAGGGCCCATGAAGCGCTGAAGATCAACCTTGGGAACAGTGTGAATGGGGGGGCGCTGGCTGCCACAGCCTAAGAGGCACAGGGCGGAGAGGGTCAGCGCTAACCATCGGGGGATGTTGGATTGATGATTCACGATTTTTTATCCAGCCGATAACGGAGTTTCCCGCCCGACTCGAGCTTGGAGTCCAGCCCGACCCACTGGCCGGACGGGTCGTACCAGAGATCGATGTCGAACTTGGGTGCTGAGAGGTGATAGTGATCGGCCAGCTGGTCTTTGTCCGCCACCTGGATACTGTCTTTCCCTCGATGCTGAATGCTTACCGGGAGCCATTCACCCGTCTGGGGATTCAGCAGTTTTGATTGGCGAAGCATTTCAGGATTCCAGTAGGCAAAGGTCATGATGCAGGCGGGGAGCGTCTCGCTCTTGCCGGCAATGGACAGGGAAAAATCATTGGGATGTTTTTCCCCACTGATTTCCTGTGGAGTGCCATTATCATCGGTGGTGGCATGGATGTGTTCCAGACAATTGTCTTTCCATCGCTCTTCCGAGCGGTGGTTATAGCGGTACACGGGAATGGCCAGAATCTTGACATCGAAACGGGCTTCGCTGAGAAGCTGAAGGCCGTCCTTGTCGGTCTTGGTACTAAAACGATGCTCACCGACCGGCTGATCATCCAGATAGACCTTGAAAGGCCAAGCGTCATCGCTGAAAGCGCTGGACGAGAAAAACAGACCCACCAGCGTCAAGACCGTATTTTTTAATGTGCTCACGCGTTCTCCTTGGGGGGGCGGGGCCAGAATGGGGACGTGGTCCGAAAATAGCGCTGATACGCCGGTCCCCGTTTCAAAAGGTCGGCTTCAAGCAAAGGGATGCCTGAGACCTTGATCAGGAGAAATGTCATAAAGAGCGGGGAGAGCACCAGCCAGGGAGAGGCGCCCGAGGCCAGGGCGATGAGGAGAAATCCCCACCAGAGCAGCGCTTCACCAAAGTAGTTGGGGTGACGGGAATAACGCCATAACCCTTGATCAAGGACAGTTCCCGGAGCCGGATGTGAGCCCTTAAAGCGGGCCATCTGCCCATCGGCAATGGTTTCCATGAGGAACCCCGTCATAAAAAGTAGGGCTCCGATGGCATCCAGCAAACCCAGAGGGATCTGCGATTTAATGGTCGGCAGAATCGGCAAGGCAACGCACCAGGCCAGGAGGACCTGAAGATAAAAGACATAGAAGAGGCTCTTGATCTCATAAAAGGGCTGGTTGCGACGACGGATGTCCTGATAACGACGATCTTCAGGTTTTCCCCAGTTGCGGTACGTCAGGTAAACCGAAAGCCTCAGGGCCCAAATCAAGACAAGACCTGAGACGAGAAGGAGACGCGGAGTGATCTCAGGATTCGGCCCAGCCCAGCTGTAAAGGGCAGTGACAAAGAAAAGGCTCCAGAAACTGTCGACGATCCCCACATCCTTGCGGACCACGCTCAAGATCCAGACCAGGGTCGCTAAAAGGCCCATCGGTATCAGGGCAAAAAGAGCCAGGTTCCATTCAATGGCCACGTCCCACCTCCTCGTCGATGAATTCGGAAGTTAAAGTGTAATACCGGGCCAAATACGAGAGAAGGGGCATCATCACCGCCCATCCCGCGCCAAGGATGCCGTAGCCCCATACGGGGTCAGTCACGCGGAGTGCGCCCAGAGCTGCGCCCCCGTACCAGGCCAATGGTCCCCCAAGGGCCCCAAAGACGAATGACCAGCCCAGATGGTTCTTGAACCAACCAAGACAGCCATTGAGGGTTGCGCCAAAGGCAGTCCAGAGCACAAGAATCCAAAGGGGAACCACGGTGATCGGTGAGGCTCCCTCATACACCACCCACTGTTGCTTCACGAGAATCAGCTCCCAAAGGCCGCCGATCAGAAGGGTGGTGAAAACGGTCTTGTATTCGGCCAGAAGGTGATGACACTTTTTAAAGTGGAGAACGATCATCAGAAAGCCAATGAAGGCACCCAGGTCGGCTTTCCCATGGGCGGCACCCCAAACGGTTGCAAGCCAGGTCAGCTGATATCGAAACAGATTTGGAAAAATAGAATCACGTTTAGGCGGCATCATGGGGATAGCGAGCCTTCGGATTGACGGAATCGATAATGGCCAATCGGCCAGACCTCTCCCTCGGCATAGCCAAACAATTCGGCGCAGGCCATGAAGAAGATCCGCCAGCGATGCCACCAAAGTGACGCCTGAGGCTTTCCATAGGTGGACTCAAGAATCGACATCACTCGAGTGCGGTTCTCGCTCATGTTGGCGAGCCATGCATCCGAGGTTTTCCGATAGTGCTCGCCACTCAGGGTCCATTGCTGCTCCAGTTGAAGATCCGTCGTGACCCGAGGTGCAAGATCCAGGGACGGCATCATGCCCCCTGAAAAAAAGTACTCGCTCATCCAGTCGTTTTCATCTTGAACTTCGAAAAGATAAGGGGCTTTTGCATGGGTAAAGACATGCATGAGGAAACGTCCGTCGGGATTCAGCCAACCCGCGATCCGGCCCATCAAGGCTTGCCAGTTCCGCATGTGTTCGAACATTTCCACCGACACCACCCGATCGAACTGTCGTTCGGTCGCAAAGTCGTTCATGTCGCAGGTCACAATCTCGAGATTGGTCAGTCCTTCGGCATGGGCTCTTGCCAGAATGGACTCGCGCTGGCTATGCGAATTTGAGACTCCAAGGATGCTGCTGTTGGGATAGTGCCTTGCCATCCAGAGTGAGAGGGACCCCCAGCCGCAGCCCAGTTCCAGTATGGATTGGCCATCCTTGAGGTCAGCATGCTCTGCGGTGAGACTCAAGCTTAATTCCTCGGCCTCATCCAGCGTCCGGGTTTCTTTTTCCCAGAGGCAGCAGCTGTACTTTCGTTGTTTTCCGAGGACGAGCTCAAAGAACTCCGGAGGCAGTTCGTAGTGCTGTTCATTGGCCTTTTCTGTCAGGACAGCGACAGGGCTTTTTGCCATGGCTTCGATAAAAGCCTCTATATAGGCATCAAGATTTTCGCCGTTCTTGGGGGGAAGAGAAGCGTCTCGGTCATGGGAAAGACGACGGATCCCCAGCCGGATCAGAGATTCTGGAATCCAGCCACGCTCGGCCAGAACGATGGGCAGGGAAAACGACATCAGGACACCTCACTTGGAATGACCGGCCATGGCGAAAGGACACATGGAAGGAATCTACTCACCGGATTGGAGCAAAAGCCCCAACTCCCGGGCCTTATGCACCGCTACAGCATACAACGAGACACCCAGTGCCAGATACATGCAGTTTAAAAGGGCGGCTTTAATGAGCTCATCTGCCATGAATTCTCCGGATGCCATGAGCGCCCTCATGCCCTCGAAGACGTGACTGGACGGCAAGAACCAGGCAATCTCCCGGATGGCCTCAGGCAGAACCGAGAGGGGGTAGTAGATGCCGCTGAGGGGCGCAAAGGCAAAAATGATGGCCCAGGCGAAACCTTCCATGCCCAGTCCGTAGCGAAGCACCATGGCGACAATCATCAGTCCGATGGCCCATCCCATAATCATGAGATTGGAAAAAAAGGCGAGCAAGGGCAGCCCTAGCTGGAAAATAGAAAATTCATAAAGGACGAAGGCCAGGGCCGCCGCAACTCCGACCCCAAACAGCGTTCTCAGCAAGCTCACGATCAAAAGCGATCCGGCCAATTCCCAGGGACGCAGTGGACTTACAAAAAGGTTGCCAAGATTCCTGGAATAAAGCTCTTCAAAGAAGACCAGGGAGACCCCCAGTTGAGCCCGGTAAAGAATGTCCCAAAGGAGTGCCGCCGAGATCAGAATCCCTGCACTTTGAAGTGTCGCCCCCGCTTGCCCCACCAGATATTGATTAATGAGACCCCAGAGGATCATCTGAATGGTGGGCCAGTAGGCCAGTTCGAGAAGCCTTGGCCATGAGGCCAGCATGAGATAGCCATAGCGCGTCACCATGGCAGAGATTCTCCGAAAGGACGGACGGACGCCTGATTGCTGGCTCCTCAAGATGCGTGCCTCGCGATGTGAATGAAGACCTCTTCAAGCGAATTGCGTCCATATTTGTCGATCAGCACGTCGGGGGTGCCATCATCAACGATACGGCCATTTCGCATCATCAAGACTCGATCGCAGAGTTTTTCGACTTCAGGCATGTTATGGGAGGACATGAAAATCGTGGCCTTTCTCGCGCGCTGGTAGTCGAGTAGCGTCTTCCGCATCCGATCGGCGGTATCGGGATCAAGCGCGGCGGTGGGTTCGTCCATGAGTAAAAGTTCGGGTTTGTTGATCAGGGCTTTGGCAAGCGAGACGCGGGTTTTCTGTCCAGCCGAAAGGGAGCCAAAGCGCCGATTCATCAGAGGTCCCAGATCAAAGAGGGTCGAGATTTCATCAAGCCGTTGAGCGGGGCGTGCGACCCCGTAAAGTTTTGCGTATACCTTGAGATTTTGGATCACCGTCAATCGATGCGGAATGTCGACATAGGGCGAAGTAAAGTTCATCCGATGCAAGACTTGATAGCGGTTTCGTGTCATGTCAGTCCCAAGGACTTCAATCTGACCAGCAGTCGGGAGGAGGATCCCGAGCAGCATGGAGATGGTCGTTGTTTTTCCAGCACCATTGCCACCCAGAAGTGCCACGATCTGTCCTTGAGGAACCGTCAAATTGATGTCGTTCACCGCCCTCAGAGTGCCGAAATCCTTGATCAGTGAACGGACCTTGATCGCAGTCATTACAGGTACCTCAAAAGCGCATGCGCTCTTTTCTGCTTAAGTTGCGCATACCCGCGGCAGACAGGGTAGAGCAGGGCGATGACAAAGCTTGTCACCAGATAGACCCCAGGAAGAGCGATCCCATGATCCGATGGGGGTTTGATGTGATCGGTATTTATGGGCCAGTTGAATTGCCAGACCGCAGTGCCATAAATCGCAAGATCCCAGAGGACGGCAAGACCATGGATCAGGGGGAGATGGAGCAGGTAAAAAATGAGGGGGACTTCCCCAAACGTGGCAAGGATTGGCTGACGCTGGAGGAGGCAGCGTTCAAGAACCGCAAGAACTAAAAGCCCCGGTCCAATGGTCATAAGCAGGTACTGTAGCGACGGCGGGTATTTGGAGCAGTCGAGAAAGCCGAGGGCTTGTCGAAGGATGGAGCCCTCGGCAAGCCAGACATGTGCCTCCCCATAGCCATGCGACCAGCGAAGGGTGACAAAGGCAACGGTCAGGAGGGCGCCCAGTGTGATCAGGGTGCGTTGACGCATGAGGGCGCTTCGGTGAAACAAAGGGCCTAAAACGTACCCGAGGCTCATCACGCCAAGCCAGGGGATCAGAGGGTAATACGGATGAAACGTCTGTTGGCCCCAAAGGGGAATGTGGCCCCCGGTGTGAAGAATTTGCCAGAGCCAGGCCATCGAGCCAAAACGATCCGGGCTCATCGTATCGAGTGCATTGTGTCCGAGAATCAGGGTCAGGCTGAACAGGAGAATCCAGACCCTGGGAAGAAACATCAGGCCCGACAAAGTGATCATGCTCCAGCCGATAGCCCAGATCACGCCGACGCTGATGGTGTTCGGGTCCAGACCGAAATCCCAGCCTAAAATCCGAACCCAGCAGAGTTCCAGAACGATGAGCAGGGCACCACGGATAAAGAGCAGGCGTGCCTGCGCGTTCCTTTTGCCATTTCGTGAGAGCGAGAGCTCCGTACTGATTCCTGAGAGGAGAATGAAAAGCGGCGCGCAAAAATGGGTGATCCAGCGGGTCAGGAAAAGCCCCGTTGTCGTCTGGTCAAGATCGAGCGGATTGAAGTGCGCATTGCTGAAGTAATCTCGGGTGTGGTCAAGCGCCATGAGAATCATGATCAACCCCCGCAGATGATCGATCGCTAAAAGTCGGGCACTCAGGCCCTCTTTGGGTCGATAGGTCGGGGAAACCTTAAGGAACATGAAAGGCCTCAGGAGGGGGATTGAATCGGAACATCTTGTGTAGGACTCCCCAATTGGGCTGAAAGTTTTATTGGGGGCTGAGACTTTTACCTTCCTTTTGGAGGTGCCATTTCGGAGGTGGCCTGAGGATCGCCAATAGGGACGCTCCAGGCATCTTCAACGAGGGCGTCGATGCTGGTTCCCGTGAGGCTGGTCAGAAATGCGAGCAAGGCTTTTCTCTCGTCCAAACTCAGTTGGATGGGACGTATCAAAGGGTCGAGTCCTGGATTTGGAATACCGCCCCCTTGATAGAAAGTGATGACGTCTTCCAAGGTTTTGATCGAGCCGTTGTGCATATAGGGTGCCGTCAGGGCCACATTCCGAAGCCCCGGGGTTCGAAACTTCCAGCGATCCTCTGGATCTTGTGTGACCTCATAGCGGCCAAGATCGGCCGGTTTTTTTTCGCTGACCGTCGCGAGCGTGGCGGCATCAAGTTCTGTAAAGACCCCGGGTGCAAGCTGAACCCGTGTCTTTTCCCCTTGGGGTCCCATGGCGTCCTGATATCCGATGCCTGTGTTGTGAAAGGACTCATCGGTCAATGCGGCCTGGTCTTTACTCAGCGTGTGGCATTGATTGCAATGGGCTTTTCCGGAGAAAAGCGCATAGCCCTGCTGTGCTTCCTTGCTAAGCGCTGTTTTCTTGCCGTCAAAGTACCATTGATCGAAGGGCGAGTTTCCCGCGATCAGCGTTCTTTCATACTGGGCGATGGCTTCACCGATGGTGTCCATCGTGGGACCCCTGCCGAAGGCACGATCAAAGAGGTCCTGATAATCAGGGGCCTTTTGGATCTTCTCGATCACCTGCCCAACCGCGGGATTGCCCATCTCGTTGGCGGCGAGAAAGGGGCCCCAGACCTGATTTTCAAGGCGAACTTCCCGGCCATCATGGAACAATCGTGTGAGCCGACCTGCGTTCAAGATCGTCGGAGCATTTCTCCGAACCGTGCGTCCCTCTATGCCAATAGCCGTTGACTGTTCCTGACTGGTGAACCCTTGCTCAGGGATGTGGCACATGGCACACGAAAATGTGCCGTTGAGAGAGAGCCGACGGTCGAAGAAAAGTTTTCGGCCTAAGGACACTTTGGCCTGAGTCAAGGGGGATAGCTCTTCATCAGGGTCTTGAGGAAGCCCCCGTGAGGAGGCATGGCTGAGGCTGATCAGATCCTGGGTGGTTCCTATGCGGTGAGTCAATGCCGCACTTTGGGTGTGATAGTCGGATCGATCGTAGTTCGATTTATCATCTCCAGGGCGTTGGGTGGGCGCCCCTGTTTCGGGCGGGTTACTTGAAGCCTTTGGGGATGGATGGCGATCGCCGAGGTCCAGTGTCCTGATGTCGGCCACTAAAAGGTCTGGGTGGAGAACGGACGGGGTATAGATGTTTCTTATCCTGAGCTTTGGGTCGACCAGGATGACTCGAAGGACATGGCTGATGGATCCTGTCGCCTTGCCTTCAGCATCGATTTCAGGGGTAATCGACTGTTGGTAGGCTGACAGCAGATCCTTCACAATGCTTGCGGATGGTGCGGTCAGAAAGTGCCAGTCCGTCCCATTCTTTATGAAAGGCTGCGCGTAGCGGGCCATGACCTTGGGCGTGTCATGGCTTGGATCAAAACTGATGGTGAGAAGCCGAACCTTTTCCTTGAGTTCAGGAAATGCCTTGAGCGCTGTTAGCGTTCGTTGAAGGACTGAGGTCGCCAGGGGGCAACCATTGATTTCGCTGCAGCTTGCGTAAATGAAGCTGATAACGGTGATTTTATCTCGCAACAAGGCGTGAAGATGGATCTTGGATCCGGTGGACTCCACTAGAGGAGCATCCGCAGCCGGACCGAGATCAGAAAGTGAAAAGCTTCCAGGTTCTGGCGGCTCGAATTTGAGGGCCTGATATCCTGGAGCCAGTGGTTCAGAAACTTCGGATTTTGGATCTGAACTGTGCGCCGATGGGGGCAGAAGGGACAGCATCAGGAGGCACGCCAGAGTCGGCGCACCTCCTTTCAAGCCAGTTTCAGGGATTTTTGGCCAACGCAGCGCCATTCCCTTTCCCTGCGACATTTGTATAGAGCGCATGGGCCCCAAAACGCATCTGGTGGGGACGACCCAGTTTTGCAGCCGTAAAGTCGATGGCAAACGTTTGTTTGAGTTCCTTTCCGTCCCAGGCATAAAGCTTCAGAAACTGCTCGTTATCAGCCCCTTTCTTGTCCCAATTCGCCAGAAGTGACGAGCTGTAATAAAGGCGTTTGCCGTCCCAGCTGGACGAGACCATGTTGACCTGCGCACCGATATGCTTTTCGTAGATCTGGACAGGCTTCTGGGGATTGCTGATGTCAAACAGACGGGTGTTGCCATCCGAGAAGGTGTTGACCCAAAGGCGTTGATCATCATTGGAGATGGAAATATCCACAGGCAATGGCACCTTGGTCGGATCGCCAATGTTCGCGACAGACTTTGCCTGCCATTCGCCTTTGTCATCCTCGTGAATCAGCCAGATCTGTGAGGTGAGGGCCGTGGTCGTAAAGCAGTAATTGTGTGATTCGCCCCAGGCACAACGAATTTCCAGGGGGGCACCCGGGACATCCAAGACTTTCTTTGGGGTCTTGGTGTGAAGATCCCATGTCACCACCGTGTTCCCGAAATGCTTCATCGCATCAGCATCGGCCAGGAGTTTTCCGAAGTCCATCATGTAGTTGTTCCAGCCGGTGAAACTTGAGGTCACCAGCAGATTCTTGCGCGGCAGGGCTCGGACATCGTAGTTGTAGCCATCGGCAAACTGCCCGCTCTTGATCGCGCCTTGAAGGTCCGCATCGGTCGGTATCCAGTAGGTTGCGATGTATTCCCCCTCGTTGGTGTATTCCACCAGGGCGGTTCGCCCCCCATGATCCTTGTTATTCGAGAGCCCGGTGATGATCATCCGGCCGGGAAGGGCATAGAGGGTATGAGGACCCACAACGCCGCCGCTTTTGGCGACAAAGTCGTTGATGGTCCGAACCAACTTGGGCTTGGATGGATCCGTCTTGACGTCAAAAACAAAGATCTTGGAGGTATCGAGGCCTCCTGCCCAGAGAAATGCCCGATCGTCAGTGAAGTCTGAGTGATGGGCTTCATTGCGTCCCCCAACGGAAAGGGTCTGGATGACTTTCCCGAATTGCTTGGACTTGGGGTTCACATCCACGGTGACCAGCTTGTCTTGACCATCCCCAAGGCCATCCACCCCTAAAGTCCAGACGTAGACAAAATCTTCTTGCCCGGTGATCTTCTTCATGTAGGGAGAGGCGCAGGTTTCATCGGCTTGAGCGGGTGTCAGGGCTGACATGGAGAGCCCCGTTAAAAGGCCCAGGGTTAAAGCGCTGGCCATCGGACGAAATCGACGAAAAAGGGGCATATGTCCTTTCATGACGGGGTCACCTCGTGAAGCGTGCATTGTTGTTATTTTCCGCGCGGGTGCGGGCAAGGGGATGTTAGACGCGCAATCTCCTCGGGCGCAAGCCGAATTGATTCAGATCTTTGATGTCTTATCGTGTGGGTCGTTGAAGTCCTTTCTTGAGAAGGGTCGGGCAAGGCTCAGCAGAGCCAACAAAGAAAAGCCTGCCCCGATATAGAAAGTGCTGGAGGGACCCCATGTCTCCCAGAAAAACCCGGCTAAGACGCTGGCGACTAACATGGCAAGGCCGGTGATGAGATTAAAAAGGCCAAAGGCGGTCCCGCGAAGATCAGGGGGAGCATGATCGGCAATCATGGTTGCGAGGAGTCCCTGCGTGATGCCCATATGGACACCCCACAGCCCGACGCCCGCAAGAAGACTCATCCAGTGGGTCCCCGACGCCAAAATCAGGTCAGCGAGAATCAAAACGGCCAGTCCTAGGGCGAGTAAGCCCTTGTGACTGAGACGGTCAGAAAGCCGACCAAAGGGATATGCGGTCCCGGCGTAGACCAGATTCATCGCGACCATGACCAAGGGAACCAGCGCCAGGGGAATGCCAACCTGCTCGGCTCGAAGAACCAGAAAGGCTTCGCTGAATCGGGCCAGGGTAAAGACGGTCCCAATCACAATAACCCACCAGTATCCGGGGCTGAGACGTTTGAGGCTTTCGCTGCGGATAGGGTTGCTGCGTTTTTCATCGACATGGCGCTTGGGTTCTTTGACCCCTAGAACGAGCAGCGCAACCGCTAAAACGCCCGGGATGACAGCCACCCAGAAGATGGCCCGAAAATCGTTATTCCAGGCCAGCATGAGAGCAACCGCGATCAGAGGGCCCAGGAAAGCTCCCACGGTGTCGAGGGATTGTCGTAATCCAAAGGCAGCACCCCGAATTGAGGGCGGTGCAATGTCGGCAATGAGCGCATCGCGAGGCGCACCTCGGATTCCCTTGCCAATGCGATCGATTAGTCGCGCAGTCAAGACAAGACCCATTCCCGGGGCCATGGCAAATAGGGGTTTGCTCATCGCACCCAGACCATATCCAATGACCGCGAGACCTTTTCTTTTCCCGAGATAATCACTCAAGCTGCCTGAGAATATCTTGACGATGAGAGCCGTCGATTCGGCAAAGCCCTCAACGAGCCCGACAACAAACGCGCTGGTGCCAAGGCTATCGACCATGAATAGGGGCAAAAGGCTGTGAATCATCTCGGAGGAGACATCCATCAGGAGGCTCACGAAACCCAGCATCCAGATTCCCCTGGGCATCCGGGTTTGATTTGAAGGGCGCAATGGTGGTGATCTTTTCAATGGAAGGCTGGCTTCAGTGCATGGTAAAGAGATTGGACCCTGAGCCTCCAAGGCTTGAGAGCACGGGAAGAGCGATCGCAATCGCATGGGGGAGGTGTCGCCTGATCCCAAACCCAAGATCATGATCTGCGATGAAGGAGCGGGGGTCGATGTCCGGATGATTGGCAGATAAAACGTCCATGACGATGGTCTTCCAGACCCATTTGGATCCACCGTAGACCCCCAGCAGCATGATGCTGAAGCAGATCCCCCAATACTCGTACACGGATGCGGTCAGGGCCATCACGTCTGTTTTGAGATCTGAATTCGCCCAGATCCCCACGGGCCAGTCCATCCAGCAGCCCATATGAATCAGCCCCATCAGCATCATGAAGGACCCGACGAGGACGCTCTGGTCAATCGTGCTGTCTCTTTCAACGAGAAGTTCCAGCGAGGGTCGTCTTCCGCTATCGGGTATCGTCAATGCTGCACAGATACCCATCAGCAGAAAGCCTGGGGAGCTGATGGCCAGGACATTGATGAGCTTAATCAGAAAGGTGACTTGCGCCATGAAGTCAGGAGTGACATAGGGTGAATGCTGCAAGGCCTCGTAGGTCGTGCAGAAAATCGTATTGAAGCCGGCGGAGCTCTCACCGGAAGTCCCAATTCTAAAAAGTTCTGATGCAACGGTGACTGCCCCCACCAGAATGATCGGATGCCGAAGGGTCATACCGATACACTGAAGATAGGTCCGTATGCCCCATACGCAGGCAGCGAAATATGCGACCAAAGACCCCAGAACACTGGCTTCCCAATAGATTCTGAGCCGGTAGTCCCTGGCTTTGCTAAGGCTTGTGACCTCTTCATGCCCCAGGGTATCCAGGATGATCGATTTCAGATCCAGGCTTGAACTGGTGTTGAGTTCGAAAAGGCTATGACTCAAATAGTTGATTAACCAGGCGGTTATCCAAATCAGAGGCCACCGATATTTCTTCACTCCAATACCTCACATTTTCAAAAAGATCTGCGCAATTCGCCATGGTCGAAGGCCACGTTTTGGCAGACGCGGGGGCAACTAGGTAATAATGCGCTGAACCGATTTTTTCTCCAACATCAAGAGCACATGACCAGAGCGATTTGGCTTTGTATTTTTGTCCTCTGGTCTCATGGGTCTCCTTGCCACGCGCAAAATGAGGGTCAAACAAATCAACCCATCGAGTATGCGCCGCTCGGGGGCCTGATGACCGATGTGGGCGATTTTGACCGCCAGGGAAAACGTTTTGATGCCACATTCTGGTTATGGACGCTCACGACGAATCCCGAAAGCAACCCCTTAGCGGATCTCAACTTTCCGAATGCGATCGAAATCAAGGAATCCGTAATCAACAAGGAGAAGACCCCCCGGGGCTTCTGGATCACCCGAAAGATTCGGGGGACCTTCAGGCATGCCTGGGATATGACCGACTTTCCCTTTGATGGTCAGACGCTCGGCATTGAGTTGGTTTCAACAGGAAGGGATTATTCAAGACTGCGCTTTATCGATGATGGCGTCACATCCATTGTGGACTCCAATCTGCATATCCAAGGATGGGATATCCTCGGTGCCTCGCTTTATGCCAGCAAGATGACCTATCGATCGAGCTTCGGTGATCCTCGGATCGAGAAAACTTCCGAGGTGACTTACGCGGCTGCGGATGTTTCCGTGACCCTGAGACGGGTCAACTATGCCGCTTTCTGGAAGCTCACCATCGCAGCCTTTGTGGCGGCAGGGCTTGTGATTCCGGCTTTTTTTATCCGTCTAGATGCCCAGACGCGTTTTGGCCTTCTCGCGGCCTCGGTCTTTGCCGATGTCCTGAGTATGCAGAGTGCGTCCTCTGACCTTGGGGCTGTCGAATACGTCACTCTGGTCGACAAGATTCATATTCTGGTGTTGATTTACACCTTTGTCGCGACGGTGTTCGTACTCTATACCCATGAGCATCACATCCACCCTGAAGCGTCGCCTTCCATCAAGTGGAACGGATTTCGCATGGCTCTCGTGACAACGTTTGTCTTGCTGATGGGGATTACGGCTTTGGTCTGGCGTGTTTGGTCTCAATGAAACGGTCGCGCATGATCCCCGAGTCCTTTTACTGGCGTTTACGGGCAATCATTCTTTCTGGCGTGATCCTTGGTGGGTGCAGTGTCGAGGACGCTGCCAGCGAAAAACACGTATTTCAGGGCGAAATCAAGGTGGGTATCCTCCATTCCCGAAGCGGAACGATGGCCTTTTCCGAAGGCACGGCCGCCGAAGGAGAGGCGCTGGCCATTGAGGAAATCAATCACCGTGGCGGCATCCAGCTGAATGGCAAGCGTCTCAAGATCGTGCCGATCGAGGAGGATGGCGCTTCGGATCCCAAGGTGTTTGCCGAGAAAGCGCGGAAGCTCATTGATACCGATCAGGTGACCGTGGTTTTTGGGGGCTGGACTTCTGCGAGCCGAAAGGCCATGTTGCCTGTCTTTGAGGAGAGGAATCATCTCCTTTTTTACCCGATCCAATATGAGGGGCAGGAATGTTCCTCGAACATCTTTTATGGGGGAGCCACGCCGAACCAACAAATTGAACCTGCGCTGGACTGGCTGATCGGTCAAAAAGGGAAGACCTTCTTCCTCGTCGGTTCCGACTACGTATTCCCCCGAACCGCCCATCGGATTGTGAGAGGTCACCTTCAGGAAAAAGGGGCGAGTGTGAAAGGCGAGGAATACATTCCTCTGGGCAGCATGGAGGTGGCCCCGATCATTAAAGCAATCCAGCAGGCATTGCCCCAAGGCGGCATTATTATCAATACCCTGAATGGGGACAGTAACGTTGCTTTTTTCAAGGCTTTGAAAAAAGCCTACCTGACCCCTGCCAATGGCTATTTCACGATGAGTTTTTCCATCGCCGAAGAGGAAGTCTCCGAGATTAGTCCTGAATTTTTAGAAGGCAGTTACGCGAGCTGGGCCTTCTTTCAGACGCTGGATACGCCGGCCTCCCGGCGCTTCACCAAGGCCTTCAAATTCAGGTTTGGCCAAAAAAGGGTGACCAGCGATCCGACGGAAGCCGGTTATGCGATGGTCTATCTGTGGGCCTTGGGTGTTGAATCTGCGAAAAGCGCAGAGGTTGATCAGGTGAGGGATGCTTTGCTGGAGGTTTCCTATGACGCGCCTGAGGGTCGACTCCAGTTTCGTCCCAATCACCATCTGAAGAAACTGTCGTTGATTGGGGAAATTCAAGGCGATGGGATGTTCAAAATTGTGGCCAATAACGGGACCATCGAACCCACGACCTGGAATCGATTCCTTCCTGAGGAGCGGTCTGAGGTCTGCCAAAAGAACCTTAAGACAAAACCCATTTCCCCACGCCCTTGCCAATCGTGCTAGCGTGAGCCCTGGGGACATGCTGATCGTTCAAATTCTCATGTGGGCTCCATCCCGTGGGGCGGGGCGTGATCTTTGTCGGCCGTTGAGTTGCCTTAGGCATACGTCTTTGACCGACGCTGTGATCGTTTCCGCTTAAATTCCTAGTAAGGAGACTGCATCCATGATGCCCTTTCCCATTGTCGGCGTCGGTGCATCAGCAGGGGGCCTTGAAGCGCTGTCCTCTTTTATTGAAGGGCTGGATCCTGACCGTAGTTTGGCTTATGTGGTTGTTCAGCACCTAAGCCCCCACCACAAAAGCGTCTTGACCGAACTTCTGGCTGCGAGAACCCGGCTTCGGGTCGAGGAAGCTTCTGATGGACTTCTGATCAGTCCGAAGGTCATTTATGTCATTCCCTGCAACAGCGTGATGACCATTGATGATGGCCACCTCGTCATTTCCCCAAGGCTTGCGGCTGCATCGCCTCCGACCCCCATCGATCGCCTGTTTGAATCTCTTGCAGATGAAGAGGGGCACAACGCGGTGGGTATTATCCTTTCGGGGACAGGAAGTGATGGCGCCTCGGGCCTCAAGGCCATCAAGAATGCGGGGGGGCTGACGTTTGCACAGAATGAGGAAACCGCCAAATTTTTCGGTATGCCGAAAGCTGCTATTGATCTGGATGCCGTAGATCGTGTTCTTCCCCCGGCGCAAATAGCCGCCGAGCTCATGGGGCTGCTAGAACACCCCTACTTTTCGCGAACGGCAACCGCCTCATCGCCAGATCTTGGGTCGGATTCAGATCATGACGGCCTGATCCGCAAGATCCTGATAGAACTCAAGGTTCGAACCGGGGTCGATTTCACACTCTACAAGCGAGGGACGATCAGTCGGCGACTGGCGAAAAGACTTGCAGTCAATGGAGTCAGTGGCCTAAGAGATTATCTGACACTCCTGAAGTCTTCACGCGAAGAATCAGAGATTCTTTCCAGGGAGCTCCTGATTCAGGTGACGGATTTCTTTCGGGATCCTGATGTATTTGAAGGCCTAAGTCATCTGGTCTTGCCTCATCTTTTTGACGATCGAGCTCCCAACCGCCCGGTTCGTATCTGGGTGCCGGGCTGTTCGAGTGGTGAAGAGGTCTATACCCTGGCCATGACTGTTCTCGAGTATCTTGGGCCGGATAGCAAGGATCCAAGCATTCAGCTTTTTGGCACGGACCTCAGTGAATCGGCCATCGAGATCGCCCGCGCCGGGATTTACCCTGAAACCATTTCCCGTCATGTTTCCGAAGACCGTCTGCGTCGGTTCTTTGAGAAAAAAAATGGGGGCTATCGGATCAGTCGATTGGTGCGTGACCTTTGTGTCTTTGCAAGACAGAATGTCGTCGATGATCCGCCTTTTTCTAGGATCGATCTCATCAGTTGCCGAAATCTACTGATTTATCTTGATCCGGCGCTTCAGAAGAAGGTCATGACCCTTTTTCATTACGCACTCAAGCCGGGTGGTTATCTCCTCCTCGGTCCTTCGGAGACTGTGGGTGCGAGCTCAGAGCTTTTTAGTCCCATTGATAAACGACTCAGAATCTTTTCCAAAAAACTCCTACCCGGCCGGAACATCGCGAGCCTTCTCGATCATCCGGATCGCTTGCCTCAAGTGCCCATTCCCCGAAAGATGATGCCTAGCGTGGAACAACCCGAATCAGAACGTCTCCTGCAGGAAGCAGACCGCATTGCCATGCGGCGGTTTGTCCCCCCGGGGGTCCTCTGCGACAGTGATTTCAATATTCTGCAATATCGCGGCGATACGACCCCATTTCTCGGAAACCCCATTGGCCCTCCAAGCCACAATCTTCAAAAGCTGATCAAGCCAGAGCTCCTCGTTGATCTTTGCAATGCCATTGAATCTTCGAGGGCCAGACGGGAGACCACCCTGTGCAAGGGACTTAGGATCGAGGGTGTTGATGAAGCATCGAGCTATTCGGCGGAGATCATGCCCTTTGGTCTTGAAAGCCCCGAGCCGACCTGGTTCTGGGTCTTCTTTGTTTTAGAGGGTCCTCAAAAGAAGGGGAAGGGCGCTGGCCATGAAGGATTTCTTGAGCCACTTTTGAAATCGCTTTTCCCGAATCAACAGCGGGCCGATAAAAAAAACAACGAGATCCTGCGTCTGGCAAAGGATCTTGAGGCTACTCGTTCCTATGTCCTCAAGCTCATGGAAGCTCACGAGGCCGCGACGGAGGAGCTTAAGGCGGCTGAAGAGGAGCTCCTTTCCAGCAATGAAGAATTTCAAAGCACCAACGAAGAGCTGGAAACAGCCCAAGAGGAGCTCCAGTCAAGTAACGATGAGTTGCGATCCCGAAATCGCGAGCTCAACTTTCTCAACGAAGAACTGATTCATTCCCGCGATTTTTCCGAAGCCATTGTTGAAACGGTCCATCAGCCGCTCCTGGTCATGGATGGCAACCTGACGGTTCAACGGGCCAATCGGGCGTTCTATCGTGTGTTTCAGGCACGGCCCGAACAGACCGAAAATCAGCCTTTTTTTGAGATGGGGCAAGGCCAGTGGGCGATACCGGAGTTACGCAACTTGCTCGAGGAAATCTTACCCTCGCACACCTGCATCGAAGGCAAGGAGATTCGGGTGTCAACGTCCAAATTGGGAGTGCGGACCCTTCGATTGAATGCCCAAAGTCTGCGCTGGAATCAGGAAGCAAGAATTCTGATGGCCATTGAGGACGTCTCAGAACATCAGGGTGTTCTGGAAGAGCTGCGCTTGATGGACAGGCGCAAGGATGAATTTATGGCAATGCTGGCGCATGAGCTTCGAAATCCTCTCACGCCGATCCGAAATGCGCTCGAGATCTGGCGAATGGGAACGGCAGCAGAGGCCGAAATTCGGAAAGCTCAGGACACGATGGACCGCCAGCTCACTCAGGAAGCTCGACTGATTGAAGAGCTTCTGGATCTTTCGAGGATCAACCGAGGGGCGATCGCACTTCGAAAAGAGGCAGTGGATTTTGCGCGGATCACACAGGAAACCCTCAACGATATTCAGACGGGAGTTGAAAGTCATCAGCAGACGCTGAACCTGAATATTTCTCAAATTCCTGTGATCATTGAAGGGGACAAGGCGCGTTTGAGCCAGATTGTTTTCAATCTTCTCACCAATGCAATCAAATACACGCCCAAAGGTGGCACGATCAGCGTGGCCCTGGTTCGAGAAGGGGCTCAAGCGATGTTGAGCGTATCGGACAATGGCGTTGGCATCGCCCCGGATCTGATGGATTCAATTTTTGACCTTTTTGTTCAGGCGGATAAATCATTAGCCCGGAGTGAAGGTGGCCTCGGGATTGGTCTGACCTTGGTCAGAAGGCTGGTGGAGCTTCACGGTGGGCAAGTTCATGCCTTCAGTGAAGGTCTTGGAAAGGGCAGTTGCTTTACCGTTCGCATCCCAGCCCTTCCTGACAGTACAAAGTTGGTGGCTAGCGAGCCGGATCAAGCCCTTGTTCCAACGGCGCATGGGAATCGCCGGATTCTTGTAGTGGATGACAATGTCGATGCTGTAGAGAGCCTTGCACTTCTTCTGCAACTGGAGGGTTTCACTACAGAGGTTGCCTTTGATGGCCCGGGCGCACTGCAAGTTGCGGGGGCCTTTATTCCGGACATCATTTTTCTTGATATCGGACTTCCGGGCCTTGATGGCTATAAGGTTGCGGCGCATATTCGTAGCATGAAGGAACTAAGGCAGCCTCTCCTGATCGCATTAAGTGGATATGGACAGGCGAGTGACAAGGAGAAATCGGAGGCAGCGGGTTTTGACCACCATCTGGTCAAACCTGCCGATATTGACCTGATCAGGACCTTAATCCATGCGGACTCGAAAGGTTAGTAGGTTCGTGGGAAGGGCTCGTTTTTTTCAATTCCAAGCGCACTTTCATTTCAAGAGTGGTGTATCAACGTATGTAGGCTCGCGGATTAACGCACTGCTCCCCTAGGCTTAGAGTGACTCATCCCTTCCTCTGGATGGGAGTGAGTCAATCTTCTTTTGGGTTTCTGATGATCCCAAAACCAAGTCGCAATGAGGGGCGAACACGATGTTGATTCGTTCGGCCGAAATCCTGAATTTCGAGACCACCGATCTGGCGACACTCATGGCGGTTGCCGAACATGAGTCTGACGCGGTAACCGTGACGGATCGAAAGGGCACGATGATTTACGTGAATCCGGCCTTTGAAATCCTGACCGGCTTTTCAAAAGAGTGGGCGATCGGTTGTCCTGCGTCGCTTTTGAATGCGGGCTTAACGCCAAGGGAAACCTTTTCTGAACTTTGGGCAAAGCTGGAATCAGGGCGGGTGGTTCGATGCGAATTCGTGAACCGGCGGCGTGATGGCGGCATTTACCAGGAATCCAAAATCATTCGTCCACTGTTTGATGCTTTGGGGACCATCACCCATTACGTTTCTCAGGGATGGCGATCTGAGGGAAGTCAGGATTTGATTGAACGACTAACCTTTCTCGCCTTGCATGACCCCCTGACCCTTCTCCCGAACCGAAATTACTTCCTTGAAACAGGTCACCGGGAGTTGGCATTGGCTGATCGCTCGGGGCAGGGTTTAGCGGTCTGCTTTGTCGATCTCGACCGGCTGAAGGGTATTAACGATGTCTTTGGTCATAGGGCAGGCGATGAAGTCCTCCGACATTTTGCAAGGTCGATTCGAAGTCGTTTACGTGAGGTCGATTTCATGGCTCGGATGGGTGGGGACGAATTTGCGATTCTGCTCTGGAATGTCACCAAAAGATCCGATGTCAGCGTCATCCTGAATCGACTTTTGGCGCCCTTAGATCCCAGCACCAGAGCGGATTTTCACAGGGTCAGTGTGAGTGGAGGGGTTGCCCTCTCCTCAGAGATTGGCATGGATCTCAGTGGGTTGCTCCAAGCTGCAGATGAAGCGATGTATCGCGTCAAGTCAAAGGGGGGGGCGGGATACGCTTTTGCAGAGCACAAGGCGTGCAGAAACCCTTCTCATCAGGGTTGGCATCATCGCCCAAGGCAGGCTCACCTCTCCCATCACTCCTCAGGAATAGAGGGATTCGGTGCACAGGGGGGGGTGCCTTGAATACACGCGTCGCCATGTTGATTCATGACTATTACCCCAAGGTCGGGGGTGCTCAGAGCCTTTTGCGCGCACAGGCTTCCAAGCTGTGTGCACGCGGCATTGAGGTGGATATCCTGACTCGAGGCGTGGCCGGTGAAGCGGCTTTTGAAAAAATTGATGGGGTCTCGGTGTATCGCCTGCCGGCCCCCAGGCCCAAAGCCCTGGCTTCGTTTTCATTTCTTCTTTCGGCGCTTCCTTTGATGTTCAGGCTCAAGCCTGACGTCGTTCACGCCCATGAGTTCATTTCACCAGCGACGGCTGCTGTGCTTGGGAATGCCATTTTGAAATTGCCGATGGTCGTCACTCCCCACCGATCAGGACCTTTGGGTGATGTCCAAAGGCTTCAAAACCGTTCGGGAGGGGCGTATCGCTTGAAGGAGATCAGGGAGCGTGCAAACGCGTTGGTGGTGATCAGCCGTGAGATCGGGGAAGAACTGGTCCAGGCCGATTTTCCGATTGAACGACTTCACGATATCCGAAATGGCGTCGATACCGAGCGCTATGCGCCTCTTGCAGAGGATGAAAAAGCGGCTCTTCGGAGGTCCATGGGTCTTCCGGTCGCGGTTCCGATTGTGATCTACAGCGGACGGTTGGCTCTGGAAAAAAGGATTCATCACCTCCTCTCGGTTTGGCCAGGGATCCGAAAGATCAATCCTGATGCCCGACTTTTGATCTTGGGGGAGGGTGATCAGGCCCATCAACTGCACTCCATGGCCACCCCCGGCGTTCAGTTTCTGGGGGCGATTGACGATGTGACGCCCTACCTAAAGGCCGCTGACATATTCGTTTTGCCCTCTGCGGCCGAGGGGCTTTCCATCTCGATGCTCGAGGCCATGTCATCCGGTCTGGCTCCAGTCGTCACCGCCGTCGGGGGGGCACCAGAAGTGATTACGCATCAACAGGATGGGTTATTGATTGCTCCTGACGATCTTGAGCAACTGGAAACTGCACTGCAACAGCTGATAGAAAGTGATGCCATGACCACGCAATTGGGCCGGGCTGCACGAGATCGGGTCGTGGCGCGGTTTTCCGTGGATCAATCGGTCGATGCTCTGGCCGATCTCTATCGCACCGTCAGCAAACAGAATAGCCAATAAATAATCAGGGACAGTTCGATTCGAGAATCGCCTTGCCCAGTTGACCGGCACTGTGCGTCAGGTTGAACGCCTTATTGACGAGCATCCGTCCCTGGCGTGCTCGCTGTAGCGCCAACGTCGGGTTTCTATAGATGTACTCAAGCCCATCAGCTAAGGCCTTCGCATCTTCCGGTGGGACCAGGTAGCCTGTTTCATCCGGGCTGACCAGTTCGGAAATTCCAGAGATATCGCTTGCGATGACCGGAATGCCTGAGGCCATCGCCTCCATAATCGAAACCGGGATGCCTTCCATTTTTCCGGAGGGCATGATCACGCTGGGTTGAACATAACAATCCGATTCCGCCAACAAGGCCGCCACTTCATCCTGGGCTTTCGCCCCGACGAGTTGAATTTGATCCCCAAGATGCCATCTTTGGATCTCTCGGCTTAATCGACCATGAAGTGAGCCCCCCCCAACGATCTGGCAGCTGAAGGGAACCCCGCGCTCCTTGAGAAGGGCGCATGCTTCAATCAGATAAGTTTGTCCCTTATACGGCTGGAGACTTCCGGTCGTCATGATGCGGAAGGTTTCATCCGTTCCCGGCGGTGCAGTTCTCGGGTGATCGTAGTCCTTTGGATTGATCCCACAGTGGACAATCCTGATCTTGTGAGATATTTCGGCCCCAAGATGCGTGATCAGAAAAGTCCGATTAAATTCGGAGATTGCCGCGATAAAGGTCGCGGCTTCCAGTTTGATTTTGAGCATGGACCGATCCACAAAGATGTCATGTGCATGGACCGTGACGCTGAAGGGAATGCCGGTCAGCTGATGAATGATCCAGGCCGCTAAGGCAGGGTAGGTGGCATAGTGGGCATGGATGTGATCGATCCCCTCATCCTGCATTCTTTGAGCTGCCAAAACGGATTTCGGAATGATCGCCAGCGCTTTGATCAGGACTTTAAGGTTCTTGCGGTACCCTTCAATCACAGCCCGAAGGATTCTGAGAAAGAGGCGAGGGCGAGAAAGGATCAACGCTCCAAGAGCCTGCGCCGAAGCCCTTGAACAGATCGAAAGACGCTGCGCCCGAGACAGCCAGGGCCTTGCTTCCTGGTGGGTGAGGGTGCTTTTCTGAAGGATCAGCGGGTAGAGCGAAATGGGCCAGCCAAGAGAGACCATCGCATCCATTTCCCGAAGAATGAAGGTTTCAGGAAGGTGAGGGAAGCGCGACATGATGTAGGCGACTTTCTTGGTTTTCATGGCCGGTGTACCGCGGGACATCAATAGGCTCCGCGTTGTTCGAGGATCGACGTGATGGTCTTTAAAATCAGACGGCAATCAAGCGCGATGCACCGGGACCGGATATAAAGTATGTCGAGGCGCAGACGATCATCAAATTCACTCTGCGCGCGGCCATAGACTTGCCATAGTCCGGTTAACCCGGGAATGACGTCCAAGCGTTCCGTTTGCCAGAGCTGATAGGTGTCACGGCTAAAGGACGTCGGCCTGGGTCCGACCAGACTCATCTCGCCCTTGAGGACATTGATGAGTTGCGGCAGCTCATCGAGACTGGTCTTTCTCAGGATGCGTCCGACCCGGGTGATTCTGGGATCGTTCTTGATCTTGAAATCAGGGTATTGGAGTTCGTTCAAATGCATGAGTTGCTGCTTGAGTTCCGCTGCATTGGGCACCATGGTGCGAAACTTGAACATGCTGAAAAGAAGACCGCCCTGACCGGTTCGTCTCTGAGCGAATACAGCCGGGGTACCCGGTTGTTCCAGCTTCACAAGGAGATAGCAGAGAAGGAGCAGCGGAAGCCAGAAGGGAATCGATCCGAGGACCAAAATGAGGTCCAGCGTTCGTTTAGCTCTCAGGTAAGACTGGCCGTTCAGGCAGTGCGATAGATCGATGGCGGAAATCCAGGCAAGATCGGCGCGACGGTTGACACGGAATTCTGGTGTGGCAGTTTTCCATGATCTAACGGCTTGCTCAGGCACCCTGGTCTGTTCGACAGGTGGTCCAAGGCAAGGCATCTCCGTTAATGTCGTCTTCCTGTGGCGTCGTTTCACATAGCCCTGGCTCGAACAGTTTTTGTCTGAGTTATTGCGAGCGAAGGGATTCAGAAAATCCATGAGGTTTTCAGCTTGTTTGATCGGCATCATCGTTCTCCAGAATGAATGCGCCACGGAAGTCATGGTCATGCCATGAGTCTCCCCTCAGTGATGTTCTAGTTGTTGTTGGTTGAAACTAAAGGACCAATGGGATTCAGGTTGAAGTACCAGCCCTTAAACATGAGCAGCTTTTCGATGTATTGGTTGGTGAATTTGTCCGCTTCGGCAATGGCTGTTTTGGGGACAAAGACGACATCATGCGGCTGAAGGCCCATTTGGGAGTTTTTTTGATCCAGATTTTCGGATCCCAGGTCAACGAGATAGGTGGATGGCTTGTGATGCGAGTCCATTCGAATCACCAGCACATCCTCGCGAGTTGCGGTGTCTTTGAATCCCCCCGCCCGAATGATGGCTTGCCAGGCAGACAGTCCGGGTAACAGCTCAACCATGCCCGGTGTATTGACTTCGCCATCGACAAAGACTTGTTGATTGGTGAAGCTTCTTAAGATGACCGCAACCTCCGGGGCCTTAAGATGCCTGGAATAGCTTTCCTCCAGCTTTCTCTGAAGTTCCTGGGGGGTATTGCCTGCGGCTTCTGTGTCTCCGATCAGCTGCAGTGAAATCTTCCCATCCGGACGGACCGTCACGGCCTCATTGAGCTCGGGGCTATAGAAAAACTTAATGTCCAGCTGATCGTGGGGCTCGATTTTGTAATGGGAGATCTTGGCAGCCGATGGCGGCGGAGCCTCGAAATACATGTTTTCCGGGACACCGTCGTGCGTCTGGCAGCCTGCCACAAGGAAGGGAAGCGTTATGACGAAAAGGGTGGCCAGAGCCCGATGCAGGATATGGGTCAGATTCCTCATCCATCCGGTTGACGGTATTGGGGAAAGTGGGGTTTTTTTTTGAGCAGGCATGGCCTCAATCTCCAGCGAATTAAGGAAAAAGATCCAGTTCTTGGGGGATCCTATGAAAAGTCCTCTCTTGCCCCTCATGGGGTCAGGTCTACCAGAGTGAAGCTGTCGAGATCATAGACATCCCGCGTTGTGGGGGAGATCAGGCTCGTCCGGATATCCAGTTGATTGCCGGATTGCTGCCCTTGAAATGTCACTGTTACGGGCTGGAAACTGGTACTTAAGATCAGTCCGGCACTGGCAGCCTCCTTGACCATCGTTCCGAACCCGCCGCTGGCCATATTCCATTCACGGATCTTGACCTGGAGTGATTTGCCGACCGTTGCAGCGCTTCCTGCCCGAACATACACGGAAGCTTTGTAGCTGTGACCGGCAACGACCGATGTCACGGTCCTGGGGGAATCGATCACCGTAAAGACCCCGCCGGACGGAGCGCTGACCCGTGCAACAAAGTCCCCGTCCACCGCCTTGTTGTCGGCGATTCGCTTGATCGGACCCTGGCTCGCCCACCCCTGGCTCCAAACCTCAAATGAAGGATTTGAGGTCAGGTTATTGGCTGGGCACTTGAGGCAACTTACGACATTGATCATTTCCGTAGCTGTGCTTGAGGAGCCCAGGGGATCCGTTACGCTCAGCGCGACGGCATAGGCTCCGGGCCTGGGGAAGATGAGGCTCGCGGTGGTGCCGCTGCCCTCATTGAAAAGGCCGGTTTGATGAAGATCCCAGGCTTTTGAAAGGCGCAGGGTGACATCAGGATCGGTAGAGGTATCGGTCAGGGTGACCGGCTGGAGGACAGCAATGGGACCAGAAGGCACAAGAATAGAGGCCTTAGGGGCCTGATTGCTCCCGCCTGAGATATCGGTATCAACCAATGTCACAAGATCCGCATCAAAGCTATCGCCTGGGACTGCGGGATGCATACTGATCCTGAGGTCGAGCTGATTATTGGCCTGAGTTGTCCGCCGAATGACCGATATTTTTTGAAAGCTGGTCGCGCTTTCCAAGGTCACAGGGGTACCTACGGTATCAGCCAGCAGGGCTCCATCCGGGGTAAATTCACGAATCTTGAGTGACACCATCTTACCGACGGATGCAGTACTACCGGCCCTGACCCAGGCACTTCCTACATAAGTATGACCACCGACGGTCGCACGGATGGCAGCCCCCTTGGTAGCCAGGGTGAAGGCGGGATAGGCCTGGGGGCTCGGGTAGTGCACATGAGCGACTTGTGTTCCGGTGACGGCCGATGCGGAGCTCAAGGGCGTCAAGGTACCCTGCCAGCTGGCCCATCCTGTATTCCCGCTCTCAAATGAGGGGTTGAAGGTGGCATTGCCTTCAGGAATTTCGGAAGAGAGTGCAACAAAACGTTTCTCAACGGTTTCTGAAAGCCCTGCATCGTCTGTCACGCGAAGTGCGATCTTGTAGGCCCCTATCCTTGGAAATGCCAGCTGGACCGTTGCCGAAGAGCCATCATTGAAAACGCCATCGCCATCAAGGTCCCAGGCCCTTGCGACAATGGATCCATCCTGATCCTCTGATTGATCGGTCAGGGTTGTAGTCAGTCCGGCAAAGGGATCGACAAGATCGGTCCCGATAAGGGCCACAGGCGGGTAGTTGGTGAAGGGTTTGGCCAGCAAAAGGTCATTCAGAGCATTGCGGGTGAACTGCTGAACCCTCTTGTCCATCTTATGACCTGACGGATCAGCGGTTCTGAACCAGTCATCAAGAAGCCATGTCCAGTTCATGGAGCCACTTGAAAACACCCTGGCGCCGGAAGGCGCAACATAGCGTGTGGTATGCGCCGTTTCGCTGGGCGAGCCCCCGTCATATTCGAAAAAGACTCGAGCTTGAGGACTATTGCATCCCTTCATCAGGGAGTCCCATTCATAGCCGACCGAAAGCCCCAGTGTGTCACCTGTTGAAAAGCCGGTTCCTGAAAACCAGGGATCATTTAGCGATCCCTGGTTGACGGAGAAATCCCGATAGAAGGATGCGCCGGTGATAGCCCAGTTTGACTCGTTGTATTGCACACCCATGAGCTGGCATTCGGGCCGGGGAGGATTCAGTCGTCGAAACTGATCCGTTTTGAGGCTCGATTGAGGTTGTGGGTCCAGTAGCGCATTTTTGTAGGCAACGAGGGTGCGGCCGGCATCCTCATAACGCATCTGCCAGTAGGCGATGTTGGAACCAAAAAATGCCAAGTTTGTGCCACCATCGCGAGCAGCATCAAAGCTATCTCGCATTTCCTTGGTCCAGTACTCGTCATGTCCGATGGGCATCAGGAGTCGGTAGCCTTGAATGCTGCCAGAGTTGCTGTGGGTGTCCCAGTCGGTTTGATAGGCAACGTCATAGCCTTCCCGCTCGAGGAATCGGACCATTTGGACTTCATAGTCGAAAAGGCTCCAGTTGGTTCTGGCGTAGGGGCGATTGAAGGACACTTTGTATGCTCGTCCCCCGGTGCTGTTGTTGTCGTAGAGGCTTTTACCGCCCCAGTTGTTGTAGGCCTGCCAGGTATTCACCGGAACCTGGATCAGTGCTGTCTTGCTTTGTGTGGCAGAGGGAAGGACAACGAATGGAACAGTGGCTACGCCACTTGTGCTTCCCATCAGGCGCACTTTCGCAACGTAGTATCCACTGACCCAATTGGGCCCTGTCGGGATGTTATCCGTGACGGGCCAGTTCGCATCGAGCAGGCCCGTGCTGGGATTAGCAGCCGGCATGGGTTGTGTCATTCCGGGCGTGGGATTAGGGCTTTGGCAACTGGGTATGCACCCCATAAGCCGGGCTCCGTCTCCGCCATACCAGCCGATGCGGAAGATCTCTACACGATAGCTTGCTGAAGGCTTGGTGCTGACATGAAGGTGCAGCGTGGCTCCGGGCACTAGACTGACCTCGCTGGCATAGGCTTCCACCAAACGATTGGTGGCGTCCCAGTCAGCCCAGCCCGTGGCTTGACCGACCAAGGCGTTCTCATCCGTAATCGGATTGGCAGCTGTCTGGCCAATGAGCCCCATTGGGACAAAACAAAAGAAAAGCAGTAGACAGGACTTAAGGAATCCGGTGGCTGACTGTCGGGTCTGTTGAAGATTTACGGCAGGGTGAAGAAGCTGAGTCATGACAGTGGGGCTCCCTGGTGCGGGCGTGAAATGGTGGGCAGGATGAGCGCCTTGTGCATCCCGGTTCAATTTCAGGGTCTTGGGGCTATTCAAAGTGCCTTCCCATGGTCCATGGCTGTGCAGCCAAGGCAGGAGCGGTGGAATGTGTCCGATTCATTTCAAGGTCACGGTAAGCAGAGGCGATCAGTTGATCAAAGGTCACGGCATCATCTGGAAAGACTGCATAGCCACCGTAAACAGGCAAATTCATATGGTCTGAAACAAGATCTGAAAGACGTTTCAGAGCCTGATCAACCTCTTGCCGACCTGCATCCCAGCAAAGGCAAAGGACACGTCGGTTGGCAGGATCCTCCATGACCAGGTCGGAGTGTCGGGATTCGGACTTTAGGTAATCGGCCATGTTTTTCATGACGAAGCCACGAAAGAGGATGGGATGAATAGGTGCTAGATAGCTTTCAAAGAATTCGTCCTGGGTCCCAGAGGGCTCGAAGGCGATAAGAGCGAGGGGACGTTTATATCGGCGGGCTCTTGAAATCTCCCGTTGGATCTCGTTTTGGCTTTCGGTTAGTGTCTTAACTTCGTTACTGCAGGCCACTCTAAGGTCATGGCCAGTTCCCATGAACAGGGCTCTGAGCTCCATGGCAAGTTTTTGTGCTACGAAAGCCACACCGACGATCAAGAGAGTTTGGATGAGTGTGAAACTCAAATTCTGCTGACTGAGCGGTGGTTGCATGGATGGGTCCATCCAACCCACGGCGAGCGATGAAAATCCGATCACCCCACCAAAGAGGCGATAGCTGAAGTTCCAATCCAGCCGAAAGGTAATCGGGATCAGGCAGGCCAAAATACCCACTGGAGAGAACAAAGGGGGTACCGTCGATGCCATGCCATCATGACCCATTCGCCAGTAGTCAAAGATAAAAAGCAACGATAAAAGCGTGACCAATTTGATGAGTTTTTTTTCAATAGCATTCAATGGAATCACCTGGGCGTAGTGATGAGTGGCGGACCGAAAGGGATCGGTACCTAACGAATCTGCGTGGGCATATCGGTAGGTCTCTGTAGGCTATTTTTGAGATCTGCGACGCTCTGCCACAATCTGTAGAAGGGCCTAGGTGATCACGCGGATTCTTCCTTGATTGGAAGGTTTTCAGCGCCGGAGGCAGCGTTTTTTTGGACAGTCATCAGAGCCACTCTTGAGGGGTCAAGGAGGCGACTCATCGATGCGAAAAAGAGGAGATTCAGGTCATGGGTTATTTCCATGGACCGTCGATCCTGAACCGGGCACCAAGACGATCTGGCCCTCATGATGCTCCGGATTGACGGTCACGTAGCCGTTCTCAAAGTCCCGCCTCCAAGCGCCCTGGTCCTGCGGTTGGCGCTCCTTGAGCGGTTTCCCGAGCGCACGGGCCTTGGAGTAACTTTCATAATCCCAGAACTGGTTGTATTGGCCATTGCCGTCGCTATAACGAAAACTCGCTAATCCTCTATTGGCCAGGAGATAACTGGCCAGCGCGAAGGATTGCCGCTCAAGGTCCACTTGAGCTCCCTGCGCGACGAGAGTGACATGCTTGCCTTTTTTCTGGGAATCCTCCAGGGTTTCGATTTGGCTCAACCACTGCTGAGAACTTTTGAAGGCCCCTGACCGCCAGCCCACAGCAAAATCCTCCAGCATGGCGCCATCCATAAGGGAGATATAGGCCTCCCAGACTTCTCTTTCCTGTCCCCAGGGGAGAAAGATGATGTTGCCTTCCAGCGGGTGTTTCTCCGGGATGAAATAGGCGTTTCGAATGTGTTCGAGAAAGCCTTTGACCGCGGTCTGGAAAGTGGGGTCATCGGGATAGTTTAGAACCGTGATCTTGTCCTTCGTAAATTGGCCAAGGCTGGCCTGCACGTTGTCCAGAAAGACCCCATCCCACCCCCATTTCTTCTGAGATGTCTTGACGCGGGCCAACCAGAAATCCCGCCAGCCCGAATTGCCAGGATCCATCCACACGTGACGTTGATCGCCTAATTGAATCGATATCAGGTTGCCTGCCTTGCTCCTCAAAAACCAATCCGGGTGTTTGGATTGAATGTCGCAGAAATCGCCAGGCTCCCAGGCGACTTGATTGTTCCAGGGTTGCTGCTCACAGGGACACTTGCCATTACAGGGATCCTCGATGGCATCAAAACGGACATATTGAAGGATCGGAGTGGTGACGTGAGATGACCGTAACTGATCTCTTAAATTTTCGTCATTTCGCGTCAGGATGAAGTGTTTGACCTGAGTGGCCAGGGTCTCTGTGGTGGTGCCATCCGTTGGGGGCTTGTAAAACCAGCTCAGCTCCAAGGGGGAAAGCACAATTTTGGATTCAAGCGTTGGGGGATTTGCAAGAAGAGCGGGAGATATTACATAGAGGCTCCAAACCAAGAGCGAGATGATTGAGGGAACCGCGCACCGCTTTGGCGCGCCTTGAGATCCAAAAGAGCGGTAGCTCAGCCTGTGCATCGAGGATCGCCTCTCCTGGAGTATCAACAATTAGTTCGGCCCACCGAACTGGCAGGCAAGAAAATGGCCCCCTTTTGCGTTGATGGGCCTGAGCGTGCAGGTCACGAGCATGAGTCTGGTCACCCCCCAGGAGGGACATCCCGGAGAAAAAGGGTAAGGCCACTTTCAGGTTAATTGAGGGTGGGTTACCTGAATATCGGGATAAGTCCCTAGAGGGATGCAAAGGCAACGCGGGGCAGGGGGCGATGAATGAACAAAAAGATAAAAAAGGGAAAGGGGAAACGGGAGGCTCATTCCCCCTTTTCCTTAGTCAATGGTCTTGCTCACTGCGTTCGAGACGAGCGGGCCCGTTTCAAAACGCACATTGGGGCCTTTGACATTGGTGACAGTGCTTGTGTAAGTCCCCTTCAAAGGAGACTTCAAAGAAAAACTCACAATGCCATCGACGGTACCGATGCTGAGCGATATGCTGCCATTGGGAAGTCGGGTGCTCAGTGCAACCTGCGTATAGGGCGGGGGATAACCATTACTCGCATTCTTCACTCTGACTTCGGTGCTCACCTGATAGGCATCGGTATACCAAATCTTCAGTGCACTGACGTGGAGGGGAGTTTTCCCCTCAGGGCTGACGCTTTGGAGAGTGATGTTGGATCGGTGATTGACGGGGTCGACGATTACCTGACCGAACTCAAACTCTCTTACCCATGAGCCATTGGCATTCTGATAGCGATCCGTGGTGGGTTTGCCCAGCCTTCGGGCCTGTGTAAAGCTGTCGTACCACCAGAAATGTTCGTACTCTCCCTGACTATCACTGTAGCGATAGCTGGCGGACCCTTGGTTTGCAAGCAGATAGCTCGCTAGTGCAAAAGCCTGCCGATCATAATCATAGTGATCACCCTGTGCGACCAAGGTGACACGTTTGCCCATGTTCTGGGAATCTTCAATGGTTTCAAGTTGGGTCAGCCACTGCGAGCTTGTTTTATATGACCCGGAAACCCAGCCCACGGCAAAATCTTCGAGCATTCCGCCATTCATGCTTGAGATGAACGACATCCAAGTGGCTTTGGGCTGCTGCCAGGGCAGAAAAATGATGTTGCCTTCGAGCGGTCGTCTCTGTGGGATGAAGTAGGCTTTCTGTTGGAATCCGCGCCTATCATTCCGCCCTCGGCTTCCATGCCTTAGTTGGCATGATCTTGGACGATTTTAGGCTCTCGGTTCGCGCTTCATCGGGCCCCTGACAGATCCTCGGAATTGCTCCCTTCG